>NZ_JBFRFH010000008.1:0-182406 GCF_052114725.1 Dyella sp. 2YAF14 | reverse complement strand
CGGCAGACCCGGCCCCTCCCCTGTGGGAGGGCACCCTGTGCCCGACAAACCTACAGAGCGCAACCTCCAGCGCACCGCGTCCTTGTAGGAGCGCACTTGTGCGCGACCACGGAACGCAAGCGTTTGCGCACCGCCGACCCGTCGCGCACAGGGTGCGCTCCCACAGGTGTGGGCGTCGCGCACGATTACGCCGTCTTGCGCTCCAAAATTAAGCAGGAACACCGCAATGGTGTGCAGCTGGAGCCGGTCGTCGTTTGACGGCAAACCCGGCCCCTCCCCTGTGGGAGGGCACCCTGTGCCCGACAAACCTACAGAGCGAAACCTTCAGCGCACCGCGTCCTTGTAGGAGCGCACTTGTGCGCGACCACGGAACGCAAGCGTTTGCGCACCGCCGACCCGTCGCGCACAGGGTGCGCTCCCACAGGTGAGGCGTCGCGCACGATTACGCCGTCTTGCGCTCCAAAATTAAGCAGGAACACCGCAATGGTGTGCAGCTGGAGCCGGTCGTCGTTTGACGGCAGACCCGGCCCCTCCCCTGTGGGAGGGCACCCTGTGCCCGACAAACCTACAGAGCGCTACCTTCAATGCACCGCCTCTTGCAGGAGCGCACTTGTGCGCGACCACGGAACGCCAGCGTTTGTGCACCGCCGACCCGTCGCGCACAGGGTGCGCTCCCACAGGTGTGGGCGTCGCGCTCGATTACGCCGTCTTGCGCTCCAAATTAAGCAGGAACACCGCAATGGTGTGCAGCTGGAGCCGGTCGTCGTTTGACGGCAGACCCGGCCCCTCCCCTGTGGGAGGGCACCCTGTGCCCGACAAACCTACAGAGCGCTACCTTCAGCGCACCGCGTCCTTGTAGGAGCGCACTTGTGCGCGACCACGGAACGCCAGCGTTTGTGCACCGCCGACCCGTCGCGCACAGGGTGCGCTCCCACAGGTGTGGCGTCGCGCGCGCTTACGCTGTCTTGCGTTCCAGATTCGGCAAGAACGCCGTGATGATGCCGATCAGTGGCAGATACGCGCACAAGCCGTAGACGTATTCGATGCCACGCGCATCGGCGATATGTCCCAACACCGCGGCGCCGATGCCGCCCATGCCGAAGGCGAAACCGAAGAACAGCCCGGACACCATCCCCACGCGGCCAGGAATCAGTTCCTGCGCGTAGACCAGGATGGCGGAGAAGGCCGAGGCGAGGATCAAGCCGATGATCACCGTGAGCACGCCCGTCCAGAACAGGCTGGCATGTGGCAGCAGCAGGGTGAAGGGTGCGACGCCGAGGATCGATGCCCAGATCACCCATTTGCGGCCGATGCGATCGCCCACCGGGCCACCGATCAAGGAACCGGCCGCCACGGCGAACAGGAACACGAACAGGTGTGTCTGCGCACTCTGCACGGACACGCCGAAGCGGTGCATCAGGTAGAACGTGTAGTAACTGCTCAGGCTCGCCAGATAGAAGTACTTGGAGAAGATCAGCAGTCCGAGGATCAGCAGCGACCACGCCACCTGCGACTTGGTCAGCACGAGATGCGACTCGCGCCTGGCTTTGGCCTTGCCGCGCTCGGCGTAGTGATCGCGATACCACCGGCTCACCTGCAGCAGCACCACGATGGCGAGCAGCGCGGCGAGCGAGAACCACGCCACGCTGCCCCGGCCATGCGGAACGATGATCCACGCCGCCAGCAACGGCCCCAGTGATGCACCGGCGTTGCCGCCGACCTGGAACAGCGACTGTGCCAAGCCGTGGCGACCGCCCGAGGCCATGCGCGCCACGCGCGAGGATTCGGGATGGAACACTGAAGAGCCGGTACCCACCAGGGCCGCGGCGATCAGCAACACGGTGAAGTTGGGCGCGGTGGCGAGCAGCAACAAGCCGCACAAAGTGAAACCCATGCCCACCGGCAAGGAATACGGCATCGGCTTCTTGTCAGTGACCAGACCCACCGCCGGCTGCAGCAGCGAGGCCGTGATCTGATAGGTCAGCGTGATCAGGCCGATCTGCGCAAAGCTGAGATTGAAGCCGCTCTTGAGGATCGGATAGATCGCCAGGATCAGCGACTGGATCATGTCGTTGAGCAGGTGCGAGAAGCTGATCGCGCCGAGGATCCTGAACTCGGTAGCGTGTTCGGTGGCTTGGCTGGCGGGCGGCACGGCGGCCAACGGCATGTCTTCGACGCGGGTTTGCATGGGGGCTCGTGAGGGAACGTGTGCGGCAAGGCGACGCGGTTGCGCCGCCGGGAACGTCACCTTAAAGTGAGCGAGTCCGGCCCGCACACGCAACCGGGTCAATTTCTGTCGAAAATGGGCCAAGCTCATGCGTAACGCCCGTGCCGAAGCCTATGACCAGACGCCCCGCGACGTCATCGCGACCGGTAACGACTATCCCCCGCACTATGTACTGCCCCCGCATTCGCACCGTCGCGGCCAGCTGCTGTACGCCTCCACCGGGGTGATCACCACCATCACCAGTGAAGGCAGCTGGGTGGTGCCGCCGCGGCGCGCGCTGTGGATACCGCCCGGCGTCTCGCACGAGGTGTTGATGGCCGGACCGGTGTCCACGCGCAGCGCCTACGTCACGCCCGAAGCTGTCGAGCATGCCGGCCTCTCACCACGTTGCCAGGTCATCAGCGTCTCTCCCCTGCTCCACGAATTGCTGATGGAGGCAGTGGATTTGCCGGCCGAATACGATCTGGACGGCCGCGACGGACGCGTGATGGCGTTGCTGCTCGATGAGATCCGCCGCATGCCGGTGCTGCCGCTCAGTACGCCGCTGCCGCGCGAAAAGCGTCTCGCCGCGCTCTGCCGCCATCTGCTGGAACAGCCTTCGCAGGAAGTGAAGATCGACGACATGGCACACCGTGCCGGCATGAGTCGGCGTCATTTCACGCGCACTTTCCGCGAAGAAACCGGCATGAGCTTCACCGCCTGGCGTCAGCAGGCATGCCTGTTGTCGGCCTTGACGCGACTGAGCAATGGCGAGGCGATCACGCAGGTGGCGGTCGATCTGGGCTATGGCAATCCCAGTGCGTTTACGGCGGCGTTCCGGCGTGTGTTGGGGATGGCGCCGAGCCGGTATCTGGCGACGCCCTTGGGATAAACCGTTGCGCTGGCGATATCTGTGTGGGAGCGCACCCTGTGCGCGACAGGCGTGCTGCGACGACGCTACGGAGAGGCACGCCCGTCGCGCACAGGGTGCGCTCCCACAAATGATTATCGGCGGCAATCACGGCTCCATAACATCCGACTATGCACTGTCACAGGTTCGTCAGATGCGATGGGCAATATGTCGGTCTTATGACAGCGCACACGTCTGCGCTTTCCTGCCATGGCCCGGTCGCAATTGACGGCTTACCATGCTTTCCATTCGCGGATAGCGCAGCCAGTCTCGCGCCCGCCCATCGAACGGTGAACCGATGAGTACCGATGTCGTCCGAACCAGCGCAGAGCGCGACGCCGCCATCACCGAACAGGTGCCCGCCGCACCCGTCCAGGCGCCTGCCGCGAGCGCTGCGCCGGACTTGAACGATCCCACCCTGTATATAAATCGCGAACTGTCGCAACTGCAATTCAACATCCGCGTGCTGGAGCAGGCGCTGGACGAAAGCAAGCCGATCCTCGAGCGGCTGAAGTTCCTGTTGATCTTCTCCAGCAACCTGGACGAGTTCTTCGAGATCCGCGTGGCGGGCCTGAAGAGCCAGATCGCCTTCGATCACGAAATCGTCGGATCCGACGGCGTGGCGCCACGCAAGGCGTTGGCCGAGATCAGCGAGATCACGCACAAGCAGATCGAACGGCAGTACGCGATCCTCAACGACAACATCCTGCCGGAGCTGGCGCGCAACGGTATCCGCATCGTTCGCCGCAACGAGTGGTCGCACAAACAGAAACTGTGGGTGCGTCGTTACTTCCGCCACGAAGTCGCCCCGCTGGTGACGCCGATCGGACTCGATCCCACCCACCCGTTTCCGTTGCTGGTGAACAAGAGCCTCAACTTCATCGTGCAGCTGGAAGGCACCGATGCGTTCGGCCGCGATTCGGGCCTGGCCATCGTGCCGGCGCCGCGCGTACTGCCGCGACTGATTCGCCTGCCCGACGAGGTATGCGAGGGCGGCGAGAACTTCGTGCTGCTGTCCTCGATCATTCATGCGCATACCGAGGAACTGTTCCCGGGCATGTCGGTTCGCGGTTGTTACCAGTTCCGCCTGACCCGCAATGCCGACCTCACCCTCGACCCGGAAGACGTCGAAGACCTTGCCCGCGCGTTGCGCGGCGAGCTGTATTCGCGCCGCTTTGGCGATGCCGTGCGACTCGAAGTGGCGGACAACTGCCCCACCGAACTGACCGACTACCTGCTGCGCCAGTTCGGCCTGACCGCCGCCGAGATGTACGAGGTGAACGGTCCGGTGAACCTGGCGCGCCTGTTCGGATTGATCACCAAGACGCTGCGCCCGGAACTGCAATACCCGCCGTTCACGCCGTCCATTCCCAAGGCTTTGAAAAAGGCCGAGGACCTGTTCCAGGTGATTGGCCGGCAGGATGTGTTGCTGCTGCATCCATACGAGTCGTTTGCGCCGGTGGTCGATCTGCTGCACCAGGCCGCGAAAGACCCGACCGTGCTGGCGATCAAGCAGACGCTGTATCGCAGCGGCGCGAATTCCGAAATCGTCGACGCGCTGGTGGACGCAGCGCGTTCGGGCAAGGAAGTGACCGTCGTCATCGAGCTGCGCGCGCGCTTTGACGAGGAGTCCAATCTCACCCTGGCCTCGCGCCTGCAACAGGCCGGCGCCATGGTGATCTACGGCGTGGTCGGCGTGAAGACGCATGCCAAGCTGATGCTGATCCAGCGTCGCGAAGGCGAGGAACTGGTGCGTTATGCGCACCTGGGTACCGGCAACTATCACACCGGCAACGCGCGCCTTTACACCGACTACAGCCTGCTCACCTCCGACCAGGCGCTGTGCGAAGACGTGCACAAGCTTTTCAGCCAGCTCACCGGCATGGGCAAGCTGCTGCAGATGAAAAAGCTGTTGCACGCACCGTTCACGCTGAAGAAGACGCTGCTGGAATTGATCGCGCGCGAGACCGCGCATGCGGCGGCCGGCAAGCCGGCGCAGATCATCATCAAGGTCAATGCGGTCACCGATGCCAAGATGATTCGCGCGCTCTACAAGGCCAGCATCGCCGGCGTGAAGATCGACCTGATCGTGCGCGGCATGTGCTGCCTGCGTCCGGGTGTGCCGGGCATCTCGCACAATATCCGCGTGCGTTCCATCGTGGGCCGCTTTCTGGAGCACAGCCGCGTGTACTGGTTCCTCAATGGCGGCGAAGAGAAGTTCTATCTGGCCAGCGCCGATCTGATGGAACGCAACCTGGATCGCCGCGTGGAAACCGGTTTTCCGGTGGAAGGAAAGAAGCTGCAGAGCCGCCTGAAGAAGGAGCTGGAACTTTATCTTTCCGACAACTCCAGTACCTGGCTGCTGCATGCCGATGGCCGCTATGCGCGCAGTCGGCCAGGTGCGAGCCAGACGGTGCGCAACGTACAGACGCAGCTGCTGGAAAAGATTTGCGGCTCAGGTGTCAGTGCCGATATGTGATGCGCCCGGGCCGGTTGCGCCGCCCGTGTTCTGGCAGAGGCAGCGCAGCACGTTCCGGCTCACCGGGCTCGGACGCCATCCTGGCGGTGGCGTTTCACCCAGGCGACATAGCGATCCATGAAGCCCTGCAGGAATTTCTGCGTGCCCTCGTTGGCGATCGAGCCGTCCTCGGCGAAAAGACCGTCCTTGGCGTGGATGAACACCTCGGGCTGAGCGAGCGTGGGCACGTCGAGATAGGCCAGTACGTTGCGCAGATGCTGCTGCGCCATCGCGCCGCCCTGGGCGCCCACGGAGACGCCGATCACGGCCGCCGGCTTGCCCGCGAATGAATTGGTGCCCCAAGGACGCGATGCGATGTCGATGGCGTTTTTGAGCACACCAGGGATCGAGCGATTGTATTCCGCAGTCACGAACAGCAGTGCATCGGCGGCGCCTATCTCCTGCTTGAGGCGTTTGCCTTCGGCAGGGTAGTCGGTATCGAAATCCTGGTTGTACAGCGGCAGGTTGTCGATGCGGATGTGTTCGAAGCTCAGCTCCGGCGGAGCCAGCGCCTCCACGGCGCGGGCCAGCTTCCGGTTGAAGGAATCCTTGCGCAGGCTGCCCACCAGAACGGCCACACGGATCTTCTCGTTGCTCATTGCCTAGCTCCCAGAGAGTGGAATTGGAAGTCGCCGAAAGGCATAGAGCATGGCATTGCAGGCAGTGAACCCCTCGTGATAAACCTCCGTCACACGGCTGCTCTGGCCTTGTGGCATGATGGCCTTATAGCCTTCCATACCGCCCATCGAGTCTTGGCGTTATTGGTTCCAACAAGGCGCCGCCAGCCATGGCGGCCTTGGCAACACGCACGGATGATGCCCTGCCCGCGCCACCGGTAACGCGGGTTTCTGCTCACAGGATTGACCGGATCGGCCATAAAGCTGCGTACGACTCCCACAGCGGAGCGGTGCGAAGAAGGGGGACCGGTACATGGTTGGGCCACTCGCGACCATCGCGACGCGTCGCTACGGGCGGATGCTGGGCATCCTCGCCCTGCTGTTGTTCGCCTGCTCGGCGCATGCCGCCACGGCCCTCACCGGTGCGGCGCGAGAAGTCATGCCTGGCGATACCCCGCAGTCGGTGTTGGATGCCTATCATCGGGGCGAGTTGGTCGGTTTCGATCCCAATCTGCTGCAGCGGTTCTCCCGTCGCGGGCTGGGCACCTGGGTGGTGCTGCAGCCACAACCCCCACTCGTGAACGAAGAGCGGGTGCTTTCCGTCTATCCCCCGCCGCTGGCGCCGGTGACGCTGTTCAATGCCGACGGCTCGTCGCTGAGGATGTCGCTCGACGACTTTATGGCCACCGCCCACGGCAACGGCCGCCTGGCCTACCGCATCAGCGCCGACACGCCGGCTTCTTCGCCCATCCTGATGAAGATCGAGCCGGGTACGGTCAACCATGCCGTCGCCGGTTTTCATCTGCAGCCGTG
Organism: Dyella sp. 2YAF14; assembly: GCF_052114725.1. NCBI lineage: Bacteria > Pseudomonadati > Pseudomonadota > Gammaproteobacteria > Lysobacterales > Rhodanobacteraceae > Dyella > Dyella sp. 2YAF14. The sequence goes on along the minus strand of NZ_JBFRFH010000008.1, from coordinate 175,342 downwards.
GAACGAATATCTGCTGACCGATGCGCAATGGCTGGCCTTCGCCAGCGCCTGCTTCGCCGTCATGGTGGCCATGTCGCTGATGGCGCTGTGCCTCGCACTGATGCTGCGCGATAGCACGTTCGCCTGGTATGCCGGTTACGTGCTCTGCTACGCCCTGATCCAGGGCGTGCAGACGGGCTATCTGTTCCATCCGCTGGAGCTGACCTGGCTGGGCGGCGTGGCGCCGATGATCGCTTCGTCGGCGATGGCCTTGTCGCTCGCCTTTGCGGCCATGTTCGTCTCACGCTTCTGCGAATTGCCACGCTATGCAGCCATCCTGCAGACGCCGACCGTGGCGCTGGCCGTGGGCATGCCGCTGCTGGTGTTGCTCGACAACAGCCAGGTCGCGGTACTGCAGCAGACCGCCCAGGTACTGGTGACGCCCTTGCTGGTGATCGGCACGCTGTTGCTGCTCAGTGCCGCCGTGGTTGCCGCCGTGCAGGGCTCTCGCCCAGCCTGGTTCTTCCTGGTCGGCTGGACCCCTCTGCTCGCGCTCACCGCGCTGTACAGCTCGCAAATGACCGGCATGCTGCCGGATGTCACCTGGCTGGGCGATGCCTGCCTCGCCGCGGGAGCATTTGAAGCCATCGTGCTTTCGCTGGGACTCGCTGATCGCGCCCTGATGATGCGGCGTGACCGCCATGTGGTGCAGGAGCTGGCCGACAACGACGCGCTTACCAATGTGCTCAACCGGCGTGCCTGGACGGAGAGCGTGCAAAAGGTGCTGGGCAATTGCGGGACGCAACCGATCGCCCTGCTCTTCCTCGATCTCGATCACTTCAAGATGCTCAACGACCGCCAGGGCCATGCGGCTGGCGACCGCGCCCTGGTCGCGGTGGCCGAGGCCTTGCGCAACGAACTGCGCCCGCACGACCTGCTGGGTCGCTACGGCGGCGAAGAGTTCGTAGCCATGCTGTTTGGCATCGAACAGAACCAGGCCATGCAGGTGGCCACGCGGCTATGCCGCCGCGTCTATCGCCTGGAGATACCGGTGAACCAGACTGGCCTGGTGCTCAGCGTGAGCATCGGCATTGCCATGCGCACGCACGAAGACACGGTCGACACCCTGGTGGAGCGCTCGGATCTGGCCATGTACCGGGCCAAGTTGGCTGGCCGCAACCGCGCCCGGCTGGACGAGAAGCTGGAAGGCGTGCGCCGTAGCTGGCCCCGCGCGGTAGAGAGCGACCGCAGCGCCTGAGCGGCACTCGGAAAATCGACAAGACATGGCCGCACAACAGGGTACGCTCGGCCCATCCCTGTCACGGAGCACGCCCATGAGCACGCCACACGCTACCGGCAGCACCATCATTCCCTGTCTGCGCTATCGCGATGCGCACGCCGCCATCGACTGGCTGTGCAAGGCATTTGGCTTCCACCAACAAGCGGTCTACGACGATGACCAGGGCGGCGTGGCCCACGCGCAGCTCACCTACGGCAGCGGCATGTTGATGCTCGGCTCGGTCAACGACAACGAGTTCGGTCGACGCATGGTGCAGCCTGACCAGGTCGATGGACGCGAGACGCAGTGCCCTTGCGTGATCGTCAAGGATTGCAAGGCGCACTACGAACAGGCCAAAGCCGCCGGCGCCATCATCATCGACGAGTACGCCGAGAAGGAATACGGCGGCGCCGGTTATAGCTGCCGCGACCTGGAAGGTCACCTGTGGTGGTTCGGCAGCTACGATCCCTGGGCCGAGACGGCCGGATGATCCGCGCATCGGCTCAGCAGCGCGCGACCGGCAAATAGACGTCCGCACGCAAGGAGGCTTCCGGCACTTCCTCGGGGTCATCGAGGAAATGCCGGAACGGATGTTCATCGCGCAGAACGTAGCCGCTATCGGGCAACCAGTGGCCGATCAGGCGATCGGTCAACCCGCCCAGTGCATCGTAGGAGCCCACGTGGCGCCAGCGCGCCCACAGGCCGCCGCCCAGTTGCAGCGGCTTGGTTTCCGAGTCGCCTGGCACCTCGTTTCCCTCGAAGGCCAGTGCACAATCGAAGGCGCCGTGGTCGGGCCGCGCGTCAGGGCCGCCATCGTGGGCAATCCCGTAGATGCCGGTCAGGCGCTCCAACAACGCACGCTCGGCGGCCCAGGCGAATAGACGTCCATAGGCCTGATCCAGTTCGCGATGCGCGCCCTCATAGCGCGTTGCCACGACGCGAAAAGGCTCGACCGAGACGACTTCGACCTCGAAGGCCTGCTCGGCCGCATCTTGCCTGGCGGGACGACGAAGGCGCTGCATCGCTTCGTGCAGTCGTCCCTGCTGCCCGCGCAGTTCGCTCGGCGTGGCATCGAAGGCCTGCCGGAACGCGCGTGCAAACGCCTGCGGTGTTTCGTATCCCACCGCCAGCGCCGTCTCGGTGACACGCTCGGCGGGCTCGGACAACAGCTGCAAGGCGCGCAGCCAGCGCAGGCGCGCAACCGTCTGGCCGATCGTTTCGCCAGCGAGCGCGCGGTAGATCCGATGAAAATGGAACGGCGAAAGATGGGCAGCGGCCGCCAGTTGCGCCAACTCCGGCAGCGCTTCGCCCTGGGCCACCGCCGACTGGAGCAGGGCGACCACGCGATCGATGCGTTGCAGATAGTCCTGACGCGTATGGGTTTTCATGACTGGGCTTCCTCTGGGAGTGGGCCCAGTGTGGTCGGCGCCTTCGGCGGCAGCGTTCCCATTCTTGCGCACTGGGCATCGTATAGGCAGGAAGTCATGGTGGGAGCTTGGGGGCCACTCGCTTACAGTCGTACCGGGGCTCCATCCACTCACTCGCCCGAACGGCTATCGCTAGCCGCTCGCCTGGAGGATTCATGCGTATCCGCCGTACCCTGCTCGCCGTTGCTCTCGCCACTGTCGGCGTCTCCTTTGTCCATGCGCAGACGGCGCCGCTCACGCCGGATATCACCTCCAAGGCCTACGCGGCCGACGCCGCCGGCTACGACTACGTGAAACGCGAGGTGATGATACCGATGCGCGACGGCGTGAAGCTGCATACGGTGATCGTGATACCAAAGAGCGCGCACAACGCGCCGATCCTGTTGACGCGCACGCCGTACGACGCGAGCGGCCGCGCCGAGCGCTTCACCTCCCCGCATATGGATGCCACCCTGCCGCAAGGTGACGAGGTGTTCGTGCACAGCGGCTACATCCGCGTGTTCCAGGATGTGCGCGGCAAGTACGGCTCCGAAGGCGACTATGTGATGACGCGTCCGTTGCGCGGGCCGCTCAACGCCAGCGACGTGGATCATTCCACCGATGCCTACGACACCATCGACTGGCTGGTGAAGAATCTGCCCGAATCGAACGGCCGCGTCGGCATGCTCGGCTCCTCCTATGAAGGCTTCACCGTGGTGATGGCGCTGATCCATCCGCATCCGGCGCTCAAGGTGGCCGCGCCGGAAAGCCCGATGGTCGACGGCTGGATGGGCGACGACTGGTTCCACTACGGCGCCTACCGCCAGACCAACTTCGACTACATCTACGGCCAGACCAGCAAGAAGGACGGCAAGAAAGGCGGCATCCCGCGCGTGGGCTACGACGACTACAGCAATTTCCTCAGCGCCGGTTCCGCCGGCGATTACGCGCGCGCAAACGGCCTGGAGCAGTTGCCGTTCTGGCGCAAGCTCGACGAACACCCCGCGTACGATGCCTTCTGGCAAGGCCAGGCGCTGGACAAGATCATGGCCGGGCAGCCGGCGGCCGTGCCCACCATGTGGCTGCAGGGATTGTGGGACCAGGAAGACATGTGGGGCGCGATCCACAGCTACGCCGCCACCGAAGGCAAGGACAAGGGCAACGACAAGAACTTCCTGGTGATGGGACCATGGCGGCACAGCCAGGTGAACTACGACGGGCGTTCGCTGGGCCCGCTGCAGTGGGATGGCGACACGGCATTGCAGTTCCGCCGCGATGTGCTCAAGCCCTTCTTCGATCAATACCTGGTCGCCGGCGCGCCGAAGGCAAACACGCCGCCGGTGCTGATCTACAACACCGGCGAAAACCATTGGGACCGCTATAAGTCGTGGCCGCTCAGCTGTGACAAGGGTTGCAGCAACAAACCGAAGTCGCTGTATCTGGGCAGCAACGGCTCGCTCTCGTTTACCGCACCCGCATCCGACGCCGCGAAATACGACGAGTACACCTCCGACCCGGCCAAGCCCGTGCCTTACCAGCCGCGCCCCGTGCATTTCGCCGATCACGATGCGTGGACGCGCTGGCTGGTCAACGACCAGCGTTTCGTGGATGGACGTCCGGACGTGCTGACCTACGTGAGTGAACCGCTCACTGCGCCCCTGCATATCGGTGGCGCGCCGCAGGTGAATCTGTATGCCTCCACCAGCGGCACCGACAGCGACTGGGTGGTGAAGCTGATCGACGTCTATCCGGATACGGTGCCGTCCAACCCCGAGATGGGCGGCTATGAGCTGGCCGTGTCGCTGGATATTTTCCGCGGCCGCTATCGCACCAGCTTCGAACATCCGCAAGCGCTGACGCCCAACCAACCGCTGCTTTACGCGTTTGGCCTGCCCACCACCAACCACGTGTTCCAGCCCGGCCACCGCATCATGGTGCAGGTGCAGTCGAGCCTGTTCCCGTTGTACGACCGCAATCCGCAGACCTTCGTGCCCAATATCTTCGACGCGAAGCCGGCCGATTACCGGAAGGCCACGCAGCGCGTATGGCACTCCCCGGGGACGGCCAGCTCCATCAGTCTGCCGGTGGTGCCCAACGGCTGACCGGCCGTTCAATCCACCCCGAAAGGCCGGCTCATGCCGGCCTTTCTTATTGGTAAATACCTATACCTTCCAGCCACTTGAAAATTAATTAAAGCTATGATTAATTAATGGGCATGACGACCAAACCACGCCCTCCGCAGTCGGCCGCCCGCCGCACCCCTGGCCGCCCCACCACGGACAGCCCCGACTTGCGCGCCAGCTTGATCGAGGCGGCCCTCGCCTGCTTCGTACGGGACGGCATCGCAGCGACCTCCTTGCGCAACATCGCCAAGGAAGCCGGCGTGACCCCCGCCATGCTCAATTACTACTTCGGCAGCAAACCGGCCCTGCAGAACGCCGTGTTCGAGGAACGCCTGCTACCCGCCGTCATGAGCCTGCGCGAAGTGGTGAGCACTGCAGGCGATGACGTGCACGCCATGGCCAGGCAATTCGTGCAGGGCGTGCTGGGACTGGTCGACGCCTTCCCATGGTTTCCCTCGCTATGGGTCCGCGAAGTCCTGTGCGAAGGCGGCGCCCTGCGGGAGCTCCTGCTTTCGCGCATCGGGCCCGAGCTGCCACAGATGCTGGCCCGCCGTTTTGCACAGGCGCAGCAGCGCGGACAGATCCATGCCTCGCTTGATCCACGCCTGATGGTCGTATCGCTGATCGGCCTGACGTTGTTCCCGGCGGCCAGCGCCCCGATCTGGCGGCAGATGTTCCAGGCCGACCTGGGCACGGACGTGCTGGTCCGCCACGCGCTTGCCCTGCTCGAACATGGCATGGGAGTCCCGCCATGAACATCCATCATCGTTTGGTCGCCACGCTGGTCGCCTCGCTGCTGCTGGCCGGCTGCCAAGACTCGCCCCCGCAGACGCTGGGCACCGTGGAATTCGACCGCATCACGCTACCCGCGCCGGCGGCCGAGCACATCGTGAAAATCGACGTACGCGAAGGCCAGTACGTTCCCGCCGGCACGCGCATCATGCAGCTGGAAACCACGCGTACGCAGGCCGCACTCAACTCCGCTCGCGCCGACCTGCAACAACAGCAGCAGGCTTTGCTCGAACTTCAACGCGGTCCGCGTGAAGAGCAGATTCGCCAGGCGCGTGCCAATCTTGCCGGCGCACAGGCGCAGTCCCGCGACGCCAATGCCTATTACCAACGGCTGTCCGCCCTGGGCAAACAGCAATTCATCTCCGCGGCGGATCTTGACCGCGCCAAAGCCTCGGCCGGCAATGCCGACGCAGCCGTGGCGGCCGATCGTGCAGCGCTCGATCAGCTCGTCAACGGATCGCGCGTGGAAGACATCGCCCAGGCACGCGCCGCCGTGACCGCGGCAACCGCCAACGCAGCTTCGCGAGCGGTCGATCTGGACAAGCTCGATCTGACCGCGCCGCGCGATGTACGCGTGGACAGCCTGCCCTACAAGTTGGGCGACCAGGCCCAGCCCGGCACGCCGCTGGTCATCCTGCTTGCCAGCGACACGCCCTATGCACGCGTCTACGTACCGTCGGCGCTGCGTCCGTCGATCAAGGTCGGCGACAAGGCGATCGTCAAACTGCACGACGGCAAGCAGCAATTCCATGGCACGGTGCGCATGATCCGCAGCGAGCCCACCTTTACGCCGTACTACGCCTTGAGCGGCGAGGACGCGACGCGACTGAGCTATCTGGCGGAGATTGCCCTGGGCACCGATGCCCGCGATCTTCCCCAGGGCTTCCCCGTTGCCGTTGCCTTCCCGGGCAAAGCCAGCCATGACTGACAACGCCATTCACGCGCAGGGACTGACCAAGCGCTTCGGCGCGCTGGTGGCCGTGAACAGCGTCAACCTGGACGTGCCGCGGGCCTGCGTCTATGGATTTCTGGGGCCCAACGGCTCGGGCAAATCCACCACGATACGCATGCTGTGCGGGCTGCTGACACCCAGCGAAGGCAAGATCGACGTACTGGGCTTGCGCATCCCCGAACAGGCCGAAGCGCTGAAGCGGCGCATTGGCTATATGACGCAGAAGTTCTCCCTGTTCGAAGACTTGTCGGTGCGCCAGAACCTGGAATTTCTCGCCACCGTGCAGGGCTTGTCGCGCCATGAGACGCGTGCACGCGTGGACGAGCTGTTGCAGCGCTATCGGCTGGACGATCGTCAGCAGCAACTTGCCGGCACCATGAGCGGCGGGCAAAAGCAGCGCCTGGCGCTGGCGGGTGCCATCGTGCACAAGCCGGAACTACTATTCCTGGACGAGCCCACCAGCGCGGTCGATCCCGAGTCGCGACGCGATTTCTGGGAAAAACTGTTCGAGCTCGCCGATGCCGGCACCACCATCCTGGTATCCACGCACTACATGGACGAGGCCGAGCGTTGCCATCGCCTGGCGATTCTCGACACCGGCAACCTGGTCGCCGACGGCACGCCCAAAGAACTGACCGAGACGTTGCTCGGCCGGACCTTTGTGATCCGCGCCCACTCCCCTCGCCAGGCGAAGGCAGCGCTGGATGACCGGCCCGAGGTGTTGAGCGTGGCCCAGATCGGCAACGAGCTGCGCGTACTGATGCGCGATGACAAGGTCACCGTGGAAACCCTGCGCCATGCGCTTGGCGATGCCGATGCCTCCATGGACATCCAGACCGTGGCACCCAATCTCGAAGACGTCTTCGTGGTCGCCACGCGCAGGCTCGGTCGACCTCAGGAGCGAGCGGCGTGAATCTGCGACGACTGTGGGCCATCATGGTGAAGGAGTTGCGCCAGATGCGGCGCGATCGCGTCACGCTCGCCATGATCATGGGCATGCCGATCCTGCAATTGCTGCTGTTTGGCTACGCCATCAATCTCAACCTGCGCAATCTGCCGGCGGCAGTCGTCGACCAGGCACATACGGCTGGCTCGCGCGCTGCCGTACAAGACATGCTGGCCAGCGGCGTCATCGAGCTCAAGGCCAGCGCGCAGTCGCCGCAACAGCTGGTCGACCTGCTTCGCGAGGGCCGCATCAGCGTGGGCATCGCCGTGCCGCCAGACTTCGAGCGTCGCAAGCTCGATGGTCGCGAGGCCATCCAGGTGATGGTCGACGGCAGCGACAACGTCGTCCAGTCCGCTGCCGCACAGCTGGCGCTGTACCCGCTCAACCAGCCGGACAATTTCCACGCGCTTGCGCCAACGCCGATCAGCGTGGTGAGTTTCTACAATCCGGAACGCCGCTCGCCGGTCAACATCGTGCCGGGACTGATCGGCGTCATCCTCACCATGACCATGGTGCTGTTCACCGCCGTCGCCATCGTGCGCGAAACCGAGCGCGGCAATATGGAGTTGCTGATCACCACGCCGGTCAGCCGCACCGAGCTGATGATCGGCAAGGTGCTTCCGTATGCCGCGATCGGCCTGGTGCAGACCACCGTGGTGCTACTGCTGGGCGTGTGGCTGTTTCGCGTGCCGATCCGCGGCAGCCTGTGGGACGTCTACCTGGCGTCGGGCCTGCTGATCCTCGCCAATCTGTCGCTGGGTCTGCTGATCTCGACGCGTGCACGCTCGCAGTTCCAGGCGATGCAGATGACGTTTTTTGTGTTCCTGCCATCGATCCTGCTCTCGGGTTTCATGTTCCCTTATGCCGGCATGCCGCTGCCCGCCCAGTGGATTTCCGAGGCCTTGCCGCTAACCCATTTCATGCGCCTGATCCGCGGCATCATGCTGCGCGGCGCTGACCTGGGTGATCTGTGGCATGACGCGGTCGCCCTGGTGGCGTTCATCGCAGTCATGCTCACGCTGGCCATTCGCCTGTTCCACAAGCGACTGGATTGAACCCTGCTCACGCCGGGCACAAAAAAAAGGCCCGCACGCGCGGGCCTTTTCAGGCGACACAGAATTACTGCGTACAAGCCTTGCCGTGATCCCCGTGATAACCCTTGGCCTTGGCATCGGCCTCGCTCATATACGCGCCCGACTTCGTCTTGCCGTACCACTTGTCGCCCTGGCAGTGATAGACCTTGCTGCTGTCGTTGACCCATACCATGCCCGGACCACCGCCCGGCGCGGCGTTGGCCGGCGGCTGCGGTCCCGCCGACTTGGCAGCGGCAGCGGGCGCAGCCGCCGTGCTCTTGGGCGCCATGCTGTTGCTGGCCGCAGCAGGCGCCGCTGCCGGCGCGGCTGCCGCTGCCGGAGCAGCCGTGGCTGCAGCGGTGTACCACTCCTTCACGCCCTGATGGCCCGAGCAGGCACCCTTCTTGGTGGCGTGATTGGTGTAGCTGCCGTCCTTGCACTGGCCGGTGGAACCGGCGGGTGCGGCGGACTGCTGAGCGTAGACGGCCGGCCCGGCCAAAAGACCTGCGAACAAAACGGCGATCAGACCATACGATTTCATCTTCGATCCCTCCTGCGAATGTCGCCTGCCTGATGGGCTGCTGCCCGGCGTGGCTGGCATGTCCCGGCGCCATCGACATCGACGGACCCACTGCCGATGCGTGACGCTTCCCAAGCGCCCGAGCGCTTGCGCGCAATATGCGCCTACCCCGTGACGCTTGGATCACGCTGCCGCACTCGGCGTTCATCTGGCGTGATGCTGTTTCGCAACTTCATACGACAACGGACCGCATCGCGATGCGCGCGATGCGGTCCGCGATCATCAGTGATTGATGACCAGGTCGGCGATCACGCCCGTGGCCACGGCAACCAGCAGGAAATCGCCGGTATCGCTGCGCACCCACACGTGTTCCGGCGGCGGCGGCGCGAGGTGGTAGGCGTGGTAGTCCACGTAGTAGCGACGGTCGTGGTAGTACTCCTCGGGCACGCGGCCACCGCGGTGATACCAGCCTTCGTGGTTGCCGCGGTCGTGCACGATCACGTAGTCGTGGCGATCGTGGTCGCGATCGCGGTCGTGGTCCCGGTCGTGACCCTGATCGCGGTGATCGTCGTGGCGATCCTGATCGTGCTGGTCATGGTGGTCGTCGTACTGAAACGGTGCTGCTGCGACGGTGGTGGAAGCCATCACTGCGCCCAGCATCAGTGCGAACAAGGTCTTCTTCATGCGAACTCTCCATGGGGTAGTGCCGTGGAGCAGGCGCGCCCCCTGGCGCACGTTTCCACGGCGGCGCCATGATGTGATTCGCAACGATGCACGATGGGTGAATCCGTTCGCAAAACGGTGCGCTTCAGGCGCGCAAGTTCATGCGTTGATGTGGCGTTAGGTTTGGGTGGTGCGATGCATCACCCGATAGAAGAAGCCATCCCTGGCCAGCCCCTGTTCCGTATGCGTAGATCAAGGGACATCCAAACGCGCCAACTCAATGCACCATCCGGCTGCTCAACCGCTGCTTGAGCGGCGCGGCATCGAGCAGCAGCAGGGTGCGGCGATCGGGCAGTTCCACCACTTCGCGCATGTCGTTGCGCAAATCCTGATCGATCTGGTTGCGCAGCACGCGGGGCACGCCGATCTTGTCCGCCGCGTCGATCGTCACGATGTTCTCGATCGCATCCACGATCAGGCCGAATTTTTCTTCATCGTTCTCCACCACCAGCACCTTCGCGCCATCCAGATCGGCATAGCCCTTCATGCCGTAGAGCGCACGCAGGTCAATGATGGTGATCAGTTTGCGGCGCAGATTGAGCATGCCGCGCACATAGTCCGGCGCTCCCGGCGGCTGCATCACCTCCGGCGGAAAATCGATCACCTCGCGCAGCTGGTCGATGCGCATGCCCATGAGCTGGTCGAGCTTGAAGGTCACATAGGTTTCGCGCGCGCCGCCGCGACGCTTACCCTGGCCGCGATCCGCCGCCGATTCGCTGGCGTACAACTCGCGATGGCCTTGGGTGAGGTCGGCGACCGTGGCGTCACTCAACAGAGCGGTCTCATCGATCAGGATGATGTCGGGCGCGCCCTCGCGACTGATGCAGCCGGTGAACAGCTGCGGCCGATCTGCATTGAATGATGGAATGGCCAGCAGTTCCTCGTCGCGATAGCCGACGATGCTCTCCACGTCATCTACCAGCAGACCGAAATCCATCGCCTGCTGGCGGATCACCACGATGCGCCGCGGATCCTCGAAGTCGCCGCAGGCCGCCGTCGCGGCAGCCGTGCCTGGCAGGCCAAGGAAACGGGCGAAATCCACGACGGGCACCGTATTGCCACGCAGATTGAGCAAGCCAATGCACAAATCGCTGGCCAGCACTGACTTGAGCAGCTCCGGCACGCGGATGATTTCGTGGATGGCGCCCATCGGCAGGGCAAGGCGCGTGTCGCCCACGCGGAAGGACACGCCCTGGCGACGCTGCCCCATGGCCGCACGCTGCCGGGCCGGTTCGGATGCAAGGCTGTCTGCCCTGGGCACCGGCATATCGTGCAGTTGATGGAGCGCGTCCACGCTCAGTATCTGCAGGATGCGGTTGCCGCCGTCGAGCTTGAGCGCGCCGCCTATCAGCGACGCTGCTTCGCCATCGCTGAAGATCACTTTCTGCTCGCTGGTCACGCGCAGGATCTCGCCGGTGGCATCGAACAGCAGGCCGATGCGGCCCTGGCGAAACTCCACGATGGCGATCTTCGAGGCATCGCGCGCGCCGCTCTCGGGCAGCTTCAATAACTGACCCAGATGCACGATGGGTATCAGGCGACCACGCAGGTTGAACAGCCCGAGCAGGTAGCTGGGAGCCAACGGCACCTGGGTGACCACGGCCGGGTAAGTCACCACTTCCTGCACCGCCGTCACCGGCAGTACGAGTTCGGTATCGCCCAAATGGAACGAACCGAACAGTTCAGTGGCTTCCTGCCGGGCCGACTTGGTAATGGAAGAGTCCATGACGTTGCTCCGGTTCACGTCGTGCGGCCGATGGTCTTGACCGCGTAGTGGTGTTGCGCGCAATCGATCACGAGCTGGCGGCCGTTCTCGCCACCTACGTCGAGGTGCACCAGCCTGATCCTGGTCTGGCCAATCAGCTGCTGCGCCATGCGCGCGTTCTGTTCGCCGATCAACCCGTGCCGTGGCGCCGCGGTGTGCTGCACCATGCAGGCACCGCCAACGATCACGGCTTCCACTTCATCCTGCCGCACGCGATCGAGCTCCATCATCGACAGCAAGGTGGGCACGGCGCCGGTGACGTATTTCGCGCCCTCGCCTGCCGGCCCCTGCGGCGACTCCGGCAACAGGCAGTGCGCCATCCCGTAGATGCCGCGACGACGCCAAAGCAGGCCGATGCCGACGCATGAGCCCAGGATCGCGCGCAGCACGTCATTGCCCCGGCCGATCCTCACCTCGCACATGCGTACCTGGATATCTTCCCCCTCAGGCATGCATGCGCTCCTGCCGGCGATAGATCAGCGGCTGCTCGAAATCGAATCCCACATTGAGCCGGGTCAGCGATTCCGATTCCCCGATGATCAGCACGCTGCCGGGCGCCATGGCGCGGCGCACGTTCTCCAGCGCGCTGCACTGCCCTTCCTCGTCGAAATAGATGAGGACATTGCGCAACAGGGTGATGTCGAAGCGGGTCGCGCCATCGAGCCGTTTATGCAGGTGATGCTCGCGGAACACGATGTGCGAGCGCAGCGTGGGCGACGCGAGATAGCCGTCGCTGCTCGGCTGGAAATACTTGGCCAACCAGCCGGGCCGGGCGCGCTTGAGGCCTTCGATGCTCTTGCCCTGATAGAAACCCGCCTTGCCCACGGCCAGCACCTGGCTGGCGATGTCGGTGGCGAGGATCTGGTACTTGAAGGCCGGATGATGTTCGCGAAATTCCTCGCACATCATGGCCATCGAGTACGCCTCCTCACCAGTGGACGCCGCCGCCGACCACAACTGCAGCGTGGCGCCGCGATGCTCGCGGAACCACTCCGGCAGCAGCTGCTGCCAGAGCTGATCCCAGATGCGCGGCGTGCGGAAGAACGAGGTCTCGTTGGTGGTCACCAGGTTGATGAAGGCAGACACTTCGTCCGGCTGCGCATCCAGCACCGCGAGATAGTCGCGGTACCGGTTGAGCGACAGCGCCTGCAGGCGGCGGCGCAGGCGCCCCTGCAGCAAGGTCCACTTGCGGTCCGCCATATGGATGCCCGTGTGGCGCTGCACCTTGTCCAGCAGCGCGCGCTGGGTGGCCAGGTCGATGTCGCTCTCGATCTCCATCGGCGCGATCCTCAGACCACGAACCGCTGGACCGTCCGATTCAGTTCATCGGCTCCCTGGGTGAGCGAGGTGGTGGAACGGGCAATGGTGTCGCAGGCAGTCGCCGACTTCTCGGTTTCTTCGGCCACCTGCTGGATCGCCGCGCTCACTTCGCGCGCCGCCACCAGTTGTTCGTCTGCGCCGCAGGAGATCTCGGAGATCGCCTGGGTAGTGCGGCCCACGCCGGCAACGATTTTCTCGAACGCTTCGCCGGCCTGCTTGGAGATCTCGCTGCCCTGCGCCACGCGCTTCACCGATTCGTTGATCAGCTTGGAGATTTCCTTGGTGGCCTGCGAGGAGCGTTCCGCCAGCTTGCGCACTTCGTCCGCCACCACCGAGAAGCCCAGGCCGTGCTCGCCCGCACGCGCCGCTTCGATGGCGGCGTTGAAGGCGAGCAGGTTGGTCTGGCTGGCGATCTCGCCGATCACCTTGATGATCTCGCTGATGTCTTCGGAGGATTTGTTGATCAGTTCCATCGACTCGATCGAGCGCGCAATCGCCTTGGCGCCGCGTTCGGCTTCCTGGTGCGTGTCCTTGGCGAGCTGGTCGGCGCTGCGGGAGTTGGTGGCGATGGAATTGATCGAGGCGGTGAGTTCTTCGATCGACGCATTCATTTCTTCCACCGTGGCGCCGAGCAATTGCGCGCCACTGGCCACGCCGCTGGCGCGGCCGGCGATCTCCTGCGAACTGCCGGAGAAGCCGCCGGCGTTGTCGACCACCTTGCCGATCACGCTGCGCAGGTCGCTCATCATTTGCTGGATGCCGTCGGCGAGCTGATCGATGGGATCGCTGCCCTCGACGCGTACTTCGCCGGTGAGATCGCCTTCCGCGGCCAGTCGCACCGTTTTGAGCAGGGCCTCGACCTTGCGCTGGTCGTCGGCGGCGCGGAGCTTCACGCCCTCTTCCATGGCCACTTGCGCGGTGACGTCGGTGGCAAACTTCACTACCTTGCTCAGTCGACCGTTGCCGTCGTAGATCGGGTTGTAAGTGGCCTGGATCCAGATCACCCGACCGCCCTTGCCCATGCGCTTGTAGCGGCCTGCGTCGAATTCGCCGCGGTTGAGCTTGGCCCAGAAGTCCGCGTAGGCCGCGCTGGCCGTGTAGCTGTCCTCGCAGAACATGCGGTGATGGTGGCCCTGGATTTCCTCCAGTTCATAGCCCATCGCCTTGAGAAAGTTGTCGTTCGCGCTGATCACGTGGCCACCGAGATCGAACTCGATCATCGCCTGGGCCTTGTCGATGGCGTTGACCTTGCCTTCGAACTCCGCCTTCTGCTGGCGATTGGCGGTCACGTCCGTGGCGAACTTGATCACCTTGTACGGCTTGCCGTTCTCGTCGAATACCGGGTTGTAGGAGGCGTTGATCCACACTTCGCGGCCGTCGCCGCCGATGCGCTTGTACTCACCGCGGTCGAGCACGCCTTTGCCGAGGTTTTCCCAGAATTTCTTGTACTCGGCGCTGGCCGCGTAGGCAGGTTCGCAAAAGATGCGATGGTGCTGGCCGCGAATATCCTCCAGCGTGTAGCCCATCGCCTTGAGAAAGTTGTCGTTGGCGTGGAGCACCTTGCCCTTGAGGTCGAACTCGATCACGGCCTGCACGCGATGCAATGCGTCACTGACGGCGCGAAGCTCATGCGGCACGAGCTGCAACTCCGGTGTCTCTTTTCCCATGGCCCTCTCCCCCGGTTTTTGAGCACGCATTGACTGCATGCCCGTGAAATCTCTGCGGGAGGGCGCTGGCACGGATCGCTGCGCGCAGCGATCCGGCTCCTCTTCCAACGACACAGCGCCGCCCCAGACACGTCGCGCGTGGGGCGTCGGCTACTGCGTTTGTCTCTCCCGCGTGAGAGGTATCGGCGTGGGAAAGATGCCCTTGAGGCCTGAAAACAAGGTGAAAAAGCGTGAGATTCGCAAGATGCGTGAGATTGGCGTGCCGATGGCTACCGCGTTGTCCGTTTCCCGAAAGTTGGATCGAGGCAATGTGATGGCCATCACAATGGATGGCCATCACATCATCAAGCATCACACCGACGGTCTATGGCTTAAGACATAGCAGTTTCGTCGGCGCGACGAACCTCAAGGTGCCGCTGCCCGCTTCAGATTCGACTGCGGACGCGCCACCGCATACATCTCCCAGGCGATCTGCTTGAGCAAAGCCGTGCGGTCCGCACCGACGGCGTACAGATCAAAGTGGGTCTTATTGGGCAGGAAGCGGATGTCCGACTTTGCATGCAGTCCATCGAGCACCGTCTTGAGTCGATGCGCCGAGCCATCCAGGTAGAACGTGTCGGCCGTACCCACGATGAGGTGGATCTTGCCGTCCAGGTCCGGCGCCAGCTGCGGCCACTGGGCCTGCAGGTGATGGGCGATGTCGTAATGGTCGCGCCAGTAGTCGACCACGTTCGTGTTCACCTCACCGGTATCGCGATCGAACATCGCCAGCGGACGGCCATCGGCGCCGCGCGGCGAAAACACCCATTCGAACGACGCCATCTGGCCGCCGTAGCTGCCGAACACGCGTTCCATCTGCGCGTACTGCTGGAAAGAGGCGACCACCTTGCCCTGGTCGCGGATCAGCGGGTACGCGGCGCCCTCAGGGTTGCGATAAACGTTGGCGTGCGCCGCATACAGATCGACGCCGGTGAAATCATGGAAGTCGCTGGAATCGGGCGAGGTGGACCAGGTGCCTCCAAACGTCTTCGGATAGCGCGTCTGCAGCCACAGCGTGGCCCAGCCGCCGGACGAGTGGCCGTTGAGGAACCGGCCCGACACTTTGGCGTCCATGCGATAGCTCGATTCCAGCTGCGGAATCAGCTCTTCGGTGAGCGCCTTGCCCCACGGTCCGTTGTTCACCGAGTCGGCAAACTCGTGTGTGCCGGTGGGCAATGATTCGTCGAGCAGCACCCAGATCATCGGCGGCATCTGGCCGTTGGACATGGCCAGCCAGGTGTTGGCGACGACGCCGGCGAAGTGATCCATGCCGCCGCCAAAGCCATGCGTGTAATACACCACGGGATAGGTCACCTTGGCCTTGGCATCGTAGCCAGGCGGCAGCAGGACCAGGCCGCGCATATGGATCGGCCGGCCCCAGAAAGCAGTGAGTGCGGGACTGACGAAGTCGATGGTCTGCACGTGCTTGCGCGCTTCGGGCAGCGCCTCGCGCGCGGCCGGATTGATCGAAGGCGACAGCGCCCAGGGATCGGCGGCAGGCAATCGGGTCGCGAGTTTGATCGGCGGCAGGCCGGTGGCCGGCAGATGCACCTTCATCACGCTGCTGACCAGATCGCCTTCGCCGCGGCCGCCATAGTTGTAGCTGTGGTTGGCGTCGAGCACCGCCTGCACGTAGTAATCGCCGGGCGCCAACTTGCTGAAGGCCGCCGGATAGGCCAGCTGGTCGGCGTCGATGTCGACGCCCTGCCCCGCCACCAGGCGATTCACTTCGCGCGCCGCCACATTGACCTTGTCCGGCGAGAGCTGATCAAGATCCACCTCCGCGACCTTGCCGTTCTTGGCTTCGGCCTCGGCGAGCTTGGCCGGTTCGGCGAACACCAGCAGCCGACCGGACGCGACGTCCGTGCCCGCTACCGCCAGGTCCACGTGGAAACGCTGCGCCACGCTGGCCGGCTCGGCGGCCATGCAAGTGGCGGTGGCCAGTCCCAGGCACAGCAGGACGGCAAGCTTCGATCGGTGTGACAGCATGACTAACTCCCTAGTGGGTGATCCCCTTTTAAACGAACCTTCAACGGAATCGCCGACAAAGTCCATCACCCTGGCTCACGCCGAAGCAGCGTCAGGGGATGCGTTCACCGGTGCCATACGGCGGCGCGTCCTGCTGCCTGATCCAGTCCGCGAGCAGGCGAAAATAGCCCTCGGTGATGCGCGTGACGCGGCGGCTGCCATCCGGGTTCTGCACGAATTCGTACATGCCGTGATCGGTGTGCGGGAACACATAGAGGTCGATAGGCTTGCCTGCGTGTTTCAGCGCGACCAGGCGTTCGCGCGTCACGCTGCCCGGCGCTTCGCGGTCGTCACCGGCCAGCACCCATAGCTGCGGGATGTTCAGCGCGCGGATGGCGGCTGTCGCGTCGTAGTTCCAGAGGATATTGAGATTGTCGTGGCGGGGCGCCCCAGTGCGGCGCAGATCAGCTTCCTGTTCGGCCAGCAACTCGCCGGTGAACTCACCTTCGATGGTGTGCAGCCAGGGTTCGTTGGCGAACTTGCGCTTCACCGCGGCCAGCTGGTCGTAGCCGGCGGTGAAGTGCGAGGCCATCACCGCGTCGGTGGCGTCGGTCACTTCGCGTGCCTTGGCGATCGCCGCCGTGTCATAGCCTTTCTCCTGCACCTCCAGCGCGACTTGCTGCTGGTCTTCCTCCAGCGGTGTCATCACCAGGCCGAAACCCACGGCCACATAATCCGCATGCGCCAAGGCCGCCGCGCGCGGCGCCACCCAGCCGCCCTGGCTGCCGCCGAAGAAACCGGCACGCGAATAGCGGCCCGCCGCCAGCTTGCGCGCCTGGTCGAGCGCGGCGGCGGCATCGTCGGCGAGCAATTCGAAATTCTGCGTGTAGTCACCGGCGGATGCACCGGTGCCGCGTTTGTCGTACGCAAACACGGCCAGGCCTTCGGCAGCGAACACCAAGGGGTAATAGCCGCCGATGCCAGGCGTCTTTTCCGAACCATGCACAAACACCACCAGTGGCGGCTTGCCGTTGGACTGCGCCGGTTCGATCAACACGCCCGCCAGTTCGGTGCCGTGGCTGGTGAAGTGCGTCGGCGTTTCGCGCAACGCCACTTTTGGCTGCGCGAGGTAGCGTCCATCCGACTGACGCACGCTCACCACGCCTTGTTCGCAGCGTACCGGTGCGTCTGCGCCGTTGACGTCGCCGCGATGGCCATCCACAAACGTATAGCGTTCCGGTGCACTCGCACCGCTGGCCGTGGGATTGGAGATGACGACGAGCGGCTTGCCCGCCTCGCCATACACACCGTAGTCGCACGTGGCCGGAGCGGCGAACGCGATACCGGCAACCGAAACACACAGCAAGCCTGCAACGAACCGTTTCATGCAACCTGCACTCCACCGTGGGGACGCCGCCACTATAGGCAGCGTCCCGCACGCATCGCCCCTGCTATTGGTCAGGGCGCGCTGGAGGTCTTGGCCGCCTTGGCGGGCGTCAGGCGCAGATCCTGGAAGTCGAAACTGAAATCGGTGAGTGGCGACACCGGTTCCATGCGCACGTCGCGAATCTTGCCATCGGCATCCAGCGCGTAGCTCACGAAGGCATCGGCGTTGAGCGCGCGATCATCCCAGCGCACGATGAAGGTGTCGTGCTGCCACGGCGTCATGGTGCCCACCAGTTGCGCGGTCTTTGAGAAACGCATGCGCAGCTTGCCGCCCTGCTGGCTGACCTCGATATCGCCGTACCACGGATCGTGGAACGTGCCCGCATAACTGGCCAACGGCAGCGTGGGCTTGCCGCTCTTGGCGCGCGCCGCCTCGTGCTTGCTCCAGCTGTCGTCGGCATTGCCTTCGGACTTCTTCACCGCAGCGGCATACGCGGCACACCAATCCTTCTTGTCCTTGCCCAGGTAAGCATCGAGCACGCGATATGTCACTGCGTTGAAAGCCGCGCCCGACTCCTGGTTGGTGAGCACCACAACGCCCAGGTGAAGTTCCGGCACCAGCGTCACGCGCGACACCATGCCCGGCCAGCCACCCGTGTGCCACACCAGGCGTTGACCCTGGTAATCGGAGAGGAACCAGCCTTCGCCATAGCCGGAGAAATTCGGGCGCATCGATTTGAGTTCCGGCACCGGCGGCTCGGAAATCTTCATCGGCGTGAGCATCGACCACATCTGCTTCTGGCTGTCTTCGGAGAACAGCGCCTTGCCGTCCGGCAGCTTGCCGCCGGCCAATTGCACGTTCATCCACTTGGCCATGTCGTGCACGCTGGCGTAAATGCCGCCCGCGCCGGAGTTGTTCGACCAGGCCATCGGCGGCACCGGTTTGAGTTCGGTGAAGTTGAACTTGGCGTGGCCCATGGCCACGTCCATCCCGGGTTTGAGCTGGGTCATGTCGACCAGCGACTCATCCATACCCACCGGCGCGAAGATGCGCTGGCTGATGAAGTCGGCATAGCTCTGGCCCGACACCTGCTCGATCACCAGGGTGGCCACGGCAAACAAAATATTGTCGTAGGCATAGGCGCTGCGGAAGCTGGTGGCCAGCGGCACGTTGCGCAGGCGCTGCACCACTTCCTTGGTCGAGTACGAAGTGGGCGGCCAATACAGCAGATCGCCTGCGCCCAGGCCCAGGCCGCTGCGGTGGGCCAGCAGATCGCGGATGCGCATCTCGCGCGTCACATACGGATCGGACATCTGGAACCACGGCAGATGATCGATCACGCGATCGTCCATGCTGAGCTTGCCCTGTTCGGCCAGCATCTGCAGCGCTGCAGACGTGAACGCCTTGGTGTTGGAGGCGATGGCAAAGCGCGTGCGCGCATCGACCGGCTCGGGCTTGCCCACTTCGCGCAGGCCGTAGCCCTGCTCCAGCACGATCTGGCCGTCCTTGACGATGGCGACCGCGATGCCCGGCACGTCGAACTGCTTGCGCACGCCGTCCACGTAGGCGGTGAAATCCTGCAGCTGGGCCGGCAAGGCCGGCTGTGCGCTGCTGGAGACGACGGCCGTCGGCACGCTCGCCGAGGTGGTCTGCGCACAGGCCGGCGCGGCCAGCACCAAAA
The DNA here is from genome assembly GCF_052114725.1 of Dyella sp. 2YAF14. Taxonomy (NCBI): domain Bacteria; kingdom Pseudomonadati; phylum Pseudomonadota; class Gammaproteobacteria; order Lysobacterales; family Rhodanobacteraceae; genus Dyella; species Dyella sp. 2YAF14. Next base: position 155,722 of record NZ_JBFRFH010000008.1, on the reverse strand, counting down.
GCGCGATACAGCCCGCCAGTCGCGGGGAAAGGGTACGCAAGAACATTCGGCCACTCCGCCAGGGCAAAGGGCAACACTATCGCGGCAAAGGCCTTGCTGATCCAGCACTGAAAGTCATGCTGGCGACCATCTCGACGCGGAGGCTCGCGCCCCGGATCATGCAACGTTGCATCGAGGACTGCGCATGAACGACTGGATTGAATGGATCGCCAAGCACGCCCTGCCGCTGTGGGCGGTGTTGCTGGTAGCGGCCTTGCTGGCCGGCGATCTGGCATGGCAATGGAATCGCCATCACGGGGTAAAGACCTTGGCCGCCGGCCGTGAGCCCGTGGCATTGCGCGGCTTCACGGCGTTTCTGCTGCTGGTGACGATGTGCCTGTTGTTTGCGGCCATCGCCATCGCGCTCAAGGAGGAAGCCACGCGCTGGCTGCCGACCTTCGACGAGACGCTGGCCGAAGACCTGCGCAGCGCCGTGCAGCCCGGCGCGCTGCGACTGGTGGCGGCCGTGTCCCACCTGGGCGATCTCGGCACGGTGGCGGCCATCACGGTGGTGGTCCTTGGCGTGTTGTTGTTCAAGCGGCAGCTGCGGCTTGCCGCTTGCTGGACGCTCGCCATGGCCGGCGTGGTGCCGATCAACAGCGGCCTGAAGGCATGGTTCGAGCGACCGCGTCCGCTGCACAACCATGGCTACCTGGTGGAACACGGCTGGAGTTTTCCCAGCGGCCACGCGTTTGGCGCGATGGTGTTCTACGGCATGCTCGCCTATGTGCTGCTGCGCCTGCTGCCGCATCGCTGGCATCGCTGGGTGGTGGCCGGCGCGGTAGCGATGATCAGCGTGATCGGCCTCAGTCGCATCGTGCTGCAAGTGCATTACTTCAGCGATGTGATGGCCGGGTATGTCAGCGGAATGGCGTGGTTGGTGGTGTGTATTGGGGGTGCGGAGTGGTGGAGGTTGCGGGGCGCGCGGAACCCGCCATCGTCGTTGTAGGAGCGAACCCTGTGCGCGAGAGCACCACAGTTCCGCCCTTGTGGGAGCGCACCCTGTGCGCGACTGCCTCAGTTCTACCTAAGACATCGACCTCATCGCGATAACCAGTCGCGCACAGGGTGCGCTCCCACAGGGAAACGGTCAGCGATGTGATGGCTGGGTATGTCAGTGGGATGGCGTGGTTGGTGGTGCGTATTCGGGGGGGGGGGGCGGAGTGGTGGAGGTTGCGGGGCGCGCGGAACCCGCGATCGTCGTTGTAGGAGCGCAGCCTGTGCGCGAGAGCACCTCAGTTTCGCCCTTGTGGGAGCGCACCCTGTGCGCGACTGCCTCAGTTCTACCCAAGACTTCGACCTCATCGCGATAACCAGTCGCGCACAGGGTGCGCTCCCACACAGGGGAAACGGAACGCGAGGGCTGCCCTCAATTCGGCGAATAAAGCTTCCGCCGCAGCAACTCTTTCGACGCCTCATCCGGCGACCCCAGCCACAGCAAATCGTCATTGGCCGGATCATTGCTGTCCGCATCGTTCAACGCATTGGCCTTGCGACGCGCAAACAACCCGGACATCGCGTGCGTGTTCTCGTCGTAGAGAATCAAAATGCGTTCGGCCGGGCAGTCATGCGGCTTGCAGGCGGTGGCGAGCAGTTGCGTGTGGCCATGGACGATGACCTGCTGCGCCGGTGTCGCGACGCCGCCCTGGCTGGTCCAGGCAGGCAATTGGTCGCCGCCGTACAGCGCGGCGAATGCCGTGGAGAAATCCGGGCGCTGCATCAGGTCGTAAAGATAGGTCAGGCCGCTGGGATTGCTCGCGCTCGTGGCGAGCGCGGGCGCTGCGGCAGCGACCGTGGCCGGCGTTGCGGCGGCGGCCGTCTTGTCTTCCGGCTGCTGCGAACAGGCGGCGCTGGCAAGCACGAAACCCAGCATCACTACGTAGCGGTAATCCATGAACGCCTCCTCGCGTGGCCGTGCACTCGCGCCCGTCGCGATGGAGACGACGTGGCGCCGGCAACCCGGCGCCACCATGCCACAGCTCAGCCCAGCTTGCGCGCCGCGGCGACCACATCGGCATCGCCGGGCAACACCAGCAAGGCAGCGCCAGCCAGCGGCGTATAGGTGTCGGCACCTACCACGCGCTCCAGCGGCGTGCCACCGCAACCGCCTTCGGCGATGGCGGTGATGATGCCCTCGCCCACGCCAGCACTCTTGCGACCTTCGTCCAGCACGATGATCCGTTTGGCGGACTTTGCCTGCGCCGCGATGAAGGCGTCGTTGAGAGGCGCCAGCCAGCGCAGGTCCACCACGCGCACCTTCCAGCCCAGCTCCGCTTCGATCGTGCGGGCGGCGCGCAAGGCCATCGTCACGCCATTGCCAAAGGTGAACACCACCAGGTCGTTGGCGTCCTGGCCGTAGACGCGGCCTTCGCCCAGCGTCATGGCCTCGCCCGGCGCGGGATAGCCGAATTGCCACTGGCCATCGCCCGCCTCGTACAAATCCTTGGTCATATACAGCGCGATCGGCTCGAGGAACGCACACACGCGGCCGTCGACCTTGGCCAGCGCCGTCATCGTGCGCAGCATCGTTGCCGCGTCGTCGCCGCGGCTCGGGCAGCCGACCACCAGGCCGGGAATATCGCGCAGCGCGGCGATCGAGTTGTCGTTGTGGAAATGCCCGCCAAAGCCCTTCTGGTAACCCAGGCTCGCCACGCGCATCACCATCGCATTGCGGAACTGGTCGTTGGAGAAGAACTGCAGCGAGGCCGCCTCGCCGCGGATCTGGTCGCATGCGTTGTGGAAATAGGCCAGATACTGGATTTCCGGCAGCGGCAGCATGCCCATGTTGGCATAGCCCTGCGCGAGACCGAGGATGATGGTCTCGTCCAACAGCGTGTTGAACACGCGGCTGCCCTTGAAGGTTTTGTTCAAGCCCTTGGTGACGGTGTAGACGCCGCCCTTCTGCGCCACGTCTTCGCCGAACAGCAGCGACTCGGGATACTTGGCCATGATGTCGTGCAGCGCCTGGCCGATCTGGATGGCCAGATGACGCGGCGGCTGATTCTCCGGCAGCTTCTCTTCGCTGCCGAAGGCGGCAAGGCGACGCTCCTGATAGTCCGTGCGCTCCGCTTCGGCCTTCACGGCCGCCGGCGTGTACGGCGCGAGCGGCTTCATCACCTGCTCCAGCGTGCTCAGGCGCGGGCGGCGGTCGGCATCTTCGGCCGCCTCGAAGCAACGCTTGCGCGTGGCTTCGTACAGCGCGAGCAGCGACTCCTTGGTGTACAGACCCGACGAGAGCGCGATCTCCGCCGAGCGCAGCAGCGGATCGGAGGCTTCGACGGCAAACAACTCTTCCACGCTGCGCCACTCGATTTCGAAATCGGTGCCGGCATGGCCCATCACGCGCGTGGTGCGCAGATGCAGGAAGGTCGGTCGGCGCGTGGTGCGGCAGTGTTCCACCGCCTCCTGCACCTGGGCATAGCCTTCGGCCAGGTCCAGGCCGTCGGCGTAGAAATAATCGAGATCGGCGCGATGACGGAAGTTGTTCGCGACCCAGCCGTTGGGCGTCTTCACCGAGATGCCGATGCCGTTGTCTTCGCACACATAGAGAACGGGCGCCGGCAGCTTCTGGTAGGCCGTCCATGCCGCGGCGTTGAATGCAGTCTGCGCGGTGGCGTGGTTGGACGAGGCATCGCCGAACGAGCAGACGGCGATGCTGTCCTCCGGAATCGGCAGCTTGTGGCCGATGCGGCGCGCCTGCTCGATGGCCACGGCCGTCCCCAGTGCCTTGGGCAAGTGCGAGGCGATGGTGGAGGTCTGCGGCAATACCCACAACGGCTTGCTGCCCCAGACCTTGTGGCGGCCACCGGAAGCGGGATCTTCCATGCTGGCGGCGAACGACAGCGCTGAATCCATCACCGGATCCATGCCCGGCAGCTTGCGGAAGCGCTCGGCCATGAAGCCGCCGGAACGGTAATGCAGGAAGGCCGGATCGGTATGCCGCGTGAGGCGCGCCACCATCGCATTGCCTTCGTGGCCGCTGGAGCCGATGGTGTAGAACACCTTGTTCTGCACGCGCAGCACGCGCGCCATCAAATCGAGATGTCGACTGATCAGCTGCGATTCGAGCAGCTCGCGAAAGCCCTGGCCGTTGAGCGCGCTACCCGGCAACACCGGCGAGTGGCCGCCCAGCGGCGCATGCACATCGCCCTGCCAGAGCTGCACGAACTCGATGAAATTCTGGTCGACGATCTCGGCGCGGTTGAAGCCTTTATGGCGGGCCGTGAGGGTGTAGGGGATGGCAGTCATGGTGGCTTGAGGTCTCGTCAACGAGTGGCCGTTTGGACGGCTGAAATTTGGTGTGTCAATTCGAAGCGAAGCAGCGCGAGCGGGCTGCGCCTTTGCTCCCTCTCCCCTGCGGGCGACCCGAAGGTAGTCCCCTCTTGGGAGAGAGGGCTGGGGTGAGGGGCCACGGTCGCGGCATGGCCTGTTCGAAGCAGGCTTCGTAGCAGCGTCATCGCGAGCACCCGCCCCTCACCTCAGTCCTCTCCCCGCAGGGGAGAGGAAGCTAGAGCGCGCAGCGCTTTCGCACGTTGTGCGTCCTTCTCACGTCCGAAGCTTTCAAGTATGCGAATCTGATCGTCGAGCGAAGGCACCGGCACCGCGAGACCATTGAGGCCCACCAGGGTCAACCGTCCGGCCTCCACCGGCCTCCAGCCATCGCCCTGATTGAGCTCCAGCCCGCCCATCACCTCGACGGGCAGCCCAGGAAACCGAAAGCGTGCGAAATGCGAACGGAAACGTTCGGCGCCTGCCGGTTCGTAGACCGATTCACGTCGCTCAGCCCACAGCGTCATCAAAGTATCCGCATCAGCGCGCGACACCAGCAGATCCACATCGGCCACGCCGACATCCGCACCGGCAAGCAAGGCCGCAGCACTGCCGATCACGCACCACGGCTCCACGCAATGCACGTGCAGCTCCGGCACGATCTCGGCCAGGGTGGCGTAGAGCGCGGGAGTGACGTGGCTCATGCGCGTTGCCGCCATTGCTCGCGGGTCTGTCCCCAGATTTCGATGGGGATATGCTCGAACGGTTCGGGCAGCCGACCGGGCCCACGCAGTGCGGAGCCGAGTTTTTTGGCCAGGGCCTTGGACGATTCGTTGGCCGGATCGATGCTGTGGATCACTTCATCCCAGCCCAGCCGATCGAAGGCAAAGTTCATGCAGGCGGTCGCGCCTTCGACGGCGTAGCCCTTGCCCCAGGCGTGGCGCGCGAGGCCCCAGCCGACTTCGCGACCGGGCCAGCCTTCGGGAAACCAGGGGCCCATGCGGCCGATCCACTGGCCGCTGCTTTTCTCGATCACCGAGAACATGCCGAAGCCCTGCACCGCCCATGCACCCACCATGGTGAGGAAGCCGCGCCACGCGACGGCGCGCGACTGCAGGCCGCCGATGAAACGCGCGGATTCGGCGTTGGCCAGGTTGGCGGCCCAGGCGTCGAAATCCTCCGCCTGCGGCGGGCGCAGGAGGAGGCGTTCGGTTTCGATGCGGGTGGTTTGCCAGCTCATGCCGAAAATCCCAACGTCGTGGCGATCAACGGGCAACCTCAGAACGCGTTGATCCCCGTCAACTCACGGCCCACCACCAGCTGATGCACCGTCTCGGTGCCCTCATAGGTGATCACCGATTCCAGGTTCAACGCATGGCGAATGGCCACGTGTTCGGTGGTGATGCCCGCGCCGCCGAGGATGTCGCGGCATTCGCGCGCGATATCGATGGCCATGCGGCAGTTGTTCCACTTGGCCATCGACACCTGGGTCGGCTGCATATTGCCGGCGTCCTTCAGGCGGCCGAGCTGCAGCGACAGCAGCTGCGCCATGGTGATGCGACGGGCCATCTCGGCCAGCTTGATCTGGATCGCCTGGTTGGAGGCCAGCGGGCGACCGAACAGGATGCGGTCCTGGGTGTAGTTCAGCACTTCCTGCAGGCAGGCCTGGGCCGCACCGATCGGGCCCCAGGTGATGCCGTAGCGCGCCTGCGTGAGGCAGCCCAGCGGACCCTTCAGGCCCTTCACGTTCGGCAGGCGGTTGGCCTCGGGCACGCGCACGTTGTCGAAGAACAGGCCCGACGTCACCGACGCACGCAGGCTCATCTTCTTGTGCACTTCCTGCGCGGCGAAACCCTTGCTGTCGGTCGGCACGATGAAGCCCTGGATGCCGTCCTCGGTCTGCGCCCACACGATGGCGATGTGCGCGACGTTGCCGTTGGTGATCCACATCTTGGCGCCATTGATGACCCAGTCGCCGCCGTCCTTCCTGGCGTTGGTCTTCATATTGGCCGGGTCCGAGCCGCCGTGCGGTTCGGTCAGGCCGAAGCAGCCGATGATTTCGCCCGCCGCCATCTTCGGCAGGTAGTGCATTTTCTGCTCTTCGGTGCCGTAGGCGTAGATCGGGTACATGCACAGCGAGCTCTGCACCGAGGCGAAGCTGCGCAGGCCCGAATCGCCGCGCTCCAGCTCCTGGCAGATCAGGCCGTAGCTCACGCCGTTCATGCCGGCGCAGCCGTATTTCTCCGGCAGCGTGGCGCCGAGCAGGCCCAGGCTGGCGATTTCAGGCACCAGTTCCTTGGGGAAACGGGCCTGGTCGAAGCAGTCCCCGATGATCGGCAAGACGCGCTCGTCGACGAAACGGCCGACGGTGTCCTGCACCATGCGCTCCTCATCGGAAAGCAGGGAGCGGACGTCATAGAGATCGAGGGGATTCAGGCGAGCGGGCATGCTTGAAGTTCCGTGACGTAGGGGACAATCCCCCATTCTAGCCCGGCCCACGGGATGAATCATGGCGGGGTGCAGCAGGCCCGGGGTAGGCGTGCGTGACGGGCTGTGGGACCATGCGCATTCCCGCGTCCCAGCCCCGGCTGGGACGCACGCGCCGTCTAGCCCGACGTCGAGCCCGGATCACCGCGGTACCGCCTGCGGCCGGCCTGGCCGGGGCATGACGGCCGACATTCCGCTTCCCCACCGGATCGTCCATGTTGAAAGGTGTGTTACTCGGCTTTGCCTGCTACGCCGCCTATGCGATCAGCGATGCGTTCGTCAAATCGCTGCACGGCACGTTGCCGGCCTATGAAGCGGTGTTCTTCGGCGCGGTGCTGATGCTCAGCGCCCTGCCCTTCATCCGTAACCCCGGCGATCGCTATCTCGACGTGTTCACCGCACGCAAGCCGCACCTGTGGTGGATCCGCGCGATCACCGGCGCCATCTGCAATATCTCCGCCGTGATCGCCTTCACCGCCTTGCCGATGGCCGAAGCGTTTGCGCTGATTTTCTTGTTGCCGATCTTCGTGACGCTGCTGTCGGTGATTTTCTTGAAGGAACACGTGGGCTGGCGACGCTGGTCGGCGGTGATCGTAGGCTTCCTCGGCGTGCTGGTGGTGCTGCGGCCGGGTTTTCGCGAGCTCGGCGTGGGGCACCTGGCGGCGATGACCTGTGGTCTTTCCGGTGCGGTGTCGGTGGTCGCATTGCGCATGGCCGGTCCGCATGAAAAACGCATCAGCCTTTACGGCGCCGGCGTGATGGGTCCGCTGGTGAGCGGCGGCGTGTTGATGCTGCCAAGTTTCATCTGGCCGGATCTGCATCAGTGGTGGTTGCTGGCCGGTTACGGTCTGCTCGCCGGGCTTGCCGGCGTGTTGCTGATGCTCGCCACCCATCACGCGCCCGCCAATCGCATCGCACCCACCCAATACAGCCAGATGCTGTGGGCGATTTTCTTCGGCTACTGGCTGTTCGGCGATCACCTGGATTGGTTCATGCTGATCGGCATCGCGCTCATTCTTGGTTCGGGACTCTTCACGCTGGTGCGCGAGGAAAAGGTCACGAACTGGTGGAAGCGCACGCGCATGGTCTGATCGACCTTAGATGAATATTTCTTAATCAAGCAGCTAAGGACCTGCGTCTTGCCGCGAGGCATCACTCGTCCGTGACAACGCTTGTGCCATCACTTTTTCCATTGCATGTCAGCCCCGCGCCCACGCGCTTTGCGGGCAAAGTCATGGCCGCGCGCGCCCCTGCCCGGGTCAACCACATGGACCACGGATCGTTAGAAGTCAGTCAACACGACGTCACGGCGCAACATCGTCGCCGCATCGTGCTCGCGAACAACGATACGAATGGTTGGTCTTGTGAATTGCATACTTGAGTTGCTGGGAGATGGTCGATGAGTGCCGACACTGCCCAAACGTCCGGGCACCCTCGTAGGAAGCGTGGCGTACTGATCGCGGCCGTGATCATCGTGATCCTGCTCGTGCTGATCGTGGTCCATATCCTCTCCGGGCAAAAAACCAAAACTGGGCAGCCACCCCAAGTGGTGAGTGCCGCCACCGCCACGCTTGGCGATATGCCCGAAGTGCTCACCGCGCTGGGCACGGTCACGCCGGTGGCAACGGTCAACGTGCTGCCGCAACTGAGCGGCTACCTGACGGGCGTGGGCTACCAGGAAGGCCAGGACGTCGAGAAAGGCCAGTTCCTCGCGCAGATCGACCAGCGCCAGTACGAGATCAACAAGCAGCAAGCGCAAGCGCAGCTGGCCAAGGATCAGGCGACGCTCGATCAGGCACGCGCTGACCTGGTCCGCTTCACCCAGTTGCATGAGCAGAAGTCGATCGCCGAACAGACCTATGCCGACCAGAAGTTCACGGTGGCGCAGAACGAAGCGGCCGTGAAAGCGGACAAGGCCGCCATCGCGCAGGACGATCTGGACATCGCCTATTGCCATATCACTGCGCCGGTAGCCGGCCGTGTGGGTTTGCGCCTGGTTGATCCGGGCAACTACGTGACGCAGTCCACCTCGCCCGGCATCGTCACCATCACGCAGATGAAGCCGACCACGGTGCAATTCACCGTGCCGCAGAATTCGCTGGGCAAAGTACTGCAACGCGTGAACGGCGGCGCCAAGCTGCCGGTCACCGCCTATAGCAGCGACAACAGCAAGCAGGTCGCCACCGGCACGCTGTACGCGCTGAGCAACCAGATGGCCACCAGCACCGGTACGGTCACGCTGCGCGCCACCTTCGCCAATGACGACGAAGCGTTGTTCCCCAACGAATTCGTCAACGTGCAGATGCTGGTCGACACACTGCAGAAGGCGGTGCTGGTGCCCACCTCGGCGGTGCAGAGCGGCGCGCCCGGCGACTATGTGTATCTGGTCAATGCGGACCAGACGGTATCCGTGCACAAGGTGACGCCCGGCCCCAGCGACGGCAAATCCACCGCCATCCTTGCTGGCCTCACCGCCGGCCAGCAGGTGGTGACCGACGGCATGGACCGCCTGAGCGACGGCGCGAAGATCCGCATCGCGCAGCCGCATCCGGCCGGCGCCAGCAGCGCAGGCGCGCCTGCCGCCACGCACACTGGCAAGCGCGCGCACGCCGCCAGCGCGTCGTCGTGAGTCGCGGGCGCAAGAACCGATGAATATTTCCCGCCTGTTTATCATCAGGCCGGTAGCCACCTCGCTGCTGATGATCGCCCTCGTGATGGTCGGCCTCGTGGCGATGAAGTTCCTGCCGGTGTCATCCCTGCCCAACGTCGACTATCCGACGATCCAGGTGCAGACGTTTTATCCAGGCGCCAGCCCATCGGTGATGGCCACCACGGTGACGGCGCCGCTGGAAGTGCAGCTGGGTGAAATTCCCGGCCTGCAGCAGATGACCTCCAATAGTTCGGCGGGTGCGTCGATCATCACGCTGCAGTTCGACCTGTCGCTCAATCTCGACGTGGCCGAACAGAATGTGCAGGAGGCGATCAACGCAGCGAACAGCTTGCTGCCCTCCGGCCTGCCGGCACCGCCCACGTACGCCAAGGTGAATCCGGCGGATCGCCCAATCCTCACGCTGGCCGTCACCTCCAATTCCATGTCGCTGCCCCAGTTGCAGGACGTGGCGAACAATCGCCTGGGCGCAAAGATCTCGCAGGTGCCCGGCGTTGGCCTGGTGACGCCGGCGGGCGGCAACGTGCCGGCCATCCGCATCGAGGCCGATCCCAAGAAGCTGGCTGGCTACGGCCTCAATATCGATGACCTGCGCTCGCTGATCGCCAACGTCAACGTGAGCCAGCCCAAGGGCAACTTCGACGGCCCCGATCTCGACTACACGATCAACGGCAACGATCAGATCCAGAATCCGCAGGATTATCTGGACACCGTCATTTCGTACCAGAACTCGTCGCCGGTTTATCTGCGCGATGTGGCCCGCGTCACGCAGGCCGCGCAGAACACCGAGCAAGGCGCGTGGTTCAACAAGACCCAGGCAATTGTGCTCAACGTGCAACGCCAGCCCGGCGCCAACGTGATCGCCACCGTCAACCAGATCATGAAGCAGCTGCCGCAGCTGGAGTCCACCCTGCCCGCGGGCATGAAGGTCGAAGTGGTTACGGACAGCACCGGCGTGATCCGCTCCTCGGTCAATGACGCCGCGTTCGAACTGATCCTCGCGGTGATCCTGGTCGTGCTGGTGATCTTCGTGTTCCTGCGCAACCTGCCGGCCACCATCATTCCCAGCATATCGGTGCCAGTCTCGCTGGTCGGCACGCTGGCGCTGATGTACGAGCTCAACTATTCCATCGACAACCTGTCGCTGATGGCCTTGATCATCGCCACCGGCTTCGTGGTGGACGACTCGATCGTGATGATCGAGAACATCGTGCGCTACCTGGAGGAAGGCAAGACGCCGCTGGAAGCCGCGCTCGAAGGCGCCGGCCAGATCGGCTTCACCATCCTCTCGCTGACGGTGTCGTTGATTGCCGTGCTGATCCCGCTGCTGTTCATGGGCGGCGTGATCGGCCGCTTGTTCAGCGAGTTCGCGGTGACGCTGGCGGTGACGATCGTGCTGTCGGCGGTGGTGTCGCTGACCCTGGTGCCGATGCTGTGCGCGCGCATTCTCAAGGCGCAGGCCGATCGTCATCCCAGCCGCTTCGAACGCATCAGCGAAGGCTTGTTCGACAAGACGCTGGCGGCGTACAAGCGCGGCCTGCACTTCGTGATGGCGCATCAGATGGCGACGCTGCTGACGTTCTTCGCCACGCTCGCGCTCACGATCGTGCTTTACATCGTCATCCCCAAGGGCCTGTTCCCGGTGCAGGACGTGGGTGTGCTGCAAGGCATCAGCGTCGCGGACAACTCCGTTTCCTATGGAGTGATGGTGGATCGCCAGAAACAGCTGGCCGATGCCATTCTCAAAGACGAGGACGTAGCCAGCCTCACCTCGTACGTGGGCATCGACGGCACCAATACCACGCTCAACAACGGCCGCTTCCTGATCAACCTCAAGCCGCGCGACGACCGCTCGTCCACCGCTGCGGAAATTTCGCGTCGCATCCAGCAGGAAGTGACCAACATCCCGGGCATCAAGCTGTACATGCAGCCCGAGCAGGACCTCACGCTCGACACCACCATCTCGCCAAACCAGTACCAGTTCGTACTGCGCGGGCCCAACCAGCAGGCCTTCCAGCAATACGTACCTGAGCTGATCACGCGACTGAAGAACATCAAGTCGATCACCGACGTCACCAGCGATCTCAACAACGATGGTCTGGCCGTCAATGTCGAAGTGAACCGCCAGCTGGCGGCGCGCTACGGCATCACTGCCGCCACCATCGACAACGCGCTTTACGATGCGTTGGGCCAACGCATTGTTTCCACCATCTTCGAACAGGCCAGCCAATACCGCGTGATCCTGGTGGCCAAGCCGGAAAGCATTCCTACGGTGGAATCGCTGGGTGATCTGTATCTGCCCAGCCAGACGGCGAGCAGCGGCCAGGTGCCGCTCAAGGGCATCGCCACCATCAAGATCACCAAGTCGCCGCTGGTGATCAGCCATCTCTCCCAGTTCCCGGCCGTCACCGTGTCGTTCAACCTGGCCAAGGACGCCTCGCTGAGCAAGGCTGTGAAGGAAGTGAACGCGGCAGAGGCAGCGGTGCATCTGCCGACGTCGATCACGTCCACCTTCCAGGGCGCGGCGCAGGCGTTCCAGGATTCGCTGTCCAGCGAGGTCTACCTGCTCATCGCCGCCCTGATCGCCGTCTATATCGTGCTGGGCGTGCTGTACGAGAGCTTCATCCATCCGGTGACGATTCTCTCCACCCTGCCCTCGGCCGGCATCGGCGCGCTGGTCGCGTTGATGATTGCCGGCAGCGATCTGGATGTGATTGGCATCATCGGCATCGTGTTGCTGATCGGCATCGTGAAGAAGAACGCGATCATGATCGTGGACTTTGCGCTCGAAGCCGAACGCGAACACGGCAAGCCCGCGGAGGAAGCGATCTTCGAGGCGTCCCTGCTGCGCTTCCGTCCCATCCTGATGACCACGCTGGCGGCGATGCTGGGCGCCTTGCCGATGTTGCTGGGTTCGGGCACGGGTTCGGAGCTGCGTCGTCCGCTGGGCCTGGCCATCATCGGTGGCTTGCTGCTCAGCCAGTTGCTGACGCTGTTCACCACGCCGGTGATCTACCTCTACTTCGACCGGCTGGCCCAGCGTTTCCGCCGCCAGCGCCTGCCTGAAGAGGCGGCTGGGGAAGGCGCGTGAACATCCCTGGCGTCTTCATCAAGCGGCCGGTGGCGACCACGCTGCTGGCCGTGGCGATCCTGCTGTCGGGCATGCTCGCGTATTTCCACCTGCCGGTGGCGCCGCTGCCGAACATCACCTTCCCCGTGGTGGTGGTGCAGGCGAGCATGGCGGGCGCCAGTCCCAGCATCATGGCTGCGACCGTGGCCGAGCCACTGGAGCGTCGACTGGGCACGATTGCCGACGTTTCCGAGCTGACCTCCACCAGCACCGTCGGCTCGGCGCAGATCGTCATCCAGTTCGGCCTCAACCGTGATATCAACGGCGCGGCGCGCGACGTGCAGGCGGCGATCCAGGCGGCTCGCGCCGACCTGCCGACGACGCTGCGCAACAACCCGACCTACCGCGAGTTCAATCCGGCCGACTCGCCGATCATGGTGCTCGCGCTCACGTCAAAAACGCTGACCCGCGCGCAGCTGTACGACTCGGCCGATTCGGTGATCCAGCAGCAGCTCTCGCAGGTCGATGGCGTGGGCCAGATCACCCTGGGCGGCAGTGCGCTGCCCTCAGTGCGTGTGGAACTGGAACCGGACCAGCTCAATAGTTACGGCATCGGGCTGGAGGATGTTCGCGCCGCAATCAGCGCGGCGAACGCAGACAGCGTGAAGGGTCATATCGACCAGACCGGCCAACGCTTCGAAGTGCTGTCCAACGACCAGATCAACAAAGCCGCGCCGTATCGCGATCTGATCGTCGCCTATCGCAATGGTTCGCCGGTGCAGTTGCGCGACGTGGCGCAGGTGCTCGATTCAGCGGAAAACCTGCGCAACGCCGGCCTCTACAACGGCCAGGACGCCGTGCTGGTGATCGTGTACCCGTTGCCGGGCAGCAATATCGTCAAGACGGTGGCGCAGATCCGCAAGGCGCTGCCGTCGATCGAAGCCACCTTGCCGCACAACGTGCATGTGGGCGTGGCGGTGGATCGCTCGCAGTCGGTCAACGCGGCAGTCAACGACACCGAGCGCACGCTGTTCATGGCCGTGCTGCTGGTGATCGGCGTGGTCTATATCTTCCTGCAATCGCCGCGCGCCGTGCTGGTGCCGGCGGTGGCCTTGCCGCTGTCCATCGTCGGCACCTTCGGGCCGATGTACCTGCTGGGTTACAGCATCGACAACCTCTCGCTGATGGCCTTGACCATCGGCACCGGCTTCGTGGTGGACGATGCGGTGGTGGTGCTGGAAAACATCGTGCGCCATGTCGAAGCGGGCATGGACGTACGCGAGGCCGCGATGGTCGGCAGCGCGGAGGTGAGCTTCACCGTGATTTCGATGAGCCTTTCGCTGATCGCGGTGTTCCTGCCGATCCTGCTGATGCCGGGCATCGTGGGCCTGCTGTTCCACGAGTTCGCCGTGACGCTGTCCATCGCCATCCTGTTTTCGCTGGTGATCTCGCTCACGGTGACGCCGGCGATGGCGGCCTTTGTGATCAGCCGCAAGTCGCTGCATTCCAAGGCGCGCTGGGCCGTGTGGTACGAGCGGCAGTTCGAGCGCTTCCGGCAGGCGTATGCGCGCTCGCTCGCGGTGGTGCTCGATCATGCGTTCGCGGTGATGCTCACCCTGATCGGCCTGATCGTGCTCAACGTGGTGCTGATCCGGCTGGTACCGTCGACCTTCTTTCCCGAGCAGGACAACGGCATCCTCAACGGGCAGATCATTGCCGACCAGAGCATCTCCTTCCAGGCGATGCAGAAGAAGCTCGCGCAGTTGCAGGCCATCGTGCAAAAGGATCCGGCGGTGGCCTCGGTGGCCGGCTTCACCGGCGGTCGTGCGCTGAACACGGCCAATGTATTCATCGAATTGAAGCCGCTGGCCGAGCGCAAGATTTCCGCCGCGCAGGTGGTGGATCGCCTGCGTCCCAAACTCAACGCGGTGTCGGGCGCCAAGCTGTTCCTGCAGGCGGCGCAGGATCTGCGCATCGGCGGCCGGCAATCGGCCTCCGAATATCAGTACACGCTGACCAGCGACGATCCGGAGGCCTTGTTCACCTGGGTGCCGCGCCTGGTGACGGCGCTGGGCAAGTACCACGACCGCATCACCGACGTGAATTCGGACCTGCAGCAGAACGGCTTGCAGCTGTATGTGAACATCGACCGCGCCACCTCGGCGCGCTACGGCTTCGCGCCCAACCAGATCGACAGCGTGCTCTACGACGCCTTCGGCCAGCGCACCGTCTCGACCATCTACAACGAACTGAACCAGTACTTCGTGGTGATGGAAGTGGCGCCCAAGTACTGGCAATACCCGCAGACCATCAATCGCATCCGCTTCAGTACCGCCGCGGGCAATGCATCGGGTACGCAGCAGACGCAGATGTCCAAATCCATCGTGAGCGGCGTCGCCGCCAGCACCACGAGCACGACGACATCCAGCACCAACTCGCGCAACAGCGACGCCGAGGCCAACCAGCTCACCAATGCCATCGCCAACGCCAAGGGCGGAAGCTCCAGCGGCAGTGCGGACAGCACCTCGGCGGAAACCCTGGTGCCCTTCCCCGCGCTGGCGTCATATGTGAGCAACCACACGGCCACCCAGGTGAATCACCAGGGCGGCCTGGTCGCCGGCACCATCTCGTTCAACCTGCCGCCGGGCGGCTCGCTCAGCGACGGCCTGGCCGCCATCAATGAAGCGGCGCAGGAGTTGGGCATGCCGGCTTCCATCCATGGCGCGACGGCAGGTGCGGCTCAAGTCTACGCACAGTCCATGGGCACCATGCCGTTGCTGATCCTCGCGGCACTCGCAGCCGTCTACATCGTGCTCGGCATCCTGTACGAGAATACGGTGCATCCCATCACGATTCTTTCCACCCTGCCCTCGGCAGGCATCGGCGCGACGCTGGCCTTGCTGATCTTCGGCACGCCGTTCTCGGTGATCGCGATGATCGGCATCATCCTGCTGATCGGCATCGTGAAGAAGAACGCAATCATGATGATCGACGTGGCCATCCACCTGCAGCGCGACGAAGGTCTGGAGCCGCGCAAGGCGATCCACGACGCCGCCGTGGTGCGACTGCGCCCCATCATGATGACTACGGCGGCAGCCGTGCTGGGCGCCGTACCGCTGGCGATCGGCATCGGCCAGGGCGCGTCGCTGCGCCAGCCGCTGGGCATCACGGTGATGGGCGGCCTGATATTCAGCCAGGTGTTCACCTTGTACACCACGCCAGTGATCTACTTATACCTCGACCGCCTGCGCGCACGCCTGGCGCGTTGGTCCGAGAGCCTGCCGTGGAACCGATCGGACGCAAAAGCATGAACAAGATCTTTTCCCGCCATCTACTGGCCGTTTCGCTGGCGACGCTGCTCGGCGGCTGCATGGTGGGTCCCGACTACCACCGCCCGCAGGTCAACGTACCGACCCAGTACAAAGAGATGCCCGGCTGGACCTCTGCCACGCCCGCCGACGACGCACCCAAGGGCGACTGGTGGAAGGCCTTCAACGACCCGCTGCTCGACGAGCTGGAACCGCAGGTGGCCGTGTCCAACCAGACCGTGGCGCAGAGCTACGCCAACTATCAGGCCGCCGTCGCCGAAGTGCAGGTGGCGCGCAGCGCGCTATTCCCCACCATCGGCATCACCGGCTCGGGCAGCAAGCAGCGCTCGGCCGCCGGTAACGCCGGCAGCGGCGTCGAACACCTGACTCCAGTGAGCACCTCCGGTTCACTGGAGGGCAATGTGAGCTGGGCGCCGGATCTGTGGGGCAAGGTTCGCCGTACGGTGGAGGAGAACAAGGCCACCGCACTGGCGAGCCAAGCGACTCTCGCCAACGCCACCTTGTCCGAACAAATCGCGCTTGCCACGGCGGTGATCAACTTGCGCGTCTCCGACGCCAACATCGACCTGCTACAGCAGACCGTCGACGCGGACAAGGAATACCTGCGCGTCGTGGCCAACCAGGACAAGGCCGGCACCATCGCGCCCTCGGATGTCATCACGGCGCGCACGCAGCTGGAGAACGCGCAATCCAAACTGATCGCGCTGGGCGTGGCGCGTGCGCAAGACGTGCATGCCATCGCCGTGCTGGTGGGCAAGAACCCCGAGGAGCTCGACGTTCCCCACAACGCCACCCTCCCCACCCTGCCCCAGGTCCCCGCCGGCGTACCTTCCACGCTGCTGCAGCGCCGCCCTGATATCGCGATAGCCGAGCGTCAGATGGCTGCGCAGAATGCCGCCATTGGCGTGGCGATCGCCGCCTACTATCCGTCGCTGTCACTCTCTGCCGCGGATGGTTTCTCGCAGTCCCCGCTCGCTGGCCTGCTGCATGTGGCCAATCATGTGTGGTCGCTGGGCGCCGACGCGAGCGAAACGATCTTCGACGCTGGCGCACGCCACGGCGAAGTCGCTGCTGCCCGCGCGAACTACGAAGCCGCTGTCGCCAACTATCGTGGCACCGTGCTGGGCGCTTTCCAGAACGTTGAAGACGATCTCTCAGGCATCAACATCCTCGCCCAACAAGCGCAGGTGCTCGACGCTGCGGTCAAAGATGCCACTCGTGGATCGCAGATCGCATTCAACGAATACCAGGCCGGCACGGTGGATTACACGACGGCCGCTCTGGCGCAGACGACCGAGCTGAGCACCAAGCAGGATGCCTTGAGTGTGCAGCAGCAGAGGCTGCTGGATGCCGTGTCATTGATGGGCGATGTGGGTGGTGGCTGGTCGGCGGATGAATTGGCGCATGCGCCGGTAGCGGCGACAGCGTCTGCGGCGCAATAGAGACCAGCCGTTGTAGGAGCGCACCCTGTGCGCGACCGCCACGCCCGGGCGTATCGCTCCGTAGGTTTGTCGCGCACAGGGTGCGCTCCCACAATAAAAGCCGACCAAAACCGTTATCCACACCCATGACCTGCGTCCCCTTGTAGGAGCGCACTTGTGCGCGACCGCAGCGCTGGGGTGTACCTCTCCGTCGGATGGTCGCGCACAAGTGCGCTCCTACAAGGTCACCGCAACTCTAAGCGCACGGCTCTGGCTCTAGGCCTTTGGCTCTTGGGGTCCCCGTATGACGCGGCGGACGGGTGGAGGAAAGCCCGCAGGGTGGCCGCATGGATGCGGCCAGTTTTTCGACCGCGCACCTGGAGGGCGCAGCCCGGAAGGCGCGCCATCCGGGGGGCCCTTCTCTTTGGTTACTTTCTCTTGGGCAAGCAAGAGAAAGTGACCCGGCCTCCGGCAGGAGGTCGGAAGCCCGCGGCAGGCAAGCTCATGAAAGCGAAACAACCAGCCCAGTAACGCTGCGCGCACACTGCAAACAAACCAAAAGATCTGAAGCTGGCGACAATCCCCCTAACCTTGTCACACTGCTCCCTCAACCACCCCAACCATTACCCATGCCAACCCCCAACCTCCCCCTCTCCCCCATCATCGCCGGCCTCTGGCGCATCACCAGCTGGCAACTCACCGTGCAAGAGCGCGTGCGCTGGATCGAACAAGCGCTGGAGCTGGGCATTACCTCGTTCGACCACGCCGACATCTACGGCGACTACCAGGCAGAAACGCAATTCGGCGAAGCGCTCAAAACAGCGCCGTCACTGCGCGAACGCATGCAGCTGATCACCAAGTGCGGCATCCGCCTTCGCTCCGCGCAACTCCCGTACCGCATCAACTACTACGACAGCTCCGCCCACTACGTGCGCCAGCAGGTCGAACAATCACTGCGAAAGCTGCACACCGAACAACTGGACCTGGTGCTGATCCATCGCCCCGACTATCTGATGGATGCCGCGGCGCTGGCACAGACGTTCGACACGCTCACGCGCGAAGGCAAGGTGGCGCACTGGGGCGTGTCCAACCACACGACCAGCCAGTTCGCCCTGCTGCATCAGCATCACCCGTTGCTCACCAACCAGGTCGAACTGTCGCCGCTGCAAATGGATGCGCTTGACGACGGCACGCTCGATCAGGCGCAGCAGCTGGGCCTGCGGCCGATGATCTGGTCGCCGCTAGGTGGCGGGAGGTTGTTTACCGGCGAGGATGAACAAGCCGTGCGCGTTCGTGCCGAGATGTCCGCGATCGCGGATCGCTGTGGCATCACGCTCACCACGCTGGCCTTCGCCTGGTCGCTGCGTCATCCGTCGCGTCCGCACGTCATCACCGGTACCGGTCGTATCGATGGTCTGCGCGAGGCGGTGGCGTCGCTGGATGTGAAGCTGGATGCTGAAGATTGGTATGCGATTTGGACGGCCAGCAAGGGGCATTCGGTACCCTGACAGCAGCCAAAACTGTGGGAGCGCACCCTGTGCGCGACTGCGACACCGCAACCTACATGATGGGCCGCTCAACTGAGCGGCGACTATGCACGGTGAGGGGCCTGTCGCGCACAGGGTGCGCTCCCACAAGGTGTCGTCAGGTTGGCGCTTAGCGGTTGCTTACGCCATGCGGCACATGCCCCGTCGCCACGTGCTTGCGCGCGGACTCCACGTTCGCCGGTGAATCATCGAAGAAGATATCGGCGCCGAACGCATCGAGGAACGGCCCCTTGTCGCGCCCCCCGAGAAACAGCGCTTCATCGATACGCACGCCCCAACGGCGCAGGGTCAGGATCACCCGCTTATGCGCCGGTGCAGATCTCGCAGTGACCAGTGCAGTGCGAATGGGTGAATCCTCGGCCGGAAACGCTGCCTGAAGGCGGTGCACGGCAGTAAGGAAACCGCGGAACGGCCCAACCGAGAGCGGCTCGTTGGCAAGCTTGTGCTCACTGCGATGGAACGCTTCGAGCCCTTCCTCACGCGATACCCGCTCGCCTTCATCGCCGAAGATCACCGCATCACCGTCGAAGGCGATACGCAATTGCTCGGTGGCACGCGGCGGCGCGGTCGACGGCAGGATGGTGGCGGCGGCCACGCCAGCGGCGAGCGCGCGACCCACGTCTTCGGCATTGGCGGAAAGGAACAGGTCGGCCTTGAACGGGGCGATGTAATCGGAGGTGGGCGCGCCGCTGGTGAACGCGGCGCGGCTGATCTCCAGCCCGTAATGCTGGATCGCATTGAATATACGCAGGCCGGTGTCGCCGGAGTTGCGCGACAACAGGATCACCTCGACCGGCGGCACATCGCCCGCCAGCTTGTTCAAGCCCAGCAGTTTCTGCACCAGCGGAAACGCCACGCCGGGCTGCAGCAGTTCGTTTTCGTGTTCGATCTGGAACGCGCGATAAGCATCCAGCCCCTGGTGCTCGAACAGCTCGTGACTGTCGCCCAGGTCAAACAAGGCACGCGAGGAAATGGCGACCACGAGACGATTGTCGCTGGCGGCCTTGGGATCGTGGGCGTCGGGTGTGGGGCGGGTCATGAGGGAAATCTATCACGCGGTCACGTGATGGGATGGGGGATGGGGCGCGGAGGCGCTAAAACCCGTGGGTTACGCACGGACACAAACGCGCGCCAACCACCCACTCCGCGATCCCAAGAACCTCAATCCGGCGCGAACTGCTCATCAAGAATACGCTGTTCCAGATTGTGCTCCGGATCGAACAACAAGCGCACACCCTGCCCCGCCGACTGGCGGATCTCCACCTCGCGGATGTCGCGCACCTCGTGATAATCGGCGGTGGCGCTGACCGGGCGCTTGCCGGGATCGAGCACCCGCATGGTGACCAGGGTGCGATGCGGCAGGATCGCGCCGCGCCAGCGACGCGGGCGGAACGGGCTGATCGGGGTCAGCGCGAGCACGTTGGCATCCAGCGGCAAGATCGGCCCGTGCGCGGAGAGGTTGTAGGCCGTGGAACCGGCCGGCGTCGACACCAGTACGCCGTCGCAGACCAGGTTGGGCAGCTTCACGGTGTCGTTGAGCTTCACTTCCAGATGCGCCGCCTGATTGCTCTGGCGCAGCAGGGACACTTCGTTGAACGCCAGCGCGTGATGCACATCGCCGTTGATGTCGACCGTGCGCATTTCCAAGGGATAGAGCACTGCGGCATGCGCGCGTGAAATGCGCTCTTCAAGCTCGTCGATGCGGTGCTTGTTCATCAGGAAACCGACGCGCCCCAGTTTCATGCCATATACCGGGGCCGGCAGCGCGCGATAGGCGTGCAGCGTGCGCAGCATGAAGCCGTCGCCGCCCAGCGCCACGATCACATCCGACTGCTCCGGCACCGCATCGCCATAGCGGTCGATGAGTTTGCGCCGGGCCTGCTGGGCGACATTGGTTTCGCTGGCGACGAAGGCGAAGCGCATAGGGTCGGGCAACGGTCAGGGCGAGGACGCCAGTTGAGCGTAGATGGACGAAGGGCGCAAGACCGTCGCCGGTTTGCGCCCTTCGTTGACCTTCACCGCGTCGGCGCCGTGAGACGCCGTGCGGGCGTCACTGGTTCACCGGCACCTGCGCCAGCTGAGCCAGGCGGCGGACCGCCACCGAGGCGATCGGGTAGTCCGCCTTCTCGGTGAGGATTTCCGCCAGCATGTTGCGCGTGTACTTGAGCGTGGCGTCGTCACGCTGCAGCCACGCCTGCACCGGCGAGACATCCTTGGCGCTGCCGGTCATCGACAGCACCTGCAGGGCCAGCGCGCGGTGCTGGTGGTTGAGCTCGTCCAGCAGCGAACCGCGTGCCTGCGCGTGCCATGCACCTTCCACCGGCAACGCTTCGATCTGGCTGCGCAGCCACTCCAGGTCCAGCGCCTGGCCCAGCTCGTAGAACACGCCGGCCACCTTGGCGATGGGCTGGCTGCCCTGCTGGGCCACCTCGACGATGTCGAGCATGGCGCGCAGCTCCGGCAGGCGGGCCATGCGCAGCGCGAGTTCGCCCGGCATGCCCAGGCCGTCCCACTTTTCCTGGCTGGTGGCGAAATCCTGCTTGCCCGTCTCGGTGAGCACGCCCGGCAAGGCCGCGCGCAGCTCGGTCACGCCGGTCTGGTAGCGCTCCACGTTGGCGTTGATGTCCAGCGTGCCGCCCGGACGGTTCAGCAGCCAGCGGGTGGTATGACGCAGCAGCGACCAGATCTGCAGAATCGCGTCGATCTGGGTGTTCTCCGCCACCTTGCCGTCCAGCGCCTCGATCTGTGCCCACAGTTCACGCGCATCGAGAATCTCGCGCGCTGCCGTGTACGCCTTGGCGATGGCTGCCGGACCCTGACCGGTGTCCTCCTGCATGCGCATCATGAAGGTGGCGCCCATGCGGTTGATGGTGGAGTTGGTCACGGCCGTGGCGATGATGTCGCGCTTCAGGCGATGGCGCTGCATGTGCTCGGCGTACTTGCCGTGCAGCGGCTCGGGGAAGTAGCGCACCAGTTCCTTGGAGAGATATGCATCTTCCGGCACGTCCGAGTCGAGCAGCTGCTGGTACAGCTTGATCTTGTCGTAGGACAGCAGCACCGACAGCTCCGGACGCGTCATGCCGATGCCACGCGCCTTGCGCTCGGTCAGCTCGGTTTCGCTCGGCAGGTTTTCCACCTGACGATCGAGCAGGCCTTCCGATTCCAACTGGCGGATGAAGTGCGCCATCGAGCCGATGCGATGCACCGACTGGTGCTCCATCAAGGTGATGGCCTGGTTCTGGCGGTAGTTGTCCCATAGCACCAGCTGGCCCACTTCGTCGGTCATGCTGGCCAGCAGCGTGTTGCGCTGCTCGGTGGTCAGCTCGCCGCGCTGCACGGCGTCACCGAGCAGGATCTTGATGTTCACCTCATGGTCGGAGGTGTCCACGCCGGCGGAGTTGTCGATGAAGTCGGTGTTGAGCAGCACGCCGTGCTGGGCAGCTTCGATACGGCCCTTCTGGGTGAAGCCCAGGTTGCCGCCCTCGCCCACCACCTTGCAGCGCAGCTCCACGCCGTTCACGCGCAGCGCGTTGTTGGCGCGATCGCCCACGTCGGCATGCGTTTCGGCACTGGACTTCACATAGGTACCGATGCCGCCGTTCCACAGCAGGTCCACCGGCGCCTTGAGGATGGCGCTGAGCAGATCGTTCGGCGCCAGCTGGGTCACGTCCGGCTTGAGGCCGAGCACCGCACGCACTTCCGGCGAAATCGGGATCGACTTGAGCGTGCGCGGGTACACGCCGCCGCCCGCGGAAATGAGCTGCTTGTTGTAATCGTCCCAGCTCGAACGCGGCAGTTTGAACATGCGCTCGCGCTCGACGAAGGAACGCTCGACATCCGGGTTCGGATCGAGGAACACATGGCGATGATCGAACGCCGCCACCAGCTTGATGTGGCGCGACAGCAGCATGCCGTTGCCGAACACGTCGCCCGACATGTCACCAACGCCCGCGCAGGTGAAGTCCTGCGACTGGCTGTCACGGCCCAGCGCACGGAAGTGGCGCTTGACCGACTCCCACGCGCCCTTGGCGGTGATGCCCATGCCCTTGTGGTCGTAACCGTTGGAGCCGCCCGAAGCGAACGCATCGCCCAGCCAGAAGCCGTGCTCGACCGAAATCGCGTTGGCGATATCGGAGAACGTGGCCGTGCCCTTGTCGGCCGCCACCACCAGGTACGGATCGTCGTTGTCATGGCGCACCACGTCGTGCGGCGGCACCACCTTGCCTTCGATCAGGTTGTCGGTGATGTCGAGCAGGCCGCTGATGAACATGCGGTAGCACGCGATGCCCTCGGCCAGCTGCGCATCGCGGTCGCCGTTGACCGGCGGACGCTTGACGAAGAAGCCGCCCTTCGAACCCACCGGCACGATCACGGTGTTCTTCACCATCTGCGCCTTCACCAGGCCCAGCACTTCGGTGCGGAAGTCTTCGCGACGATCCGACCAGCGCAGGCCGCCGCGCGCCACGGCACCAAAGCGCAGGTGGATGCCTTCCACGCGCGGTGCGCTGACGAAGATTTCGCGGTACGGCACCGGCTTGGGCAGATCCGGCACGCGGTGCGAGTCGAACTTGAAGCTGATGTAGCTGCGGTACTGGTCGTTCCACTGCTGGAAGAAGCTGGTACGCAGGGTGCCGCGGATCAGTGCCACGAAGCTGCGCAGGATGCGGTCGTCGTCGAGGCTGGAGACCGTTTCCAGCAGCGTGCCGATGGTCTCTTCGATCACCGCCAGCTGCTCGTCGCGCGGCTTGGACAGCGCCGCCACCAGGCCATCGACGAGGGCCGGATGTGCCTGGCGCAGCGGCTCGGGAATCAGCACCTGCATTTCGCCGCGCAGCAGGTCACCGGCGCGCTTGAGCTCATCCGTCGACAGCGACTCGCGGCGCGGATCGAACTTGGCCAGGAACAGCTCCACCAGCAGGCCGGCAATCGCCGGATAGCGGTTGAACGCGTCTTCCATATAGCTCTGCGAGAACGCCACGCCGGTCTGCAGCAGGTACTTGCAGTAGCCGCGCAGCATGGCGATCTGGCGCCAGCTCAGCTTGGCGCCAAGCACCAGGCGGTTGAAGCCGTCGTTCTCGGCGTTGCCGCGCCAGATCTGCTCGAAGGCGTCTTCGAACAACTGGTCCACCTGCTCCACGCTGAAAGCGAGGCTGCCGGCGGTCTGCACTTCGAAGTCCTGGATGTACAGCATGCTGTCGCCGACATGGATGTCGTACAGGTGCTCGGTGAGCACACGCAGGCCCAGGTTTTCCAACTGCGGCAGCACTTCGGACAGCGCGATGTCGCCGCCGCTGCGATAGATCTTGAAGCGCAGTTCTTCCGGGCGCGAGGCCGGGTGATAGAACGACATGCGCACGGCGTCGTCGCCCTTGAGCAGCGACAACTGGTGCACGTCTTCGGCGGCGGTGGCCGGCGAGACGTCTTCCACATAACCGGCGGGCAGCGCCTTGGCGTAGCGATTGGCCAACACCACGCCGTCGTGGTCGCCCAGGGTGCGCACGAGTTCATCGCGCACATCGTCGTGCCAGTTGCGCACGATGGTCGCCACGCCCTTCTCGAGCTCGGCCACGTCGTAATGCACCTGGTCGCCGATCTTCGGACGCACCACCACATGCAGGCGCACCAGCGCTGCTTCGCCCATCAGCACGGACGAATCGAGGCTTTCGCCGCGCATGGCATCCTTCAGCAGCGCTTCGATGCGTTCGCGCACCGTGGTGTTGAAGCGGTCACGCGGCACATAAACGATGCAGGTGACGAAACGGCCATAGCGGTCGCGGCGCACGAACAGGCGCGTGCGAGCGCGCTGGCGCAGTTCCAGCGTGCCCATGGCGGTGGTGTAGAGCTCTTCGTCGCTGCTCTGGAACAGCTCGTCGCGCGGCAGCGTTTCCAGGATATGGCGCAGCGCCTTGCCCGAATGCGAATCGCGCTTGAGGCCGGAATGCTCCATCGCGTATTCGAACTTCTGGCGTACCAGCGGCACATCCTGCGGACGCGCCATATAAGCGTTGGACGAGAACAGGCCGAGGAAGCGCTGTTCGGCCACCGGCTTGCCATTGGCGTCGAACTTGAGCACGCCCACGTAATCCATGTAACCCGGACGATGCGCGTGCGATCGCGCATTGGTCTTGGTCAGGATGATGGCGTCGGTCGAACCGGACTGCGGCAGGTCGCTGGCCACCAGCGAACGCAGCGAACGCGGCGCCAGCGAGCGCTCGCTCTTGTGCAGGATGCCCATGCCCGAGCTTTCATTGGCGCGCAGCACTTCCTCGCCATCGGCTTCGGTCACTTCGTATTCGCGGTAGCCGAGGAAGGTGAAGTTGTCGTCGGCCAGCCAGCGCAGGAAGGCGGAGGCTTCCTTCACGGCGGCGGCGTCCAGCGGCAGCTGGCGCGACGGCAGGTCGTCGGCGGTGGCGAGCGCCTGGTCGCGCATTTTCTTCCAGTCGGCGACGACCACGCGCACGTCTTCCAGCGCGCCTTCGAGTTTGGCCTTGAGCTTGGCCAGCTCGTCGTCGTCGGCCACGCGGTCCACTTCGAAATGCATGACCGATTCGGGCTGGCCGTCGGGGGCGCCGATCTTAAGCAGCTTGCCGGAGGCATCGCGTGCCACTTCCACCACCGGATGGATCACGGCGTGGATCTGCAGCTGCTCGGTCGCGACCATGGTGACGGTGTCGACCAGGAACGGCATGTCGTCGGTGACGACCTGGATGTAGCTGCGACCGGCGTGGCCCGTGGCCGGGTTGACCACGCGCACCGCGGCGCGGCCCGGCTGGCGCTGCTGCATGAAGCTGAGCAGGTCGGCGATCAGGGCAGCCCACTCGCGGGCGGTATGGAGCTGGAGGTCGCCGTCGGCGATGCGCGCGAAGAAAGCGCTGATAAAAAATTGCGCCTCATCAAGGCGCCCGGTAGGAAATCCGCTTTGCTTCAGTTCTTCGAAAACAACACTGGGGAACGAGCTGTTGCTAGCCGCACGAATCGCGTTCATGGCATCTACTGTGTTGGGGAGACGGAATGAGGCCGGGAGCCTGTTCTCGATCTCCGCATAACCCGTGTTGCTCACCTGCGCCCGCTAGCGAGTGCCGTGTGGCGCAGCGCCTGACTGGCTGTCAGGTCCAGCCGCACGGCACTCGCTAGCGGGCGCAGGTGAGCAACCCTCCGGGCCGGATTTGTTTGCCCACCATCCATCGTCATCACTCGGTTGTGTATCGACATACACGCCCTCGTTCTTCCTTGTCTGGCGGGCAAACAAATTCCGGCACGGGTCATGCGGAGATCGAGAACAGGCTCCAAAAAGCCTCAAAAGAATACGCCTCGCGCCATACCTTATCCACCTTTGCGAAAGATGCACTTCAGCTTGCGGCAGGCCATGACGCCCGTGCAGCAATGGCTGTGCATCGGAATCTTCGCGACGTTTGCGTGACAGCCCAGTGCATCGGCAACGTTTGCGTACGCGGACGAAAAACTTGCTGCGCTCGCGTGTTGCCGTTGCAGCGCCGCTGATTCCCGTCCATCGCGGGCCACCGATACCGCTGCGTATGTCACGACAGCGACGCATGCAAAACGTTGCAGCGCAGCAGATGAAATCATCGACTGACTGACCGCCATGCCGGCAACCCTGGTCCCGGCTTTCGCTGGCGTGGGAGCGTGTTGCAAGCAAGCGCGCTGCCGCTGCAACCGGACCATCGGCACAGGCGTTCGCAAGCCACCGCAGGCACCATAAAGCGGACGGCCGTCCCCCTGTCTTTGTGGCCGACACCCTTCCTTCACGGAATTCAGCCAAAATTAGCTCGCACGTCCCGTTGGGAGTACAGCCACCCAACCCAGCGGAACACATAGGACGCGTCTGAATGGCCCTGGGAGGCCGATCCGGCGTATCAGGGGTGTCTCTACAAATTGTAAACTGTACGGTATAGTCCAAGCTCGCCTGCCTGAACGAGCCACGGCTTTACCGACCCTGCCCTTCCCGGCCTGCCCGTTCACGGGACGCTCGGACTAGCGGGGCCGTTGCGTGTTCGTTGCAAGCCCCCTTTGTCGTCGCCCGGAGAGGCGTCGACGCGCTGCATCCCCGACCACATTAAAAAAGAAATGGAGCCCACATGAAGTCCACGTCACTGCGCACACCTCTGCTGTGCCTTGGCCTGCTCTCACTGGCCGCCTGTGGCAAAGGCAAGGATCAAGGCCCGCCGCAGGCGCCGCCGCCGGAAGTCGGTGTCGTCAAGGCCCAGGCTCAGAGCACGCCGCTAGCCAAGGATCTTGTGGGCCGCGTGTCGGCTTACCGTAGCGCCGATGTGCGCGCCCGCGTGTCGGGTGTGCTGCTCAAGCGCGTCTATCAGGAAGGCACCGACGTCAAAGCCGGCCAGGTCATGTTCGAGATCGACCCGGTGATCTATCAGGCAGCGCTGGACTCGGCCAAGGCCAATCTGGCCGCCGGCCAGGCGACCTATGTGAACTTCCACAACCTGGCCGAGCGCGACCGCAAGCTGCGCCCGCAGAACTACATCTCGCAGTCCGACCTCGACGCCGCCGAAGCCAACGAGCGCAGCGGCGCCGCCTCGGTCAAGCAGCTTCAGGCCGCCGTGGAAAGCGCCAAGATCAACCTGAGCTATACCCGCGTGGTAGCGCCCATCGACGGCCGCGCCGGTCAGCAACAGGTGACTGAGGGTGCCATCGTCGGCAACGGCGCCGCCGATTCCGGTTCCAGCTCGACGCTGTTGACCACGGTCGACCAGCTCGATCCGCTGTACGTCAACTTCACCGTCAGTGCCGCCGATCTCGATCGCCTGCGCGCCGCCCAGGCCGCTGGCAACGTGTCGCTGAGCGACCAGGGCAAGACCACCGTGAAGGTCACCCTGCCCGACGGCAGCAAGTACGCCCAGGACGGCACGCTGGACTTCTCCGGCGCCACCGTCGACCCGACCACCGGCTCGATCAACCTGCGCGCCCTGCTGGCCAACCCGGACCGCCGTTTGTTGCCGGGCACCTACATCACCATCACCGCCAACCTCGGCGAGCTCCACAACGTGTTCCTGGTGCCGCAGGCGGCCATCCAGCGCGACGTGGTCGGCGCCTATGCGCTGGTGGTGGGCCAGGACGGCAATGTCGCCCGCAAGAACGTCTCCGCGGACAACCTGGCCGGTTCGAACTTTATCGTCACCAGCGGCCTGAGCAACGGCGACCAGGTGATCGTCTCCGGCCTGCAGACGGTGCAGCCCGGCAAACCGGCCAAGGCGGCGCCTTACCAGCCCGACCAGAAGCCCGGCGCGCAGGGGCAGCCGGCAGCAGCGGGTCATGCTGCTGGCGGCAAGCAGTAAAGGGAGTCGACCGACATGCCGAGTTTCTTTATTGACCGCCCCATCTTCGCGTGGGTGGTAGCCATCCTGATCACCCTGGTTGGCACCATCTCCGTGTTGAACATGGGTATCGAGTCGTACCCGAACATCGCGCCGCCCCAAGTGGTGGTGTCCGCGACGTATCCGGGCGCCAACGCCGACACCATGGAGAAGAACGTCACCCAGGTGATCGAGCAGCAGCTCACCGGTATCGACCACCTGCTGTACTTCAGCTCCTCGTCCAACTCCAACGGCACGACCTCGATCACGCTGAGCTTTGAAACCGGCACCGATCCGGACATCGCCCAGGTGCAGGTGCAGAACAAAGTGCAGCTGGCCTTGCCGCGCCTGCCGACCGCCGTGACCCAGCAGGGCGTGGTGGTGGCCAAGAGCAACCCGGACTTCCTGATGTTCGTGTCGCTGGTGTCCAACAACCCGGACATCGACGGCAACCGCCTGGCCGACGTGATTGCGTCGCAGGTGGCGGACCAGGTCGGCCGTATTCCCGGCGTGGGCGCCACCCGCCTGATCGGCGCCGAGTACGGCGTGCGCATCTGGCTCAATCCGGACAAGATGCACGGCTACGGCTTGTCGCCCAGCGCGGTGTTCTCCGCCGTGGCGGCGCAGAACGTGCAGTTCGCCGCCGGTTCGCTCGGTGCCGATCCGTCGCCGAAGGAACAGGGCTTTACCGCTACCGTCTCCGCTGAAGGCCGCTTCTCCTCCCCGCAGGAGTTCGGCGAAATCATCCTGCGCGCCAACAGCGACGGCACGGTGGTGAAGCTGAGCGACGTGGCGCGCATCGACTTCGGCCCGCAGAGCTACGGCCTGGGCGCGACGTGGAACGGCCAGCAGGTCGGCGGCCTGGGCGTGCAGCTGCTGCCCGGCGCCAACGCGCTGGACGTGGCCGACGCCGTCAAGGCCAAGATGAACGAGCTGTCCAAGGACTTCCCCGAAGGCGTCACCTGGTTTGCTCCGTACGACACCACGCCGTTCGTGACGATCTCCATCAAGGAAGTGGTGCACACCCTGATCGAGGCCATCATCCTGGTCTTCCTGGTGATGCTGATCTTCCTGCAGAACTTCCGCGCCACGGTGATCCCCACCCTGGTGATCCCGGTGGCTCTGCTGGGTACCTTCATCGGCCTGGTGGCGCTGGGCTTCACCATCAACCAGCTGACCTTGTTCGGCATGGTGCTGGCGATCGGTATCGTGGTGGACGACGCGATCGTGGTGATCGAGAACGTCGAACGCATCATGAGCGAGGAGCAGCTCTCGCCCAAGGAAGCGACACGCAAGGCGATGGGCCAGATCACCGGCGCGGTGGTGGCCATCACCGTGGTACTGGCAGCGGTGTTCGTGCCGTCCGCGCTGCAGCCGGGTGCCTCGGGCGTGATCTACAAGCAGTTCGCGCTGACGATCGCAGTGTCGATGGGCTTCTCCGCCTTCCTCGCGCTGTCGTTCACGCCGGCGTTGTGCGCCACGCTGCTCAAGCCTGAGCACGAGCACAAGAAGAACATCGTCTACCGCAAGTTCAACCAGACCTTCGACTGGGTCACGCGCACCTATGGCGGCCACATCGGCAGCGCCACCCGCCATGCGCCGCGCTGGATGATCGTGTTCGCCCTGGTTGCCGTGCTTGCCGGCTTCCTCTACACGCGCCTGCCCACCAGCTTCGTGCCCAGCGAAGACCAGGGCTTTGCACTGGCCATCGTCAACCTGCCGCCGGGTGCCACCCTGCAGCGCACGCAGGCCGTGATGGCCGAAATGCGCGAGCGCGTCAAGAAGAGCCCGTACAACGATGACATCATCGGCATGTACCAGATCAGCGGCTTCAGCTTCATCGGCCAGAGCGAAAGCACCGGCATGGCCTTCATCAAGCTCAAGGACTGGGACTCGCGAGCGATCACCGCCGATGAGCTGATCATGAAGTTGAACGGCGTGTTCCACGGCATCCGCGACGCGCAGATCTTCGTGGTCAACCTGCCCACCATCCGCGGCCTCAGCCAGTTCGGCGGCATCGACATGTATCTGCAGGCCCGTGCCGGCCAGACGCATGGCGAGCTGATGCAGGCGATGGGCACCGCGGTGGGCAAGGCGAAGGACAACAAGGCGCTGTTCGGCGTGCGTCCCAACCAGCTGCCCGATGCTCCGCAGTGGGATATGAAGGTGGATCGCACGCAGGCGCAGGCGATGGGCATGTCGGTCAGCGACGTGTACTCGGCCATCCAGCTCACGCTGGCGCCGGTGTACGTCAACGACTTCGTCTACGGTGGCCGCGTGAAGCGCGTCTACCTGCAGGCGGACCAGGCCTACCGCATGGGCCCGGATGCGCTGCAGCACATCTACACGCCCAGCAGCCTGGCACCGGGTGCGGCGGCCAACAGCAGTTCGTCGAGCTCGTCGTCGTATCAGGCGACGGTCAATCCGTACAACATGATTCCGATCTCCAGCGTGGTCAACACGAAGTGGGACATGGGCTCGCCAGCCCTGACCCGCTACAACGGCTACGCTGCGGTCGAAATCGTGGGTAACGAAGCGCCGGGCTACTCGACCGGCCAGGCCATGAACGCCTTGCAGGGCATCGTCGACCACGACCTGCCCAAGGGCTTCGGCGCGGACTGGACGGGTCAGTCGTACCAGGAAATCCTGGCCGGCAACTCGGCCACCCTGCTGCTGGCACTGTCGATCCTGATCGTGTTCCTGTGCCTTGCCGCACTGTACGAGAGCTGGTCGATCCCGGTCGCCGTGCTCCTAGTGGTGCCGCTGGGCCTGCTCGGTACGGTCGTGTTCTCGATGTTGCGCGGCTTGCCGAACGACATGTACTTCAAGATCGGCATGATCACGGTGATCGGCCTGGCAGCGAAGAACGCGATCCTGATCGTGGAATTCGCGGTGGAGCAGCAACAGGACGGCAAGTCGCTGTTCGATGCCGTCATCACGGCGGCCCGCCAGCGACTGCGTCCGATCCTGATGACCTCCATGGCGTTCATCCTCGGCGTGTTCCCGTTGTTCATCTCGACGGGCGCCGGCGCCAACTCCCGCCATGCCATCGGCACCGGCGTGATCGGCGGCATGATCTTCGCCACCTTCCTGGGTCTGCTCTTGATCCCGGTGTTCTACGTGACAGTGCGCCGCGCACTGGGCGACAAGCTGGACGAACCGTCCCGCAAGATTCGCCCGGCCCATGGCGAAGCCGCTGCGGGTACGCCGCAGGGTGGCGGTGGCAACGGCGGTACGCCGAGCAGCGCCATGCAGCCGTTCGATTCGGATCCGCGTCGCGGCGGTTGATCCGGATCTGCGACAGTCAAAGCAAAGCCCCGGTCGAAAGGCCGGGGCTTTTTCTTTGGATCACCCTGCGTTTCCGAAAAGGCCGCGCGCGCCGCCCGCTGATAATGTGCGACTACGGCCATCTCCTGTTTTCGCCCGCATGCGCTCATTCGTCGACTGGCTTGAACGTATCGATCCCGGCACGCATCGCCGGATCAAGGGACTGCGGCTGGTCACCGCCTATGGACTGGCGGCTGCCATTGGCACCTTGCACGACGTGGCGCATCCGTTCGGCAGCCTCGTCGCCGTCGGCTCGTTGGCGGCGAATTTTGCGTTGTGGGCGAGTGTTTCGGAGGCGCGGCATACGCGTTTGGAATCCAGCCGCGATCTCGCCCTGCTCTGCCTGGCCGCCACGCTGGGCGCCTTGATGCAGGCTCTGATGGTGCCGGTACTTTCTCCGCTGTCGCAAAACGGCGCTGAATTCACGCTGGTCAGTGGTGCCTTCCTGGCCAGTTACCTCAAACGCTATGGCGTCACCGGCGCAGGCGTCGGTTCGCAGATCTACATTGGCCAGTTGCTGGCCTACACCATGCGGCTCGACGCTTCTGCGTGGCCGGCCATCCTGATCGCCGGATGCATCGCGGCACTGGCTTCCGTGGTGCCGCGCTTGCTCTCCGGTCCCGCCGAGCGCCCCGCCGAACTGGCGGTGCTTTCACCC
This sequence comes from Dyella sp. 2YAF14, assembly GCF_052114725.1. NCBI lineage: Bacteria > Pseudomonadati > Pseudomonadota > Gammaproteobacteria > Lysobacterales > Rhodanobacteraceae > Dyella > Dyella sp. 2YAF14. Next base: position 123,578 of record NZ_JBFRFH010000008.1, on the reverse strand, counting down.
GCGGACATTCCCGGCCGCTGGCATCTGTCGGCGCCCTTCATCATGGGCGTGCAGGCAGCGGTGGCAGCGCTGATCGTGGTGGCGCTCAATGCGCGACTGCACCTGCCCGAGTCGGCATGGGCGGTCACGGCCTGTACCTATGTGGTGGCCGGCAGCGCCACGGGCACCTCGCAACGCGTGCGACGGCGCATCGTGGGCACGCTGATTGGCGTGCCGCTCGGCCTCGCCTGTCTTCCGCTGGCCGAGCATGCGCCGCTGCTGATCTGGGCGCTGGCCGCCGTGGCGATGGTGGTTTACGCGATGGCGTTGCCGGAACGCTACGACATTGCCTGCGCCGCGTTCGCCTTCACCCTGATCGTCACGCTTGCCGCATCGGGCGAGCACTCGATCATGTTCCTGAGCGCGCGCATCTGGCAGACACTGCTCGGTGGCTTGCTCGGCCTGCTCGCCGCCCATCTGATCCTGCCGCTGCGCACCGCAGAATCACCCGCGGTGCGCGCATGAGGCATCAATCGTCGGCGTTGACGGTCGTATTGCGACCTTGCTGCTTGGCCTGATACAGGCGCCGGTCGACCAGCTCCAGGAACGACAGACGCTCATCGCCATGCATCGGCACCACCGTGCCCACGCCGATGCTCATGGTCAGCGACTTGCGCGCCATCGAGCGCTCATGCGGAATCCATTCCTGCTCGATCAGCGCGTGGCAACGCTCGGCCACTTCGCGCGCCGCGGCGGCGTCGGTATCGGGCAGCACCAGCACGAACTCCTCACCGCCGAAGCGCGCCAGGAAATCGTGCGAACGGCGCACCGCCTTCTCCAGCACCTTGGCCACCAGCTTGAGCGTATAGTCGCCCTGCACGTGGCCGTAGTGATCGTTGTACTGCTTGAAGTAATCGATATCGAGCATCAGCAGCGACAGCGGCCGACCGCTGCGACGCGCCTGCTCCCAGTCTTCCTCGAACACGCTGTCGAAGCGACGGCGATTGGCGATGCCGGTGAGGCCGTCCTTGAAGGACAGCGCCTCAAGTTCGCGCTGCAGTTCGATCAGGCGCTGCTCGGTACGCTTGCGTTCGCTGATGTCGAACATGAAACCGACCAGCGCATCCACGCTGCCGTCATCCTTGCGCACCACGTGCACCACGTCGCGGATCCACACATAGCTGCCGTCCTTGCACAGCGCGCGGTAATCGGCTTCGTGATCGACGCCCGCCTTGGACTGCGCCACGCAGAAATTGACCGCCCAGTCGCGATCTTCCGGATGGATGCGCTCGGCCCAGTCCTGCACGCTGACCCAGCTGTCCGGCGCCCAGCCGAGCAGATGCTCGATCTGCGGGCCGATATACGAGAACGACAGGCTGTCCCACTGGATGCGCCAGGGAATGGCCTTGGTGGACTCGAGCAGGGTCTTGTAGACCATGCTCTCTACTTCCAGCTTCTCAACGACATCGGTCATGGCGGCTCGCGGCGGGTGGTTGCGGATCCCTGGTGGGAAGCAACCATCGTGCCGCGGCGATGATTGGGCGTGAAAGCCTGCAAAAGCGCGCTTTGCGCCATCGAGCCATAGCGACCGCCTGAAGTCGATCTAGCCCAGCTCGGTCAGTTCCCGACGTGACGTGACGAGCCCGGGAGAGTCGCCATCCTTGGCGGGAGGGGACCTGTCTCCGTGGTGATCGCAAGTATTTGCGATGGCTCCCACGCCAGTCAACAAACCAAGGCCCCCTTGTGGGAGCGCCCCCTGTGCGCGACAGTCCGAGGGTGCCTCGGACGCCACGCCGTCGCGCACAGGGTGCGCTCCCACAAAAAAGCAGGTTGCGATTTCCCGGAAAAGAAAAGCCCCCGGTTCTCACCGAGGGCTTCGCCACACGAAAACCTTGCCGGCTTATCGCAGACCCGTCTCCGCACGCGCAATCACAATGCGCTGAATCTCACTCGTGCCCTCATAGATCTCCGTGATCTTGGCATCGCGGAAATAACGCTCCAGCGGCATTTCCTTGGAGTAACCCATGCCACCGTGGATCTGCACGGCCTGGTGCGAAATCCACATCGCCGCTTCCGAGGCGGTGAGCTTGGCCACGGAGGCCTCGGTGCCGAAGCGGCCGCCGTTCTTTTCGGCCTCGCCCTTGGTCCAGGCGGCGCGCAGCGTGAGCAGCGTGGCGGCGTCCAGCTTGCACTTCATGTCGGCAATCTTGGCCTGGGTCATCTGGAACGTACCGATCGGCGTGCCGAACGCCTTGCGGTCACGCACCCACTGCAGGGTGGCTTCGTACGCAGCGCGCGCAATACCCACGGCCTGCGATGCAATGCCGATGCGGCCGGCGTCGAGCACACCCATGGCGATGGAGAAGCCCTTGCCCTCGTCGCCCAGCAGGTTTTCCTTGGGCAGCACGTAATCGGTGAATTCGATTTCGCAGGTGGCCGAGGCGCGGATGCCGAGCTTGGGCTCGCTCTTGCCGGCGTGGAAACCCGGCAGCTGGGTGTCGACGATGAAAGCCGACACGCCCTTGGCGCCGATGCCCGGCGTGGTGATCGCAAACAGGATGATGTAGCGAGCGACCGGGCCGGAGGTGATCCAGCTCTTCTTGCCGTTGATCACCCAGTCGCCATTGGCGTTCTTGGTGGCGCGCGTATGCATGGCCGACGCATCGGAACCGGACTGCGGCTCGGTCAGCGCATAAGCGCCGATGGCCTCGCCCTGGGCGATGGCACGCACGTACTTCTGCTTCTGCTCCTCGGTGCCGTGCTTGAGGATGCCGTTGCAGAACAGCGAATTGTTCACCGACATGATGGTCGAGGTGGCGGCATCGGCCGCGGCGATCTCGACCATGGCCAGCACGTAGGCCACCGGGTCCATGCCCGCGCCGCCGTACTCGGTCGGCACCTCGATGCCCATCAGGCCCAGCTGGCCCATCTCGCGGATGTTCTCGAGCGGGAATTCACCCTTGGCGTCCAGTTCGGCGGCCACCGGCACGATGCGCTTCTGCGCGAAATCGCGGGCAATGGCCTGGATGGACAGCTGATCGTCGGTAAAGCGGAAATCCATGGAAGACTCCAAGGGGAATGGGAGACAGGAAGCCCACTATTTTAACCCGGCCAGCCAAGGGACTTCTGTGCGGGTGCAGCAAGGCCCCATCCCCTTGTAGGAGCGCACCCTGTGCGCGACCGCGGCCCCCAGGGCTTGCCCCTCCGTTCAGCTGTCGCCCACAGGGTGGGCTCCTACAAAAGAACGGCCCGACTTGACGCCCTGCACGCCGAAGCCTAGCCTTATGTATCTCTGCATCGCGATATAAGGATAACGATGGACCTGGCCACCGCCTCCAGCGTTCTGCGCCTGCTGGCGGATCCGACCCGGGTTCGTCTGCTGGCCTTGCTTGAGCGCGAGGAGCTGACCGTGGCGGAACTGGCTGCGGTCCTGCATCTGGCGCAGCCGCGCGTGTCCACCCATCTGGCCAAGCTCAAGGAAGCCGAGCTGGTGCGCGACCGCCGTGCCGGCGTGTCCGCCTATTACCGGGCCAACGCCGAGACGGACGAACACCTGCAGGTCCTGCTGAGGTCCCTGCGCGACAACATCGACGATGCCCTGCTGCGCGAAGACGCCGCGCGCCTACCCGGCGTGCTGGCCGAGCGCGCCCGCGAAGAAGGCTGGGCCGACACCGTCGCCGGCGACATGGAACGCCATTACTCCCCCGGCCGCACCTGGGAAACGCTGGCGCGCTCCCTGCTGCAATTGCTGGAAACCGGCGACGTGCTGGATATCGCCTCGGGCGACGGCATCACCGCCGAGCTGCTGGCGCCACACGCCCACTCCATCGTCTGCGTGGACAGCAGCGAGCGCGTGACCGAGGCCGCCGCGCAACGCCTCAAGTCCTTCGGCAACGTGGAAGTGCTCAAGGGCGACATGCACGCACTCGACCTCGGCGACCGCCGCTTCGACCTTGTGCTGATGCTGCACGCCCTCACCTATGCCGAGCACCCGGCCAAGGCCGTCGCGGAAGCCGCGCGCGTGTTGCGCAGCGGCGGGCGATTGCTGGCCGTCACCCTGGGCAAGCACGATCACCGCGCCGTGGTGGAACCCTTCGATCACCGCAACCTCGGTTTTTCATCCGACGAACTGACCGGCTTCGCAAAGCAGGCCGGCCTTCAATCCTTGAGCTGTACCCGCTTGAGCCGCGAACGCAAGGCACCTCACTTCGAAGTGATCAGCCTGCTCGCGCGCAAGCCTTGAAGCGAGGCATCCATCCATGAGCACCCTCCCCTGGCTTCACCCCGAACGCGTCGCCCTGCTGGAACGCCTGCTGCGCGAGCGCATCCTGATCATCGACGGCGGCATGGGCACCATGCTGCAGCAGCATCCGCTGGACGAGGCTGCTTTTCGCGGCGAGCGTTTCGTGGAAGGCCACGACAGTTCGCACGCGCATGACCATCCCGGCAGCTGCGACCTGAAGGGCAACAACGACCTGCTCACGCTCACCAACCCGGACATCATCCGCGGCGTGCACGTGGCCTATCTCGAAGCCGGCGCGGACCTGGTTGAAACCAATACCTTCAACTCCACCCGCATCAGCCAGGCCGATTACCACCTCGAACATCTCGCCTACGAGCTGAACCTCGAAGGCGCACGCCTCGCCCGCGCCGCCTGCGACGCCGTGGAAGCGAAAACGCCGGACAAGCCGCGCTTCGTCATCGGCGTACTCGGCCCCACCAGCCGCACCGCGTCGCTGTCGCCGGACGTCAACGATCCGGGCTTTCGCAACGTCACGTTCGAAGAACTGGTCGCCAACTACATCGAATCGGCCAGCGGTCTGGTCGACGGCGGCGCGGATCTGATCATGGTCGAAACCATCTTCGATACGCTCAACGCCAAGGCCGCGCTGTTTGCGGTGAGCGAACTGTTCCGCGAACGTGGCGTGCGTCTGCCCGTGATGATCTCCGGAACCATCACTGATCGTTCCGGCCGCACACTCTCGGGCCAGACCGCTGAAGCGTTCTACTACTCGGTGCAGCATGCGCGCCCGATCTCGGTGGGACTGAACTGCGCCCTGGGCGCAGCCGACCTGCGCCCGCACGTGCAGGTGCTGTCGCAAACCGCCAGCTGTTTCGTCAGCACGCATCCCAATGCCGGCCTGCCGAATGCGTTTGGCGAATACGACGAAACACCCGAACAGATGGCCTCCGTAATCGGCGGCTTCGCGCGCGACGGCCTGCTCAACATGGTTGGCGGCTGTTGCGGCACGACGCCTGCGCATATCAAGGCCATCGCCGAAGCCGTGGCCCATTGCGCGCCGCGCGCCCTTCCCTCCCAAAACGCCAAGGCTGCCTGAGTCCCGATGATGCCCCGCTACACCCGACTCTCCGGCCTTGAACCGCTGGTCATCACGCCCGACCTGTTGTTCGTCAACGTCGGCGAACGAACCAATGTCACCGGCTCGGCGCAGTTCCGCAAACTGATCAAGGAAGAACGCTACGAGGAAGCCGTCGATGTGGCGCGCCAGCAGGTGGCCAACGGCGCGCAGATCATCGACGTCAACATGGACGAAGGCCTGATCGATTCGGAAGCGGCGATGACGCGCTATCTGAACCTGATCGCCGCCGAACCGGACATCGCCCGCGTGCCGGTGATGGTCGACTCCTCCAAGTGGACGGTGATCGAAGCCGGCCTGCGCTGCCTGCAAGGCAAGGGCATCGTCAATTCCATCTCGATGAAGGAAGGCGAAGAGGTTTTCCTCGAACACGCGCGCAAGGTGCAGCAGTACGGCGCCGCCGTGGTGGTGATGGCGTTCGACGAGCAAGGCCAGGCCGACACCTGCGAGCGCAAGGTGGAAATCAGTTCGCGCGCTTATGAGCTGCTCACCACCAGGCTCGACTTCCCGCCCGAAGACATCATCTTCGACCCGAACATCTTTGCCATCGCCACCGGCATCGAAGAACACAACAACTACGCGGTGGACTTCATCGAAGCCACGCGCGAGCTCAAGCGCCGCTTTCCGCACTCGCACGTGTCGGGCGGCGTGTCGAACGTGTCGTTCTCGTTCCGCGGCAACAACATGGTGCGCGAGGCGATCCATTCGGTGTTCCTCTACCACGCCATCAAGGCGGGCATGGACATGGGCATCGTCAACGCCGGCGCGTTGATGATCTACGACGACCTGCCCGAGGACCTGCGCGAGCGCGTCGAAGACGTGGTGCTCAATCGCCGTTCCGACGCGACCGAGCGCCTGCTGGAAGTCGCCGATCAGTTCAAGGCGAAGAAGGGCGAAGTCATCGTCGAAAACCTCGCCTGGCGCGACAAGCCGGTGCGCGAACGCCTGAGCCACGCCCTGGTGCACGGCATCGACCAGTACGTGGTCGAAGACACCGAAACCGCGCGCCTGGAAACCTCGCGCCCGCTCGATGTCATCGAAGGTCCGCTGATGGATGGCATGAACGTGGTCGGCGACCTGTTCGGCGCCGGCAAGATGTTCCTGCCGCAGGTGGTGAAATCCGCCCGCGTGATGAAGAAAGCCGTGGCCCACCTCATTCCCTATATCGAGGAAGAAAAGGCGCGCACCGGCGATGCCGGCAAGTCCAACGGCAAGATCGTCATGGCCACCGTCAAGGGCGACGTGCACGATATTGGCAAGAACATCGTCGGCGTGGTGCTCCGCTGCAACAACTTCGATGTGATCGACCTGGGCGTGATGGTGCCCACGCAGAAGATCCTGGAAACCGCTATTGCCGAGAACGCCGACATCATCGGCCTGTCCGGCCTGATCACGCCGTCGCTGGAGGAAATGAGCCAGGTCGCGCGTGAAATGCAGCGCCAGAATTTCACGATACCGCTGATGATTGGCGGTGCAACGACGTCACGCGCGCACACTGCGTTGAAGATCGACCCGCATTACAAGTCGCCTACCGTGTGGGTAAAAGATGCCTCGCGCGCGGTGGGCGTGGCGCAGTCGCTGTTGAGCAAAGAGCTGGTCGACAACTTCATCGCCAAGGTGCAGGCCGAATACGCCGAAGTGCGCGAACGCCACAAGCATCGCGGCGCCGGCAAATCGCTGGTATCGCTGGAAAAGGCCCGCGGACAACGCTACACCACCGACTGGGCGAACTACACCCCGCCCCAGCCCAAGCAGCCCGGCATCACCGTGCTCGACAACTACGATCTTGCCGAACTGCGCCAGTACATCGACTGGTCGCCGTTCTTCAATGCGTGGGAACTGGCCGGCCGTTATCCCGCCATCCTCACCGATGAGATCGTGGGCAAACAGGCCACCGAACTGTTCAACGACGCGCAGGCGATGCTGGACACGCTGATTGCCGAGAAGTGGCTGACGGCGCGTGGTGTGATTGGCTTTTGGCCGGCTGCATCCGTGGGCGACGACATCGTGTTGTACGCGGAGGCGGAACGCTCAGGCAAGCCTCTGGCCACCCTGCACCACCTGCGCCAACAGGTCGACAAGCCCACCGATCGCCCCGACTTCTGCCTGTCCGACTTCGTGACGCCCAAGAACGCTGGCAAGCAGGACTGGGTCGGCGGCTTCGCCGTCACCGCCGGCATCGGCATCGACGAACACGTGGCACGCTTCGAAGCGGCACACGACGACTATTCCGCGATCCTGCTCAAGGCCCTGGCCGACCGTCTCGCCGAAGCCTTCGCCGAGCGCCTGCACCAGCGCGTGCGCCGCGAGTTCTGGGGCTACATGCCCGACGAGTCGCTCGACAACGTCGCACTGATCGAAGAGAAATACACCGGCATCCGCCCCGCCCCCGGCTACCCGGCCTGCCCCGACCACACGGAAAAAGGCACGCTGTTCCGTTTGCTCGACGGCACCGTCAACGCCGGCATCGAACTGACCGACAGCTACGCCATGTTCCCCACGGCCGCCGTCTCCGGCTGGTACTTCTCCCACCCCGACAGCCAGTACTTCGTCGTCGGCCGCGTCACCCGCGAACAAGTCGACGATTACGCCAAGCGCAAGGGCTGGACGCGCGAGCAAGCCGAGCGCTGGCTGGCGCCAAATCTGGACTACGACCCGGATTGATCAACCCGCCGATTGGCGTCTGCCCATAAGAGCGCTCCCCTTGCGGGAGCGCTTTCTTTTCTGTGGGAGCGCACCCTGTGCGCGACGGCCCACCGAAGCGGCAACGCCCGATGCCGCGGTCGCGCACAAGTGCGCTCCTACAGGTGATAGGTCGAGCTACGAAACTTGTAGGAGCGCACTTGTGCGCGACCGCAGAGCCTCGTCGTTACCGCTCCGCCCGGACGTCGTACCGTGGTCAAACCTCACTCTCAACCAACTCCCGCCGCCTAACCTCACGCATATGCACCACAAGGTTATAAATCGACACAAACGCCGGGAAGAAATTGGAAAGAATGCCCACCGAGTCGTTCTTGCCAAAAATGAAATACGACAGCAGCAACGCACTGCCAACCACCGACAACCACCAGAACGACAGCGGCATCACCACCCGCTTGAGCTTGCGCGTGTAGTACAGCTGCACAAACCAGCGACTGGTGAACATGATCGAGCCCAGCAGACCCACCATCTTCCAGGGCGTAAGCTCAAAGCGGCGCAAGGCTTCGAGGACGTGGCTGAGTTCGTGGGTCAGGAAGTCCATGGACGGCAGGCCGATAGCTGAAAAGCCGGATATTGTACTCGCCCACCTTTCAATCGCCTGCCATCCTGAGCACTTTTTTTGGCCGGGAGGCTTGACCTGCTAGGCGGCTCCTAATATATTTCCGGGCTCGGCGGGCGATTAGCTCAGCGGTAGAGCACTGCCTTCACACGGCAGGTGTCGCAAGTTCGATCCTTGCATCGCCCACCATCGAATCAAAGACTTAGGCCACCTCACAAGGGTGGCCTTTTTCTTTTCCGGTCCGCCGCGTCAGAAAAATCGGACCCAAAAGTCGCCATCTCTGCCGCTTGATGGTCCGCCATTGCCACGCCCTTTCGAGGGCGCGAACCGCGAAATGCCTCAGGGTGTGTCGCAGCATTTCCGGCGCCCCGCCCTTTTGATAGACGCGCCGGCGGTACGCCTGCGTTCTCAAAACTGACGCCCCAAGCCGCGCACAGCAAACTTCATCGCTGCCATCCCAGCGATGACATCCACGATCCGTTTGAGTCTGCAACGTCGGCGCATCGAGATAAATGTCTTGCGCTCTTTAGGACGCGTCCGATAGCCGTCGCACCGGCCGATCCATAGGCTGCTCTAGCCCTCTGACGCATCGGTTTCCCAACCCCGATCTGGCAGGACCGATGCGCTGGATGGCGCAGTTCGCGGAGAGGTGCGCCGTTTCGATTGCCCCGACAAGCGCCCTCCCGGTCCATGGAATTCATCACGTGATGGCTACGACTTTCGGTCGTGGCCATCGCGCGTCCGCGCGGGAAGGTGTGCAAGTGATTCAAGCAACGAAGATCGTCGGCTCGTGGCTGGTATTGGCGAGTGTGTGCCTGCCGATGACCGCAGCAATGGCGCAGTCAGCCGACACGGCCGCACAGGAACTCTTGCGCCAACAGGAACGCGAACGCGCGCTGCGCGAGCAACAACAGACTTCACCAGATGTGCGTCTGCCCACAGCGGCGCAAGCGCATGTCGATCGCCTGCCCACTGACGAAACACCCTGCTTTCCGATTCACACCATCCACCTGGAGGGCGACGACGCGGGCGCCTTCGCCTGGGCCGTGAGAGCTGCCAGCGCGCCGCATGACCCTGCCACCGGCCGCTGCCTGGGTACGCGTGGCATCGACATGGTGATGAAGCGGATACAGAACGCGATCATTGCGCGCGGCTACGTCACCACGCGGGTGGTGGCCATACCGCAAGACCTCAAGGCCGGTGTGCTGACCTTGACGGTTATTCCCGGTCGCATTCGCGCGATCCGATTCGCGCCCGGCACGGATGCCCGTGCCACTTCCTGGCGCGATGCCCTGCCCGCCCGTCCCGGCGATCTGCTCAATCTGCGCGACATCGAGCAGGCGCTGGAAAACTTCAAGCGCGTGCCTACGGCTGACGCAGACATAAAAATCGTGCCGGCCGATGGCGACTCAGCGCCCGGCGAAAGCGATCTGATGATCGTGTGGAAGCAGTCATCGCCTATGCGCCTGGCAGTCACGCTTGACGACTCGGGCAGCCAAGGCTCCGGCAAGGTGCAAGGCGGCACCACGCTGTCGCTGGACAACCTGCTGACCTTGAACGACCTGTTCTACGCCAATCTTGGGCAGGACGTGTTTGACGGCGACCGCAAGGGCACGCGCAGTTACACCCTGCACTACGACCTGCCCTACGGCTATTGGTTGCTCGGCGCCACCGCCAGCAGCTACGCGTATCACCAGACCATTGCCGGCTACGCGCAAGACTACGTCTATAGCGGTACCAGTCATAACGCCGATCTGCGCCTGAGTCGCCTCCTCTATCGCAACGCCACCATCAAGCTGAGCGCGTACGCGCGTGCGTGGGAGCGCGATTCCAACAACTTCATCGACGACACCGAAGTGCTGGTGCAGCGTCGTCGTCAGGCGGGCTGGGAAGCGGGCTTTACCTATAAGCAATTCATCGGTACGGCGACGCTCGACCTCGACGCGGCATATCGCCGTGGCACCGGCGCATTCAACGCATTGCATGCGCCAGAAGAGTCCTACGGTGAAGGCACCTCGCGTTCGGAAATCATCACCGCTGATGCCACGCTCACCGCGCCGTTCCAACTTGGTGATCAGCGCTTCCGTTACATCGGCAGCTGGCGTGCGCAGTGGAACCAGACGCCGCTCGTTCCGCAGGATCGTCTTGCCATCGGCGGGCGCTACACCGTGCGCGGCTTTGATGGCGAACTGCAGCTCACCGGTGATCACGGCTGGCTGATCCGCAATGACCTCGGCTGGATGGTTGGTGGTGGCCAGGAACTGTATCTGGGCGCTGATGTGGGTCACGTCGGCGGACCGCCCACTGCGTGGGAGTTGGGTCAGACCTTGGCCGGTGTCGCGCTCGGCTTGCGCGGAGGCTGGCATGGCTGGGCATGGGATGTCTTCGTCGGTGCGCCCATCAGCAAGCCCCACAGCTATCGCACCGCCAATCCCACCACCGGATTCAGCCTGAGCTGGTCGCTCTGACCAGTCTGAACACCTCTCGCTTTTGCCCGCCTGCCGCATCGCTTTGAAGGACCTCACGGATGAACAAGCACCTCTATCGCATCGTCTACAACCACGCCTTGGGTCTATTCCAGGTCGTGTCGGAATTGGTGCGCAGGCCAGGAGGCGGTGCATCGGCCAACGATGCCTCGATGACGACCGCCACAGTGCGACCGGTCAGTCTGAGTCTGTGGGTCGCGTTCGGCTGGATCGGCTTCGCCTCCCTGGCGACGGCCGGACAGATCGTCACCGACCCGAATGCACCGGGCAATCAGCGCCCCACGGTGCTGGGTTCATCCGGCGCGGCGCCGCTGATCAATATCACCACACCCAGCAAGGCCGGCGTGAGCCGCAACACGTATAGCGATTTCAGCGTGGACTCTGCCGGCGTGGTGCTCAACAACTCGCGCACCAACACGACCACGCAGCTTGCCGGCACCGTGGCGGGCAATCCTTGGCTCGCCACAGGCACGGCCAAGGTCATCCTCAACGAAGTTAGCGGCTCCAATCCGAGTGCGCTCAATGGCTACCTTGAAGTGGCCGGCGATCGCGCGCAGGTGATCATCGCCAACCCGGCCGGCATCAGTTGCGATGGCTGCGGGGTGATCAACGCCAACCGTTTCACGCTGACCACGGGTACGCCAGAACTCAACGGCGGTGCACTGGATGGCTATCGCGTCACCGGCGGCGCTGTCCAGATCGGCCCCAACGGCCTGGACGCGACGCGCGCGGATTACACCGACATCATCGCGCGTGCCGTGCAAGTGAATGGTGGCATCTGGTCGCCGCAGCTGCAGGTAACGACCGGCAGCAATCAAGTGAACGCGGACCAGTCCCAAGTCACCGCTATCACGGGAACTGGCGAGAAGCCCACGCTGGCGCTGGATGTGAGCGCGTTGGGCGGCATGTACGCGAACAAGATCGTCCTGCTGGGTACCGAGAACGGTGTCGGTGCGCGCAACGCCGGCAGCATTGGTGCCAGCGCCGGTGACCTGGTCGTCACCATTGATGGCCGTATGGAGAACAGCGGCAGCCTGCAGTCGCAGGGCAACACGCAGATCAGTGCCACAGGCGGTGTCACCAATACGGGCACCCTCAGCGCGGCGCGCGAACTCGCACTCACCACGCCGGCCGACGTCGACAACAGCAGCGGCACCATGAATGCCGCGCGACTCGCCGTCGATGCCGTTTCGCTGCGCAATGTGGGTGGCACGATCGCCCAAACGGGCTCGCAAGGCATGACGCTGGACGCGGGCGCCCTCTCCAACCGCAACGGCGGTCGTATCGGTGCGGCGGAATCGGCTGCGGGTGGCTCGACGGGCGCATCTGGCTCGACCGCCGGCCAAAGTGGAGGGTCGGGCGGTGGTGGGAGCGCAAGCGACAGCGGCGGTGGCACGGTGTCTGGCGGAAGCACTGCACCCGCCACACCCATCATCCCGCTGGCCGACGGCATCCTGCACATCAGCGGCCTGCTCGACAACGACGGCGGCCGCATCAGCGCCGCGGCCGGCTTTGATCTCGACAGCAGTACAGGCCTGTCGAACGATGGCGGCCAATTGGAACTGCGCCAGCTGACGCTCACTGGCGGCAACCTGAGCAACCAGGGCGGCACGTTGCTGATCGATGGCACCTCCACCATCCATGCGAATCAGATCAACAACGACGCAGGCAAATTGAACTTTGCCAGCGCCGTGGCCATGGACGCACAAGCCCTCTCCAACCGCAGCGGCACGCTGACGATGGCCGACAGCGCACCGATGACGTTGAGTGTCGCCGGCCTGTTGGACAACACCAACGGCACACTGGCCACCAACGCCACGCAGTTCACCTTGAACAGCGGCACGCTGATCAATGAGCACGGCACGATCAACCATGCCGGTAGCGACGGCCTCGCGCTGACCACCGGCGACTGGCACGGCGCTGGCGGAACCGTCGTTACCAGTGGTGCCGCTACCGTCAGTGTAGGCACAGTGGATCATCAGGGTGCCACGCTGAGCGCCACGCAACTGACGCTTCACGCCGCCAACCTCGACAACCGCGGCGGTGTCATCGCCACGGCCGGCGAAGCAAGCAACACGCTGCACGTCGAAGGCACATTGGACAACAGCGACAAAGGCGCCATCGAAACCAATGGCGATCTCGCCATCTCGGCCACGACCCTGGGCAATACCGGCGGCACCATCCAACAGGCCGGCACCACTCAAGGTCGCGCGGCCGGCACGCTGGCCATCGCCGCGACCACCTTAAACGGCCAAGGCGGCACGCTCGCCACCAATGGCACACTTGCCCTCAGCGGCACGACGACAGACCTGCGCAACGGCACCACTTACGCGCAGGCAGTGGCCATCGATACCGGCGTGCTCACCACGGCCGGTGGCACGCTACAAGCCATTGGCAATGGCGCCATGGTTGTGCGCGCCAACAGCGCCTGGGATAACACCGACGGCAAGGTCGCCACCAATGGCGCGCTGACGATTCAGGCCGGTGCCCTCGACAACACGCGGGGCACACTCAGCGCGGCGGGCTCGGACGCCACGCAGCTCACCATCGCCCACACTTTCACCAACTCGGGCGGCAAGCTGGCCAGCATGGGTGCCACCACCGTGCGTGCGGGCGCGTTACTCAATCAGGGCGGCACCATCCAGGCGGCCGCTGCGTCCCAAGAGGGGACTAGCTCCGCGTCGCCGCTTACGATCACCGCAGATGGCTTGTTGGATAACAGTGCACACGGCGTGCTGACCAGCGATGGCAACCTTACCGTCACTGCGTCCACGCTCGACAACACCCAGGGCACGATCGCCCACGCCGGCGATGGCGCGCTAACGATTGCCGCCGCCACGCTCAACGGCCAGAACGGCAGCATCGCCAGCAACGGCGCACTGACCCTCACGGGCAACACCACCAACCTGCGCGATGGCACCACTTACGCGCAGTCCATCGCCATCGACACGGGTTCGCTCACCACCGCAGGCGGCAGCCTGCAAGCGCTGGGCACCGATCCGCTGATGCTCCACGTCCACAACACGCTGGACAACACCAGCGGCACGATCGTCGGCAATGGCGCGCTTGCCCTTGACGCAGGCGCACTGACCAATCGAAACGGGCAGCTCACTGCCGCAGGTGCTGACGCTTCGTACCTGCGGGTCGCCGGGCTGTTCGACAACACCCGCGGCACCCTCGGCACGACGGGCGCCACCACGCTGCATGCCGGTGCGCTCGATAACTCCGACGGGAAGATCCAAGCCTTTAGCGCGGATATGTTCCATGTCACCGTAGATGGCCAGCTCACTAATGAGCGCGGTGCGCTCCAGACCAATGGTGCGCTCGACCTGACCGCTGGTGCACTAGGCAACCACAGCGGCACGATTCAAGCGCAACAAGCCATTGCGGCCCACGTCGCCGGCACGATCGACAACACGGGCGGCCTCATGGTGGCGGGCGGCGATCTCGACGTGCACGCGCAGAACCTGCTCAATCGCGACACGCTGACCATCGATCCTGCCGCATCACCGACCGGTCTGTACGGACAGCGCGTTACGCTCGATGCCGCCACCGTCGACAACAGGCAGGGCCAAGTCCAGGCGCGCGATGCCCTTTCCATCCAAGGCGACACACTCACCAATGTGCGTGGTGTGCTTGATGGCACCGGCGCGGTCAACATCACCGGCATGACGCTGGACAACACTGGCGGCCAGGTCAACCAGCGGGGTGACAGCGGCGCTCTCTCCCTCACGCTGAGCCAGGGCCTGACCAACATGCTTGGCGGCCGGATAGGCGCCGAAGGTGCAGCAAACCTGCATGCAGGCAGCTTCGACAACAGCGGCGGCACGACCTTCGCGCGCCACGACCTGAATGTCAGCACGGATGGTGACCTGCTCAACCGTAATGGCGGTGTGCTCCAGACCAACCATGCGCTCACGATCAATGCGTTGGGCACGCTCGACAACAGCGGCGGCAGCATGGGTGCCACGGACGCCGCCGCCATTGGTGCCGGCGCCATCGCCAATGTGGGCGGGCAAATTCTTGCTGGCAACAGTGGCAGCGCCGATGCGGCCTTACGAATCATCGTCAACAGCGCCATCGACAATCGAGGTGGCACGATCGGCGACCGGGGTGGTGATGCCACGGTTACGGCCGCCAGTATCGACAACAGCAGCCGCGGCACGCTAGTCGCGCAGCGTGACCTTAATCTCGACGCCGTCGGTACATTGAACAACAACGGTGGCACTGCCTACGCCACGCGCAAGCTCAGCTACCAGAATGGCAGCGCTACGCTCGACAACACCGGCGGCAAACTGGGTGCCGGCGATACGACGTGGCTTGATCTTGCCACGATCACCAATAGCAATGGGCGCATCCAGGCCAACACGATCTGGCTGACCACACCAACGCTAACCAACGACGGTGGCGAGGTCGACGGCTCCGCCGTCCATGCCACGCTGGCAAACCTCAATGGCCTGGGTCGCCTGTATGGTAGTGACCTACTCGATGCGAACTTCACCGGTGACTACACGCACCTCGTCAGCCAGCGCCTGGAAAGCGACGGCATCCTCAGCCTAACCGTGGCCGGCACGCTGACTAATCAAGGCACGCTGCAGACTGCAGGCGAGTTGGACCTCAGCGCCGCCCGCCTCGTCAATCTGGCCGGTGGCGTCATCAACGCCAGCAACGAGTCTGGCAACGGCGTGGTCCACATCGTGGCCACCGACTCCATCGACAATCAGACAGGTGCCTCGCTTCAGGGCGACAACCTTACGCTGAAAGCTCACGACGTCACCAACACCGGGGATATCACAGGCAACACCTTGCGCGTGGACGCTGCCACGCTCACCAATGGCGCGGACCTCGGTCAAACCACCGACAACGCGGCTTACCAAAGTGGCCTCATCGCCGCGGTCGATAATCTGTCGCTCTACATCACAGATACGCTACTCAACCGCGATGCCACGCTCTACTCGCAAGGCGATCTGATCATCGCCGGTAGCGACAGCGGCGCACGCACGCAGTCGGTGACCAATCTCTCAGGCGACATCGAAGCGCGTGGCAATCTGGTGCTGAGTTCGCAGCAGTTTGCCAACGCGCGCCGTGTGATCGAAACGAATACGTTCACGCTCTCACCGGCCGAGCAGACCACCAATGTGCAGACCGTCACGGCGCCCATGTACGTCTACGACGATCCGCTGGCCGCGCATCAAGTGCCCAACATCGATCCGGGCCAAATCGTCAGCGCTGCTCAAATTGCAAAAGCGCAAGCCTATTGCAGTGCCAACGAGGCATCCAACGACCGCTGCGTCTTCTTTCAGCAAGGAAACCATACGGGCGCTCCGGCCACCTACCAGAGCACGACCACCGACACACTGCTATCGGTGACCACCGTCACCGCTGCAAGTGCGGAAAGCCGCGTGCTTTCCGGTGGCGACATGGCGCTGGATGGCGCCGTCCTCAACAACGCCTCCTCGATCGCCGCGGGCCGCAACCTCGCCATCAATGGGCAGGACGGTGTCGCGAGTACCGATAGTGTGCAAAACATCAACTGGGTGCCGACGGGACTCATACAAACCACCGTAGACGACCAAGTTCAATCGCAATACCTCGTCCATAACCCTCGCACGTGGCTCCTGGGCGCGTGGTGGACCTACGACACCACCACCAGTTCGCAAACCGTATTGCTCCAACCCGGCAGCGTACCCGGCTGGATCACCTACGCCGCTGGCGATGGCTTGAAAGCATCGATCACCGCGGGCGGCGACCTGACCATCAACGGTGGCCCGATCACCAACACGGCCGTTGGTCGCGGCAAGACCGGTGACGCCATTACTCCCACTGACGTCTCCGGACCCGAGAGCAACTCACTCCATGACGTCCACGGCGCCGGAGCGGGCACAGTCGATCGCGTGACCGGCGCGTCCGGTGACACCGTCCATGGCGGCGGCAACACGTACAACGCCGCTGCACAAACCGTCGGCAACGCAACGCAGGCGCTACCCAACCTGGTGCCCCCGGCCAACGGCATATACAGCCAAAACGGAGACCCCGGCGCGCCCTTCCTGGTCACCACCGCGCCGCGCTTCGCGCATGGCCCGGTGACAAGCTCCGACTACCTGCTGCGCGCCTTGGGCGATGACCCTGGCAGCATCCACAAGCGTCTGGGCGATGGCTACTACGAACAAAATCTGGTGCTCGACCAGATCCTCCAATTGACCGGCCGTAAAACGCTTAACGGCGGCGACGGCCTGTCGCAATACACCGCCCTGATGAACGATGCGGCGGACGAAGCCGCGCGTCTTGGTTTGCAGTTGGGCGCCCCGCTCACCACCGCCCAGATTGGTGCACTGTCTTCGGACATCGTGTGGCTGGTCGATCAGGTAGTGAACGGCGAGCATGTACTGGTGCCGGTGGTCTATCTGTCTAAGGCCACCAGTGATGCCATGCACAGCGACGGCGCTCTGATGGCCGGCAACACGGTAAACATCCGATCGTCCGGGACGGTGCGTAACGATGGCACCATCACCGGCACGCAAGGCACCGCCATCAGTGCCGACACCTTGATCAACACGAGCACATTGAAGAGCGCGGGCACGCTGGCCATTGCCACGCGCAACGACACGATCAATGCGGGCACGCTCAGCGGCGGTGCCGTAAGCGTGATGGCGGGACGTGACCTGATCAATACGGGCGCCGTCACCAGCGCGAGCGATATGGCGCTCGTCGCCGGTCGCGATCTCACCACAGGCGCGGTACCCATCCAGGCCAATGGCAATCTCAGCCTGGTCGCCGGTCGCGATCTGACCGCCACGGCCAGCACGATACGCGCGGGCGGCAATGCCCAACTCGTCGCTGGCAACAACATCACCCTGGATGCCACCGGCCATACGACCCGCACGCAAAGCAGCCAAACCGTCCAGGAAAACCTCACCCACAACGTCACCGGCATCAGCGCGGGCGGCAACTTGGCGCTAGTCGCCGACAACGACCTCACCAGCTATAGCGCGCAGCTCAACGCCGGCAACCAGCTGGGTGTGGCGGCAGGCAACGACATCCACCTCAACACGGTCACCGACAGCCAAAGCGTGACCAGCATCAGCACCTCGGGCCGTACCGTCACCAAGACTGCGACCTACGACGAGAGCGTGCGTGGCACCACGCTGAGCGGCACCAACGGCGTCGTCGCCACCGCAGGCCACGACCTCACCGCTACTGCGGCCACCATCAGCAGTACCAACGGCGCCATCGGCCTGATGGCCAACAACGATCTCACGCTCAACACTGCGCAGGAAACCCACAGCAGCGTCACCGATACCAAGAAGACCAGCGGTAACGTCATCTCCAACAGCAGTACAGGCACGCACGATGCGGTCAGCGATAGCTACGCCATCGGCACCACGGTCAGCGGTAACAGCGTGACCATGGCCGCCGGCCACGACCTGACGGCCACCGCCGCGCAAATCGTCGCCGATCACGACATCGTGATGGCCGCGGGCAACAACCTCACGCTCAACACCGCAACCGACACCCACACCGAAGAGCATAGCGTCAGCAAAACCAAGAACGGCCTGATGGGTGCCGGCGTGGGCGTGATGGTGGGTCAAGCCAAGCAGAGCGAAACGGCCACCATCACCCAGACCACGCCCGAAGGCACCACGGTCGGGAGTATTGGCGGCAGTGTGACGATGAGTGGCGGCAACAACGTGCACCTTACTAACGCCACCGTTCTAAGCCACACCGGCACCGCCATCGTGGGCAAGAACGTCACTATCGATGCGGCGATGGGGACGATGGACGTGACACAAACCCAGAAGCAAAGCAGTAGCGGCCTTACCTTGAGTCTGGGCGGCGGCGGCGTCTCAGCGGCCCAAGGCGCGTATGCCTCTGTGCGTCGCGGGAGCGAAGTCAAGGACGATCGCCTCAAAGCGCTATACGCCGCCCAGGCCGGCTATGCGGTCAGCGACGCCGCGCCCGGCGTGGCGGCGATGGCCAATGCCGGCAGCGCCAAAGACGCCGCCTCGGCGAGCGGCGTCAACCTCCAACTGGGTATCGGTGGCAGCAGCGCCAAAGCCGCCACCACCTCGCACGACGAAACCGCTTACGGCAGCACCATCAAGAGCAACGGCAATGTCTTGATTGCCGCCACCGGCGGTGATCTCAACGTGATCGGCAGCCAGATCAGCGGTGACAACGTCGCCCTGGCAGCCGCCAACAACATCAACCTACTCAGCCTAGCCGAAGATCACACGCTCAAAAGCGAGAACAAGAACGCCAGCGGCGGCGTGGGCGTGCAGATCGGCACGGATGGCATAGGCTTCTACGCCCAGGCATCGGCTGGTAAGGGCGATGCCCACGGTAACGGCACCACACACGCCAACACCAGCGTGGATGCGAAGAACACCCTCTCGCTAGTCAGCGGCGGCGACACCACCATCCAAGGCGCCCAAGCCAAGGGCAATTCCGTGCTGGCCGATATCGGCGGCAATCTGAACATCCGCAGCGAACAAGACACCAACGACTACGCTAGCAAGCAACAGCAGGCCAGCGCCAAGGTCGTGGTCGGCTACGGCGGGAGTGTCAGCGGCAGTTACAACCAGAGCGATGTCGATAGCCACTACGCCAGCGTGACCACCGTCAGCGGCATCGGGGCAGGCGATAGTGGCTACACCATCCGCGTCAAAGGCAATACCGACCTCAACGGCGGTGTGATCGCCAGCACGGCCGATCCAGCCAAGAATCTGCTCGACACCGGCAGCCTGACCTTTGCCAACATCGAGAACAAGGCGGACTACAGCGCGAGCAGCTTTGGTGTTGCCGGCGGCACGGGTGGTGCGGCGGGCGGCCCTAAGGGCGTCGCCCCGAACATTGGTATACCGCAAGGGGACGACAGCCACAGCATCACCAAGGCCAGCATCGCTAGCGGCACCATCATCACGCGTAACGGCGAGACCGATCTGAGCGGTTTGGATCGCAACACAACGCTGGATCAGCAAGGGCTTAAACCCATCTTCGATTTGCAGAAGGCGCAAGAGCAGCAGGAGATGGGTCAGGTTGCGGGGGCCGTCGGTTTCCGTGCTGCGGGCGACATCGCCGGAAAGATGGGCTGGCCCGAAGGCAGTACGGAGCGCACCGTACTGCATGGTGTTGTGGGTGCCGGCGTGGCTGCGTTGGGCGGCGGTGATGTGATCGGTGGTGCGGCGGGCGCAGCTGCTAATCAACTCGCGATCAACGGCATGGCGCAGTACCTCGTCGATCAGGGCTATGACCCCAAATCAGCGGAATTTGCCACGATGTTGCAGGCTGGAAGCGTGGCCATCGGCGCCGTGGCGGGCGGTGGTGCAGGTGCGGCTACGGCGCTGGATGGTACGCAATACAACTATCTAACGCATCAGCAGGTGGATGCACTCAATAAAGCTTGCAAGGGCGGCGGTGCATCAGCTGCTTGTCAGCAGGCCGTCGCTGACGCAAATAAGCAATCTGATCAACAAAATACCGCAATGGTCGAGACCTGTACGAACAACCCTTCTGGGAATGCATGCCTGAATGCAATGAGTGAAGCCAAGGCCTATAGCACGGGCGCATATTACGGTTTTAATGGTAGTCAACTGGCCGGTGCGGGCGCTCTGATGACCAAAGACGTAGCCACCAGCTACGAGGCTTACAAAGAGGCCAATTATCAAGCAACCCCCATACTTCGCTATGGCAATCCAGTAGTCGACGGAGTCGTGAAAGAGATCTTCTCGTTGCTCGCCTGCGGCGGCTGCGACGTCGATTACAAGGCACCTACAGGATCGGGAGAGGTGACGCCGGTCGCGTTCCCGGGCGAGGTATTTCTCTACGGCGCGCGAGTTCCGGCAACTGCAAAGGTCGAGGGAGAAGCAGCCAGCGCCACAGGCAATACAGGTTATATGTTTGATGCAATGAATCCCGGGCCGCTGTCGAATGAGGCTGCTGGAACATTTGCTGGCGGGCGCTATAACGTTGGAGTAATCGAGGCAACGGACGGTGTACTTTATAAAGCCGGAGATGCAGCCAATGCCGGTGGATCGTACTTTAACTTCTTCCCTCCGACGAGCGTGACCCAGGCGCGTATTGACAATGCCGTGTTGCCAAATTGGACGAATATGAAAACGGGAGCGTTAACGGGACGGTCGCCGATGAACAGCGTAATCACCGCAGACTTTCCGGTCGGAACGGTTTACTACTATGGGCCGGTCGGGTCGCAGGGTGGAGCCTATCTCGGCAACAATTACAACATCCAAATATTCATTCCAAATGGAAGAAGCATTGGCACCTTTACGCCAATAGGACCTTTGCAATGACGAGAGAAGAGCAAATTAGGCTTTTGATCGACAGCTTGCGAGGGATGGTTTCCCTGTTGGAACGAGACTCGTCTTGCGGCTGGGTACGCCACTTTAAGATGAGTTTGGACGAAGCAATTGATCTGTCAATAAACGGCTGGAATGAACGGGATCTCGCTGCATTATCATCGTCAATCAGATCTGTATATGCGGGAATGGGTTCATTTAATGACTATTTTCCGGCACGCTACGATCCTGCCACAGGTCGCTATGCTTCGTTTCCGTGGGCTGATCAATTTGATCGACTGCGTGCGAGCACATTCAACCAGGCGGTCGCTCTCGTTGTTCGAACAAAGTAGATATAACTTAAGATTGTCCCGTCCACGCCTGAACAAAAAGGCGCCAGGGACAATTTCCAAAAAGGTGCCAGGGACAATTTCCGACATCAAATCGGCTGAACAGATGATGTTCGACTGACTGAGTCGCTACGTTATAAACAACGAAACAGTCGGACGTTCGTTGTAGGTGTAGGGCGTACTCTGATCTGTCGTCTGGAGTATTGCCTGCGTTGACGTGACACACATCACGCTAGTTTTCTGGAATCCACGATACGCCTCTGCTACAAGGCTATCCTATTGATCGCAAGCGTGCGATCGCGTTTCCAGGGGAATCCATGTTTTTTCGTCGCACGGCTTTCTGGCTGCTGGTGCTCTTTGGGCTGGCGTTTTCCCTCGCTACGGCTCCGACACCCGTACATGCTCAAGTCCAGAACAACGGATCGACGGAGTCCCAAGCGTACGCCGGGTGCGTGTACGACATTTCTTACTTTAATTTCTATCAGTATTACGGAACGTATTGCCGAAATGTCATCTCCCGATGTCAATGGGTGCTATACGCCCCCAGCGGCACCATCTTGGGAGGCTGGTTCTATAACTGCGGTTCTCCCCAAGATGATTTTCAAACCGCCGTCAAGAGTTTAGGTAATAGCACGGGTTGCCATTGCAGTGAGGGTGACTCCGGAGGTGGAAAGCCTTCCAGCGGAACGCCGATGGCGGGCGACCCCATAAACACATTCTCGGGCAACGCGTATCTGCAAGAAGAAGATTACAGCAGCGATCAATGGCTCACTTTTCGACGCTTTTACAATAGCTACAACGTTGTTGCATCGGCAGCGATGGGTCTGCAGTGGCGTCATAGTTTTGATCGTTCTCTGGATATCTCTGGCACACCGGCTACCGATATCGTGGTGCTTCGTCCCGATGGTACACAAGAGTTCTTTACTAAGACGAACGGGCAATGGAATACTGGTTTCGATAGCGCGGATACGCTCGCCGAGATCGATGACGGTCAAGGCAACCCCATTGGATACACGGTTTTCCTCGCTGCACTTGGCCACGTTGAGGCATATGATGCGAACGGTCTGCTTCAATCGGCCGTCGACAGGACCGGCAATGGCATCAACCTGACGTACAGCACGTCGCAGACTCCGACGACGGTCGCTCCTGCGTCAGGGCTTTTGCTGACGGTAACGGACCCTAAGGGGCGGCAACTCAAGTTCACATATGACGTCGGCTATCACCTCCATCAGGTCACGCTTCCCGATAGCGGAACACTGACATACGCGTACGACAGAGTCGGCAACTTGCAGTCAGTGCAGTATCCCGACAACTCCATTCGCACTTACGTATATAACGAATCCAATCTAACGAACGGTGGAACCCCTACGTCCGCCATGACCGGCCTGGTGGATGAGGCCTCTACGCGGTTCTTGACCACTGCGTTTGATTCGACCGGCCGGGCCATATCGACGTATCTAGCGGGTAACGTCAATGCCACCAGCGTTACTTACAACGCCGATGGCTCGTCCACCGTGCAGTACGCTTTGGGCGGTTCGACAACAATAAACTTCGCGGCCGCGAACAATGCCGTTCAAGTGGGCTCCGTCAGCCAGTCCTGCGGGACGTCGTGCGGCCAGCCCTGGAAGACACGCACCTACGATACGAACAGCAATCCAGCCAGCTACGTTGACTTCAACGGGTATACCACGGCGACCACCTATAGCAACGCCGCATTGTTGACCCAGCAGATTGACGCGAGGGGCCAGCCCACTCAGCGCACCACCAACTTCACCTGGGACACCGCACAGCGCGTCCCGCTCACCAGAACCGTCTTGGACAACAACGGCAACACCGTTGCCTACGGTGCATGGGTCTACAACAACGCCGGTCAGGCGAGCGCACGTTGCGAAGCGGACCCCACGGTCGCCGGAGGCCTGGGATACGCCTGCGGCAGCAGTGCCAATGCCCCTGCCGGCGTGCGCCAATCGCGCTATACCTACTGCACCGCCGTCAACACAACGCAGTGCCCGCTCGTCGGTCTGCTGCTGAGTGTTCATGGCCCACGCACCGATGTCTCCGACATCACTAACTACAGCTACTACCTCGGCACGGATGAATCCGGCTGCGGTACGCAAGGCGGCGCTTGCCACCATGTCGGTGATCTCTATCAGGTCACCAACGCGCTGGGTCAGGTCACAACCTATGTGGCCTACGACAAGAGCGGCCGTGTGGTGCGCCAGGCCGACGCCAATGGCGTGATCACGGATCTCACCTATAGCCCCCGAGGCTGGCTACTGACGCGGACGGTGCGTGCCAACAGCAATGGAACGCCCTCCTCCGGCGACGCCGTAACCACCATCGGCTACACGCCCTACGGCTCGGTGGCCTCGATCACGGATGCCGACGGAGTCAAGGTGAGTTACACCTACGACGCCGCGCATCGCCTCACCGACATCACCGATGCCTTGGGCGATCGCATCCACTACACGTTGGATGCGGCGGGCAACAAGACGCAGGAGCAGACGTTTGATCCCAGCGGCACGGTACGTCGCACGCTATCGCGTACGTACAACACCCTGGGCCAGCTCACCAAGGTGACGGACGGGCTGAGCCATGCCGTGTTCAACGCCACCTATAGCGACAGCTACGACGCCAACGGCAACCTGGTGCACACCGCCGATGCGCTCGGCGTCCAGCGCAAACAGGGTTATGACGGGCTGAACCGCCTGATCAGCACCATCGACAACTACAACGGCACCGACACCGCCACGCAGAACACGCAGAGCGTGTTTGCCTACGACGCCAATGATCGCCTGGAAGGCGTGGGCGATCCGGATGGGCTCAACACCACCTACAGCTACGATGGCCTGGGCAACGCGACTGGCGTGCAGAGTCCCGATACGGGCGGCACCACGTACGTCTACGATGCAGCGGGCAATGTCACGCAGCGCACGGACGCCAAGGGCGTAGTGAGCAACAGCACCTATGACGCGCTCAACCGTCGCACCGCCACCACCTATGCCGATGGCACGCTCAACGTCGCCTACGGCTACGACGAGCCCAACAGCGTCACCGGCTGCACGGCCTCGTACCCGACCGGTCGCCTCACCCGCATCGTCGAAACCGCCGTCACCACGGTCTACTGCTATGACGCGCATGGCAACGTCACGCGCAAGAGCCAGATGCAAGGCACGGGCACCGACATCACCGCCTACGGCTACACCCTGGCCGACCGCGTGGCCAGCACGCTGACGCCGTCGGGCACATCCATTCAGTACAGCCGCGATGCTGCTGGGCGGATTAACGGCGTCACCGCTCTGCCTCCGGGCACCAGCGGCGCGGGGGCGGGCAATGTGGTCACGGCCATCAGTTACCTGCCCTTCGGGCCTATCGCCAGCTACACGCTGGGCAATGGTCAGACCATCACACGCACCTATGACGCCAACTACGCGCTCACCGACGTGGTGAGTCAGGCGCTCAACTTGCACTTCGCGCGCGATGCGATGGGCAATATCACGGCCCTGGGTAATGCACCGGGCGCCAATCCGGCCGTGGAGAGCTACAGCTATGACCCGCTGTATCGCCTTACCAGATTGACCGACGGCAACGGCAACGTGGAAGAGGCGTACACCTATAGCAAGACCGGCGACCGCCTGAGAAAGACCGCTAGCGGCCTCGCGACGGGTGTCTACACCTATCAAGCCGGCACGCATCACCTGGCCAGCATCGGCAACGCCTCGCGCGCTTATGACGCGAACGGCAACACCACGGGTAGCGTCACCGGCGGCAGCACATTCGGCTACGGCTATGACGGCCGTAACCGCATGACGGTAGTGCAACGCGATGGCAGCACTGTAGGCACGTATACGTACAATTCACTCGGGCAGCGTACTGCGAAGGTGGCGACCTTCCCTGCAGCTGGCAGCCAGCGTTTTTCGTACGACGAATCGAGTCAGCTACTTGGCGAGTACGGCAGCGCTTTGCGCGACTACATTTGGCTAGGCGCCTTGCCGGTTGCCGTGGTGGATACGGCGGGCGGCGTCAGCGTGGTGAGCTATGTGCATGCTGATGGACTGAGTACGCCCAGAGTGGTCACGGACGCGACAGGCGCTTCCATCTGGCAGCTGGCGTATCAAGGGAATGCGTTTGGCGAGCAGCAGCCGACGACTTCAGGGGGCTTCGCCTATAACCTGCGATTCCCCGGCCAGTACTACGATGTGGAAAGCGGCCTTGTCCACAATGGTTACCGCGACTACGAGCCGGCCATTGGTGGATACGACCAGCCCGATCCGTCTGGGTTAGCTGCAGGACCGAGCTTGTATGCCTATGTAGGTAGCAATCCGCTGAGCTTCGTGGATTCGCAGGGATTGCAGGCAGAGAACGAGCGTGACTTACTCGAACCTGTCGATCTGGCCGGGCCACTCCAAGGCGCCAATTACCGGGAAACGCTCAATCGTGTTCGGCAGTATGACCCGGACTTCGAAGACTCCGTCGCCTCACGAAAAGAAGCAAACTACACGCGAGCTGACGTTGAGCGCTTGGAAGAAGTGTTGCGCGGGAAAGCGATGGAAGGATGCCGCGCTCCATCAGCGCAACGTCCGTCTAAGACTCCAAATACCGGAGCGCCGGGAACAACCTACACGAATCCAGGGAGCGGTCAGCAGCGCACATATGGCCCGGACGGGAAGCCGCTTTTTGACGTGGACTACGACCATGATCATGGCCAAGGAGTGCCGCATACGCACGATTGGACTGATGGTGTTCGCGGGCCTGGCGTGCCATTTAATCCCAATAATGGGAACTGACTTTTCTCGAGACCAATGATGACCGACACAATTGCACTAGTTTTAAATCCGCAGCCCGTGGAGAGCCTTTCTGCGCTCGCTGAAAAATTACCAGTGTGGGTCGTTTCGACATCGGAGAATGCAGCGGCGGTTCAAGCGTTGCGCTCATCGTTGCCGCCAGGGCATTTGACAACAATTCTTAAACGCCCCGGCGAGAGCGACGAAGATCTTGCTGTTCGATCGGCGCTGGATATTGATGATCACTACGGCGCAGCAAGCCAACCCAACCCCTACACCGTGCTTTGGGTTATTGGATCGAATGACAAAGTGCTTGCTGAGCAGTTAAAAGAAGATCTTGAGTTTAATGGGGTAGAAATGACTAGCGATGGGTTCAAGGTAATGCGCTAACGATTGCGCAGTCTGAAAGGCGGAGATCATGGACAATGATGATCGCTTGAGGCTTGCCGTGGAGCGTGTTGCCGATATCGCCGAATCGATCTCCGGCGACCGCGACAAAGCGATCGAGTGGATGAGCCAGCCACTCGCCACGTTCGCTGGAAGAACCGCGCTTGAACTGATCGCCGAAGGCAGCACCGATGACGTGATCGGTTATCTGCAATCTTGTTCATCTGGCTACGTCGGATGAACACCACGAGCACGTGACATCGGTAGCGCGATACTCCGCTACCGATGTCACGTGCCAGGAGAGAGGTTGATGAGCTACGCCACCGACGATGCATAAATGTCGAGCACGTGGGAAATCCTCTTCCATTGCAGCGGCCTTCTCTCGCCAGAGATACCCTAGAGGCCATCCGACACATCGCCCTGACTTGTAGTCAGGGGACAGACGTGGGTGGAGTGAGGCGTGGCGCTGACTGCAGAGGCATTGGATGAGCCAGCCGCWGTTTGGGGCGCACAGGGGGCGCCATATTCGTCGGCCGTGCGCACGGCGCGACGCGCGACGCGCGACGCGTTCAATCTCGCCGAGCAGCACCTCAACGCCACTGCTATCACCCTCGGCACGATGCAGCGCGAGAACGCCGCGCTTGAAGTCTTCCGCCGCAGCGTCAACGCGAGTGGTGATGTGCGGGGGTCGACCTCGGAGCGGATGCCGGTCTTTCGCTTCAGAGAACTGATCAACTTGCCAAGCTCAGCGGACGGGTCGAACGTCTTTACCTTCCGCCGGCTCATGCTTGCCTCACCGTTCTTGGCGTGTGTGGTGTCTTCCGCCCGTTCTCGTCGAGACCGTATTCGGCAAAGATCTGGGCCATCGTCTTTTCGCCAGAGGCGATTTGCTTCTTCTCAAGCTCGAACTGTTCTTTACCAATGATGCGGTCTCCCCGAACCTGGCTAAAGTCCGGCTCATACACCGGCCAGGCATATTTCGGTCGCGGCGGCAGCGGCTCAGCGTCCAGGTCGTCAGCGTCGTCGTACCTGACAATTGTGGTGGTCATTGGTTGGAGCCTTCCTTGGCCAAGAGATAAATAAATCTGACCCCGCTATTGCGCCGCAGCCCCTTCCGAACGGCACCGCCGGTTCATTGCCCCTGCGACCGCCAGGGCCGCCAAGGCTCTGCGTCATGCCCCGGAGGCCTCCAAACGTCGTCCTGACCCGGCGACGGCCATCGCCCGGCCACGAGGCAATCAGTGAACCGGTGGCGTCAGGAAGGCCGGCCCGGATCTGATCACCGGACCGCCGAACAGGGGCATTCCAAAATGGCTCCCGGCAGCCTTCTTTGGCGTTGCCATGGACTGCACCGACATAGCGCCACTCCCCGCCGCTTTGGAGAGTTGCCATACTGCGTTCCAGGGAGTTCCGGAGGCACCCGATCAGAGGCGTAGCTGGTTGGGGTCGTGACGCGGTCGTGCGATGCGCACGGCCATCGCGATGAGCGGCACATCGGACGGGGAGAACGGATATGGCCTTACCCCTGGCGGCACATGGCATCGATCTGAATTCACGATGATGCCTGCACGCATGAGTCGCTCGCTCTTGCAGGCGATACTTGCCGCGCTGCTGCTCCACGCAGCAACGGGGCACGCGCAGGAGCTGGAACCGCGAACCTATTCACCCTCCCCGACAGGCACGAATTTCGTCGGCCTGGCCTATAACCGCCTTACGGGAGACGTGCTGACGGATCCTTCGCTTCCGATCTCGCATGTCGAGGCACAGATCAACACCGTCGCACTTGGCTATGTGCGCACCTTCGGACTGGCTGACCACACGGCCTCGCTCGGCATCGTCATACCTGGCGTCAGCGGCGACCTCAGCGGTAACGTGATCGATGCGCCCACCGCCATTCACCGCGAAGGCATGGGCGACGTACGCCTGCGGTTCGCATTGAATCTCGTTGGCAATCCGGCGATGTCTCCCGAGGAATTCGCCAAGCGCACGCCCGAGACCTCGATAGGTGTGAGCCTGACCATGTCCGCGCCGACGGGACAGTACACGTCGTCCCGACTGGTGAACATCGGCACCAACCGTTGGTCGTTCAAGCCCGAAATAGGACTGATGCAACCGTGGGGGAAATGGTTCGTTGAAGCCTCCGTCGGTGCGTGGATCTTCACCACCAATCACGACTACTACGGCGGAAAGACGCGCAGCCAGGACCCGTTAATGACCGCCCAGTTGAACGGCGGATATACCTTTGGCCCGGGACTCTGGCTTGCGGCTGCCATCGGGTACGCAACGGGCGGCAGAACCAGCCTCAATGGCATCGATGATGACAACCGACAATCCAACGCCCGCTACGGGCTGACCCTGTCTGTCCCCTTCGCCCGAGGCTGGTCGGCGAAGCTCGCGCTGACCAACGGACTGGTGACACGCGTCGGTGGCGACTACAAAGGCGTCTCCCTGGCCATCCAGTATCACTGGTTCGATCGGTGAGTTGATCGCGTTGGCGTGGTGCTCTGACCACAAAGCGGTGATGGCGGCGACTCGGTTGCGGATTCTGATCAACGCATAGCCTGCCCAGCACGCGCCTCTCCCAACACCGCACCACGTCGCCCGGGGGCCTGAATCAACGCAGCGCGATAGGCCTCACGCGCCGCTGCGGCATCGCCTTGTAACAGCAGCAACTCGCCCAATTGCTCGCGTGCGGGAACTGCCGGGCCGGGTGTTACCGGGCGCTTCTCCAGGCTATCTTCGCGATCGGCGGCGGACTGCAGCAGCGACCGCGCCTGGTCGGCATGGCCCGTGGCCTGGCTCTGCCATGCGGCGACCTCGTCGGCGAGTATGGCCGTCTGGGTGGCCCAATAGTCATCGCCAGAGTCACGCAGCTGCTTTTCAAGCTGACGGAGCCGCGTGACTTCTGCACCGGCGTCCGCTGGGTGACCGGAGCGCGCAAGACCGATGCCTTTGGACCAAACCGCGATGGCGAGGATGGTAGGCGATGCCCGGGGCATCGGCGCCACCTCAGCCGCATCACTCCAACGACCGCGCTCGACCGCGAGCCGTATCGGCATGATGGTGGCTGCATAGGCGATCGCGAACTCCGTTACGTCCAGTGCACGCATGGCTTTCATCTCATCAACCACGCGTTGGGCGTCGCCATCTTTCCCCTCCTGAAGATAGGCGTAGACCAGGTAGTCCATGGCGTGAAACTCGCCCATCGTATCGCCATGCTGATGTGCGGATTCCTTGGAGGCGAGATTGGAGTGGACCGAATCGTCCCATAGGCCAAGCCGGGTGAAGATGTGCGAAGGCATATGCAGCGCGTGGGGTGCTGACGGGGCGATCTTCGCGTACACGCGGGCGGCCGGCAGACCTTGCTTGGCCAGTTCTTCGCTGTCGCAGGCATGGATCATGTAGTGGGCAAGGCCCGGATGATCTGGATGCGCGCGAAACAGCGGCTCCAATATTGCGACGGCATGCTTCTGCTTGGCGTGTGTCTTGTCGGCTGGTGATGCCATAGCCTGCGCGGTCGATCCGCAGCTCGGTGACGGCGAGCCGGATGCCCTGCTGCGTCTGCGCCCGCAGCACGCGCGGATTGCTGATCTGGAAGGAGCGACCGAGTCGCTCGCCAAAGGCACCTTGATACATGGATATCTCCGGGCCAACGTCTTCGTAGAAGCTTGCTGGCTCAGCTAGCCCCTGAGCTCAGCAAGTTACCGATGACGAGCTAGGCCCGATGCCTCCCTCCGGGTACCTGTGGTCACCCGAAGGCCTGAACAAAATGACTCGAAAGTGTCGAAAAGAAGCCCGGCCCCCGCGAGGGCCAGGCTGAAGTTATCGACTTCGCAGGATTTTGCCGCCGACCGTCGAGCAGCCTTGATCAGGCGCACGGTCTGGCAAGCGGTCGCCTCAGCTTGTAGTGCTGGTGGCTGGTTTGGCGCCCGGGCCGGTTTCATGCAAGAAGAACGAGACGACAATCCCGATCGCAATCACCACCACCCAGAACTCACTGGAGTGGAAGAAGTGAACGCGGGGATCCACCACCGACGAGCCCACCGTGTTGCCCAGTTTCCGCGCGAACACGGGGCCCACGAGCGCGGTGACACTGAACGTGATGAAGTTGATCGCACCCGTCGCACTGCCTTTCACGCGATCAGGATTGGCTTCCTTGATGATGGTGTAAGGGATCATGGCCGATCCGGAGGCCACGCCAAACAACAGCAAGGTCGCCCAATTGGGGATCAGATCGGGAAGCCAGGTCAGTTGTATCGCGCAGATCAACATCAGCACTGCGCCAGCGATGAGCGCCACCTTCCGCCGACCCAGCGCATCGGCAAGCCAGCCGAACAGCGGGCAACCGAAAACCCATCCCAGCGGAACCATCGAGATGGCGAGCACGGCGTCGTGATAGCTGAACTGCCGGTCCAGCTGAAAGAAGCGCACGCCCCACACCATGTCGCCGATGGTGGTGGGAACAAACAGCAGGCCGGCAACGATGCCGCACAGATACGACTGCGGGTTGCTCAGCACCACCTTGTATGGCGCCAGGAATCCACCCGGCTCATTCGCTTGCCCTGCCCGGCTCTCGCTGGGCGTCATGGCCAGCAGCGCGACGCCCACCAGCAAGACAATCGCCCCCATCGCATTCCAGAATTGCGGAACGCTCACCATCCCGTGAATCAGCGGCCCCACGGCGAGCTGCCCCATGGAACCACCGAGCATGCCCAGGCATTGGGTGAAGCCAATCACCGTGGCCAGGCGCGTCGCCGAAAAACCCCGCGACGCCAGGTAGACGGCGCCAGTAAATGCAAATGCCGAACCCGCGCCTTGCAGCAATCGGCCAACGGTGCCGGTATTGGCATGAGGCAGGGCAAACAGAAGACATCCGAGCGCCAGGATCAGCATGCCCGCGGGCACCACATAGCGCGCGCCCAGGCGATCCAGCAGTACGCCTGCCACCAGGCTGGTCACGGAATAGGTGTAGTAGTAAGTGCCAAGGATGCTGCTGACGCCCAGCGCATCGACACCGAAGGCCCGCATCAGCTCGGGCAGCATCACGGCGGGCGACGATCGCGAGGCGTACTCGAGAAAGTAGAAGATCGCCGCCAGACACCATGCGACCACAAAAGCCGTGTGTTGCCGGGAGGGAGACACGGAGACGGAAGGCTGGGTCTTCATCACATCGACGCCTCGTTGGCCAAAAGGCAGCTGCGCACACCCCGAAGCGAAAAGGCACACGCCACCGCGTTCAGGGCGGCATGTCTTCCAGCTTCATGTCGTCCCGAGCGTAAGGATCGCCATCGCACACTGATTGGAGGATTGTGTGCGGGGTTGGCAATTCCTGATCCGTCCATGCTGGCGATGCCCTGCACCACTCAGGCATCTGTCGTGGGTCGGCCACCGGGCGGAAAATAGTGCTCGATGAACATGCGCGGAAGAATAAGCCCGATGGTCATGAAGAGTACGACCAGAAAGGCGGTTGTTCCGTTGGCAATTACGCTGGTGATCAGCTCGATCGACGCTGCCTGCGAAGTACCGCCCACCAGACGAAGCAGCGCACTGGCCGATTCGAACAGATAGTACCCAGGCATCATGGAGACGACTGCCGAGAACGCGATCGCCGCAAACGGCAAACGCAGGCGATCCACCACGGGCGTGATGACGGCGCCCACCAGCAGGCAGGCGACGAGCGCCGCCGTTGTCACGTGAAAACCCGCCAACGCGATAAGCACCCAGCGCAGCGCGTGCGCGAGCATTCCGATGGCGATGGGAAATGGCAGGAGACGCCAGGGCATCGAGAAGAACGTGCCAAAACTCGCCACCGCGAAACCCGCGGCGATCACATCGGCTAGGAACGGCACCGCCGCCGGCGTATCGGCCGGCAATGCCGTGATGCCGCCTGCGCCGAGTCCCGCAAGCAAGCCCACGCAGGTCAACAGGATCAACACACCCGCATAGGCGAGCCGTGATATCCCCAGCGAAATGCGGGTGCGTGCCAGGTCGATCGCGCCGTTAAGGATATGCGGACCGGGAATCAGCACCATGCACGGGCAGAAGGCCACCAGCGTCGGCGACGTCGACAGATGCATGCGAATGACGATGGCTCCAAGCAGTCCCGCCATCGCCGAGGCACATAGCGGCTGCGCCAGCGGACTGGTCCGCAGCCGCGCCAACCCGCGGCGCGCCAGCGCACCCGCGCCGGCACTCAGTGCGATAAGCCACAAGCTTTGGGCACTCAGCGCGCCGAAGATTACGCCCAGCGCCGCGGCGCCCAGGGCCGAAAACAGAACAAAGCGCAGCGTGGAGACCGCGCCTGTGCGTCCGGCCTCAACCAGCAAGGAATACGCGGTTTCTCTGGGCAGGGACTGCTTGCACACCCGATCCACCGCGTGGGATACGGCGAGCACTTTCCCCATGTCCACGCTCAGAGGGGCGCTCGAGGACACCTCGGAGAGCAGCGTGCCCTCGATCTCAACGGTCAATTCGCCCCATTGCGGCAGCACCCTCACGTCCAAACCGAAGGATCGCCCAAGCTGCTCCGTGGCAACCACGGTCCGTTCGGTCGTCTGCCCGTTTGCAAAGAGCAGACCGGCGGCAAGAGCGACCGTATCCAGCGACAGATCGCGCTCTTTTCGAACCGCGGCCGAGGGTGGGCACTTGCCGGCATCTGTCATGGCCCTGGTCCCTGCTTTCGACGACAAAGCCTTGCCTGATGCAGGTTGCATCTATCGGTGGAATGTCCTGCGCCAGGATAGGCAGCGCGCGCTTCTGCGGATTGGAGATCTTTGAGTCGAGCTGGAGATTATTGATACTTTCTGCACGGCTCTGCTTCGAAAATGTGACCCTGATCGTCGCCATCAAACACGGTGAGACACACGGGCATGGCAACGATTTTTATACCTGCCGTGTCAAACCCATTCAATCCGGCGTGATCGATTGAGCGTAATGTTCGTCTGTTGGAATAGCCCCATGCATTGACGCCGGAACCTGGGTGCAACGAGTGGCCGCCATCGGCCGCCTCTGCCATACGAGTCTCAGTCATATGAACGAAATGCCCGCATTCGCCTCGGACGCTCCGATCGAGACCCATCTGTCCGGCTTCGACTTGATCAACACCTCGATGCTGAACAAGGGAACGGCTTTTACCAACGAAGAGCGCGATCGCTTTCGCCTCCACGGCCTGCTCCCTCCCCATATCGGCACGCTCGATGTACAGGTGGCACGCCGCTTGAAAGTCCTGCGCGCGTTCAACACCGATTTCGAGCGTTATGCGTTTCTGCGCGACTTGCAGGACATCAACGAAACCCTTTTTTATGCGTTGCTGGTGGGCAATCTCGCCGAGCTGCTGCCCTTGGTTTATACGCCCACGGTGGGCGAAGGCTGCCAGCGCTTCAGCGAGATATGGCGCAAACCCAGGGGCTTGTTCCTGAGCTATCCGAACAAGCACCGCATCCGCGAGATTCTGGCTGACCCGCGCTTGGACAAGGTTCGCGTGATCGTTGTCAGCGACGGCGAGCGCATCCTGGGGCTGGGTGACCAAGGCGCCGGAGGCATGGGCATTCCGATCGGCAAACTGTCGCTCTACACCGGTTGCGCCGGCATTCACCCGGAATTGACGCTGCCCATCCTGCTCGACGTCGGCACCAACAATCAGGAGCGTCTTGCCGATCCGCTCTATGTTGGCTGGCAGCATGAGCGCGTCACCGGCCAGGACTACGACGACTTCGTCGAAGCCTTCGTCAGCGCCGTGATCGAACGCTGGCCGAATGTTCTTCTGCAATGGGAAGACTTCGCGGGATCCAATGCCAGCCGCCTGCTGGAACGCTACCGCGACCGGCTGTGCACGTTCAACGACGACATCCAGGGCACGGCCGCGGTGGCTACGGCCAGCCTGTTGGCGGCGATCAATGTGACCGGTGTGCAGCTGACCGACCAGCGCATCGCGATCGTTGGCGCCGGTTCGGCGGGCTGCGGCATTGCTTCACTCCTACTGCAAGCGATAGTCGATGCCGGTGCCAGCGAAGCAGATGCGCGTCAGCGCTTCTTCCTGGTCGACCGCAATGGACTGCTGGTGGAGGGCATGGCGAATATCACGCCCGCGCAGGCGCCCTTCGTGCAGAAGCGCTCGGCGGTGGCGTCCTGGACGCAGGAAAGCGCGAGCGAAATATCCCTGCTCGATGTCATGCGCAACGCCAGGCCAACGGTCCTGGTCGGCGTATCGGGGCAACGCGGCGCGTTCACCGAGACGGTCGTTCGCACCATGGCGGAACATGCCGAGCGTCCGGTCATCTTCCCACTGTCCAATCCCACGTCTCGTTCCGAGGCGACGCCGGAGCATTTGCTGGCCTGGACCAATGGCCGCGCCCTGATGGGTACCGGCAGTCCGTTTGATCCGGTGGCGTGGGACGGGAAGATGGTTCCAGTCAACCAGACCAATAACTCCTACATCTTTCCCGGCGTGGGACTGGGCGTGCTCGCAGCAGGCGCACGACGGGTCACGGATGCGATGTTCATGGTCGCCGGCAAAGCCGTCGCAGCGATGTCGCCAACCGTCAACGACAAGAATGGTCGGCTTCTGCCCCCTGTCGCTCAGCTGCGTGACGTGTCCATCGCCGTGGCCAAGGTGGTCGCCCGGCAGGCCCAGCTCGATGGTGTCGCCGATGACTGTGACGAGGCGACACTGTCCGCACGCATCAGCGCCCTCTTCTGGGAACCGCACTATCGGCCTTATCAGACTGCAAACGAGGCGTGATCGATGGGCGCGTAGCCTCGCGACAGGTGGTATCGCTCGCCAGTTTCACGGTGCCGCTTGCTTACTCTGCTGAACATCCGTACCAGAGACCCTGGTGAGCGTGTCGACACTCCAGTCGCCACCAACGGCCTTGATCAAGCGGACATCGGACTCCAGCTGACGCCGGGACAACTCGACGTAGGCACGCCGCTGCGCAAGGCTCACGCTTTGCGTGGCGACCACTTCCAGGTAGTCGGTGGCTCCCGCCTTGTAACGAGTGAGGGCCAGCTGTTCGGCGCGGCCGGAAGCGTCGACTGCGCGTTGCTGCGTGCCCGCTTCTTCGTTCAATACATGCACGGACGCCAGGTTGTCTTCTACGTCCTGGAAGGCCGAGAGCACCGTCTGTCGATAGTCGGCCGCGGCACCGTCTTCCTGGGCCTCGGCCTGGTGCAGCGCCTGCTTGCGGCGGCCGCCATCGAACAAGGTGCCGACCAGCGCTGGGCCAATCGCCCAGAAGCGGCTGGGCAGCGTCGCCAGCTGGGTGAATCGCGAAGCCTCGACACCACCCGACGCAGACAGCAGCAAGTCGGGAAAGAACGCTGAGGTTGCTTCGCCGACATCGGCATTGGCGGCAGCCACCCTACGCTCGGCTGCGGCAATGTCAGGGCGTCGCTGCAGCAAGGTCGAAGGCAGGCCCGGAGGAACCACCGGCATGGCGATCGCGCTGGTGGATGCGGCAATGGACAACTCCGCCGGTGCCACGCCGACCAACGTGGCGATGGCATGTTCAAAACGCGCGCGACTCTCGCCCAGGTCCACCAGTTGCGCACTGGCGACCTGCAACTGGGTCTCTGCTTCGGCAAGATCCGAATCCGATGCAATGCCGCCAGTGAAACGTACCTGCACGAGATCGCGCGCCTGCGTAAAGTCGGCAACGGTCTGCTGCAGCAAGGCCGTCTCCGCATCCACGCTGCGCAGGTCCACATAATCGATGGCCAGTTCCGCATGCATGGCCAGTCGAACGGAGGCGAGATCCGCCTCGTCGGCCTGGTAGCGCGCCTTGGCAGCGTCGACCTGGTGACCGATGCGATCGAACAGATCCGGCTCCCACGAGACATCCAGTCCGGCCTGGTAATCCGACACGGTTTTGCCGGCCAATGAACGCCCGACGACGTTCTGCGAGGTGTGGTTGCGGTCGGCGGCGACACCGGCCGTGATGGTCGGGTAGTACGCGGCACGTGCCTCCTTTTCCTGCGCCTTCGCGGCCTGCAGATTGGCGATGCTCTTGGCGATGGACTGATTGCCTGCATCGACA
This sequence comes from Dyella sp. 2YAF14, assembly GCF_052114725.1. Classification (NCBI taxonomy): domain Bacteria; kingdom Pseudomonadati; phylum Pseudomonadota; class Gammaproteobacteria; order Lysobacterales; family Rhodanobacteraceae; genus Dyella; species Dyella sp. 2YAF14. Next base: position 86,629 of record NZ_JBFRFH010000008.1, on the reverse strand, counting down.
CGTGCTTCGAGCTGGTCGAGTGTCTGGTCATGGAACAAGGTCCACCAGTCGCCGCGGCGCACCGTGTCGTTCGGCTGCGCGGCAACCCAGCCTGGTGCGGCACGCTGTGCCTCGGTTGCAACGGGCGCCGCCTCCTTGAAGTGATCCGGCACGCTGATCGGCGGCCGCACATAGGCCGGCCCCGGCGTGCAGCCCACCGACAAGCCCAGGCCGACAGCAACAGCCAGCGTGCTGGCGACGCGCGAAATAGTTGGGTTACGCATGGCTATGCCTCCGTCGCTCAGGTTGCATCTGCGGGGTGCGTGTTGATGCTCACCGGTTGCCCGTTGCTGACGGCATCGCCCGGGTTGACGATCACACGCTCGTTGCCACTCAGGCCCGTGAGAATCTCAACGCGCGTGCCGAAATCCCGGCCCAGGGTGACCGTCATCAAGCGCACTTGCCCCTTGCCGTCGACCGTCGCCACCTGCACGCCCGATGGACGAAACAGCAACGTATTGGCCGGCAACGAAAGCATGGCCTTGGGTGCTGCAAGGGCGAGACTTACCTGGGCATAGGCGCCCGGGGGAACGGCGCCATCGGCGTTATCCATATCCACTTCCACGCGCAGCGTGCGGCTGGATGGATCGATCGCGCCAGCCGTGCGTGCCACGCTTCCCACAAAGGTCCGGCCCGGATACTGCGGCAAGGTCAGCGTCGCACGGGCACCGATGGCCACATCCGCGGCATTGTCCTGCGGCACGTTGACGAAGATGCGCAGCTTGTCCGTTTCGGCCAGTTTGAAGAGCGCAGCCGGCGTGCCACCGTTGCCGGCATCGATCAAGGCGCCGACATCGATATTGCGCACGGTGACGACGCCATCGAAGGGAGCGTAGACCTTCTCGAACGATTGCAGCTGCTGAAGTCGGTCCACGTTCGCTTGTGCGGCTGCGAACATGGCTTGCTTCGCCTTCATCGTGCTCACGTTCTCCTGGCTGGATTGCTCGGATACCGCATTGCTCTTGAGCATGCTCTCCCAGCGCGAGGCGGTGACCTTGGCGATCTGATAGTTGGCTGAGGCGGTCGCCGCGTCTGCACGAGCCTGCGCGAGCTGCGCATCAACTTCCGGCGATTGGATTTCGGCCAGCAGCTGTCCGCTGTGAACATGCGTGCCGATATCGGTCAGCCACCGTCCCAGGTAGCCGCTGGTGCGCGCATAGATGCTGGCCTCCTGGAACGCCTCCACGTCGCCTGGCAACACGAGTGACTGCTGGAGCGGTGCATGGTCCGGGGCAACCACGGCCACCGTCGGCGTGCTGAGCGCCGCTGTCTGGCGCACCACCGCCGCGTGTGCAGACAGCCTCGGCAATCCACCGGCAGCCAGCGCCAGGCAGATGGCAGCCACCGGCAGAATGGCGGGAAGGCGCGAACGTGACGATGTCGGAACTGGAATAAGCGCGTTCATGGTGACTCTCCCATCAGGGCGTCGGAAGCGGGGAAGGAAGTGCGGGCAAGACATGTTGGCGGCGGCCGAGCCACGCGTGCACGGCGGCGAACACCACCGGGACGAAGACCAGCGTGGCCACGGTGCCGAACATCAGGCCGCCGATGACCGCGCGGCCCAGGGGCGCGTTCTGCTCACCGCCATCGCCCAGGCCCAGCGCCATCGGCAGCATGCCGATGAGCATGGCCAGTGCCGTCATCAGCACCGGACGGAAGCGGGTGCTGCCGGCATCAAAGGCGGCTTGCAGTGCCGTCGCGCCTTGCTGGAGCCGATCGCGCGCAAAGCTGACCACCAGGATGCTGTTCGCCGTGGCGATGCCGATACACATGATGGCGCCGGTAAGTGCGGGCACGCTGATGGTCGTACGGGTGACAAACAGCATCCACGCCATGCCGGCCAGTGCGCCCGGCAGCCCGCTGATGATGATCAGCGGATCGGTCCATGACTGGAAGTTCACCACCATCAGCGCGTACACCAGCAGTACTGCAAAGGCGAGCCCGAGCATCAGGCCCTTGAACGAGGACTGCATGGTCTGCACTTCGCCGCGCACCGCGATGCTTGAGCCCGCCGGCAGATGCGCCTTTGCCGCTGCAACCAGGCGATCGATATCGCCCGCCACCGCACCCAGGTCGCGTCCCTGCACGCCAGCGAAGATGTCAATCACGGGCTGCACGTTGTAGTGCGATACCACGGCGTCCTGCGACGTGCGGCTGAGCGTGCTCAGGGAGCCCAGGATCGGCGGCGCCACTTGCTTGACGCTGCCTGCGGTCAACGGAATATTGCCCAGCGCCTGCAGCGAATCGATGGTGTACTGCGGCGCTTCCGTGGTCAGCGGATAACTCACCCCGTTCTTGGGGTTCAACCAAAAGTTGGGCGTGGTCTGCGCGCTGCCTGACAAGGCAATGAGCAGGTTCTGGGCGATCGTGCGCTGCTGGAAGCCTGCTTCAAGCGCCTTGACGCGATCCACATCGACATTGATGGATGGCGCATCGTTCGGCTGCTGGATGCGTGGATCGACCAGGCCATCCACGTGGCGAAGCTGGGCCAGCAGTTCTTCGGCGACCTTGCGATTGCCCTCCTTGTCGTTGCCCACCACCTGCACGTCGATCGGCGACGGCAAACCGAAGTCCAGTGTCTGGCTGATGATGTCCGCCGGCAGGAACGAGAACGTCACGCCGGGGAAATCGTGATTGAGATGATCGCGCAGCGCGCTGACGTACTCCTCCGTGGGCCGGTGGTCGGGCTTGAGGGAGATCAGGACGTCGGCATCCGCAGAGCCCACGGGCAACGAGGAATCATAGGTCATGTTGATGCCGCTGACCGGCAGCCCGATGTTGTCGAGCACGCTGCCCAGCTCGCGCGGCGGGATGACCACGCGGATGCGCTGCTCCACCAGATCGACAAGCCGTGCGGTCTGCTCGATGCGCGTACCGGTGTGAGCGCGCAGATGGAGGCGGATTTCGCCCGTATCCGAGGTCGGGAAGAAATCACGGCCGAGGAAGGGCACCAGCAGCAGCGAACCGCCGCACACCAGGGCGAATATCACCGCCAGCCCGCGTGGGTGGGCAAGCAGTGTCTGCAAGGCGCCCTGATACCGCCCGTGAAAGCGCTCGAAGCCACGCTCGAAGCGCTGCTGGAACCGACGCAGCGCGCCGGCGCGCCCCTGCCCTGCACCATCGGCCACGCGATCGTTGCGCAGCATGTACATAGCCAGCGTAGGGATCAGAGCGCGCGAGAAGAAATACGACGCCAGCATCGCGAACACCACCGCTTCGGCCAGCGGCACGAACAGATAGCGCGCCACACCGGACAGCAGGAACATCGGCAGGAACACGATGCAGATCGACAAGGTCGATACCAGCGTCGGCAAGGCGATCTGCGCCGAGGCATCGATGATCGCGTCATGCAGCGACTTGCCCATATCCCGGTGGTGGCTGATGGCCTCGATGGCCACGGTGGCATCGTCGACCAGGATGCCCACCGCCAGCGCCAGGCCACCCAGGGTCATGATGTTGATGGTCTGCCCGAGCACGGAAAGCGCAATAAGCGAGGTCATCACCGACAACGGAATGGTGATGGCGATAATGAGCGTGGACCGCCAGCTGCCAAGAAACAGCAGGATCATCATGGCCGTCAGACCAGCGGCGATGAGGCCCTCGCGAACCACGCCCGCCACGGCCGAACTCACGAAGACCGACTGATCGGACACCGGCTTGATATCGAGCGCCTTGGGAAGACCCGCGGCAATCTTCGGCAGCATGCCCTTGACGGAGGCAATGATGTCCAGCGTCGATGCGTCGCCTGATTTCTCCACCTGCAGCAAGGCAGAGCGCGTACCGTCGACGCGCACGATATTGGTCTGCGGCGCAAAGCCGTCGCGCACCGTCGCCACGTCGCGCAGATAGGTCACGCCACCGTCCGTCGCCCTCACCGGCAGCATGTTCAATGCATCGACCGAGGTCGGGCTGCCGTTGAGGTTCACGTTGTATTCGAGCTCGCCGATCTTGGCGGTGCCGCCGGGCAGGATCAGGTTTTGCGCGTTCACCGCGTTGACCACGTCCAGCGGCGACAGGCTGTGCGCCTGCAAGGCCTTGGGATCGATGTCGACCATGATCTGCCGCACCTTGCCGCCGAACGGCAGCGGAATGGCGGCGCCCTGCACTGTCGCCAGCTGGGTACGGATGAAGTTATTGCCAAGGTCATACAGCTGCTGCTCCGGCAGGGTATGACTGGACAATGCAAGCTGCAGGATCGGCACCGTGGAGGCGTTGTACGAGATCACCAGGGGTGGCAAGGTACCCGGCGGGAGCACGCGAAGAATCGACTGCGCATTGGCCGACGCCTCGGCAATCGCGCGGTTGATGTCCGCGCCTTCGTGGAAGTACACCTTGATCACCGCGGTGCCGTTGACCGTCTGCGACTCCACGTGCTCGATGTTGTCCACATCGGAGGTCAGGGCGCGCTCATAGGGCGTGGTGATGCGGTTGGTCATGTCATCGGCCGAAAAGCCGTTGAACGACCACACGATGCTCAACACCGGAATATTGATGTTGGGAAAGATATCGGTCGGCGTCCGCAACACCATGAGCGGGCCAATGATGGCCAGCAGCAGGGCCAGCACGATGAAGGTATAGGGTCGCCGCAGCGCCAGTTGGACGATCCACATAGCAGGCTCCGTCTTGGACAGGTCAGGTCAGGCTGAAGGCTAGATTCAGGGCGCTTGCATGCCCCTGACCGCTTCCTGACAAATCTGTAATCACGCCTCCCGGACGCCCCGCGTATGATCGGCCCAGGCACCACGCGAGACTCCCCATGCGCCTGCTGGTTATCGAGGATGAGAAGAAAGCCGGCGAGTACCTGAAGAAGGGACTCGAAGAATCCGGCTTCACCGTTGACGTGGTGGCCAACGGCATCGATGGCCTGCACCATGCGCTCGAAGAGGACTACGACCTGGTGGTTCTCGACGTCATGCTTCCGGGCATGGACGGATGGGAGGTGTTGCGCCGCCTGCGCACCAAGAAGGACACCCCGGTCCTGCTGCTGACCGCGATCGACGAACTCGAAGAGCGCGTGCGCGGGCTTGAGCTTGGCGGCGACGACTATCTGGTCAAGCCCTTTGCCTTCGTGGAGCTGCTGGCGCGCATCCGCACCCTGCTCCGGCGGGGACCGCCGCGCGATATTGAACACGTCCATATCGGCGACCTGGAAATCGATGCCGTGCGACGACGCGTGCGGCGCAGCGGCCAGCGCATCGACCTGACGCCCAAGGAGTTCTCGTTGCTGCAGTTACTGGCGAGACGGCGCGGTGAAGTGCTGAGCCGCACGCAGATCGCCTCCTATGTGTGGGACATGAATTTCGACAGCGATACCAACGTGGTCGAGGTCGCCATACGCCGATTGCGCGTGAAGATCGATGACGGTCACGACACCAAGCTCATCCACACCGTGCGCGGCATGGGTTATGTGCTCGATGACGAACGCGGGGACGACTGATGCGTCGCCTCTCCCTCGCCACGCGGCTGACCGTCACCTTCACGGTGATCACAGCGGCGTGTTTCATCCTGGTGGGATGGCTGCTCTACCGGGCGGCGGAACAGCGCATCCTGGAGCAGGACGAGACCAACATTGTGCTTTCAGCCCGCCATCTTCGACGGCTCGTGGCCGAGCTGGACTCCATGGAGGACCTGAAGACCCATCAGGATCGCATGGTGGTCAGCGTCCTCGGTGATGACAACAACGCCTTGCGCATGGTCGATGATGCCGGGCATGTCATCGTTGACCACAATCCGACAAACCTTCCGCTCGCCCCCCAGGGCGTCGTGCCCACCGGTCAGCGTATCGTCGCCAGCATGCTGAACACATGGCATGGCGATCATGATTTGCCCATACGCGGCGTGGCCGTGGTGGGCCAGATGCGGGACGGTGCACACGTGACCATCATGGTGGCGCGCTCGTTTGCCGACCGCGCAGTGTTGCTTCGAAGATACCGGCGAGACATGGCGCTGCGCCTGTTGGCGGGCATGATCGCAGCGATGGTGCTCAGCTATCTGCTGGTGCGCCGCGCCCTTCGGCCCTTGCGATCCATGGCTGCCGACGCGGCCACCATCCATGCACAGAACCTCCATACGCGCCTGTCGGCCGGCAATGCGCCGACGGAGTTGCACGCCCTCGCCCATGCCTTGAACGAGATGCTCGATCGCCTCGAAGGCGGATTCGCGCGGGTCTGGCAGTTTACGGTCGACCTCGCGCACGACCTTCGCACGCCAGTGGGCAACCTGCGCGGCACCAATGAGGTAGCGCTCACGCGTCTGCGCACGAGCGCGGAGTACCAGGCCTTGCTCGGTTCCAATATCGAGGAATGCGACCGCGTAAGCCGGACTATCGAAAGTGTGTTGTTTCTGGCGCGCGCGGATAACCCCCAATTTGCGCTGCAGCGTTCGACCCTCGACGTACGCGAGGAGCTGCAGCGTATCGCCGATTACTTCGAAGGCATTGCTTTGGATGCAAGAGTCGGCATCGAGATCCAGGGTTCCGCCACGATCAGCGCAGACCGCGAACTATTTCGCCGGGCCGTGGGCAATCTCTTATCCAACGCTCTTCGCTATACCCCGCCGGAACAGATCATCATACTCCTGGCCAGCCGGACAGATGAAGCGGTGACAGTCGCGGTGGAGAATCCCGGCGCAGGCATCTCAGCGGAGCACCTGGACAAGCTGTTCGACCGCTTCTACCGGGTGGATCGTTCCCGCAGCGACTCGGCCAACTCCACGGGACTTGGCCTGTCCATCGTGAAAAGTATCATCGAACTTCATGGCGGCCGGGTCACGGTAGACAGCCAGCCACAGGGCATCACACGTTTCGTGCTCTGGTTTCCCGTTCACTGAGCAAACAAGCCCAAGGTCGAACATCCCGTTGACACAGCGACTGCGCTGGGTCGGGAGCGTGTTTCATTTAGCCATCCAATGCCTGCAGCAGTTGCTGTCGACCATCCTTGAGTACTTCATCGGCCAGTTCGGGATCGGCCTCGACCACCGCACGCGAAAGCACGAGTGAACCGACCATCTGACTGAACAATGCGATGGCCTTGCTCCTGCGCTCCTGCGCATCCTCGCCTTTCAGCACACTCGCCAGCTGGTCGATATTCCAGGTCAGTCCCTGCGCATAGGACTGCCGCGCTTCCTTGCTGAGGCGCCGCACATCGCCGGCGAATCCGGTCAGCGGACAACCGGCCTCGACATCGGCCCGGTGTTCCTCGGACAGATACCAATCGACGTGGCGCTTCATCGGATCGGCCGCGTCGTCTTTGGACGCTTGAATGCCAGCCAGCAGCCGCTCCGCTCCCTCCTCCATGGCCTTCTCCATCACCGCCGCGACCAGGGCATCCTTCGACTTGAAGTGGTTGTAGAAGCCCCCCTGGGTAAATCCGGCGGCCTTGGTCAGCTCCGACAGGCCCACGGCAGCCACTCCCCGCTCGCGGAACAGCTTTTCCGCTGCGGCGACGATAGATCGTTTATTTTCAATGGCTTGCTGCTTTGTAACACCCATGTCGCTACTCCTGGCCAAGGCCCAACAAGACCATTATCTCAAAAAACAATGGTGATCACCATTGACAATGGTCCAACCCGGTGCCAGTCTACTCTACGTCAATGGTGATCACCATTGTGATCTCCAGCCGTCCGGTCAACTGAGCCGCCAGACTTCCAGAGGAAACGACCATGTCCACGACCTCCGCCGAACAAAACAAAGCCCTGGTGCTTGAGGCCTTCGACACGCTGTTCAACCAGCGCGACTACGAAGCGGCCAAACACTACTGGTCCGATCAATACATCCAGCACAGCGCGCATATCGAGCCCGGCCGTGACGGCCTGTTCAATCTGATCCGCAGCATTCCCGACACGCTGCGCTACGAACACGGGTTGATCCTGGCCGAGGGCGACTACGTCATCGTGCACGGGCGCTTCTCCGGGCACGGTCGTCCGGCTGCGTGGATTGCCGCCGATGTCGTGCGCATCGAGAACGGCAAGCTGGCCGAACACTGGGACGTGCTGCAAGACGAAGCCACCCAGGCCGAATCCAAAAGCGGTTTGCCGATGTTCGGCGAACGCTTCCCTTCCTGATTTCCTTCGAGGAGTACGCTCATGAAACTCACCGGCAACACCATCTTCATCACCGGCGGCGCCTCCGGCATCGGCCGCGGACTGGCCGAAGCCCTCCATCGATCGGGCAATAAAGTGATCATCGCCAGCCGCCGCAAAGCGCTGCTTGATGCGGTGACGCAAGCCAATCCAGGCATGCAATCGCTGGTCATGGATGTGAGCGACGTGGAGAGCATCCGCAGCGCCGCCGCCGAAGCCATCGAACGATTTCCCGACATCAACGTTGTCATCAACAACGCGGGGATCATGGATATCGACGACGCATCCCGCCCGCTGGACGACAAGCAGATGCTCGATACGGTGACCACCAATCTGCTTGGCCCCATGCGCCTGACCTCGGCTTTCGTCGAGCACCTCAAGACCCGCAAGAACGCCGTGATCGCGTATGTCACCTCGGTCCTCGGCTTCGTACCGCTGGCGCCCGCCGCTGTGTACTCGGCAAGCAAGGCCGCCATGCACTCCTACGCGATGTCGCAGCGATTCATGTTGAGCAACGATGATGTGCGCGTGCTCGAAATCGCCCCGCCCTGGGTGCAGACCGACCTGCTCAACAGCAGCGAAGAGCCGCGTGCGATGCCGCTCAAGCCCTTCATCGAACAAACCATGGCTGCGCTGGCCACCGATGCCGACGAAATCCTGGTGGAACGTGCTCAAGCGCTGCGCGCCAATCCTGGCCCGGGCGAAATGGCCTTCGTGACCGAGTTCAATGGCGCGTTTCTTTCGGGCGCGGCAGCCGCGGCCTAGATCAGACTGCACGTGAACGAAACGCCGGAGACATGCGAACGGCGCTGATACGCACCTGACAAACACCTCTCCACCCGAAGGCACGTCACGACCAGCCGCTTTTCGCTATGCTGCGCGGACCCTGGCCGACCTGCCATCGGGAGGAGCGTGTATGACCTCCGTTCGCTTGACTGATCTGGCCCACGGCGGTGGCTGTGGCTGCAAGCTCGCACCATCGGTGCTGCAGGAGTTGCTTGCCAACAAGCCCGCGACGATGCCGTATGCGCATCTGCTGGTGGGCACGGAAAACAGCGACGATGCGGCCGTGTGGCAGGTGGATGAAAGTACCTGCGTCATCGCCACCACCGATTTCTTTATGCCGGTGGTCGATGATCCTTATGACTTCGGGCGCATCGCCGCCACCAATGCGCTATCGGATGTGTATGCCATGGGCGGCAAGCCGATCATGGCGCTGGCCATCCTGGGCATGCCGCTGAACAAGCTCGATGTGGACACCGTGCGTGCGATTCTTGCTGGCGGCGAAGCGGTTTGCACGCAGGCCGGTATTCCGGTGGCGGGCGGCCACTCGATTGATTCTGCCGAGCCGATCTACGGACTTGCCGTGGTCGGTTTGTCGGCGGCGCGCAACGTGCGGCGCAACTCCACTGCACGCGCCGGCGACGCACTGATCCTGACCAAGGGCATCGGTGTCGGCATCTATTCGGCAGCCTTCAAGAAGCAGGCGCTGCCCGCCGACGCGTACACCGAGATGCTGGTATCCACCACTTTGCTCAACCGCATCGGTTGCGAACTGGGCAAGGACGAAGACGTGCATGCGATCACCGACGTCACCGGCTTCGGTCTGCTGGGACACGGCCTGGAAATGGCGCGGGGCAGTGGCCTGCGCATACGCCTGGAACAGGCGCGCATTCCGTTCTTCCGGCAGGCACAGGCCCTGGCCGAAGCGGGTTACGTCACCGGCGCTTCCAACCGCAACTGGAACAGCTACAGCGACGGCGTCACCCTGCCCGCGGATTTGCCGGCATGGCGCCGCGCCTTGCTGACCGATCCGCAAACCTCGGGCGGCCTGCTGGTGGCGTGCAAGCCCGAGCGGGCCGAAGCGATTCGGTCGCAGATCGAGGCGGCCGGCTATCCCTGCGCGAGCATCATCGGCACGCTGAGTGACGGAACGCCGGGCATCGACGTCGTATAAGACAACCGCCAGAGATGGCGGAAGAGCATGGGAGTCGAACCCACCCGAGACAGTCTTATCTGCCTCACCCGGATTTGAAGTCCGGACGCCCCACCGGAGACGATGCTCTTCCTTAATCGCGCGATCACGACGAGGCGGGTCCGTACAAGTCGAGGGAGCGCGCCTGCATCCTGCGCATGCTACCGCGATTGAGCGTGACGCCCTGCCGGTCGAGAAATTCTAGTATCTGGATGGCGACTTTACGACCATTGTCCAGGCGATCGCGAAACTGCGCCGCGGTGAACCGCCCGTCACTGGATTGCGCAGAAATATCCGCCGCGATCATGACCATCTCGTGCATGGTCGCGCGCAGGAAGAAGTGGTCATGCGCCACTTCGTCGGCCAGGCCCATGCGCGCCGCCAAATGCATCAGCTGCCGAATCTCCTGCTCGGGGCGCGACAGCACGCCGGCAATGTCGCGAACGCGCGGCGGACGAAAGCGCTCGCCGCCGCCCAAAAGCGGCGCCACGCGTTGCCACATCGCCTCGCTGGCCGGATTCATCTGCAGGGAGTGGCTGGCCAGGCGCACAAACGCACCGTCACGGACCACGCGTCCCGCGAGGTCGGCGTGTTGCAAGGCCAGCGCAAATGCCGACGGCGGCAATTTCGGTTGCACGGCCAGCCGCAGCTTTTCCCGGCCCATGCCTTGGACATCCGGGTTGTTGGCGTGAAACGCTTCCAGTCGCTCGATCAGATTGGCGACAAAGGTCGGCCAATGTGCCTGGCTGATCGCAATGCGTTCGTCGTCTGCCTGGAAGATGATCGGCGCCAGCGCCGCTACGACGCCTTCCATCACGGCATCGGAGAGTGCGCGATCCCGCGCGAAAGCCAGCAGATCCCAGGCGAACGGCGGCGCCTCCAGCAGGCTGGCCAAGGCTTGCCGAGGATCGCTGATCGCTTGCGCTTCACGCTGCGCTTCACGCGCTGCCGTTCGCCGTTGCCGCGATGGTGCGCGCAGATCGAAAAACTGTCCGCCACCCATGGTGCGCTGGGCGGACACGTCACGCAGCACGAAGCGATCAAACGCTGCCGCGGCAATCGGACGGCTCAACACCAGTTGCACGTCGGCCATCTGGCCAGGCAAGAGCTGCTGCCCTTCGAGCAGGACGATGCGTGCGCCCACTTCCACCGCGGCGTGATGCAGCCGTGCCGGAAACCATTGGCCGATCGGCCGGGGTTCGCCAGGCAAGAGCTGCAGGCGCGCATCGATGCGATCGGTGGGCGCGTGCAGGAAAGGATCGACCACCATGTCGCCGCGATGGATCGTGTCCTTGGCGATGTCCTCGCCGACCAGGTTGAGCGCGCACCGGTCGCCTGCACGCCCGCACTCCACGTCGCGGTTCTGCGCGTGCACCGAGCGCACGCGTGCGGCAAGCCCCGTGGGGCTGAGCAACACCTGGTCTTTGACACGAACCACGCCCGACAAGACGGTGCCCGTCACCACCAGTCCGATGCCGGGCAAGGTGAAAACGCGGTCGACCGCCAGGCGAAAACGGCCGTCGCTGGCGCGCTCGCCCAGGGCACGCGCCTCGGCGACGAGTCGATCGCGCAGTGCATCGACACCCTCACCCGTGATCGAAGAAACCGGCCATACCTCGGCGCCTTCCAGTACCGTCCCTGCCATCGCCTCATGGATCTGTGCACTCACCTCGGCAAGGCGTCCGGGCGTTACGCGATCGACCTTGGTCAGCGCAACCAGGCCACGCTCGACCTGCAACAGATCGAGGATGGCCAGGTGTTCGAGGGTCTGCGGCATCACGCCATCGTCGGCTGCCACCACCAGCAGCGCGATATCGATGCCGCTCGCACCCGCCACCATGGTGTGCACGAAACGTTCGTGGCCCGGCACGTCGATGAAGCCGAGGATGCTGCTGTCGTCCAGCGGAAGAAACGCGAATCCCAGGTCGATGGTGATGCCGCGGCGCTGCTCTTCCTTCAGGCGATCGCCCTCGACACCGGTCAGGGCGCGCACCAGCGCCGTCTTGCCGTGATCGATGTGGCCCGCCGTGCCTACGATCATGGAGCGTGCGTGGCGGCGGCTGGGAGCTGGGCGAGCGCCTCGAGGAATGCGTTCTCGTCCTGTTCGTCCAGGCAACGCAGGTCCAGTCGCAATGCGCCCACGGCGACCCGGCCGATGATGGGACGCGGCAGCGCACGCAGCGCCGCGGTCAAGCGCTCCAACGCGCTCTGGCTGCCACGCGCGCGTATCACCAGGGCAGCGCTGGTCAGCGTATCCAGCGGCAAGGCGCCGGAACCGACCTGGCTGAGGCAGTCGTCGACATCCACGGCAAAAGCGTCGCCGAGACGCTCTGCTACGGCGGGGAGCAATCGTTGCGCCTGCGCCTGGATATCGGACTGCTGGCGTGCAAGAAAACGCAACGTCGGCAGCCGTTCGGCCAGGCGATCCGGATCGTGATAGAGCTTGAGCGTGGCCTCGATCGCAGCGAGGCGAAGCTTGTCCACGCGCAGCGCGCGCTTGAGCGGATTGCGGTTGATTTGTTCGATCAGCGCACGATCGCCGACGATGAAGCCGGCCTGCGGACCGCCCAGCAATTTGTCGCCGGAGAAGGTGACCAGCCGCGCGCCCTCGCCCACCGCCTCGCGCACGGTCGGTTCCTTGGCCAGCCCGTAGTGCGACAGATCCACCAGGCTGCCGGAGCCCAGGTCGTTCAGCAGCGGCACACCGGCGGCATCGGCGATGGCCGCCAGCTCGGCGGCGCCCACTTCGGCGGTAAAGCCCTGGATGCGGTAATTGGAGGTGTGCACCTTGAGCACGATGCCCGTGCGTGGGCTGAGCACGCTGCGATAGTCGGCAGCATGGGTGCGGTTGGTGGTTCCCACTTCCACCATGTGCGCGCCTGCGCGAGCCATGATGTCGGGCATGCGGAAGGCGCCGCCGATCTCGATCAGCTCGCCTCGCGAAACCACGGCGTCACGGCCGAGCGCAAAGGTGTTGAGGCAGAGCAGCACGGCGGCGGCGTTGTTGTTCACCACGGTGGCGTCTTCGGCGCCGGTCAGGCTGCACAGCAGGGAGCGCAGATGATCGTCGCGGTCGCCGCGCCCGCCTTCGTCCAGGTCAAATTCGAGCGATACGGGATGACGCATCGCCTCCACCGCCGCATCGATCGCCGCCTCGGCCAGCAGCGCGCGACCGAGATTGGTGTGCAGCACGGTGCCGGTAAGGTTGAACAAGGGGCGCAGGCCCGGCGTGCGTGCATCCAGCCACGCGCCGGCACGCTGGGCGAGTTCGTCGGCGCCGGGTGCAGTGCCGGGAGCGGCGCGCAAGGCGGCACGCGCGTCGTCGATCATGCGGCGGATGGCGTCGGTGGTCGCCACGCGCCCGTGTCGTTCCAGCAACAGCATCGCTTCAGCCGTTGCCAGCACCGTGGCAACCGCCGGAAGTTGGCGCAGCGAGACGACATCGGGTTCCGCCATGGCGCGTATCCAGTGACATCGGCGGGCACGCTTGCGTGCCGACCGATGATGGCTAATGTTGGCCCTATGCTGCTGGGCGCGTTCAAGCCGGTCAAGGCGCTTCGTCACCACGCCTGCCTGCACATCGGATTCACGAACGACCGTGGCTATGGCCTTCGCTAGGGTGACATTGGCCAAATGCCGTAGCATGCTCTCTCGCGCGACTGCACCGCAGCCGCGATGGGCTTGCCCCTGCACAGTGCGTCCGGCCTGTGGCAGAGGTGGCAATGGCGTGCCCTGTCAGGGCCGTGATGTCACGACTGTTCGTGGGGATGTCCATGTCTGCTGCAATTCAAACAGCGCGTCATGTCCGCTGGTTCGTGTTCCTGTTGCTGGTGGTTGCCGGCTTGTTCTACGTGAAGTGGCATCCGTATTACGGACGCGCCTTTGTCGCCGCATCCCAGCATTCGATCGGCCACTCGATCCTGATGGGCGACCAGGCCAGCGCACCAGCGCCGTCCTGGAGCGCCGCACTCGGCTATGCCGTCGCTTATGGCAAGGCCATCTGGCAGGCGATGGTGCTCGGCTTGTTGCTGGGCTCGGGCGTCCAGGCCTTGCTGCCGGTACGCTGGGTGGAGCGCGTGCTTGGTCGCTACGGTTTCGGCAGTGTGCTGGCCGGCGGGCTCCTCGCGGTGCCGGGAATGATGTGCACCTGCTGCGCCTCGCCGGTGGTGGTGGGCCTGCGCGCACATCGGGCGACGCCCGGTGCGGCGGTCGCTTTCTGGCTGGGCAACACGATGTTGAATCCGGCGACGCTGATCTTCACCGGCTTCGTCCTCGGCTGGTACTGGACCGGGCTGCGCCTGCTGCTCAGCGTGCCGATGGTGTTCGGGCTGGGCTATCTGGCCAACCGGATGTCGACACCGGGCGCGGACGTGCCGATCCCGGCGCAGCCGCTGGAGTCCGAACCCGTGTCATGGGGCGAAACGCTGAAGCGCTGGGCGCGCATCTTCCTGAGGATGACGGTGCGACTGATTCCCGAATACGTGGTGATCGTGTTGCTGCTGGGCGCGGCGCGCGCCTGGATGTTCCCGCATATCGGTCCGGAGATCGGCAACCAGTGGTTCTGGATCGCGGCGCTGGCCGTGGCCGGCATGCTGTTCGTGATTCCCACCGCGGGTGAAGTGCCGATCGTGCAGGCCATGCTGGCCCTTGGCATCGGCGCCGGGCCTGCGGCGGCCTTGATGATGACCTTGCCGCCGGTCAGCCTGCCCTCGCTGGTGATGGTTGGCCGATCTTTCAATCTGCGCCTGCTGCTGGCGCTGGCAGCGGCCGTGGTCGGCTTCGGCATCCTGGGTGGCGCGCTGGCGTCAGGGCTGGGTCTGCACTGAGGCACGCGATGGCGGTGGCTAGTCGGCCACCGCTTCGCCATCGCCCACCAGCAGCAGCGGGTTGGGCGCGTGGCGGGCAAAACCCGCTTCGGTGACCAGGATGTCCAGGCCGAGCGAGGCCAGATCGTCCGCATACGGATCGACCTTGGTGTCCTTCAGCTGATAGAGGACCTTGGCGTAGGTGTGGCATTCGGCGCAGGTTTCGGCCTTGACGATGCCCGGGTCATCTTCGATGCCTTGCAGGAACAGCTTGCGTGTACCGCCGCAGGTGATGCACACCGCACGCATGTGGTTCCACGCGGCGGAGCACATCGAGCACGACAGATAGCGCGTGCCGGGCGTCACGCCGGTCGCCGTGATCACGCCCGATACCGAAGGCGAGCCGCAGCATGGGCAGAGCGAGCGTTCTTCGAGCAGGCGCAGATCGTCGGCCCGCAGACGCGCTGCCGAACAGGTGAAATACACTTGCAGCGCCGCGGCAACGAACACCACCGCGCCCACTTCGGCAGCCTCCAGTTCGCCACGCAGGAAGTGGTCGGCCAGTTCGTCCAGCGCGGCGGCATCGCTGCGCTGCAGTTGCTCCATCGCATGCACGGCCGCCGGTGGCAGGCCAACGCGATCGATGCGTTCGAGCAGCAGCGCGAGGCCAGCACGCCATGACGCGTCACGACGATGGCCGTCGGCGGCCAGCGGCGGCAGGCGCGCTTCCACTGCCTGCGCTACCCACGCCTCACTGAGTTCCGCTGCAGGCGTCAACGTGGTTGCCACTTCGTGCTGCGCTCGCGAGAGCATCGACATGAACTGCAACCAAGCCTCCATCGGATGCCCGTCTGCCAGCTGCTCCAAGCGCTTTGCCGTGGCTGCAAAGCGCTTGCCCGGATCGGCCAGCACGATCGGATCGGGCGAACGGACGCCGGCGTGCTGCGGGCCGGTCCATTTGCCCTCGGGCGGTGCGCCAGCCTGCTTCATGGACGCTTCCTGATGCTGTTCTTGCCGTTCTGGCCGGACGCCAGCTCCCACAGCCATTTGCGGTGATGGCGCCAGGCCCAGCCCGGCGTCACATAACCTTGGGTCATCGCACGCACCGAGTGACGCACCCAGATGCCGGCATACACGTGGACGATCCAGATGATGATGGCAAGGAAGGCTGCGGTGCTGTGGATCAGCACGGCGGCGCGCTGCACCGGAATGGAGGTGGCTTCGCCGAAATACACTTCCCAGATCGTCAAGCCGGTGATGAACAAGGTGGGGATCAGCAGGGTCATCGACCAGAACACCAGTTTCTGGCCGGCATTGTTGTGGCCAACCGCGGGTATGTGTTCCTCATCGTCCTCGATCACCGCGGGCACCGACTTCATCCACGCAGTATCTTCCTGGCGCCAGAGGTTCGCACGCCAGAACTGCGCGATCATCCCGATATAGCTCGCCATCAGCACGCAGCCTATCCAGGGATGGATCGCGCGCGTCCACTGGCCGCCGCCAAACAGATTGGACAGCCAGAACATGATCGGGTGAAACATCGACAGGCCCGACAGCACCATCAAGGTAAAGCAGATGGCATTGATCAAGTGGTTGACCCGCTGGGAGGTGGTGTAGCGAACAATGACGGTCCTGGGCCGGTTCATGGCGTCTTCTCCGCGGCATCCTCCAGCACGCGCTCGCCCTGCACCTCGTCCTCTTCAGTCACTTCGTTGGGACCCTTCACGATGTAATGGAAGAAGCCCACCACGGCAGCCAGCGCGATGCCCACCATCGCCAGCGGCTTGGCAATGCCCTTCCATGCTTCCACCGCAGCGCTGATGCGCGGGTTGTCGGGCAGGCCCGAATACAGCGAGGGCTTGTCGGCGTGATGCAGCACGTACATCACGTGGGTGCCGCCCACTTCCGGCGGGTCGTACAAGCCAGCCTTTTCGAAACCGCGCGATTTCAGGTCGACGATGCGCTCGCCCGCCCAGTGCGCCATGTCGGTCTTGGTGCCGAACATGATGGCGCCAGTGGGACATGCCTTGACGCACGCCGGCTCCAGGCCCACGGCGACGCGATCCGAACACAGCGTGCACTTGTAGGACTTGTGGTCCTTCTTGCTGATGCGCGGAATATCGAACGGGCAACCCTTCACGCAGTAGCCGCAGCCGATGCATTTGTCGCTGATGAAATCGACGATGCCGTTGGCGTATTGCACGATCGCCCCCGGCGCCGGACACGCCTTGAGGCAGCCGGGATCTTCGCAGTGCATGCAGCCGTCCTTGCGGATCAGCCATTCCAGATTGCCCTGCTCGTTTTCGTATTCGGCAAACTTCATCAGCGTCCACACATCGGGGCTCAGATCATTGGGATTCTGATAAGAGCCTTCGAAGTGGCCAATTTCCTGGCGAAGGTTGTTCCACTCCATGCACGCCGACTGGCAGGCCTTGCAGCCGATGCAGCGGGTCACATCGATGAGCTTGGCCACCTGCTCCTCGGTGCTGCGCGCCATGGGCGGCGTCATCGTGGAGGCGGAACGCCGGATGTAATCTTGCGATTGCAGATCGGACATGACGGCTTCCTCAGGCGGCGACTGGCGCCGTGGTCTTTTCAATGTTGACCAGGAACGCCTTGAACTCCGGCGTCTGCGTATTGGCGTCGCCCACGGACGGCGTCAGCGTGTTGGCCCCGTAGCCCTTCCTGGCCTGGCCGGTGAAGCCCCAATGCAAGGGCACCCCGATCACATGGGTCGGCTTGCCATCCACGGTCATCGGCTTGATGCGCTTGGTGACATAGGCCTTGCAAATCACTTCGCCGCGCTTGGACGACACCTTCACCCAACCGCCCTGCTCGATGCCCTTCTCCTTGGCCAGCACCTCGCCGATCTCGATGAATTCCTCCGGCTGGAGGATCGCGTTGATCAGTGCGTGTTTGGTCCAGAAGTGGAAGTGCTCGGTGAGGCGATACGTGGTAGCCACATAGGGAAAGTTCTTTGGACTGCCAAACGCAGCGCGGTCATCGGCGAACACGCGGGCTGCCGGGTTGTTCTGCACCTTGGGATGCAGCGGGTTCGCCACCGGCGATTCCAGCGGCTCGTAGTGCTCGGGGAACGGCCCCTCCGCCATCAGCTTGCGGGCGAACAGCCGACCCAGGCCTTCGTCGTTCATGATGAAAGGACTTGCGCCTGCCGACGGTGCCAGGGTGGGCGTGTAATCGGGCACGTCGATGCCCACCCAGCGTATGCCGTTCCACGAAATGACCGGCTTGGCCGGGTTCCATGGTTTGCCTGCGGGATCGGCACTGGCACGGTTGTACAAGATGCGCCGGTTCGCCGGCCACGCCCACGCCCAGTTCGGCGCGATGCCTTGCTCGCGTGGATCGGTGGCGTCGCGCCGCGCCATCTGGTTGCCCTTCTCGGTGAACGAGCCGGAGAAGATCCAGCAGCCGGACGACGTACTGCCGTCATCGCGCAATTGCCCAAAGCCATCGAGCAAGGTGCCGGCCTTGGTCACTGCACCGGTGGTCGCATCGGTGAGATCGGCCAGGGCGCGACCATTCATTTCCTTCGCCAGCTCTTCCGGGTCGGGACTCAGCGGATCGGTGTATTTCCAGGTGAGGTTGAGCAGCGGATCGGGGAAGGCGCCGCCTTCCTTGCGATACAGCTCGCGCAGCCGGTGATAGATGCCGCTCATGATCCAGATATCGGACATCGAATCGCCCGGACCTTCCGCCGCTTTCCAGTGCCACTGCAGCCAGCGCGCCGAATTGACCAGGGAGCCGTTTTCTTCGGCGAAGCAGGTGACCGGCAGCTGGAATACTTCGGTCTGGATCTCGGCCGAATTGGCCGGGTTCTGCGGACCGAAGTCCTGCCAGAAACGCGAGGTTTCCGTATCCAGCGGATCCATCGTCACCAGGAACTTCAGCTTGCTCAGGCCGCGGCGGATCTTGCCGCGATCCGGGAAGGCCTGCAGCGGGTTGAAGCCCTGGCAGATGTAGCCCGTCATCTGGCCGTTGTTCATCATCTCGAACGCCTTGATGATGTCGTACAGCGGGATGTCGAGCTTGGGCAGCCAATCGAACGCCCAGTTGTTTTCCTGCGTGGCGGCGTCGCCGTAGAACGCCTTCATGAAGCTCACGAACAGCTTGCGGGTGTTTTGGTAGTAGCTGATCTGTCCCGGGCGCAAAGGCTTGAACTGACGGGTCGACATGTAGATGTCGAAGTCGGTTTCCTTGTCGGTGGGCAGGTTCATATAGCCCGGCATCTGATTGGACAGCAGGCCGACGTCGGTCAAACCCTGGATGTTCGAATGCCCGCGCAAGGCATTCATGCCGCCACCGGCCACGCCGATATTGCCCAGCAGCAGCTGGATCATCGCCATGTTGCGGATGTTCTGCGCACCCACCGAGTGCTGCGTCCAACCCAGTGCAAACAGGCTGGTCATGGCCTTGTCGGGCGCGCAGGTGCTGGCGATCAACTCGCAGATATGCAGGTACTTGTCCTGCGGCGTGCCGGTAATACGCGAGACCATCTCCGGCGTGTAGCGGGACACGTGATGCTTGAGCAGGTTGATCACGCAACGTGGGTCTTGCCAGGTGTCGTCGGCGCGGGCAAAGCCGTCCTTGTCCAGGTCGTAGTCCCAGGTCGACTTGTCGTAGGTACACGTTTCCTCGTTGTAGCCGGTAAACAGGCCATCCTGGAAATCGAAACCGTCCTTCACGATCAGGCTGGCATTGGTATACGAGCGCACATACTCATGCTGGATCTTGTCGTGCTCCAGCAGGTAACGAATCACGCCATTGAGGAAGGCGATATCGGTGCCCGGGCGTATCGGCGCGTAGTAATCGGCCACCGAGGCCGTGCGCGTGAAGCGCGGATCGACCACGACGAGCTTGGCGCCGTTCTCGATCTTCGCCTCGATCACCCATTTGAAGCCGCACGGATGCGCCTCGGCAGCGTTGCCACCCATGACGATAACGACATTGGCGTTCTTGATGTCCTGCCAGGTGTTGGTCATTGCACCGCGACCGAATGATGGGGCCAGACTGGCCACCGTCGGTCCGTGTCAGACACGCGCCTGGTTGTCGAACACCACCATGCCGAGCGAGCGAACCACCTTCCAGGTCAGGTAGGAGGTTTCGCTGGACGACGCCGACGCCGCCAGCATGCCCACGCTGGTCCAGCGGTTGACGGTGTCGCCCTTGGCGTTCTTCGCGATGAAGTTCTTGTCGCGATCGTCCTTCATCAGACGCGCGATGCGGTCCAGCGCGAAATCCCAGGACACGGTCTTGAACTCGGTGCCGCCGGGCGCACGGTAACGCGGCTCTTTCAGTCGCGTGGGTGCATGCACAATGTCGAGCAGCGCCGAACCCTTCGGGCACAAGGTGCCGCGATTGACCGGATGATCCGGATCACCCTCGATGTGGATGATGTTGGACAGCGCGTTCTTGGCGCGATCACCCATGCTGTAGATGATGATGCCGCAGGCCACTGAACAATACGTGCAGGTGTTGCGTGTTTCAGTGGCGTGGGCAAGCTTGAAAGGTCGAACGGCGGCGGCTTGCGCCACCCCCGATTCGCCAAAGCCCAACACGCCGAGACTGGATGCTGCCAGCCCCAAGCCTGTGAACTTGATGAACTCGCGGCGAGTCATTGGCATCGCGTAGCGCTCCCGGAAATCTGGCTGGACCAACCGCCCAATCCAGGGCGTCGACGTGGCTCGAAAACTCCGTGGCGACGACGGCAATGAAGCTGTCGCCTGCTCAAAAAGGTAGCACAGTTCTCCGGTCCGAGGGGTCGGATTTCTTGCGAATTTCCGTTGCCCTGAAAAGCGTTTTTGGCGGATGCAAATCGTCACATTTCTCTTAGACGAAAGTATGAAGCCGGACCCGAATAAACACGTCCGATCACACTTTCGTCACGCTGCCCTTCGGCTACGGATGGGCAGCGTTGACTGCATTGGCTATCCGCGGCATGGCCACGGCAGGCGCATCGCCGCCATCGAAATAATCCAGTCGCGTGACCTTGCCCGCGGCGTCGCGCACGGGCACGAAGTAACTGAGTTCGTCCGGCACGAAATAGAGCTTTCCATCCGCGGCGACCTGCATCGGCACCGCATGACGACCCGTGCGTTGGGCGTAGAGCTGGTGATCCTGGACCGACAGCGTCTGCGTGGTGGTGGCGTCGATGCGATACGCGCCTTCCAAGGCACTCAGCGCGGCATCGGTTGACGTCGCCGCCGCCGGCGTCACATAGGGCCGGCCCAGCGCGATGGCGGCCAGCCGGCGGCTCATGGTGCGGGCATCGAAATTGTCATCATTAGCCAGCACAATCACTGTCACATCTTGCTTCGGCAGGTACGCGACGGCGGAACAGAAGCCGTCGATCTGCCCGGTATGCCCAACCATCTCGCTTGCGCGCACGCGCCAGAGATACATGCCCATGCCGTAGGGATGCGCAGCGCCGGGCACGGCCGGCGTGATCATCATCTGGAAGTCCTGAGCGCTGATCACACGCCCATGCGTCAACGCACGCATCCAGCGCACCAGATCCTCCGCCGTGGCAACCAGGCCGCCTGCCGCTGCGGGGATGCTCATGCTGATAAACGAAGCATTCTTGACCTGGTGTGCCGGGTTGTCCGTCGTGTAGCCGGCAACGCGCCCTGGCATGACCACGGCATTGTCGCCATAGCGGATGTGTTGCAGACCCAAGGGCTCCAGCAAGAGGCGCGTCATGGCCGCATGCCAGGGTTCGCCCGTCACCTTCTCGATCACCGCTCCCAGCAGGATGTAACCACCGTTCGAGTACTGCTGCTGCGCGCCCGGCGCAAAGGTCGGCGTGCGCTTGCGGATTTCGTCCACCAGCGTGGCCGTATCCACATCGCGCTTCATGAAGCCGGGCTGCGGATCCTTGGTCTTGTCGGAAACGCCTGCGGTGTGATTCAACAGTTCCCGCAGCGTGATGTTGCCGGCATCGGGGAAGTCGGGAAGATAAGTGGCGAGCTTATTGTCCAGCGACAGCTTGCCCATCTCGGCAAGCTTGATCACCGTGGCGGCGGTGAACATCTTGGTGACCGACGCAATGCGGAACACCTGATCCGGATCGAGCGGCACGCCCAGTTCGATCTGGGCCAGCCCGGTCGCACCGCGAAACACGATGGCGTCGCCCTTGGCAATCACCGCCACTACACCTGGGCCGTTCTTGATCGATGCACTCTCCAGCGCCGCCTGCGCGGCTTTGGCCAGCGGAGTATCCGACGTGGGGGATGTGGTGGCCGTCGCCGTCAGCGAGAACACCAGGGCAAACACAGCCAGGCCGATACGCAAGCGCATTCCCGTCTCCATAGGGGCACCCGGACGCAGCATGCGTCCATCCACCAGCGCGCGAAGGTATGACACCGTGCCTCTGCCTCGCAACTGTTCCCGCACGATGACGACGCGGCTCAACTTCTTTCGATGGGTCGCGTCAGGCGCTCCTCAGCAGTGAGTTCGCCTTACTCTCACGCAGACTTGCCTGCAACGAGCGCAAAATGCAGGCTTGTCGCAACACTTTGTATCCCTATCGGGCTTAGGAAGACCAATGAAACTCGGCATGATCGGTTTGGGCAGGATGGGAGCCAATATGGCTCAGCGGCTGATGAAGGGCGGACATCAGATCGTCGGCTTCGATCCGCAAGAGGCAGCGCGCAAAGCGCTGGAAAGCAGCGGCGCGCAAACAGCCGAATCGCTTGCAGCGCTGGTTGCCGCCCTGCCCGCTCCGCGCACGCTGTGGCTGATGGTGCCCGCCGGCGACGTCACGGATGCCAGCCTCGACGCGCTGCTGCCGTTGCTCGCCGCAGGCGACACCATCATCGACGGCGGCAACTCCTACTACAAAGACACGTTGCGCCGCGCGCAGCGTTTCGCCGGGCATGCCATCGCCTATGTCGACTGCGGCACCAGCGGCGGCGTCTGGGGACTGGCCGAGGGTTACAGCCTGATGATCGGCGGCGATGAGGCAGCGGTAGAGCGTCTGCGTCCGATTTTCGAAGCGCTGGCACCTGCCAGGGATCAGGGTTGGGCGCGTGTCGGGCCGGTGGGTTCGGGCCACTTCACCAAGATGGTTCACAACGGCATCGAGTACGGCATGATGCAGGCGTATGCCGAAGGCTTCTCCATCCTGCGGCACAAGGCTGAATTCGAGCTCGACTTGCAGCAGGTCGCCGAGATCTGGCGCTATGGCAGCGTGGTGCGTTCATGGCTGCTCGATCTGACCGCCGACGCACTGAAAAAGAATCCCGATATGTCCGGCATCGCTCCCTACGTGGCCGATTCCGGCGAAGGCCGCTGGACGGTTGATGAAGCCATTGAGCTGAACGTGCCCGCGCCGGTCATCACCCAGTCGCTGATCGAGCGGCTGCGCTCGCGCGACAAGGATTCGTACACCGACAAACTGCTGTCGGCCATGCGCAACGAGTTTGGCGGTCATCCGATCAAGAAGGAATAACTCGCCAGCCGCCAGGCCCTGCCGCTATCGAGCGAGCAGGGCCTTGGCGCGTTGGCAGACCGCATCGACGGTGAAGCCGTATTCTTTCAGCAGCACTTCGGCGGGTGCGGATGCGCCGAAAGTCTCGATGCCCATCATGTCGCCGCGCGAACCCACGTAGCGCTCCCAACCTTGGGATATGCCCAGCTCCACGGCCAGTCGCGCCGTCACCGACGGCGGCAATACCTCGTCACGTTCGGCTTGCGGCAACGCCTCGAACAACTCCCAGCTCGGCATCGACACGCAGCGCACAGCGACGCCCTCTTCTTCCAGACGCTGGGCGGCCTCCACGATCAGGCCGACTTCCGAACCGCTGGCGATCAGGATCAGCTCGGGCTTTTTACCCGGTGTATCGAATAGCACATAGGCGCCGCGACGCAGCCCATCGGCGGATGCCATGCGCTCGCGATCCAGCGTGGGCACGTTTTGCCGGGTCAGCACCAACAGCACCGGACGGCCCTTCGTTTGCAGGGCCACACGCCAGGCGACCGCGGTTTCGTTGGCGTCGCCCGGGCGTATCAGCGTGAGATTGGGAATGGCGCGCAGCGCGGCGAGCTGCTCCACCGGCTGATGGGTCGGCCCGTCTTCGCCAAGCGCAATGCTGTCGTGCGTGAACACATGGATGACGTGCAGCTTCATCAGCGCCGCCAAACGCATCGGCGGACGCATGTAATCGGAGAAGATCAGGAAGGTGGCTCCAAACGGAATCGTGCCGCCATGCGCTGCCAGTCCGTTGACGATGGCGCCCATCGCATGTTCGCGCACGCCGAAATGCAGATTGCGGCCTTGGAAACTCCAGCCCGACACATCGGAACCCTGCAGATCCCCGCCCTTTGACGCGGGCGGATTGAAGTCGCCCAGGCCCTTCATGGCAGTCTTGGTGGAGGGATTCAGATCCGCTGAGCCGCCGGTAAAAGCAGGCACTTTGGCGGCAAACGCATTCATCACCTTGCTAGATGCGTCACGTGTCGCCATGCCCTTGGCATCGGCGGGAAACACCGGGATATCCGCGTCCCAACCGTCGGCCAGTTCGCCGCGCAGGCTGCGTTGCACTTCATCATGGAGATCGGGGAACGCCTTCGCATACGCCTGTATCCGATCGTCCCACGCCGTTTCAAGTTCTGCTCCGCGCGGCAGCGCCTTGCGGAAATGGGCGAGCGCATCCTCCGGCACGTAGAAGTCCGGCTCTAGCGGCCAGCCGAGATTCTCTTTCGTCCGGCGCACGCTTTCCGCGCCCAGCGGCGAGCCATGCGCCTCGAACGTATCCTGCTTTGGCGAACCATAACCGAGGCTGGTGCGCACCAGGATCAAGGTGGGTCGCGTGGCTTTGGCGCGCGCCGTCTCCAGCGCCGCATCGATCGCCACCAGATCGTTGCCGTCGGTCACGGCGATGGTGTGCCAGCCATACGCATCGAAACGCTGCCGCACGTCTTCGGTAAACGTCATGTCGGTGGCGGCGGACAGCGTCATCGCATTCTGGTCATACAGGCAGATCAGCTTGCCCAGCCGCAGATGCCCCGCCAGCGATGCGGCTTCCGAAGCCACGCCTTCCATCAGATCGCCATCGCTCACGATGGCATAGGTGTGGTGATCGATCACCGCATGCTGCGGACGGTTGTAGCGCGCCGCCATCTGCGCCTCCGCCATCGCCATGCCCACCGCATTGGCCAGACCCTGCCCCAACGGCCCCGTGGTGGTCTCCACGCCGGGCGTGTCGCCGCGCTCGGGATGTCCGGGCGTCTTGCTGTGCCATTGGCGGAACTGCTTGATGTCGTCGAGCGATACGTCGTAACCGGTGGCGTAGAGCAGGCTGTAAAGCAAGGCTGAGCCATGACCTGCGGACAGCACAAAGCGGTCGCGATCAAACCACTCCGGGTTGGCCGGGTTATGCCGGAGCCAGCGTGTCCACAACACATAAGCCATCGGCGCCGCATCGAGCGGCAGGCCGGGATGCCCGCTATTGGCCTTCTGCACCATGTCGACCGACAGGAAGCGCAGCGTGTTGATGCCTTTCAGATCGAGCTCATCGGTCATGCGGGTCACCTGTGGGAGTGCGTACCAGACTGCTGAAACAGCGCGTGGACTTATGCCTTGGCCAACTGTGCGCTCTTGTCGGTGATGCGCTGGAGCAATTGCTTCCACGACGTTACGAAGGCCGCCGCGCCTTCCTGCTGCAGCTGTTTTGCCAGCGCGTCGAGATCGATACCGGCATCGGCAAAACGCTTGAGAATGACGTCCGCGTCCCCGCCATGCTCGGGCAACACGCCCGTCACTGCGCCATGCGTGGCGAAGGCCCACAGGGTTTTCTCGGGCATGGTGTCGACCGTATCCGGTGCTGCCAGTGCCTCGATGTAGAGCGTGTCGGACACGCTGGGATCCTTGGTTCCCGTGCTCGCCCATAGCAGACGCTGCGGACGCGCGCCCGCTTGGGCGAGCTTCTGCCAGCGCGACGAGGCCAACAGCTCGCGATAGGCGCGATAGGTCTGCTTGCCTACCGCTATGCCCAATGTGTTGCGCAAATCCTGCGGAACCTTGTCCTTCACCGCAACATCCCAGCGGCTCACGAACAGCGAAGCCACCGAGCCAACATGAGGATCCAACCCAGCTTCGATGCGACGCTCGACGCCGCGCAGGTAAGCCTCTGCCGCAGCCAGATACTGATCGCGAGAAAACAGCAAGGTCACATTGATCGGTATGCCTGCAAAGATCGCTTCCTCGATCGCCGGGATGCCTTCCGGCGTGCCGGGTATCTTCACGAAGAGATTGGGCCGATCGGCCTTTTTGAAGATGTCCCGCGCCGCCTGGATGCTGGCCTGCGTATCGAAGGCCAGCAAAGGCGACACCTCCATCGATACCCACCCGTCGACATGCTGGCTGGACTGGAACACGGGCTGGAACAGATCCGCGGCGCGACGAAGATCTTCCAGCGCCAACTCGACGAACAGGCTTTCGCCAGCTGCACCGTTGCGTGCCTTCTCGCGTATGCCGTCGTCGTAGGCATCGCCATCGCCGATCGCGGCATTGAAGATCGAGGGATTGGAGGTAAGGCCGGTGACTGACAACTCGTCGATGTAGCGGCGCAAGGTACCGTTGTCGAGGATGTCGCGGGTGATGTTGTCCAGCCAGAGGCTCTGGCCGAGGGCGTGCAGTTGTGCGGTGGCTTTCATGATTCAGTCCGGTGCTGCGGCGTGCGGCGCCTGTTCAAGACGAGTCTGGCCGGCGGGCTCGCCCATGGGAAAATCGGACGAGGTCAGGCTGACCAGATCGGCAATGTGCATCACGGTCTTGTCGGGCATGGGATCGATCACCAGATGCTCCGCTTCGCGCGCGTAATGCCCCTGGTTCACGAAGATGGTGGTGATATGCGCGCCAAAAATGCGCTTCATCGCCGCCAGCAGCTGCGGCTTGTCGTCGACCATCACATAATGCGTGGCCGGAAACGCGCGCTGGATGGCTTCAGTCATGCGCTCCTTGTGCACATACACCAGCACCCTGCCCTCCACCGCCGCCCCCAGGCCGGAGTGCGCGATCTTGCGCGGCTGGAAGACGATGTCGCCATCGGACAGGATCACTGTCGAGCCCAGGGTGCCCATGTGTGCGAGTGCGTCCAGCGCGCCGGGAAACACCTTCTCGGCGAACGGATAGTCGAGCAGGAAGTTGGAGAGCGGCACCAGGCCCGGGTGGTACTCATGGCCCAGCCGGAATTGCTGCAGCGCGCCCAGATAATCGGCAAAGCCGAGCTCGTCGCGCAGCTTGTTGTAGATGGACCAATAGCGCTCGCGCTCCATCGCGCCAAAATCGCGATCGAGCCGTGCGGTGAGATCGGCGGCAAAGCCGTCGTTGTCGAGCAAGGTGTTGTCGACGTCAAGCAAGAACACCAGTGATGTAGCAGTCAGCACGGACGTGTTTCCTCCGGTTTGGGATCATGCCAACCGCCGTCGTCGGCGGTCAGCGTATTGGCTGCGGCCGGGCCCCAGCTGCCGGGCGCATATTCGTGCACCGGGTCGGTGTGATCGAGCACGGGATCGACGACGGCCCATGCCGCCTCCACGCTGGCATCGCTGGTGAACTGCGAGCCGTCGCCGCGCATCGCGTCACCCAGCAGGCGCTGGTAGGCCGATTGCTCGTGCACTGAGCGATGGCGCGCGACCAGCTCGACCGGTTCACCGCGCATTGCTTCGCCGGCCCGCTTCACGCGGGCACCGGTGGAGATGACGACGTCGGGGCTGAGGCGAAAGCGGAAGTAGTTGGAGTTCTGCACGGGCGAGCCGTCGAACACGGCCAGCGGCGGCTGCTTCAAGGTGACCATGACTTCGCACGCCGTCACCGGCAGGCACTTGCCGGCGCGGATATAGAACGGCACGCCCGACCAGCGCCAGGTATCGATATGCAGGCGCAGCGCCGCGTAGGTTTCCACCTGAGAGTCGGCTGCCACGCCCTTTTCGTCGCGATAGCCGCGGAACTGGCCGCGTACCACCTGGGCAGGATCGAGCGGCCGCATCGCCTGAAAGAGCCGCTGCTTCTCCGAGCGCATCGCAGCCGCCTCGTGCCCCACCGGCGCTTCCATCGCCAGCAGCGCGGTCACCTGCAGCAGATGGTTCTGCACGACGTCGCGCAAGGCACCGGCTTCGTCATAGAAACTGCCGCGGCCCTGGATGCCGAAGTTCTCCGCCATGGTGATCTGCACGTTGTCGATGTACGTGCGATTCCACACCGGTTCCAGGAAGGCATTGGCAAAGCGGAAGTACAGCAGATTCTGCACCGCCTCCTTGCCCAGGTAGTGATCGATCCGAAAGATGCTGGCTTCGGGAAAGACCTCATGCAGCGTCAGGTTCAATCGTCTGGCCGAAGCCAGGTCGCGGCCGAACGGCTTCTCGATGACGATGCGCGCATTCTCGGCGCAGCCTGAGCTCGCCAGGCCCTGCACTACGGTATCGAACATGGTTGGCGGTATCGCCATGTAATGAATCGGGTGCATGGCCTCGCCCAAGGCCTGCTTCAGGCGGGCGTACGTCGATGGGTCCTGGTAGTCGCCGTCGATGTATTGCAGCCTGGCCGAAAGCTTTTCGAACGCCGCTGCGTCGAAGTGGCCGTGCTGCTGCAAGCTGTCTTTTGCGCGGTCGCGCAATTGCTCCAGCGTGTAGTGTCCATACGCCACGCCGATGATGGGCATGTCCATCTCGCCCGCCTGGACCAACGCCTGCAGCGCCGGAAAGATCATCTTGTAAGCGAGGTCGCCCGTGGCACCAAAAAATACGAACGCATCCGAACGCGAACCACTCATGTGACTTGCCGACTCCCAAAGCCTCAGGAGCCCACGGCGGTCGGCGCCCTGGGCAGGATCCCCACCCTGACGCACGGCGCGTTAAATTCAGGCATGGACGACATGCGATTGATGTGATGTCGCCCGCGGGTTCTTGCGCCTCAAGGATGCAGCGATAGCTCACCCTCGATTTCCACCGGGATATTGAACGGAAGCTCGGCCATGCCGACGGCGCTGCGCGTATGCGCGCCACCCTCCGCTCCATACAAGGCGAGGATCAGGTCGGAGAAGCCATTGATGACCTGCGGCTGCTGGATGAATCCGGGCGCGGAGTTGACCATGCCAAGCACCCGATGCCACTGCTGGACGCGGTCCAGATCGCCGATGCTGCGTTTGAGACTGGCCAGGATGGAGAGCGCCACCAGTCGCGCCGCCTGATAGCCCTCACTCACCGAAAGCTCGCTGCCCAGCTTGCCGAATGGGCCCGTCATCTGACCATCCGCGCCTTGCGGACCGTGGCCGGAAATCAGCACGCGCGTGCCGTGCACCTGCACGAATTGGAACGGCAGGCTCAGGCCGCTCGGCACTTCAAACGGCGGCGGCAGGCTCAGGCCCAAGCTGGCCAGACGATCTTCGATCTCGCTCATGGCGTTCTCTGTGACGGTGCCGTATCAGCTGAAGCATCCGATCCTATAACGAATGCACGATCCGCCTCAGGACAACCCTCGCTGCAGCAACGACAGCACATGCTGGGTGCGCCGCGCCGTGGAAGCCGCAGGCGCGCCGGAGGTCGCCTGCCACAATGGCGCGCCTGCTGCCGGAACCAGGGTCAGGCCCAGCAGCGTCATCACCATCTCGGTGGGATCGAGCGCGGGATTGAGCTCGCCATCGCGCTGCGCGTCGACAAAACGCGTGGTGACCAGTGGTGCTGCCGCCGACAATCGGGCCACCGCCAACTCGCGCAGCGCACCGCCCTCGCAGAGGACTTCCCGCACCCAGAGCGCGGGATACCAGGGATGGGCCTCGACCAGTTCGCCGATGCCGGTCACGAAGGCGGCCGCGAATTGCTGGATATCGCCCTCTACCCCAAACAGATGCAGGAAAAACTGCGACAACACCGGGGCGATGCGCTCATCGAATACGGCCTCGACCACCTCGGCCTTGTTGCCGAAGTAGTAGCTGAGCAAGGCCGCGTTGACGCCGGCATCGGCGGCGATGGAACGCACGGACGTCGCCGTCACGCCGGAGGCGGCAAAGCTTTTCAACGCGACATCCAGCAGGTGTTCGCGCAATTCCGGGTTGTCCACCCTGGGGCGTCCCGCACCGCGCGCTGAGGCCTTCGGCTTGGCCATAAGGCACCTAATTCATCTATTGATGAATATCTTGATCACCTGATGAAGCAAACGCAAGCACCGGCAAAAACCCTGGATTGACCGTCAACCATTGTTAACTCACAATAGTTGCATGAATACAACCATCAACGACGCACGGCGTGCGCAGACCCACCCCAACCTGATCCTCGCCATCTGTTGCCTCAGCCTGCTGATGGTGGCGATGGACGCCACCATCGTAAACGTCGCCCTGCCCGCGATCCGGCGCGACTTGGGCGCGTCGGTCTCGGGTCTGCAATGGGTGATCGATGCCTACACCATGGTGGTGGCCAGTCTGCTGATGCTGGCGGGCTCGATGGCCGATCGCTTCGGTCGTCGACGCGTATTCCAGTCGGGCATGGCGCTGTTCGTGCTCGGCTCGCTGCTGTGCAGTGTTGCGCCGGATATCCACGGCCTGGTCGCGTTTCGCATCGTGCAGGCCCTGGGCGCCACGATGCTCAATCCGGTCGCCATGTCGATCATCGCCAATACCTTCCACGAACCCAAGGCGCGCGCACGCGCCATCGGCATCTGGGGTGCGGTTGCCGGCATCTCGATGGCACTGGGTCCGGTGATCGGCGGCGCGCTGACGGAAACCATTGGCTGGCGCTCGATCTTCTGGGTGAACCTGCCGGTGGGCGCCGCGGCGATGGTGCTGGCGTCGCGCTATATCCCGGAATCCAGGGCGCCTCGTCCGCGTCGCGTCGATCCGGTGGGACAGCTGCTGGTGTTCACCATCCTGGCCACGGTGACTTATGCCGTGATCGAAGGCCCGCATGAGGGTTGGGGCTCAACCACCATCGTTGGCCTGTTCGCCGCGGCCGCGTTGTCGCTGATCGCCTTGCTGGTCTACGAACCGCGACGCCACGAACCGCTGATCGACGTGCGCTTCTTTCGCAGTGCTCCTTTCAGCAGCGCCACCTTGATCGCCGTATGCAGTTTTTCCGCGTTCTCCGGCTTCCTGTTTCTCAATGCGCTGTACCTGCAGGAAGTGCGTGGACTATCGGCCTTCCATACCGGTTTGTGCACGCTGCCGCTCGCGCTGGCGACAGTACTGTGCTCTCCGCTGTCCGGCCGGCTGGTGGGCACGTATGGCACGCGTCCCTCACTGCTCGTTTCCGGCGCGGCCACCGTGATCAGTGCGCTGATGATGACCCAGCTCACCGCCACCACGCCGATAGCGGTGTTGTTGTTGACCTATGTGATCTTTGGCATCGGTTTCGGCATGGTCAATGCGCCCATCACCAACACGGCTGTGTCCGGCATGCCCAAGGCGCAATCCGGTCTCGCTGCGGCCGTGGCTTCCACCAGCAGGCAAGTGGGTGCATCGCTGGGCGTGGCACTCGCGGGTACGATCCTGGGGATGCATGTGCACCAGGGCTTCGCCGAGGCCACGCATCCCTTCTGGTGGCTGATCACGGGTGCGGGTTTCACCGTGCTGCTTCTGGCCTGGCTGTCGAACACGCGCTGGGCGCACGACACGACGCGCCACGCGGCCCACTTGCTGGAAGAAGCCCCTGCCGGAGCCGCTGCATGATCCGACCCACCAACAGCCCTACCGAAGCCGACGCCGTCTGGCAGCTGATGGTTGGCATGGTGTGGGAAACGCGCGGCGTGCGTGGCGAGTGGCGCCGCAAGGTGAGCGAGATCAGCGGACTCCCTTTCAGCCGCATCCGCATCCTGTGGCGGCTGGTGGATGCTCCGATGACCTTGCGCCAGATC
Organism: Dyella sp. 2YAF14; assembly: GCF_052114725.1. Classification (NCBI taxonomy): domain Bacteria; kingdom Pseudomonadati; phylum Pseudomonadota; class Gammaproteobacteria; order Lysobacterales; family Rhodanobacteraceae; genus Dyella; species Dyella sp. 2YAF14. The sequence continues at coordinate 54,870 of NZ_JBFRFH010000008.1, read as the reverse complement.
GCGGATGACACCGGCATGGATGCGCCGGCCGCCACCGTGGCGGTGAACGATCTGGAAGATCGCGGCCTCGTCGAACGCCACCCTCACCCCGAGAATCGCCGGGCAAAACTGGTGTCGATCACGCGCGCCGGAAAACAGGTTGTGGAGCTGGTCAACCGCACCGTGCAGGACGATGCTCCCGCGGGATTCCAGCAACTTTCCAAGACTGACCTGGCTCATTTGCGGCGCATTCTGGAACGGCTCAATCGCAGCGAAAGCTAGCGTTTTTCAGCTAGTCCGGCTGAGCTCATCAACCCTCCGCCGCGTCCTGCCAACTCCCTGCGTGCCGCGCCAGCAACGCCGTTTCCCACCCCTCCAGCATGCCTCCAGGCATTTTTCCCACCATGCTGCGCCACCGCTTGACACCGGTGTCAATTACGTTACAGGCTGATAACAGTTCCACTGCGAGGGGCGGCTGGACGTGGCAAACGAGCATACGGATCGACTGGCGGGGATACCGGCGGTGCCGTTTCTGGCGGCCGATATCGGCGGCACGCATGCGCGTGTCGCGCTGATGCGCGCCGGTCCGGGCGGCATTCGCGGGGTGGAGACGCTCGCCTACCGCGTCTATGCCTGCGCGGACTTCCCCGTGCTGTCAGACCTGCTGCAAGCCTTTGTCGACGCCGAGGTGCATGCCCCGGTCAAGCACTGCGTGCTCGCTTGCGCGGGCCAGATCATGGGCAACGAGGTGGTCAACGACAACCTGCCCTGGCCCATCCACCTGACCCAGCTGCATCAGGCCCTGGGCCTGGACGAGGTGGCCGTACTCAACGACTTCGAAGCCCTGGCCTATGCGCTCGATGGTTCGCTCGCCGAAGGCGGCCGCCATCTGTGCGGGCCCGACGCGCACGCCAGCGGAACGACCCTGGTGATCGGACCGGGCACCGGCCTTGGCGCGGCGGTGCATGTTCCCGGCCCGGTCGGCGGCCTGGTGCTGGCGACAGAAGCCGGCCAGATGGATTTCGCGCCGAACGCGGTGCGCGAGCGCGAGGTGCTCGCGACGCTGGCGCCAGAAGGCGGCTATGTGCCGTTTGAACACATCGTGTCTGGCCCGGGCCTGCTGTCGCTCTACGTCGCCTTGTGCACCTTGGATGGCGTGGCGCCGACGCTGGCTGCACCCGAGGCCATCACCACCGCGGCGCTTGCGCACAGCGACGCACAAGCGGTGGAGGCGGTGGAGATTTTCTGTGCCTCGCTGGGCAGTTTTGCCGGCAATCTGGCGATGGCCTTCATGGCCAGCGGCGGCGTGTATCTGGCCGGCGGCTTCCTGTCGTCCATCTTCGAGCTGCTCAAGCGCAGCGCGTTCGAGGAACGATTCCTGCACGGCCGCAGTGCGCGTGCGCTGCTGTCGCAAGTACCGGTGTGGGTCACCGAGCACGGCCACCATGGCGTGCATGGCGCGGCCCAGTGGTACCTCAGGCGTGGCATGTCGGACGCCGCAGCTCCGCGGCGGGCTGCGACAGGTGGTGGCGCATGAGCCGCGTCGCGACGGCGAACATCCTCTGCTGCCTGGCCATCGCATGGATGGCGGCAACGAGCGCGGCCGTCGCCGCGCCTGTCGTTTCCAGCTGGTCATTGTTGCCGCAGCCGGCGAAGGCCAGCCCTGCAGGCTCGGGCGCGGTGGACATCGCCGATGGTGCCGTGGTGCTGGTGCGCGGTGAAGAACGGCAACAAGTGCAGTCCATCGCCGATCGCTTCCTGCAACAGGTGGCCGCAACCAACGGATTGCACCTGCGCATGGCGACGTCGGACGCAGCGCATCCCGCGATCGCATTCGATGTGAATCCGCATGCCGATGTTGCCGACGAATCCGGTTACCGCATCACCGTGGACAACGGCGGCATCGTGGTCACGTCACGAACGGCGCGCGGCGCGTTTTACGGCAGTGTCACCCTGGGTCAATTGCTGACGCCATCGGGATGGGCGCGTGGCGCCCCGGTCAAAGTGGCCAGCGGCGTGATCGACGATCACCCGCGCTTCGCCTGGCGCGCCCTGCTGCTCGACTCGGGGCGGCACTACCAGAGCGTGGCCGAGATCAAGCAGCTGATCGACTGGATGTCGCTGCACAAGTTGAACGTGTTGCTGTGGCACTTCACCGAAGACCAGGGCTGGCGCCTGGAAATCACCAAGTATCCCGAGCTCACCAAAATCGGCGCCTGCCGCAAAGCCGTGGGCCTCGACAGCGAATTGACCGGCTCCGCCGAGCAGCCCTACTGCGGCTACTACACGCAGGACCAGGCGCGCGAGATCGTGCGCTACGCCGCCGAACGCTTTGTCGATGTGGTGCCGGAAATCGACCTGCCCGGCCATTCGCAGGCTGCCGTCGCGACGTATCCGTGGCTAGGCGTCACCGGCAAGCGACCGGACGTGTGGACCGACTGGGGCGTCAGCCCGTGGCTGCTCAAGCCCGATGCAAAGACCCTGCAGTTTGTCGATGACGTGCTCGACGAGGTCATGCAGCTGTTCCCTTCGCGCTACATCTCCATCGGTGGCGACGAAGCGGACAAGCAGCAGTGGAACGCATCGCCCGAAGTGCGCGCGCAGATGCACAAGCTGGGCCTGGCGAACATGGACCAGCTGCAGGGCTGGTTTATCCAGCAGGTCGCCGCGCATCTGGTCGAGCACGGGCGCACGCCGGTCGGCTGGGATGACCAGCTGGCCACCGGCGAGAAGCTGCCGGCCTCGGAAGTGGTGATGTCATGGCATGGCGATCACAACGAACGCGTGGCGCTTACGGCCATCCGGCAAGGTCACAACGTGATCATGACGCCGCAGGAATCGCTGTACCTCGATCATGTTCAGTCCGATCTGCCTGATGAATGGCCGGGTCCGCCTCCCGCAGCAACGTTGCGGCAGGCCTATGACACGATCGTGATTCCGAAGGGCGCGAGCGCGACTGAGGCGAAGCGCATCATCGGTGTGCAGGTGAGCCTGTGGGCTGAGCAGATGCCCACCTTCGCCCACGACCAACATGCCATCTTCCCACGCATCGCCGCGTTGGCGGAACTGGGCTGGTCGCCCGCAAGCACGCACGACTGGAACAGCTTTCTGCAGCGCCTGCCGGCAGAACTGGCGCGTTATCGCGCGCTCGGCATTGCGTATGCCGACAGCGCATTTGCACCTGCTTTCCAGGTGACCGCCGCGGCCAACGGCGCATTCCGCGTCGAGCTGTCCAATCAGGTGCAGTTCGGCACGATCCGTTACACGACGGACGGCTCCGACCCGACCGCTCAATCCGCAGCCTATGCGAAACCACTCACACTGCCGGCAAACACGAACCTGCGCGCCGCAACCTTCGCGGCGGACGGCTTCGAACTTGCCGCGCCGCGCGCGCAGGCGCTGGATGCATCCACCCTGCTGAGCCGCGACGGCAGCGCGCTCGCCACCTGTTCCAGGCAGCCGGCCTCGCGCCTCGACGGCAGCAAGCCGGCGCAGGGAACAAGGCCGGTCTATTCCGTCGATATCGGCAACGCGTGCTGGCTATGGCCACAAGCGCCGCTGGCTGGCGCCAAGCAGGTCTCGCTCATCGTCGAGCGCATCAGCTGGCGTTTCGGCGATGAGGCCAAAGACGCGGTGATGCGCCAGAAGATCAGCGCCGCGGGTGAAATCGAGATCCATGCCGACACGTGCACGGGTCCGCTGTTGGCTCGCCTGCCGCTGCAGAGCGCGGCGCAGGCAACCGGACAAGTTCGTCTTGATGAAAAGCTTGCCACGCCGGCGGGGGCCGGCGTTCGCAACGTATGCGTTTTCGCCACCGGCGATCCACGCGATGGACAGTGGGCGCTGGCGCGTATCGCGTTTTCGAAGTGAGCAGTAAGCGGGGCATCCGCCCCGTGCCGTAGCACTGAGCATTGGCTTTGGCTGGGGAGCCAAAGTCGGGGACAACGAAAGATGGCATCACGACGGCGTGCGTACCCGCAGGCACCGCCGGGCTACGCGCATTTTGAAATACCACGGAGCAACCGAGGTTCGACAGGCAACACCAACGAGGTCAACGCCCATGTCCACCGTACTTCGCAAACATCCATTGTCATTTGCCATCACCGTGTCGCTGTTCGCCGTCGTGTCGACGTCAGCTGCAGCCTCGACCTTCGTCGATCTCCAGCAGGACGGCCAGGCTGCGCAGACCACGACCACGCAGACGCCGCCGCCGTCGCCTGACGCCAAGAAAACCGACGCCAGGAAAGCCGACGGCACTGACGCGCAGAAGAACGCGGTCAACCTGTCGGCCGTAAATGTGTCAGGCGTACGTGCCTCGCAGATGCGCGCGATCGACCTGAAACGCGATGCCGCGAACATTCAGGACAGCATCACCGCGGAGAACATCGGCGCCCTGCCCGACACCACCATCACCGACTCGCTGCAGCGCGTCACCGGCGTGCAGATCAACCGCGATGCGGGCGTGGGTACCTCAGTGGACGTGCGCGGCCTGCCGCAGGTCGGCACCATGTTGAACGGCGAAGTATTCATTACAGCCGACCAGATCGACTCGCAGCAGCCTGACTTCACCATGCTGCCGTCGACCTTGTTCCACGGCGTGGACGTGATCAAATCCCCGACGGCCAGCACCACCGACGGCGGCATCAGCGGCGCCATCGATCTGCATACGTACCGGCCGTGGGATCTCCCCAGCGGCTTTACTTACAGCTATTCGGCCAATGGCGAACGCGGCAGCACCACCCAACACACGGGGCCTGAAGCCAACGGCCTCATTTCGTACAACGACGATGGTCACTGGGGCCTGCTGATCTCCGGCGACTTCTCCAACACGCGCCGCATGAATGCCACCGAAGGCCTGGACCAGTACGGCGTGGTGCTCAACGGCGAGAACGCGGCCAGTGCCGGCGGCTACAACGGCTTCCTGACGCCGTGGAACGGGGCACCGATTCCGTCCAAGATCGTGCAGAACGCCGACGGCAGCGTGGACGTCAACGGCGACGGGAAGTCCAACGGCGTATTCATGGGCAGCCAGGACATCGGCCTCAACGACATCATCACCCAGCGCAAGCGCAAGTCGGGCAACGCGTCGTTCCAGTTTGACTTCGGCAGCGGCTTCACCGGCACGGCCGACTACTTCTATTCGTCGCAGCGCGAGTACGACCGCAACGTCGGCATCCAGTTCAACTCCACCAACTGGCAAGGCGCCACGTACGTTCCGCTGCAGTCGCGCAATACCGGAGCGCCCGCGCTGGGCTCGTACGGCACGCCGGAGCCGGGCTGGGAAGGTTCGCAGTACTACACCACGCAGCAGTACGAAAAGTGGCCCGGTGACGTGGAGTCTTACTCGCAGATCATCCAGAAGAGTTCCGTTGCAAGAAACCTGAACCTGCAGCTGGATTACGACAACGGCGGCCCGTTTACGGCGAGCGTGCGCGGTATCCGCGACACGGCCTCGCAGTCGTTCCAGGAATCGGACGTCAATATCTCCGACTCTGACGGCGCGCTCTGGCCCAACGTGTTGATGGACGGCGTGGATCCCGACTCCGTGCCGCCGGGCACCATGGTCTATCCCGCGCAGTTGGGCGGCAACCGCGTGTTCAACGCCAACGGGATTCCGCAAAACACCATACCGATCATCGCCAACTTCAATGGCCGCTATATCAAGATCGATGTGCCGCCGTCGCTGGCCAGCAACTTTGCCAACCCTGCCGACTGGACGATGAAGACACTGGAATCGTCGGGCGATTACGACCGAAAGGTTGCGCTCAACGCCTTGCGCTTCGACGGCAAGTACGATTTCCAGGACGGCTTCAAACTGGAATTCGGCATCCGCAACAGCATCCGCAGCGCCGACAACGAAGGCTGGACGCTGGAGGCGCCGGTCTACGCCGGCATGGGCGCCAGCGATCCCGCGGGATGCCTGGTGCGCTACGTCGGCGCCGACGTGGTGTTGAACAGCGGCTCGTGTACCGCCGGCAATGACCAGGGCTATTTCCGCGCAGGTCCGCTGTCGGCGATATCGATGCCCAACACCGCCGCGCCGCTGGCCAACAACTTCAAGCAGTACAACAACCTGCTTGGCTCGGGCATCAACTTCTGGGCGATCGGCCCCAATGCGATGGTCAACCCCATCGCCTATTGGAACTCGCTCTATCCGGGCACCCAGCAGGTGGCTGAGCCCGGCACCACCTGGGCGGTGCGCTTGAAGGAGCTGTCGGGCTACCTGCAGGGCGATTTCAACGGCACGATCTGGGACATGCCATACAGCGGCAACATCGGCGTGCGCCTGATCCACACCAACCTCGATGTGACCCAGCACCTCAGCGGCGATCCGGGCGCCTACGGCGACGAACCGGAAGATGTGGGAACGGCGACGACCAAGCGCAGCTACCAGGACGTGCTGCCCTCGGCCAACTTCGCGCTGGACGTGACCGACAGCTTCAAGGTTCGACTGGCCTACTCCAAGAACATGATGCCGCTGGACCTGAGCACCTGGGGCGGTGGCCTTCAGCTCAACTACTCGCTGGCAGAAACGCCGCAAGGGCCGATCTTCCGCGTAGCCAACGGCACGTCCACCGGCAATCCCAATCTCAACCCGTGGCGCTCCACCAACTTCGGCGCTTCGGCCGAGTACTACATCAACGAAACCAGCATGCTCAGCCTGGCGCTGTTCCGCATCAACGTGGACAGCTTCATCAAGAACGGCAGCGTGACCAACTGCACGCTGCCCGACGAAGACGGCGTGGTGCGCGATCACTGCATCGTGATCACCCAGCCAGTGCAGGGTACGGGCAACTCCATCCACGGCGCCGAGTTCGACTACCGCCAGGGCTTCACGTTCCTGCCGAGCTTCCTGTCGAAGACGGGTATGGAAATCAATGCCACGTATGCGCCCAGCAACTCGGGCGAAACGGATCTGGCCGGCAAGAAGATCCCGTTCCAGGACAACTCCACCAAGTCTGGCAACTTCATCCTGTGGTATCAGGACGATCATTTCCAGGCGCGCCTTGCCTACAACTACCGTTCGCGGCGCGCGGTGATGGACAGCGTGGGCGGCATCACCGGCCTGGAAATGTACGAGGCGCCACAGAAGTACCTGGATGCATCGATCTCGTACAAGTTCAGCAAGTACGCCGAAGTGTTCCTGGACGGTACCAACCTCACCAACGAGTATCAGAAGTACTACCTGGTGTGGCCCGACCAGCCCGGCCACTCGACGTTCTCCGAGCGCAGTTTCATGCTGGGCGTGCGAGGCCAGTGGTAAGGGAAGCGGCATGACGACGATCCCACTCCTGCCCTCGCGGGAGTGGGATCGCTGCAGGGCCTCATGTCATAGCTACAGGTTCGTTCTTCCGGGTGGCTTCACCGTCGCCCCGTTCGCCACTCCGTTTCCACAAGGCAAGCATGCAGGATTCCAGCGCGCCCAAGTCCGTTCGCGACAACGCCTTCCATCGCTCCATCGGCGTGTTCTCGGGAACGGCAATCAACATGACCCAGATGTGCGGCATCGGGCCGTTCATCACCATTCCCATCATGGTCGCCACCATGGGCGGCCCGCAGGCCATCATTGGCTGGATCGTCGGCGCCATCCTGGCGATGGCCGATGGGCTGGTGTGGGCCGAACTCGGCGCCGCCATGCCCGGTTCCGGCGGCACCTATGTCTACCTGCGCGAGGCGTTCCAGTACCGCACCGGCAAACTGATGCCGTTCCTGTTTATCTGGACCATGCTGCTGGCCATTCCCTTGTTGATGTCCACCGGCATCATCGGCATGGCGGAATATCTGGGCTTCTTCTTTCCAAACCTGGGCTGGTGGCCGGTGCATCTGATCGGCGTGGCAGCCACCGCGCTGGTCACGTGGATGCTCTATCGCCGCATCGAGTCGGTGCGTGCGATCACCATCGCGCTGTGGGTGATCATGCTGGTGTCGGTGGTCGGCGTGACCGCGGCGGGCTTCTCGCACTTCCATGCGAGTTACGCGTTCGACTTCCCTGCCGATGCGTTCGGCGGCCACTTCTTCGTGGGCCTGGGCGCGGGACTGATCATCGGCATCTACGATTATCTGGGCTACAACACCACCGCCTATATCGGCGATGAGTTGCGCGATCCGGGCCGCACCATGCCCCGCTCCATCATCATCTCGGTGATCGCGATGATGGTGGTCTACCTGCTGCTCAATATCAGCGTGCTTGGCGTGGCGCCGTGGCAGGAGATCGCGCAGTCCAAGTCGGTGGCCTCGCTGGTGGTGGAACGCAGCTGGGGCCATCTGGCCGCCGCCGTGATGACCGTACTGATCATCGTGACTGCGTTTGCCTCGGTATTCACCGGCCTGCTCGGCGGCTCACGCGTGCCGTTCGAGGCGGCGCGGGACAAGGTGTTCCTGTCCGTGTTCGCACGACTGCATGCAAAACACGGCTTCCCGCACGTCGCGCTCCTGACGATGGGCGTGGTCACGGCGATCGGCACGTTCTTCGACCTCACCGAGGTCATCAATATGCTGCTGACTGCGATCATCATTGTGCAGTCCTTCGCGCAGATCGCCGCGCTGATCGTGCTGCGCAAGCGCCAGCCAAATCTCGAACGCCCGTACAAGCAATGGCTCTATCCCGTGCCCTGCATCATCGCGCTGTTCGGGTGGATCTATGTGTACCTCTCTGCCTCCACTCTTTCGCTGATCCTCTCCGGCGTGTGGATCGTCGCCGGCCTGGTGGTGTTTGCGATCTGGGCGCGACTCAATCAATCCTGGCCATTTGCGCCGGTGGAAATACGCGAAACCTATCTTGGGAAACCTTGACGCCATGCAAACTCCAGCCAGGCACACGCTGTGGATGATGGTCGCGATGGCGGCATCGGCCGCCTCGGTGGTACACGCCCAGGCGACCTACGTCCCCACCACGGTCGCCGCCGATGCGGGGTCCGTCACTTCAATCGCTCACTGGCAAATCCAGGACAGCGCGAAGGCGCAGCAAGCGGGCGCCGAGATCTCCTTGGCGGGTTACTCCACCAAGGAGTGGTACCCGGTGAGCGGCCGCGCGACCGTCATGGCCGGCTTGCTCGAGAACCACACGTTCAAGAACGATGTCTTCTACAGCGACAACATGCGCGCGGTGCAGGTGCCCGATTCCAGTGGCAACCTGTTCGTGACGCCGTGGTGGTATCGCACGCAGTTCACGCTGTCCAAGGACCTGGGTCAAAAGCACACGATGCTGCATACCAACGGCATCATCGCGAGCGCCGACCTGTGGGTGAACGGGCATCAGGTGGTCGACCACGCCGAGCTCGCCGGTGCCTATCCCGTGCACGACTTCGACGTGACGCGCTGGGTACACGCGGGCGCCAATGTGCTCGCCATGCGCGTGCATCCGGCCGATCCACGAACCAGCCTGTCGATCGGCTGGGTGGACTGGAACCCCACCCCGCCGGACAACAACATGGGCCCCTGGCGAGGCGTGGATATCGCGCTGACCGGGCCGGTCGCGTTGAGCTATCCGCACGTGCAATCGACGCTGTCGCCCGATCTCTCGCACGCCACGCTGGCCGTGAAAGTCACCGCGAAGAACCTCGACACGGCAGCGCATGACGCCACGATCAGCGGCACCGTGGCAGGCGTCCCCATCCAGCAGACCGTGCATCTCGCGCCGGGACAGACGCAGGACGTGTCCTTCTCGTCCAGCACCACGCCGGGCATGGCCTTGGATCATCCCAAGATCTGGTGGCCGGTCGGCATGGGCGACCATCCGCTTTACCAACTGGAGATGAGCGCCGCCGTCGATGGCGCAACCTCCGACCGCGCGACGGCAAGTTTCGGCATGCGCAGCGTCAGTTCCAACCTGACCAAGCAGGGTTACCGCCAGTTCTTCATCAATGGCAAACCCTTGCTGATCCGCGGCGGCGGCTGGGCCCCGGACATGTTTCTGCGCGACGACCCCGCGCGCATGGAGGCCGAGTTCAACTATGTGCTCAATCTTGGCCTCAACACCATCCGCAGCGAAGGCAAGCTGGAGAACCAGCGCTTCTACGAACTCGCCGACCAGCACGGCATCTTGATACTCGCTGGCTGGGAATGCTGCGACAAATGGGAATCGGCCGCCAAGACCGGCGGCTCGCCCTGGACGGCCGCTGATATGAAAGTGGCGGAGGACTCCATGGCCAGCGAGGCGCGCCTGCTGCGCAACCATCCCTCGGTGATCGGCTTCCTGATCGGCAGCGACAATGCGCCGCCGCCGCCCATCGCCAAGATGTACGTCGATACGCTGCGCGCGGCGGATTGGTCCTTGCCCATCATCTCGGCGGCCGTCCCGCAGGGCACCGCCGATGCTGGTCCGTCCGGCCTGAAGATGGCCGGCCCGTACGACTGGATACCGCCGTCGTATTGGTACGCCGACAAATTGGGCGGCGCGTTTGGCTTCGATTCGGAAGTCAGCGCGGGTGCCGATATCCCGCGACTGGAAGACGTGCAGCGCATGCTGTCGCCACAGGAGCAGGAGGCGCTGTGGAAATATTCGGAGCAGAGGCAATACCACGCCTCCGCGGACTGGTCGACGTTCGCCGTGCTCACGCCGTTCGACAACGCGCTGGCCAAGCGCTATGGCGCGCCCACGAGTCTCGCCGACTATGTTGCCAAGGCCCAACTCGACAACTACGACAACGTGCGTGCCCAGTTCGAAGCGTTCAATGCGCACATGGATGCCGCCAATCCATCGACCGGCGTCATCTACTGGATGCTCAACAACGCGTGGCCCTCGCTGCACTGGCATCTGTACGGCTACTACATGAATCCCGCCGGCGCGTATTTCGGCGCCAAGAAGGCCAACGAGCTGGTGCATATCCAGTATTCGTACGACTCCAAGGCCATCGTGCTGGTGAATCAGACGCTGGATGATGTCCACGGACTGCAGGCGAACATCCGCTTACGCAACCTGGATGGCAGCATGCGCTTCGAGAAGCACCTGCAAGACATCGACCTGGCGGGGAATCACACGCGCCAGCTGGCGACACTGCCGGCGATCGCCAACCTGTCTCCCACCTACTTCATCGAGCTCGAACTTGCCGCTGCCGACGGCAAGCCGGTCAGCCGCAATGTCTACTGGCTGTCCACCCGGGCGGACGTACTCGACTGGGCGAAATCGAACTGGTATCTCACCCCGCTGACGCAGTATGGGGATCTGACCGCACTGCAGTCCTTGCCGGCCGCGACCAGCGAGATCCACGCCAGCACCACGCGCGACGGCAAGGACGAGGTCACCACGATCACACTGTCGGTGCCTGCATCGTCCAAGGCCGTGGCGCTGTTCCAGCACGTGTCGATCCGGCGTGGCGCGCATGGCGATCTTGCGCTGCCGATACGCTGGAATGACAATGACGTCACGCTCTGGCCCGGCGAGTCGATCGTGCTGACCGCGCGCTATGCATCGCAGGAAACTGTCGTACCGGTGGTCGAAGTGAGTGGATGGAACGTTCCCGCTCAAAGCGTTCCGGCTGCCATCACGCAGGGAGCAGTTCATTGAAGACGCAAAGGCTTTCATGTCGCGTGTGACCATCAACGACGTCGCCCGTGCCTCGGACACGTCGAAGAAGACCGTATCGCGCGTGCTGAACAACGAGCCGAATGTGCGCGACTCGGTGCGCGACCGCGTACTCGCGGCCGTGGCCGAACTCAACTACCGGCCGCTCACCTCGGCACGCAGCCTGGCGACGAATCGCTCATTCATGATCGGCCTGCTCTACGACAACTTGTCGCCGAGCTACATCATGGAAGTCCAGGCCGGCGTGCTGGAGGCCTGCGAGGCCCGGCAATACAGCATGATGGTGCAGCCGCTGGTGTCGACGGCGCCCGATTTCGTCGAGCGCGTCGAGAGCATTCTTTCGCGGCACCAACCCGATGGGCTGATCCTGACGCCGCCCATCACCGATCATGCAAAGCTGCTCGACCATCTGCGCAAGCACGACCTTCCGTTTGCCTCGATCGCGCCGCGGCAACCCAAGGGCTGCATCGGCGTGATGCTGCGCGAGCGTGAAGCGGCGGCGGCGATGGTGGATCACCTGGTGGCCCTGGGCCATCGTCGCATCGCACACATCATCGGCGATCCGAAGCACGGCGCAGGCATCTGGCGCCTCGCCGGCTTCCGCGATGGCATGAAGCGCGCAGGCCTGGAGGAGAACCCGGCGTATATGGTGCAGGGCCAGTTTTCCTTCGAGTCCGGCGTGGCTGCAGCTCGCCGACTGCTCAAGCTCAAGCATCGGCCCACCGCCATTTTCGCGGCCGACGATGACATGGCCGTCGGTGCAATCTGGGCCGCGGCGGAGGCCGGGGTGTCGGTGCCCGGCGATATCTCCATCTGCGGCTTCGACGACACCACGATCGCGACACAGGTGTGGCCGCTGCTGACCACGGTCCACCAACCCGTACGCGACATGGGCAAGCGCGCCACTGAGGAGCTGCTGCTGCGTGTACTGGGCAAGGGAGAAGCCCGCATGGTCGAAGTCGGCTACGAGATGCGCATGCGCGCGTCGACGGCGCGCGCGCCCTGAATCGGGCACTATCCAGCAGAACCAGGCCAACGATCGAGAGGATCACCCGCATGCCAGCCACGCCAGACGCCAGCAACCCGCCGCGGAAGTTCCACTTCATTTCCGGGTTGCCGCGCGCCGGCACCACCCTGCTGGCCGCCATCCTCAATCAGAACCCGCGTTTTCGCGCCGGCATGACCAGCCCGCTGGCCGACATCATGGGCGTGGTGATCGCCGAGGCCAGCAGCAAGAACGATTTCTCCTTCGATGTCTCCGACGAGCAGCGCGTTGCGGTATTGCGCGGGCTGGTCGAGAACTTCTACTCGGTTGAAGGCGGCGCCGAGGTGGTGTTCGACACCAGCCGGCTGTGGTGCAGCCGCATGCAGCTGCTCAACACGCTGTTCCCAGGCGTGAAGGTCGTCGCCTGCGTGCGCCAGCTGGCCTGGGTGCTGGACAGCATGGAGCGGCTGGTGCGCCGCCAACCGGTCAGTGTCAGCAAGGTGTTCCGGTTCGACACCAACACCACCGTGTACTCGCGCGTCGAAGCCTTGACTGATCCGCGCGGCATGGTCGGCTTCGCCTACCAGGCCACCAAGGAGGCCTTCTACGGCGAATACGCGCACGACCACCTGATGCTGCTGACCTACGAAAGCCTGGTGCGCGACCCCGCCGCCGCCGTGCGCGCGGTCTATCAATTCCTCGGCGAACCCTGGTTCGAACACGACTTCGACCACATCCAGTACAACGCCGACGAATTCGACGCCCGCGTCGGCATGCCCGGCCTGCATTCCGTCCGTCCGAAAGTGGAATCGGTGGAACGCCAGCCCATCCTGCCGCGCGAGATCTTCGGACGCTTCGCCAACGAGGCCTTCTGGATGGATCCGAAAAACAACGTCAACCAGGTGGCCATCGTGTAACTGGGCGACAGCGACCCCACGAACAAAGGCCGCTTGCGCGGCCTTTGTCGTTGCTGCGAGAGGTCAATCACTCAGGGCGCGGCGGCGTCGGCGCGCTGGAACGCATCAGGACGGCAGTACAGGATGAGGAAGGACGCCAACAAGCCGAGCCGCAACAGCGGCGGAATGATGGTTACCAGGGCGGCTATCAAAAACACGGCCAACATGATCCACGCCCTGTACCACTGCCATCGTCGCGATCGCGGATCGATGCCGTCCGGCAGGTGAGAAAAACTTTCCCGCATCAACACCATGTACGTGCCCTGCACCAGAAAGAACACCAGGGCGTAGAGCGTCAGCGGGAATGACGCCATCTCGCTTTCGGCCAGCCAGGCGGTGGTAAAGGGAATGAAGGAAATCGCAAACAGATTGGCGAAGTTCGCCAGGGCCAGGGTACCCGTCAGATACTGCGCGTAACGAAGCGTCGCATGATGATTCAACCAGACGACGGCAATGAAGGCATAGCTCACCGCGTAACTGACCAGATCGGGCCACAGGCTGATCAACGCGGGAAGATCGTGACCGGCGGGCGCCTTGAACGCCAGAACCATCACCGTGATGATGACGGCAAAAATGCCGTCGGAAAGCGCATAAAAACGCGCCAGCCGTTCTTTGCTCTTGGTCATGATGTCACCCAGCGACGGGTTGGTGTGGCCACTGCCGTTTCAGCTGCCGACCCCGCTTCGGGTTACCGGCGGGCCTTATAAGGGTGCACGCAGCGCCCACTGCTCAGCAAGCTCGCGTGGCAGGTCTGCCCGAGGTCGACGAAGCGCCCGAAACGCTCCCTGGCATGACCCAATCCCCCTTATGTCCGATTGGCCAGGCAGCCCAAGGCAGCTTAAGGTTTAGCCAAGGTCACGATCGGGCTTATGGCAACGGGACCAAACGCAAATTTTCAGCGGCAAAAGTCCCGTAAGGTTTCAGCTCGCAGGACTGCGCTCAGAGGTCGGGGGGATGGGCGATGAACACGACGGTCGACTTTCACGCGATTCCGCGGGCCGCAGGTGGCCGCGCTCAAGGCGGAAGGGCAACCCAGGAAGATGACCTTATCTGCCTCCACGATTCGGCTTCGTCCACCTGGCTGTTGGTGCTGGCCGACGGCATGGGTGGCGATGGCGCGGGCGAACTGGCCTCCCATGGCGTGATCCAGGCGACTCTTCGCCTGTGGGAGCAAGGTGCCTGGCGCTCCCTGCCGGGATCGCTCTTTCTCGAGACGCTTTGCCAGGAAGCGCATACCCAACTGCAGCAGCACGGCGAACATCTCGCAGGCGCGCAACCGCATTCCACCATCGTCGCGGCGCTCATTCGCGCCAGCCGGGTCTCGTGGGCACACGTCGGCGACAGTCGCCTTTATCGCTTTCGGGGAACGCGTCTGATCGGTCGCACCGAAGACCACAGCCTCGGGCAACTGAAATTGCAACGCGGGGAACTGACCGAAGGCGAGCTGGCCAACGATCCCGACCAGCATAAACTCCTGCGTGGACTGGGAGGGCCGCAACCTCCGGTCGTCGAACACGGCTTCGCTGAGCTGGACGGCGATCAGACTTTTGTCCTTTGCAGCGATGGGGTATGGGAGCAACTCACGACCGAGGAGCTGGCATCCCTCTCGCAGCGGCGTGACCAGCATGAGGCCTTGAAGGAAGCCTTGGCCACGGCGGTTGAGCGTGGCGGCCGCGACGGCGACAACGTCGCCCTGATTTTCGCCCACGCAAGCGGTGAAGGCCGCTTGCGGCGGTACCGGAACAAACTTTGGTCTGCGATGCAGCGCACCGTCGCCTTTGGGCAGCGAGCCGCTGAGCAGACCGCAACCAGAGATAGCGAAACATGAGCCTGGCTCGATCGACTGAAACCATGCACCCGATGCTTTGGCGTACGCTGCAGGTAGCGCTTTGCATGGCCCTCCTTGCCATGACCGGTTGCGCCCAGATCGGCAACCTCCGGTCCAAAGCGAGCAGCTCCGCCAACAGCAGCAGCGGCGCCGCGTCGCCGACGGGCAATCGCGAGGCTGCAACCGGCGACAACGAGTCGCTTTCGTTGAATGCCATAACCAATACTTACTTTCTGCGCGGTCGCTACGCGGAAGGCGAGCAGAGCTTGCGGCAGTATCTGGCGAAATACCCGACCGACCGCACGGCACAAATCCTGTTGCGGCAGCTCACGGTCGATCCGAACACGGCCCTTGGTAAACAGTCGCGCCCGTACGTCGTGCAAGCCGGGGACTCTTACGGCACATTGGCCGCTCGCAGCCTGGGGGATTCCAATCTATTCCTGTTGCTGGCCCGCTATAACGGGTCGACCAATCCCTCGTCGTTGCACGCGGGTGAGACCATCCGCCTGCCCCAATCGCCGTTGCGGGCCTCGTGGTCTTCGGATACGGCGCCGGCCAAAACCAATACGCCCAGTCGCAGCGCGGCGCCCACCGCGCCGGTCGCCACCACCGAAGCTGCACCCGCAGGCGAGTCGCCTGCCTCCAAGGCGCAACGCCTGCAACTGGAAAGTGTGGCCTTGTCGCAGCAGGGAAAGAACGCTCAGGCATTGACGCGACTGGACCAGGCGCTGACCATCGACCCGCATTTGAAGCCCGCAGGAAACCAGGCGCTGAGAGAGCAATTGGTCGGCTCCTATCACGAGCGCGCGGTAGTGCTGTATCGCGACCAGAAGCTCGACCAGGCGATTGCCTTGTGGGACCGCGTCCTCGCGATTGACCCCAACTACGAGCGCGCCGTGATCTACCGGGCGAGAGCCGTTGAACTGCAGCATCGCCTCAAGCAGCTGTAACGCGCGCCTCCCCGCCCCGTGGGTCTATCGATCCTCTTTGGCCGCTGACGGCGACATGACCACCGTTGGCTGCCTCGCCGGACTTGCCGCGACGGCAGGGGATGCCGAAGCATCGTTGCGATGCCGCGCCTCCAGGGCACTGCTCATCTGATTGAAGGCGACGAACAATCGACCCAGTTCATCGTGGCGAACCAGGCGGATGCGCTGGCTGAAGTCGCCGCGGCCAACCTGCACCAGGGAATCCCCCAGCATGCCAAGCAAGGCCAGCGGCTGTCGGAACAGCCAATAAGCCGCGCCAACCAGCGCCATCAAGGTGATGACGAGCACCCCCACGATGACCCAGAACGTCGTGCGCTCGGCCTCGAGCAGGGGCGCCTTGCTGACGCCCAGGCGCAACTCGCCGACGGCCTTGGCCTGATAACGAATAGGCACGTCGAACAACAGCAAGTCATCGCCATGGGAGTCTGCATCGACGCGGCCAACGTAACGTTCCACCTCGCCGGCCAAGGTCTGCTTTTCGGCATCGAGCTTGGGCAGTGTCTTGCCGACATCCCCCGGTTGCGTGCTCGCCACCACCGCGCCCTCTCGATTGGCAATGGCGAGGTATTGGATCTGCTGGTTGTTCGCGATGTCCTGCACCAGGGCCCGGGTGGCGGGGTCATCGCCCAACAACAGGTTCTCGGCTGCCTCACTTGCGACCATGCGACCCAGCGAACCGCCAAAGTCGGTGGCGAGCCCCGTCACCGCGCCATGCTGCTTGGCATAGATCACCGCCAGGCCCAGCAGCAGCACCAGGCATAGCGTGGCGCCCAGGGCGCCAATCCAACGCAGGCGCAGCGAGATGATGCGCGTGGCCAGCGGCGACTCATGCGATCGCTCGTGCTCCCGGCGCGCCAACCGCAGATCGTTGATGACTTCGGCGCCGCTCTGGTAACGCGCCTCGGGTGCCGGCGCGAGCAGAGTCCGCACGATGCCCGCGAGCATCGACGGTATCGTCGGATCGACGGGCACCATCGCAGGTAATGGCTGACGCTGCCGCTCCCTGATCAGGCGCTTGAGATCGTCGGTTTCCGGCCATGGCAATTTGCCGGTGAGCAGCCAGTACAGCACGACGCCAAGCGAAAAAAGGTCGCTGCGTGCATCGGCACGCTCGCCACGCAAGCGCTCCGGCGCCATATAGGCGGGCGTGCCGCCGATCTGCCTGGCCTGGCCTTGCCTGATGCTGTTGACGGGTCTGCGCTCGGCGATGCCAAAGTCACTGAGCTTGGCGCAATGCCAATTCTCCGAGAGCATGATGTTCTCAGGCTTGACGTCGTGATGGATGACGCCCTGCCCGTGCGCATAGTCCAGCGCCGATGCCACTTGTGACGCCAGCTCGATGATCACCGCCAGCGGCGGCAATCCTTCTTGCGAGACGCGGCTTGCCAGCGTCTCGCCCGAAAGCCTTTCCATCGCAATGTATTTGCGGCCGTCGTCCGTTTCGCCGGTATCAAAGATCGTGACGATATTGGGATGCACCAGGTGGCCGGACGCGCGCGCCTCCAGCAAGAACCTCACCATCAATCTCGGGTCAGTCGCCACGTTGCGATGCAGGCATTTGATCGCCACCGGCCGGTCGATGCCGGGATCAAAGCCGGCGTACACCACCGCCATCGCGCCCTCGCCGAGCACACCGTCGATCCGGTAGCGCCCGATGGAGCGCGGTCGCATGCGCTCAACCGTACTCATGCGCTCAACAACCACCAGGCCGCACCGCCCAGCGCCGCCAGCACCACCACGGCCAGCGCGAACCATCCGACGCGACCGAGCCTGGACGCGCCAGGCTCCCGCGTCAGAAACACAAACTCGGACTGTCCAAAACGAATGCGATCGCCATGCCGGATGGTGGCTTCGTGCACACGCTTGTTGTTGACGAACGTGCCATTGGTGGAGAGCGTGTTCATCACCACGTAATGGCCTTGCTGGTTCATCACCCACGCATGGGTCGAAGAAACGCTCGGGTCGCAGATGACGATATCGTTCTCGCCGCCCCGCCCGATGGTTTGCCGACCAGCTCGCAACGTAAAGCGACGCCCCTTGAGCGCCGCACTGGTGCCTTCGAGCACGGGCTCGTGGACGCTGACGCCGCCATCGGACGCAAAGCCTGCCTCGACGGCGAGCCGGCTCAGCTCGTCAGCCGAAAAAAGCCGCGTCCCCTGGGGGCCCGATGAGCGTTTCCCGGTGGCCGGCAATGAACTGTAGCTACGGTTTTCCATCAAGCGCCCAGGGGTGAAGTCCATCGGTCCATCATAGCCAAGCCATCGGTCGTTCCTGCGCAAACTTGACTGCTCATTCGCGCCGAAGCGGCCCTTTCGCGAGGCTGACACAGAAAAGAGACCAACCCGCCAACAACCATCGACACTCTCGTACCACCAAGTATTCGGGTAACGAGAAGCTCATCACAATGCATGAAAGGGGCCAATCGGCACCGCCTATTTTGATGAACCGGTTGCCGATTGCCTCGCGATTCCCGCCGCCTTGCCTGCGCCACCCGTGATCGGGAACGCCCGCAATGGGCGACACGTCGGTTGCGCCGGGATAGTTCTCCGCCCTCGCCCGACCGCCTACTGGCCAGTCGTTCTACGTAGGCCTGAATAGTCCATCCGTGGGGTTGTTCGAAATCCGGTATGGCGTACGCAGAGTCACGTGACCCAGGAATCAAGCACTGCGCTCGTCCATCCTCGTCGTTGCGTCAGATCGATTTGAGGATGGAAGCGGACGTCCGCTAGCCGCCCCTGGCTAGATACAAGAACGTAGCGGGCGCATAAACAAGAGTCGCCAGACCAAGTGCACTGGCAGTCAGCACCGCCCACCTCAGTCGCTTTACCGTCGCCTCAATGTCCCCGGGGACGGGACTACGAAATAAGGGCTTCCAGTTGAGCGGACCGATGCCGTACAAGACCACATCCATGCGCGAGGCATAGAGCGCAGCAGCAAATTCCGGATGGGCCTTGGAGATGCTGCCCCGAGCCCTCCCTGCAACCAGCATCAAGTACCACCGGCTGACGATCGCCGCGAAGCACAACGTCATGGCAGCAGTCAAGTTCATCAGCTCCCCTTTTTACCCGACGTGCCGACCTTCAGCAGATCGCTGATGCCTGCTTCTGGTTGCGACCTCAACGGGTCGAAACGGACATTTGAGTCGAACATATCAGAGCAGTCGTTCGGACAGCACACGAAACGGGACGCTTGGAACGAGGAAGCAAAGAGGTTTTCCCGTAGCTCCCTTCCGAGGCAGGTTTCTCCCCTGCGTCCAGAAGCCGGACCGCTTCGCGCTTGAACTCTGCGGTGAATCGTTGGCGCTTGACCATCTGACACCTCCCAGGGGATTGTCCCCTTTCAAAGGTGTCCGTCAAACTCGGGCCATCTCAGAGTGGACTTTCATCTTGTGACGACGCCGGCGCATAAAAAAAGTGCACTCTGACCCCGGTTTCGGCGCAAGGTCCGCTGTGGGTCGGAAGCGGACGTCCGACTGTACTGAAAAAGGGGCATGGCTATTTCAACGGAATGAACACCACCGAGGCTAGCCCGCCCAGCTCCTCTTGAAGTTTCACCGAGAGCGCCTGCCCTATCAAATTGTGATTCTCGCGATCGGATATAGCCTGGAACCCACCGTCAGGAGGATACGCGTCACAAAACGTGCGTTGAAAAGCCCTGTTCCAATCGTCTATCTCGGCAAGGAGTGCTGCCGATATCCCAAGGTCTGAGGGCTCGAAATAGCCCATCTCGTTGATATCCGGATTGAACAATGGGGGTGCGCCATAGACTGCACCCAAGCGGAAGGACTTCAACGCAATCTCCCCTTTCCCAGCCGAACGATATGGAGTTTTCCGGACAATTCAAAATGTCTGCTCCGGATCGAAAGCGGACGTAAGCTGCACTCCGATCGCGGTTTTCCTATCTCCTAACTGGGATGTCATAAACACCAAGTGCAGTTATGCACCCGATGCCACCCTCCTCACACGGGGCGCTAAAGACGACCTCTCTGCCATTTATGACAAAGTTCTCAGTAGCCTCTTCTCTCACAGGTTCGGGGGCATGAGGGGACGGAGGAAGCACGGTTCCTACGCCGTAAGCGCCCTCAATATCATTCAAGCGAAGGCAGACGCCAGCCTTAATGCTGATAATGATCGCCCCGCTGTACGTCGATCCATCCCTATCGGTGGGATCGTCCAAGGCGGAGGGAGTGCGAAAGACGACTTCTTTCACCCAAGCATCCTTGTCGCCGCCCTTTCCAACCCACTCGATCCAGGACGATTGCCGGGCCGGCGAGGGACCGGTCAGCTCGACGCCTACTTCCCTGCCTACCGACTGCGCCGTTTTGGGTTGGCTATTTGTCAGATAGCTCACAAGCCTTTTGACTCCCTGAAGCTCTCCTGCCTGCACTGATGTGGCGATACTCAATGACAGCATGACGCCTGCGCACAGAGCGATGAAACGCGAGTTCGCTAGGCAATTTTTCACGGTTCCAGGCGAATGAACCAAGCCTGCCATCATCCACTCCTCTTAGGTGCCGCGCGTCTGGTCACTGGGCAAAGTCCAAGTCCGCTTCGGGTCGGAAGCGGACCTTAGCCATCCGTCGCCGGATGACTGTTAATGGACAGATCAGAACGAGGGTTAGAGTGCACTTTTCTCATTCTCTTGCCTTCGGAAATCAAAAGTGCACTCTGACGCGGATTTCGATGGTGCGTTACGACGCTCCAGGCCTAAGCACCCGGCTTCAGAATGCCGGACCACTGGGCGCCTGCATTTGTCAGCGAGATTGCCATGCCGGACTGTGATGGCTTGTTGACGGTCATCTTGCCTGGATAGAGCTTGTCGCAAAAAGCGCCGCCCGTGGTCGATTGCTTGAACGTGAAGAAGCTTCCATTACTTGTGCTCTGGACAAAACCAGCCTGGGCGAGACAGCTAAGCGGGGCATAGAAATGAAGTTGAGCACCATTCGGCTGGAAGTTCACTTGAACACGGACCTGCACTGCTTTTCCGCCGCTCAGTATGCCGCTCCAGGTTCCCGTTGGCAGCGTCGATTTCTGCGCGACCGCATCGACGGTGGTCCCAAGCAATACGACCATCAAGATGAGTGTGCACATGTGGCTAGTACGAAACATGATTAACCTCCGCGGTTCGTTGGACTATCAAGTTTCATTCGATGAGCGAGCACCGAGTCGGCGAAATTTTGGGGATAGCAGCGGTTCGCCATCCTGCGAATTTCTATAAGCAAGCCAGACCGCATCCATTCGAATAACCGTATATGGCCCCTCCCCTTTGCCAAGCATCTCTTAGCTAAGGCGTCCGTGTCGACTGCACATGTATATCCGGCCGCCAAACGCTGCACCGTCAGGCGGTGACGCGCCACGATGAGCTAGTCGCGCGTCGGCTCCCAATCAGAGGAAACGGCACGGATGTAGTTGCTTCGAACAATGGCGACGGGACGTAACTACCTTCGTCCCGTTTGTCACGCGTTTGTCCTCAATCAACGAGCGGACGATAAGCGCGGACCACAGGCTTCGCCCTTTCCAGATCGTACCGCGCCTGAAGTGCCAGCCAGTAAAAGGCGGTGGTGTCGAAGGCGAGGGAAAGGCGGATGGCGATCTTGGCGGTGATGGGGTGGGTGTCGGCGATGAAGGCCTTGATCTGATTGGAGGGTATGCCGGTACGACGGGCGAGTTGGGCGGGGTTGAGGGCGTTCGGAATCAGGTAGGCGTGCAGCAGGATGTCGCCGGGGGCTCGCAGGGGTTGCGAGGGGTCGATTTCCGAATGCGGGGTGAGCTGGATCAGTTCCATGGTGGTTCCTCCCTGTCGGACACGGCCGCACAGCGGCTCAGGCGCTTACAGCGCTCGGTGTCAGTGAATGCTTGGCAGCTTTGTCGGTGATCGCCCGAATGCGGCGCATCGCCATGCCGGCCGATGCGCTTCAACGGCGCTCATCGGAGGCGTGTGGTGTTCACTCGAGGCTCGTCACTGAGCAGGCGGGCGTATTGCTGCAAGCAGTAGACGGCTGTGCCCAGGCTGGCGGTGACGGCCGCGGGAAGCGGCCATGGCAGCGCTCTGCCGGGGAATCCCCGCGCTTGCGCGTTTCGACACTGCTCGCTGTCGACACGCAGGCGCGTGAGGGCGAGCACCGCCAGAGCGATGTCGCCGCGAGTGCCATGACGCAGGGTTTCGGGCGATGCCGCCGCCGTGGACGACGGGGCATGAGGCGGAGGAGTGAGGGTGTCGTCAGGGGGAACGGACGAGCGGATGCGTCCCGTATGATCGCGGATAGCCATGATCAACTTCCGTATGAGTTGGTGATGGTTAGCGGGTCGTGGGTGTTTCGAGCACTCACGGCCCGCGCCTCATGACCTGGTGGTCATGGTCACCCGCGAGGCCTTGCAATACGACAGCGCGAATGACTGACCCTAACAAGCAGGGTTGGCATCGTCTGTCAGGGATCAGCGAGATGGGTGTCCACCCGCGCGAGGTGGTGCGTGACGGCGCAATGCCGAGCGAATGTCGGCAGCATTCCCTTAGATGACTTGAAAGCGAACAGCAGAACGAGGGTCAGAGTGCACTTTCCTCATTCCCTTACGTTCGGAAGTCGCAAGTGCACTCAATCAATAATGCACTCGGACCCAGCTTTCGGTCCTGCGCGCTAGACAATCAATCTTGCATCCACGGTTTGGATCGGTACCGGTCCCAGCCGTCCGGAAGGATGGTGACGATCGGGCCGTCCACTTGGCCGCGGGCGGCAACGCGCATGGCCGCTGCCACGTTGGTGCCAGACGATCCACCGACTAGAAGCCCCTCTTCACGCATCAAGCGTCGAGCCACGCTAAAACTCTCGTCATCGGAAATGCGTTCGACGCTATCGATGACATCGCGATGCAAGTTGGCGGGTGGCTCCGCTGCGCCGATTCCTTCGACGGCATACGATCCATCGGGACCGGGCGTTCCCGTTTCGACCCAATCTGCCAGAGCCGACCCGACAGGATCTGCCAGTATCACCGCGATGCCTTTGTGGTGGGCCTTGAGTCGCCTGCCGACACCGGAAATCGTGCCGCCTGTGCCCGCGCCTGCCACGAAGGCACCGATTCGCCCGCCCGTCTGGTCGATAATTTCTTTCGCCGTCGTCTCTTCGTGAATACGAACATTCGCGGGATTACTGAACTGGTCTGCGAGAAACCAGCCGTTTTCGCGCGCCAGGCGTTGGGCGACATTGCGGAAATTATCGCTGCTCGATGGCGGCGCGTTGGGCGTGATGATTACGTTTGCGCCCAGAGTGGTCAGGGCACCGCGTTTGTCGTGGGACATCTTTTCAGGCATGACGCAAACAAGCCTGTAATCACGGGCCGCAGCCACCAGGGCGAGGCCAACACCGGTGTTGCCGGCCGTGGCTTCGATCAGCGTCATGCCCGGCCGCAATAGCCCGCGCGCTTCGGCGTCATCGACAATGGCCAGCGCAATACGATCCTTGATCGAACCGCCCGGGTTCAGATGCTCGCACTTCACCCAGATCTCGCAGGGCAAATGACTTCCGACCCGACCAAGACGTACCAATGGGGTGCGACCGATCTGCTTGAGGATATCTTGGCTCATCGTGTGATCCACTTGTCCAATGACAGACGAACGCCCGGCACTACCTCAACCACTCCTCGACACACGCCCACCGGCGCACTTCCAGACCGTATAGCCAATCATCACCGCAACGCCTGTGATGACGGCGACTACCGCGCCGATTCTGGCGAGCTCCAGGGGTGCGAATGCCCACAGTGAGGACCATACGACGAAGGCCAGCGTCATCGCCCAGCCGCCAACGCGCCCGATGGACTGCGCCAGGGTCGCGTGGTGGACGGTTCGCGGCGTGCCGGTCATCCGCTTTGGCATGAAGTTGCAGAAGGCTGCGAGGGCGAGGCCGATGATGACGTTGTTGCCGCGCACGACTTGCTCTGCGTCGATCCACCCTTGCTTGCGGGCCAGGGTGAGCAACAGGGCGCCACCGATCATCACGGCTGCGAGCTTGAGGCCGAACAGGATTTCTTTCTTCGCGCGCTGAAGTTGGGAGTTCTCGCTCATTCGTCGGCTCCTTCTCGAGTGGGTTTGTGCCCGGCCACGCCAGCGGCATTTGCCGGCGTGCGCTCGGCGGCACCGATGCCGAACAGCTGGGTGAAGCCCAGCAGCGCGTCCTCCAGTACCGACAACTTCAACTGGTAGGTGATGCTGGTGCCGATCTTGTTGGCCTCGACCAGGTCAGCCTCGCGCAGCACCGCAAAATGCGCCGACATGGTCGGTCGAGACACCGGGAAATGGTCCGATAGCTCCCCGGCGGTCATCGGACGCTGCCGGAGCAATTCCAGCACCTTGCGGCGGGTGGGATCGGCGAGGGCCTTGAAGACGCTGTTCATTCGTAGATATTTAGCCAAATATCGAAATATCGCAAGTGCTGGCATTCGGCCTATGTTTTACCCGGATACTATTGATCCGGACAAATATACCCGGGTATATTTGCTCGCCGACGCGCACCGTCGCGTTCCCATCAGGAGACAGCGACATGACGTCGCCCGAACAGCTCACGCGCTATCTGGAACCCACGCAAGATGCCGGCCGCGCCTTCGTCATGCGGCAACTGGAAGGCCAGATCGTTATGCTCAATCTTCTGCGTTTCCGCGAAGTCGCCGACTACGCCGCTACGCCGGAACTGACGCCGCCATCGCCGATTACCGGCGAGGCCGCCTTTCAGCGTTACATCGAGCACACCCTGCCCTATTTGATCCAATCCGGAGGAAACATCGAGTTCCTCGGCAAGGGCGGTGACTTTCTCATTGGACCGCCGGACGAGCGCTGGGACATGGCCATGCTTATTCGGCAACGCAGCGTCGAATCCTTTCTGGCCTTTGCGACGCACGAGGCCTATTTGTCCGGCTTGGGACATCGCACGGCGGCTATCGAAGACTCGCGTTTGCTTCCGCTGTCCGACATGACGCCTCGGCCTTTGCAGGCCGAGGGATGAGCAGCGCCTCGGCGCTCACCACGAAATAATTGCACTGCGATGGGCCACGCCTCGTCAGCGTGGCAGCAGCTCAGTCGACGCGATGACTCAACGCATAGTCGATCGCCGCGCGCACGGCCGCCACCTGCGCATCATTGCATTGCTGCGGCGTGGCGCGCGGGCTGTCGGGATAGACCTCGGTGGTGGTCGCATAGCGCGCATTCGTGATGCCGGCGCACAGGCTCCACTGCTTCACCGGAAATTTGATCACGCCCGGCATCAGCAACGGTGAACCGATGATCTCGCCACGCGCATCGGCATCGGCGATATGCGTCACCTTGGCGACCGCTTCGATCACGGCCTGCTGGAATTCAGGCTGAGGACGATCGGTGTCGTCGACCAGATAGAAACCGTCCGGCACTTCGCCAGGTTCGAACGGCTTGCCATCGCGCGATGCCAACGCCGGGCGAAATTCCGACTCGTCCGTATCGGTGGTTTCGTGCAAATCGATATGCATCAGCGCGCGATCGCGCAGTGGCTCCAGCAGATCAACCAGGGCCGCCGATTCGCCGGCGGGGCTGTGCTTGCGGAAATTGCGATTGGGATCGAGCGCCTCGGGATTCCAGCGATGAATGCGCTCGTACGCCCACGGACTCACACAAGGCACCACCAACAAATTCGCCCGCCCGGCATAGTCGCGACCATGCTGCTGCAAGAACTGCAGCGCGCCATGCACGCCGCTCGTCTCGTAGCCATGCACACCGCCCGTGACCAGCAACACCGGCAGATCCTCACGCCAATCACGGCTGCGCACGGCGAGCAGCGGATAGTGTTCGGACCCGTAATCCAGCGCCCCGTACTCCACCACGTCGAACGTCTCGCGCAGGCGCTCGAGAACGCTCACCACATCATCCGCGTAACTGCGCTGCTTGCTCTGGCGTGCCAGCCACGCTGCACGTTCTGCCGCGCCCCAGGCCTGTCCGGGTGTACCGATGGGATAGAAATGCTGGGTGCTCATGCTGATGCCGTCGTGGTGGATGCGCCGCACTTTAGCATCACGGCACCCGCGTGAAATCCATGATCCAGTTGACCTCCCAGGTCTTGCCGTCGTCGGCCGAATAAGCCTGTTCCCAGTGCGCCGTGGTCGGGGTGATCCCGGACCACACGAAGCGTACGCGTATGGGTTTGCCGCGCAGCGTGTCGGTCGCGTAGAACGTGCCGACGCCATGCTCGAAATGTCCCTTCACCGGCGGATCGAGTTGTCCGAACGGATCGCGTCCGTCCAGCCACCAGATGGCCCACTGCGCGGTCTTGGGATCATAGGAACGAAGGCCGACGCCGCGGTAGGTGCCCTTGGGCGTGTTGAACACGTTGTCGTCGACATTGGCATAGCCATCCATCAGGGGGCGCATGCTGAGCGTGCCGTCGAACTCGTCCCAGTCATGACTGTTGGCGAGCTTTTCCTTGAGCTTGCGATGATGGCCGCGCCAATTGCCCACCAGAAAATCAAAATCGTGCAGGCCGGCGAGATTGGGTTTGGCCTGGCTGGCATTGGGCGTGTCCTGCTTGGCCTGCACGGGTAGGGCCGCAGCAGCAATGCAGGCCGCAAGCGCAGCGATCAACACAACGCGGAAACCATTCATAAGAGAGTCCTTCTGCCATGGTGGCCCGGAGCCCGTTCGATCTCCGCCTGGGCCGAATGCGGAGGGTTGTCAACGACACTCAATCGAAGCGCTCAGCGCACGTCACTCCCATTGGTTCGCGTTCTTGGGAAATCCTGGACGTTGCACGCGCACCACGCAGAAGCGCTGCCCCGTCGGCGCCTGCATCACCACCCAGCGTTCGAGGCGATCCACCACGTGAGCGCCCAGCTTTTCCAGACGTGCCACTTCGGCGGGAATGTCATCGGTTTCGATGTCGAGGTGGACGCGGCTCTGGTGCGCCACGCGCTGGATCTGCACGATGGCTTCGTCAGGCGGCGTCTCCAGCATGCGGTAGTTGCCACGGCTGCCGGGATGACCAAGGTCGATCGGGCGCCCCAAGGCTTGCGCCCAGAACTGGGCCGCCTCGTCGACATCCTGCGTGTGGCAATCGATGAGCAAGGCACAAAGACGGGAGTAGTGCATAAGCGTCCTCCTCCATACGGTTCCAACGACGTGCGTGGGTTCTGCCAGGTGGACGTGCATTGCTGAGGATAAGTCCCCGGCGGAACGCGATGACATAGCCAAAGGGCTTGGACAACCGGCAAAAATTGGACATGGACAGCGACTAGGCCTTTTGTCGGATGCCAGCGCGTACTAACTCTCCCACTAAACCCGGAGGCCCAGTATTTTCAGTGGCATAGCGTAACCGGAGCATGCGCTGCCAGGCAGACGTGGGGGCAAATCGCCACGCCGACTGTGTCAGGGGTCACAAATTCCTACCCTGATGATGTACACAAATGTCACGACACCGTGGACAATGTCTGGATCACCACTCCGGAGGGGAACCGGAACCATGACTCATAGCGATGCTGCGGGCCGTCCCGTGGCCCAACTGCTTGTTGTCACTCGTAGCCTCGTGGAGCTGACTGATCGCGCCGTTTCCGACAGTGAGCTGTCGCATGCGGCAGCCGACGTGCTGGTGTTTGCCGCGCGCCAGGCGGCTCGACTGGTGGAAGACGTGGTGAGCCTGCGCTCGCGCGATCCCGATGGCGCGACGGCCTTCGTACAGTGCTCCAGCAGCAGCGACCTGGACCGTGCCTATAGCGACCTGGAATGCCTGGCCGAAGCGGCCGGCATGATCCGCGCGCACGGCATCGGCTCGCAATACCGCGCACACCTGGCTTACCTGATGCGCTATGCCGCCGAGTCGGCCTGCAGCGCGCTGGAACGTGCGGAGCACTCGATGAATCTGGCCGACATCACCAGCCTCGCCAACACCTGGGCGATGGACGCGCACAACTGAGGCACGCGCCCTCGCCTCCCGCAGCAAGCGCGATTTAGTTCTTGCCGGCGGCTGCCGGCGGCGCGGCCTGCTCCAGCGGACCCACCGTGACATGACCGGACCAGCCATCGAAAACATTGATGGCCGCGGTGTCCACCATCTTCATCACCATCTGCACCGGCGGGCAGGCGCTCGCATCGGCGTTGGGCCTGGACGGATCGTTCATGCCTGCCATGCAGTACTTCGCCCCCTGATTGGTCAAGCGATTAAGCATGGCCATGCCATCGGCATAGCGGCGCTCGGCGCGCGGCCCGGCGGTGGCGTCGCCATACACCGGGCGCAGCTTGGCAAGCTCCTGCTCGGCCGCCTTGCGCTCCACCTCTGTCGCACTCTTCCAGGCCGTGTCATGCGCCTGCTGGAAGCTGGAGTTCCGTCGCTCCGAGGCCAGCGCCAGCCAGGCCAGTCCCAAGGGCCGATTCACCGGCTGGTGATCGCCATTGAGCGCCATGATGCCCAGCACGTATTGCGCCGGCTTGCTGGCCCAGCTGGCCGCCGTCTTGAAGAAGCGCTGCGAAATCTCGTAGTGCCCCAGGCCAAAGTTCTGCGAGCCCAGGCAGTAGTAGTAGTCGCCGGGCAGGAATTTCTCTTCGCCGGATACGCAGCGCGTATTGGCCAGATCGGCGTCGGTGGGCGGCGTGTCCGTATCGGCGGTGCTCGCAGCACTGGTCTGCGCGCCGACCGGCGACGCCATGGATGCCATCAGCGCGACCAGCGCCATCGCCCAGATCTTGTTTTGCCATCCCTGCATGGTGCTGCCCTCGGTAGTGATGTGTCGTTCGACGAACGGCACATCGTAACGTTGCAGGGCATCCACGGGATGACGAAAAAGCGAAGTATTTTCTTGCGCTTACGCGGTGCCTCGGCGCATGAAGGCGCGGACGGCGGTGCCTCGTCGCGTGATGTCAGACATATGTTCCTAGGCACACATCCGCGCACCATCACGACGAGGCGCGCGCATTGTGGCGATCGCCGTCCTGCGCTTTCTTGCGTCCAATCGCATTTCAGATGTCATGTCGTCTGGCATCTGCCCCGCGTGACGAAGCACGCACTGGGAGTGCCACCAGCACCACAGCTGGTGCGGCCGCCAAGCTTGATCGTCACCCCGCGCGCCGACGCAAGCAGGCCTGCGCGGGCCCCACCACCTCTCGCCATCTGCGACAGCCCGGCCCAATCATGCAGGACATCCGTCGCCGCCTCGGCGAGAATGCATCCATGAGCGAGTCGCCCCATTGCCTGATGTGAGCCACACCCTCGAGCTGCCCCTGGAGAGCCCGATCCAGCCGGGCCTGATGGTCATCCATGGCAACCGCATGGAGGATCTGCGCGACCTGCTGACCGCGTGGCTGGCGCGCGCGCCGCTGCGCCCACTGGAAGACGAGCTGATGCTGGTGCAGAGCAACGGCATCGCGCAGTGGCTCAAGTGGGCGCTGGCGCGGCCGGCCGATGCTGGCGGGCTGGGCATCAGCGCCGCCATCGACGTGCAACTGCCCGGCCGCTTCCTGTGGGCCGCCTATCGCAGCGTGCTGGGGCGCGACGCGGTCGCCACCACCTCGCCGTTCGACAAATCACGGCTGAGCTGGCGCCTGCTGCGCCTGCTGCCCGCGCACCTGCACGAAGCCGACTTCGCGCCGCTGCGCGATTTTCTCCGCGACGACCCGGACGAACGCAAGCGCTACCAGCTGGCCGAGCGCGTGGCCGACCTGTTCGATCAGTACCAGGTGTATCGCGCGGACTGGCTCACCGACTGGGAGCACGGCCGCTACGAACTGCGCGACGAGCTGCGCGGCAAGCACACGCCGCTGCCCGCCGATCAGCGCTGGCAGGCGCGGCTGTGGCAGCTGCTGCTCGATGACGTCGGCGATGAGCGCCACAACCATCGCGCCGCCGTGCATCAGGCCTTTATCGAACGCATCGCCGGCATGACGACCCGCCCCGCCACGCTGCCGCGACGCATCGTGGTGTTCGGCATCTCCTCGCTGCCGCAGCAGACGCTGGAAGCGCTCACCGCGCTGTCGCGCCACTGCCAGGTCATGCTGCTGGTGGCCAATCCCTGCCGGCACTACTGGGCCGACATCATCGAGGATCGCGAGCTGCTCAAGGCCAGCCAGCGTCGCCACGGCCTCAAGCCCGGCCTGCCGGATGAACCGCGCTTCGAAGATCTTCACCTGCACGCCAACCCGTTGCTGGCGGCGTGGGGCCGGCAAGGGCGCGATTACATCCGCCTGCTGGACGCGTTCGATCGCCCCGAGGGCTATCGCAACCAGTTCGCCGCGTGGAACCGCAGCATCGACCTGTTCGCCGATACCGACGGCAGCACGCTGTTGCGCCAGATGCAGCAAGCGATTCTGGATCTCGAGCCGCTGCCGGCCGATGCAGCGCAACGCAAGCCATGGCGGCACGACGACATGTCGCTGCGCTTCCACATCGCGCATAACCCGCAGCGCGAAGTGGAGATCCTGCACGACCAGCTGCTGGCGATGTTCGAAGACGCAGCGCGACGCGGCGAGCCACTGTCACCGCGCGACGTGATCGTGATGGTGCCGGATATCCAGACCTATGCGCCGCATGTGCAGGCCGTGTTCGGCCGCCTGCCGGCCGACGATGCGCGCTATCTGCCGTTCTCCGTTGCCGACCAGCCGTCGCGTGGCGCCGTGCCGTTGATGGTGGCGCTGGAACATTTGCTGTCGCTACCCGAATCGCGTTTTGCCGTCAGCGATTTGCTCGACCTGCTCGACGTCCCCGCACTGCGCGCACGCTTCGACATCGACGACAACGGACTCCCCACGTTGCGCCGCTGGATCGAAGGCGCAGGCATACGCTGGGGACTGGACCGCGAACAAAAGCAGAGTCTCGAACTGCCCGGCGTGGAGCAGAACACCTGGCGCTTCGGCCTGCGCCGCATGCTGCTCGGTTACGCCGTCGGCGAAGGCGATACATGGCACGGCATTGCGCCGTATGGCGAAGTGGGCGGCCTCGATGCCGCGCTGATCGGCCCGCTCACGCTCCTGCTCGATCAGCTCGAACGCTGCTGGGCACGCATGCGCGAACCGGCGACGCCGGGCCAGTGGCACCAGCGCCTGCAGCAGTTGCTGATCGATTTTTTCGATGCGGACGATCCGTCCGACAGCGACCGGCTCACGCGCTTGAACGATGCGCTGGACGAATGGCGACAGGCCTGCGAGGACGCACAATTCAGCCTTCCGCTGCCACTGAACATCGTGCGCGAGCATTGGCTGGCATCGATGGACGAAAGCCGCCTCTCGCAACGTTTCATGGGCGGCGCGGTGAGCTTCTGCACGCTGATGCCGATGCGCGCGATCCCGTTCCGCGTGGTGTGCCTGCTCGGCATGAACGATGGCGACTATCCCCGACGCCAGGCGCCCGCCGATTTCGATCTGATGGCCCAACCCGGCCATGCGCGTCCGGGCGATCGTTCGCGGCGCGAAGACGATCGCTATCTGTTCCTCGAGGCGCTGGCCTCCGCGCGCGACGCGCTTTACGTCAGCTGGGTGGGGCGCAACGTGCGCGACAACAGCGTGCTGCCGCCATCCGTCCTGGTCGGCCAGCTGCGCGACTACGTGGCCGCCGGTTGGTGTGGCGACGGCGATGACGCCAGCGATGATCACGCTAGCGAGCGCCTGCTCGAAGCCATGACCACGGTTCATCCGCTGCAGCCCTTCAGCCGTCGTTATTTCAGTGCCGACGCGGATGCGCGCCTGTTCACCTATGCGCGCGAATGGCGTCAGGCCCATCGTGGCCACGACGACGCGATCAACGCGACGCTCGCGCCATGGCAGCCGGATGCCGCCATCAGCATCGGCTTGTTGCAGAGTTTCGTGGCGCGCCCCGTTCGCCACTTCTTCAATCACCGCCTGAAAGTGCACTTCGCCGTGCGCGACGAAGAAACGATGGACGATGAGCCGTTCGGCCTGGATGCGCTGGAACGCCATGTTGCGATGACCAGCGTACTGCGCAGTGCCATGGCGGCTTCCGACGTGCGCGCCGCCGTCGACGTCGCCACCAGGCAACTGGTGGATCAGGGCGACCTGCCGCCGGGCGGCTTCGGCGAGTTGGCGCGCGATGCGCTCACGCGCGAAAGCGGCGATCTCGCGTCGCGCTGGCTGGCTGCCTGCGAACAATGGCCGCTGGTGGACGAAAAGATCGAGGTACTGCACGAGGCGCATGGCGTGCGACTCGAAGACTGGCTGTCGGATCTGCGGCAAGGCGGGCATGGCGGCTACACGCGACTGGAGCTGGTGACCGGCAAATTGCTGCAGAAAGGCGACATCCGCTACGACAAGACCATTTCCGCCTGGGTGATCCATGTGGTGGCGCACGCGCTTGGCTTGCGCCTGAACACTCGCATCATCGGCGTGGACGCCACGCTGTTGATGCGGCCGCTCGCTGCCGACGATGCCGTGATGTGCCTCAACGCCCTGCTCTCGTGTCTGCGCGAAGGCATGCGCATGCCGTTGCCGGTGGCGCGCAAGACGGCGTTTGCCTGGCTGCAGAACGGCAGCGATCCCGAAAAGGCGCGCAAGTTGGCCCAGCTTGCCTATGAAGGCAGCGGATTTGGCGGCGTTGGCGAAGTGCAGGAAGACCCCTATCTCGCGCGCGCATGGCCACGCTACGACGCGCTGGAGGCCGGTGGCTTCCACCACTGGCTCGCTCTCTACCAGCCGATGATCGCGGCCATCACCAACGGCGCGGACGCATGACCACGACCGCGCCACTCCAACCATTGCAATTGCCCCTGCACGGCATCCAGCTGATCGAAGCCAGCGCCGGCACCGGCAAGACCTGGACCATCGCCGCGCTCTATCTGCGGCTGGTGTTGGGCCATGGCACGCCCGAAGGCAAGACGTTGCTGCCGGCGCAGATCCTCGTGCTGACCTTCACCAAGGCGGCCACCGCCGAGCTGCGCGAGCGTATACGCGAACGCCTGGGCGAAGCGGCCGAGGCGTTTCGCGGGCGCCGCGAACCCGACGACTTCCTGCGCGACCTGATGGCCGTTTATGCCGATGGCGATGAGCGCGCCCGCGCCGCCCGCCAGCTCGACCTGGCGGCGCAATGGATGGACGAATCGGCCATCCATACCATCCACGCGTGGTGCCAGCGCATGCTGGGACAGCATGCCTTCGATAGCGGCCATGCCTTCGAGCAGGACACGGACACCGACGAAAGCGCCTTGCTCGCCGACATCGTGCGCGACTACTGGCGCTGCCATTTCTTTCCACTGGATCGTGCCGGCGCCGCGCTGGTGTCGCGCTGGTGGAAAGCGCCTGCCGATCTGCAGACCGACCTGCGTCCGCTGCTGCGCCAGCCGCCTGATAGCTTGCGCCTCGATGGCAAACCCTTGCCCGATCCCGCGCATGTGCTCGACGCGTTCCGCAAGCATGCAGGCGACGTGGTCGTCGCCGAGTCGCGTGCACGCGAATGCTGGCTGGCTGCCGCGGATGACATCGAAGCGATGTTCGTGCGCGCACTCGATGCCGGCGCACTGAATGGCAACAAGATGCGCCGCGACAAGGTGATCGACGAGCTTGCCCTGCTGCGGTCCTGGGCGAGCGGCGGCGCGGATGCCTCGGCCACTCTGCCACGCTACACGCAGTCCGCGCTTGTCGCGGCGAAGAACAAGAACGCCGACGCGCTGCGCCACGCCGCCTTCGATGCCATCGAAGCGTGCGTGGAAACGCTGGGATTGGTGGCGCCATGGCGCGCCCCGGTGCTGGCGCACGCCACGCGCTGGGTCGCGGCCAAGCTGGAGGAAACCAAACAGCGCCGCGCGCAGCTGGGCTTCGACGACATGCTCAAGCGACTCGACAGCGCACTGCACGGCCATACCGGCAAACGCCTGGCGGACACCATCGCCACGCAGTATCCGATGGCCTTGATCGACGAGTTCCAGGACACCGATCCACTGCAGTGGCGCATCTTCCATCGCGTGTATGCACGCCGCGAGACCACCGGGCTGCTGCTAATTGGTGATCCCAAACAGGCCATCTACGGTTTCCGTGGCGCGGACATCCACACCTACCTGCGTGCGCGCGGCAGCGCCCGGCAGCCGATGTGGACGCTGGGCACCAATTACCGCTCTACCGAACCGCTGGTGCATGCGGTGAACCGAGTGTTCGCGTTCGCCGACGGTCACGAAGACGGCGCGTTCGCCTTCGGCCGCGGCCGCGATGCGTTGCCGTTTCTTGCGGTGGGTGCGCGCGGGCGCAGCGATAGCCTGACGCTCGACAACCAACCCTTGCCGCCCATGCAGCTGGCGCTTCAGCCAGGCGACGACACCCTCAGCGGATCGGCCTATACCGATGTGATGGCCCGCCACGCCGCGAGTTATCTGGTGGATTTGCTCGCCGCTGCACAGGAAGGCCGCTGCGGTTTTCGCAATGCCGATGGCGGCTTCCGTCCGCTGCAACCGGGCGACATCGCCATCCTGGTGCGCCGCGGCTCCGAAGCGGCCAAGGTGCGCCAAGAGATGCAGCGGCGTGGGCTCAAGAGCGTGTATTTATCCGACCGCGACTCGGTCTATGCCTCACCCGAGGCCGCCGATCTGCTGCGCTGGCTGCGTGCCTGCGCGGAACCAGGCTCCGATCGCGCCATGCGCGCCGCGCTGGCCACGCCGACGCTGGGCCAGAGCGACGAAGAGCTCGATCGCCTCAACCTGGACGAGCAGCACTGGGAAGCCTGCGGCGATCGTTTCCGCCAATTGCACGCAACCTGGCAACGCCACGGCGTACTGGCGATGCTGCATGACCTGCTGCATGCCTTCGACTTGCCAGCGCGCCTCCTCGCGCGTCCCGACGGCGAACGCGCGCTGACCAACCTGCTGCACTTGGCCGAACTGCTGCAGCATGCCGCAGCGACGCTGGATGGCGAGCATGCGCTGATTCGCTATCTCGCGGCACAGATGGCGACTGCGAGCGATCCGCAGTCGGAGACCGCCGACGAACAAATCGTGCGCCTCGAAAGCGAGGCTGCGCTGATCAAGGTGGTGACCATCCACAAATCCAAGGGCCTGGAATATCCCCTGGTCTTGCTGCCTTTCATTTGTTCCGCGCGCGAGCTGAAGGCCGACGACAGTTTCACCTGGCACGACGACGCCGGCGAACGGCGCATGGACCTGCGCGCCAGCGACGATGCACTCAAGCTGGCCGATCGCGAGCGTCTGCAGGAAGACCTGCGGTTGCTCTATGTCGCCCTCACCCGCGCGCAGTACGCCTGCTGGATGGGCGTGGCCTGTACGCGTCCGGGCAACAGCAAGGCCTCGACCTTGCACCAAGCCGCGTTCGGCTATGTGCTGGCTGGTGGCGCAAAGATCGAACCCGCCGATCTGATGGCGCGCCTGCAGGCATTGCAGGGCACGGAAGGCGACGTGGAGATACGCGTGCTCGGCACCGCTGGCACGCACCCGCTGCCCGCCACGCAGGACGACGTCCTGCCGCTGTGGGAAGCGCGCATCTATGAGGGCGCCCCGGTCGAGCGCTGGCGCGTGGCCAGTTATAGCGGCTTGAAGTACGCCGAAAGCGAAGAGACGCGCGTGCCCGTACCCGAGACCGCATCGCAGGACACGCTGATCGAAGCCAGCGCCGAACTGCTCGAGCTCCCGGCAACGCCTTCCCTCGCGGCGCAAGGCATCCATGCATTCCATGCCGGCGCCGAAGCCGGCACGTTCCTGCACGACCTGCTGGAATGGGCGGCTGATGAAGGCTTTGCCGAAGCAGCCGACGATCTCCCGGCCCTGGAAAAGGAAATCGCACGACGCTGCCAACGTCGCGGCTGGCAGGCGCATATCCCCATGCTCACGACATGGATGGCCGGGCTGCTGCGCACGCCCCTGGCGCTGCCCGACGGCAGCCACGCTTCGCTATCGCAGATGACCAGCCACTATGCCGAACTGGAATTCTGGTTCGAGGCGACGCACGTCGACACGCTCGCGCTGGATCGTCTGGTCACGGCCCACACGCTGGACGCCCGCCCTCGCCTGAGCCTGCTGGCCGATCGCATCAACGGCCTGCTCAAGGGGTTTATCGACCTGGTGGTGGAGCAGCAGGGTCGTTACTACGTGATCGACTACAAGTCCAACAAGCTCGGTAGCGACGCCAGCGCGTACACCGCTGAAGCCATGCGCGATTCGATCCTGCGCGAGCGCTACGACCTGCAGTACGCCTTGTACACATTGGCCCTGCATCGACAACTGCGCGCGCGGCTGCCTGGCTACGACTACGAGCGCCATATGGGCGGCGTGGCCTATCTCTATCTTCGCGGCGTGGATGGCGCCGGGCACGGCGTCCACGTAGAGCGATTGCCGAAGGCCTTGATCGATGCACTGGATCGCTTGTTCGCCAGCGGGGAGCACGCCCATGCCGCATGACGCGTCCCTG
Source organism: Dyella sp. 2YAF14 (assembly GCF_052114725.1). Lineage (NCBI taxonomy): Bacteria > Pseudomonadati > Pseudomonadota > Gammaproteobacteria > Lysobacterales > Rhodanobacteraceae > Dyella > Dyella sp. 2YAF14. The sequence goes on along the minus strand of NZ_JBFRFH010000008.1, from coordinate 18,266 downwards.
CCCGCCATGGAGCTGGCCATCGAGCGAGGATGGCTGCGCCCACTGGATGTAGCCTTCGCGAGTTTTCTCGCTGCGCAAGATCCGCAGGCGCCCGCGGCCCTGCCACTGCTCGGCGCTCTGGTGAGCCGGCAACAGGCCGATGGCCATCTGTGTCTGGATCTGTCGGCGTGGGCGTCGCTCGCCGATGACGGCGGCTGGCCTGATGCATGGCGTGCGGTGCTGGCTGAGCTTGCATCGGCATCGCCCCCGCTGGGGATCTCCGCCCTGATCGCTTCATCGGACGATGCCGCACCGTCTGCCTCACCCCTGGTGCTCGATGGCAGCCGCGTCTACCTGCGTCGCTACTGGAATCACGAACAGCGCGTCGCCGAGGCGATCGGCCAGCGGCTCGCCCGCGTGCATGACACGCCACCCTTGCTGGCCAGCCAGCTCGCGCGCCTGTTCCCCACCGCCGCCACCGACACGCCGGACTGGCAACGCGTCGCCTGTGCACTCGCCGCGCGTGGCGCCTTTACCGTGATCACCGGTGGCCCTGGCACGGGCAAGACCACTACCGTCGTGCGTCTGCTGGGCCTGCTGCAGACGCTGCATCGCAAGGACACTGGCCGCTCGCTGCGCATCCGTCTGGCCGCTCCCACCGGCAAGGCCGCCGCGCGATTGCAGTCATCCATCAGCACGCAGATCGCTCAGCTGGATGTCGACAGCGACGTTCGCGCCAGCATTCCCAGCCAGGTGGATACGCTCCATCGACTGCTTGGCGCGCGCCCGGATACGCGACGCTTCCGTCACGACCGCAGTCATCCGCTCCACCTGGACGTGTTGGTGATCGACGAAGCGTCGATGATCGACCTGGAGATGATGTCCGCTGTACTCGCCGCCCTGCCCGACGAGGCGCGCCTCGTGCTGCTAGGCGACAAGGACCAGCTTTCATCGGTGGAGGCCGGCGCAGTCCTTGGCGATCTGTGCCGACGCGCGGACCTTGGCCACTACAGCGCAGCCACGGCGCAATGGCTGCGTGAGACCACCGGCGACGGCATCGAAGCCTGGGTGCGCGACGACGCACGCGCGCTCGACCAGCATGTCGCCATGCTTCGCCATAGCCATCGCTTCGGTGCTGACAGTGGTATCGGCAGCCTCTCCCAACAAGTCAACGAAGGCCATGCCGCGCGCGTGCATACGCTGCTTGCCGGACAGCACACGGATATCGCATGGATCGATGCGGCAGCCGATGCACGCTCGCTCGCCGAGCTGGTGCTCAATGGTGGTGAGGCGCAGTTCCTGGCGCAGCGGAATGATCGACAACCACAAGGCTATCGCCACTACCTCCAGTGGATGCATCGCGAACGGCCGTCGCCTATTGCCGACCCAGCCGCTTACGATGCATGGGCCCGTGGCGTGCTGCGCGCCTTCGGCAGCTTTCAGCTGTTGTGCGCGCTACGCCATGGACCGTTTGGCACCGAGGGGCTCAATCGCCAGATTGTCCAGTTGCTGCATCAGCAGCAGCTGATCGACAGCAGCCACGAGTGGTACGAGGGCCGACCCGTACTGGTGACACGCAACGACTACAGCCTTGGCCTGATGAATGGCGACGTGGGCATTGCCCTGCGTGTTCCCGATGAACATGGCGTACTGCATCTGCGCGTTGCCTTCGAAGTGGCAGGCGCGGCGGACGACGGCAGTACCCGCTTTCGCTTTGTACTGCCGTCGCGTCTGGGCGAACGGGAAACCGTCTATGCCATGACGGTGCACAAGTCGCAGGGGTCGGAGTTCGAGCATGCGGCCTTGGTACTGCCGGCCGAAGCCAGCGCCGTGCTGACGCGCGAACTGCTCTATACCGGCATCACGCGTGCACGCCGCCGGTTCAGCCTGCTCGCACCCGCTGCCATCGTTCGCCAGGCGGTGGAGCAACCGGTGCACCGCCATTCCGGCTTGCACCTGCGCTGGTCGGGCGCCGAACCGTCCGCCACATGAAGCAAGGCCGCCCTGCGGCGGCCTTGTTCAATCCCAATCCGTTTACCAGCAGCCTGCCACGCCAGGCGTGCGAGCGCCGCGATGGTTGAGCGTCAGCGTGCCGCATACCGCATCGCGATTGAGCTGCACCGTGGTAGGCGTCGCCGTGATGGTGAACGACGTCGATGTGCTGGCCGGCGCGAGGGTGTAATTGCGGGCGATCTGCGATTGGCAGTCCAGATGCGGGTCGGCGTTGGCGACACCGGCGGGCGTCTGGTCGTAACGCAGATTGCTGGTGTAGTAGCGCTCCATGTAATTGGCGTACTCGGACAAGCAGCCTTGCGCGGCGACGCGGTTGGTCTTGGCCATGTGCTTCAGATACGACGGCCAGGCGATGGCGGAGAGTATGGCGATGATCGCCACCACCACCATCATTTCGATCAGGGTGAAGCCCCGTTCAAAATGATGGTGACGAACGCTGGCGCTGGAATGCTGTTGATCAAACATGGGGCGTGCTCTCCTCATTCGCATGGAATGTCGCTCAGGGGTTGACCAGTTCGCGCCATGACACGCGACTGAAATCTCCCTGCGAACCGGCGGTATAGACGCTGCCGTTCGAGCCGTTGTCGAAGCTGACCAGCATCACGCCGCCCACGAAGATCGGGTTGTTCGGCAGCGAGTTGAAACCGATGCCGCTGTTGGTGAGCGTGTTGTTGCCCGACCTGACCCCGTCGGCGTCGTTGATCGCACCGTTGCCATTGAGATCGAAGAAACTGGTGCTGGCCGCGGCACCACTGAACGGGTCGAGCGCCATGATCCAGCCGCGACCCGAGGGGTTGCACGCGTCGGTCGCCTGCGGGATACGCGTCGTACCCAGCAACAGGCTGCCCTGGAACTGATTGGGCGTCACGATGCGCTCGCCCTCGGCGCCGTTGCTGGGCGAAGTCAGGTCCATGTACCAGCCGGACTTGTCGCCCATATCGCTGGTGCTCGGCTTGGCCGTGATGGCACGTCCCGGCGACACCGGCGGCGTGGCGGCAGGATCACCGGCCGACTCGGCCAGGATCTGGCGCTGCACGAGTGCCGTTCGACCTTGGGACACCAGGTTGGTTACGACGGTGTCGGTGCTGGCCTGCACGATCAGGCCGTACCACGTCTGGGTGGCCGTGCTGTTGAGATCCCCCGACGCGAGGTATTTGCCCGTGCCGAAGAACAGCCACAGATTGCTCGTGGCCGGATCACGCCCCATCAACATGCCCGCCGTGATGGGCTGCGCGGTGCCACCCGCGTCGGTGGCCGTGAATACCAACGTACCAATGCTGCTGGGCGTGGCCGCGGTGCCGTCGTTGAGGCCAAATTTCCACACCTGCCCCTTGGCATCGCCCGCATAAGCCACCGTGCTGATGCCGTTGGCGGCATTGCCGATCCATACGCCCGGCGCCGCCAGGCCGTTGCCGGTAGCCGGATCGCTGGTGGTGTGCACCGTCAGCGCACCATCGGTGATGCCGAACTGCAACAACGCCGCCGCGCCATTGCTGCTGTTGTAGCCATTGCCGATCAACACCGACCACGAGCCATTGGCGGTCTGCGCGACGACCGGCTTGCCGTTCATCTGGCCGATATAGCTGCTGTTTGTGAGGCCGTCGGACGCGGAGCGCTCCCACAGCAATTTGAAGACGTCCGGATCGGTCACATCGAGCGCATACACCGCCTTGGCCAGACCGCGACCGGTAGTTCCCACCGCCACGGTATGCCACGCACCGGGGCTGCCGTAGTAAACGTCGGCCACCGTCAACTCACCATCGTTGAAGTACTGGTGGGCGACGTCGGTGCCGCCGTAGCCGGGGTCCGCAATCTGCTTGAGGTTGCTGGTGATCACCGCCGACGGCAGATACGCATACACCTCGGCGCCGGTGCTGCCATTGAAGGCGTGCAGCATGCCGTCGTTGGCCGCTACAAGGATGCGACCGGCCTGGCTGGCCTTGCCCGCCGCATAACTGGCAAACGTGCTGGAGCCGGTAAAGCTCTTGCCAACAAACTGGTTGGCGTTGGGCGCACCCACGTACACCGGCTGGGAGTTGACGATGTCACCCAGGGGCGTGTCGCGGTTGCGCAACGTTCCACCATTGCGCTGCTCCTGCGAGGTATCGCCCAACAGGTAATTGATCAGGATTTGTTGCGCGGCGCTGGTCGCGCCCAACGCGGCCTGCTGGGTGCCGGACAACATGCCGACGTTGGCCGCATTGAACTGGAACACCGGCGTATTGGGCGATACAGCGGATGCGTTGTAGCTGTACACCTTGCGATCGGCATAGGCCGGCAACGCTGCCGCTGCCGTCCAATCGGGATTGGTCGCGATTGCGCCGGAGTTGGCATTGATCGACAGCGCCTTGAGATCGCCTTTCCACTTCGCCGTGTAGTAGTTGGCCTGGTAGGCAACCGTGCCCGTCTTCAACTGCGTGGAGTTGGCGGCCAGGCTGGCACCCGTACCGACACGCTCCGTTGCGCGCTTGAGCGCATCCTTCAGGCCGCTGGTGAATGCTTCGGGGCTGGTCGCGGAATAGAAGCCACCGTGACCATTCACCGCCGCGTGCGCCAGGTCGGCAATATTGTTGATGCTGTCGGAGCTGGTCGCCGGCCACGCAAAACCATTGATGGCGGTACCACCGCGCGCCCAGGTAAAGATCTGGTCCACGGTCGTTCCCGCCGGCGTGATGCCAGTGGGCGTAAAGCCAAGGCCCAGCGTGAAGGTGGTCATGTGCTGCCAGAAGGCCGGATCCTCGTTGTTCACCGGCACTTCGTTGGACGTATTCGTGCGCAGATCGTTGACCCAGTAGTACATCGCCACGTCGGCCAGCGTGTTGGACACGCCATCCTTGTACGGCTTGGCGGCAGTGAACGTGTACGACTGGCTGTTGCCGCCCGAGTTGGTCTTCGCGGTGCTGTCGGCATCACCGATGGTGGCGGATGCCGCGGCGCCGTTCCAGAAACCGTCGGTGGTGAGGATGGTGTAGGACTGGCGGCAGGCCAGTTCGGTGTTGCCACTGGCGGTGCCATAGTCCGGGTCGCTGCTCATCGAGCCCCAGGGCTGATCGGTCTTGTAGTACTGACCCACCGCATCAAGCGCCGAACGCAACGGCGTGCCGTTGTTGGCGGTCTCACCCTCAAGCCACGTCCAGAACGCAGTCTTCTGATCGACGAAGGGCTTCACGTTGGCGATATTGAAGTTGTTCTTGCTGGTCTGGCCCGTGGGCAACTTGGAGTCGTTGTTGCCGTCGATCGAGCCAAAGCCCACGCGGAAAGTGGTATCCAGCCCGGAGAACGAGTTCATCAGGCCGCTCTTGGCCATCAGGATGCGCGTGCGGAAATACGAGAACCAGTTGGCCACGTTCTGCTGCGCCGTCGTACTGTCGTCGCAGGTCGCCGAGGTAAGGCTCGCGGCCGTGCAGGCGCCGGTCTTGCCGATGTATTTGCGCGTATAGGTTCCGTTGCTTCCCGGCACGGTATAGGTAAACAGATTGGTATTGGTGGTGACCTGGGTGATTTTCTGGCACAGCAGGCTGGCCGGCAGATAGGTGTCGGGACTCGTGCAACCGGTGGTGGAGGGGTTTCGATAGGTCGTGTTGCCACCACTGGTTCGCTTGCACAGGCCGTTATTGGCGCTGCCGTCCTTCACCAGCGTATCGCTACCGCTGCACGTGGGGGTGGCCGCGTAAGTGCTGGTGTTGTTCGATGTCGTCGTGATGACCGAGTAGTACTTGAAGTAGTGGTAAGACGTGCTGTTTCCGCTCGTACAGTTGCGCGAACTGACGTTGTTGTAATCGCAGAAGCTATCGGACGCGTACTGCGTCACATCCGTGGTGGTGGCGCTGCGAAAGCCATCGACGAAGGCGCTATCGATGCCAGTGGGCGCGGTGTACTTCGTGCCATCGGCCTTCACCGGCGGCGTATAGGTCACGCCCGGGTTGTAGTAGGTGCCGTTGTTGCCCGAATAGCGCAGTGCATCGAGATCCACCAGCGTGACGCCGTTGTTGGTCGTTGCACCGGGCAGGAACTTCGCATCGGGCATGAAATCCCAGGCCATGGAGCCGGAATCGTCGAACATCAGCACGATGTTGGGCGGCAGCGATTTCTGGATGATCAACGGCTGCTGGTCCACCGTCACCGCCGCCATGCTCGGCGTGGAGAGCACACCAAGCGCCAGCACCGTGAGGCCGACCGACAGCAGCCTGCCCGTGAAGCGGCCTGCGCGGGCGCGCAAGCTGGAATGATTTTTCATATCGATCCGCCCTGAAGGTGAACGGCGCACGATCCACCGGCGCCGCGTCGATGAAACTCAGCGTTGCTTGACGATGGCCTGCAAAACCACGACCGCGCGATCGCCCACCGCCGCCGGATCGCCGCTGCGCGCCGTGATGCGGTAGTAGACGGCCGTGGTCGAACCGCCGGAGTTGCCGTAGTTGTAGGAATTGGCGCTCTGATCGAAACCGGTATCGGAAGTCGGATCAGCCCAGTTGCCCATGTTTTCGATCACGTACTGCGGCTGGCTGGCCGCCACGGATGCCTTGGTGAACTGGCCATCCGCCGTACCCTCGGCAACATCATGGATGCTGCCGGACGGCAAATTCGGATCGTTGAACGGATTGGACAGGCATGCGCTCGAACCGGTACGGCAGTTGCGCGCGATGTCGCCGGGATTGCCGGTGATTCGCAGTTTCGCGGCACGCAGCGCGGCCTCCGCGCTCTGGAACGCGATCTGCCGGTCGTAATGATTGGCGGCCATCTTCTGCTGCATGATGGTGCCGCGCACGGCGGCAAAGCCGACCAGGGTCACGACCACCAGCAGCAGCAAGGCCACCACCAGCACGACACCTCGCTCGTGCCTGGGCGATGCCCGCATCACGCGCATGCGCCGGTTCGAGTTGATGCTCTGGGGAAATACCGCTTGAGGAATCATGGCACTCATCTCACAGCACCCGGTTGCGCACAGTGGTGGTCACGGTGAAGCTGCGTACCAGCGAGGTATTGCTCGTACTCGCGCGATCGTCGGCGCTCTGCATGGTCAGCGTGGCGCGAACCGCATTCACGTTGCCCCAGTTGGTGACGTTATTGGCCTTGACGAACGGCGTACCCGCCAGATCGCTCTGGTGATAGCTGAGCTGCATATCGGACACGCCACGCACCATTTCCTGGCGTGTCGGCGTGCCGCCTGCGCGGCCCAATCGATACAGCGACCGGGTGCCGGCCGGGTTCTTGCCGACGTACCAGTCCGAGACATTCAGGCGCGTGACATAAGCGTTGGCGCCAAACGTGTAGAAGTTGGCCGAGCCACAAGACGTCGGAAAGCCCAGGCCGGTCGAGCAATTGCCGCCGGTGGTTGCGTGGCCGATGGTCTTGGCCGTGGCGCTATAGCTGTTGGACTGGAAGATGGCCGCATGGTCGTAGTCGCACACGATGAATACATCGCCTGCCGCCAGATCCGTGCTGGCTTCGTTCAATGCAAACGTCGCCGTGCTGGGATCGTGCGACGCGACGCTATAGCTCGCATCTTCGCCACCGAGCAATTGCAGCGAGGCCTGTCCTGCAATGCGATCGCCATCGCCGGTGCCTGCGGCGACATCGGTGTCGTTGCCTTCGAATCCACGCACGGCATTGGACCAGTTGCCCCACCAGGTCGTGCCGCCGTTGACCGGCCCGATATTGAGCACGTTGGCAACGCGACCACTATTGCTGCAAGCGGTCAGGCCTGCATTGCGGATGTCCCGCGCCAGCAGCTCGAACGCTGCACGCGAGTTGTCTTGCACATCGCTGAGCGCGCGATTGGTGCGATACACACGCTGGTTGGAAAGAAACACGCTACCGACACCAGCCATCACGACCAGGCCCAGCAGCATGGCCACCATCAGCTCGATGAGCGTGAAGCCGCGCACGGCGTGACGACGATACATCGCAGAACGGAGCAGTCGCGGCGTCATAGCATGCCCCTCGTCACGACGGTCTGGTTGCTAGCCCCACCCTTCCCGGCGCGGCTGTCGTCGAAGGTGATGGTGATCGTGCAGTCACCCCGCGTGCCGGTGCAGGCGATGCTGCCCGTCGTGGTGTCGCTCGCGCCGAGCGTCTGGCCCAGCTGCACGCACCAGTCGTTCAACTGCGTGTTCTTGACCGTCGTATCGGCAGCAGGGCAAGCACTGGCCTTCATCGGCGACGAGGTGTTGTAGCCGCCCGAACGAGCCAAGTCGTAGTCAGCCCGCATCGCATCCAGGATGGAATAGCTGGCCATCGTCGCCATGCTGCGCGCCATCGCGCTGTTGTTGGTGGACAGCGACTTGGCCTGCAATGCCGCGACGCCGAGGAACGCAATGGACAGCAGCAACACCGCCACCAGGACCTCGATGAGACCAACGCCACGCTGCGCGCTCGCGGCGCCAGGTTCATGGGCGCGACGGCAAGGCCGGCGAATGCGAAAACAATGCGTCGTCATGAGGAGCACTCTGTCGTTGTCGTGTCGGTCTGCACGACCGAGCCGGCCACCATTCGAATCACCCGATGATTCTCGGCACGCAGCGCCGGTGTACAGATATCGATGACCTGGCCTGCATAGGGGGCGGAACTGCTGGTGGCGTGCGCGATGCCCTGTGCGTTGAAGCGCAGCGCCGTCATGTTGCCCGCCACGATTACCGAGCCGGTCAGATCGAGCTGACTCTCACGCACCACCACGGGACCCGACGCCGTCGTGGCCACCACAGCGCCCAGCGCTGTTCCACAGGCCTGGCCCAAGGCGTCGGCAGCGTTGCTGGTGGTGGAGTTGCTGCACAGCTGTGTGCGCGCGTTGCGCTTGATCGCTTCCATCCGCGCTACCTGGATGGTGCCCACGATCTCGTTGGCCGAAGCGGTCAGGCGATTGGAAAGTGTGAGGCTGCGAAAGCTCGGCACGGCGATGGCGGTCAACACCACGATCACCGTGAGCGTCACCATCAACTCGACCAGCGTGAAGCCGGTTTGAGCACGCCCGGCACCGCTGCCGGCGCCCCCTATCGCTCTTACACACATGGTCAGCCCCTTCTGACTACTTGAGATTCAGCCTAGGGCCTACAAAACATTTCGTAAATTCTTTCGTGATGGACGGTAAGAACTTGCCGATGAGCGGTAGACGAAGGCTTGGGCCCTGTGATCGGAGCCGCATTTTTTCGTCCAAGCCTTATAGAATCATATAGATATAACTGTTCTAGCAGTTATGGTCGCATCAGCGAGGCAAGCCGCTGGCTCGCAATTTATTACGCAAGCGAGATGGCGCCCGAACCGGAGCGCTGCTGTTGGCGTTCGCGGGAAACAAAAAAAAGGGCCCGCTTGCGCAGGCCCTTTTTCTTGATGCTGGTGCCGGAAATAGGAATCGAACCTACGACCTACGCATTACGAATGCGCCGCTCTACCAACTGAGCTATTCCGGCGAGGAACCGCCAATTCTACGGAGCGCAGCCGAACCGCGCAAGATGTCGGCGCTCAAAGACTCGCGGAAACGCCGCCGACCAGACGCAGTTCCTTAGGGAGCGCGAAGGTGATCGTCTCCGGCTCGCCGTCGAGTTCGCGCACCGTGCCGGCGCCCCACGATTGCAGGCGCGCGATCACGTCGCGCACGAGCTTGTCCGGCGCCGATGCGCCGGCGGTGAGGCCGATGTGGGTGACGCCGTCGAGCCAGCTGCGCTCGATGTGCTCCGCCCCGTCGATAAGAAAGGAACGCACGCCCTCTTTCTCCGCCAGTTCGCGCAGGCGGTTGGAATTGGAGCTGTTGACCGAGCCCACCACCAGCATCAGATCCACCGAGGCGGCCAGGCGGCGCACGGCATCCTGACGATTCTGAGTGGCGTAGCAGATGTCGTCCTTGCGCGGGCCTTCGATGTCGCTGAATTTCGCGCGCAGCGCTTCGATGATCGCCTTGGTGTCGTCCACCGACAGCGTGGTCTGGGTCACGTACGACAACTCGTGCGGAAACTTCGGTTCCAGCGTGGCCACGCATTCCACGGATTCCACCAGCAGGATCTCGCCGGTGTTGGCAGGGTTCCACTGGCCCATGGTGCCTTCGACTTCGGGGTGACCACCGTGGCCGATCAGCACGACGCTGCGGCCGATACGACCCAGGCGCGCCACTTCCATATGCACCTTGGTGACCAGCGGACAGGTGGYGTCGAACACCTTGAGGCCACGCTGGTCGGCTTCTTCGCGCACAGCCTTGGACACGCCATGCGCGCTGAAGATCACCGTGGCGCCATCCGGCACTTCGTGCAGTTCTTCGACGAACACGGCGCCATCGGCGCGCAGCTTGTCGACCACGTAGCGGTTGTGCACCACTTCGTGGCGCACATAAATAGGGGCGCCATAGGATTCGAGCGCGCGTTCGACGATGGCAATGGCGCGATCCACACCAGCGCAAAAACCACGGGGATTGGCGAGCAGGATGTCCACGGAAGCTCCGGACCTGGCAGACTGACTGGTAGGCATTATCGCACGGCCGGTACCACCGTACGTGAGGGCGGGGTCAGGCCTTAGCCTTGCCCTGAAATAAGCCAAAAACCACTAGCATCACGGCGCCCACGGTGATCCCACAGTCGGCGAGATTGAACACCGGATAATTCCACTCGCGGAAATACACGTGGATGAAGTCCGTCACCTGCGAGGCGTGCAGGCGATCGATCAGGTTGCCCAAGGCGCCACCCACGATCAGGCCCAGCGGCATCGCCGTCTTCCAGTCGCCGCGCGGCGTGCGCGATAGCCAAACGACCAATACGCCGCTGATTACAACCGCAAGCAGCACGAAGAACCAGCGCTGCCAGCCGTCGTTGTTGGCGAGAAAGCTGAAAGCCGCGCCCCTGTTGAAGGCTAGCGTCCAGTTGAGGAAACCGGGAATTACCGGGTGGGGTGTGCCGGCCGGCTGCAACGCCGCAAGCGCCCACCACTTGCTCAGTTGATCGAGCACGATGACGACGAGGGAGAGCGCGAGCCAGGAAAGGGCGTTGGGTTTGGGTTTCATGAGTAGCCATATCTTGCGCAGATACTCCCTCTCCCCTGCGGGGAGAGGGTTGGGGTGAGGGGCCAATCTTGCGAGAGCGTTGAAGCGAGCGACACGGCATTTTTTAACCATCCCGCGAGCACCCGCCCCTCACCTCAATCCTCTCCCCGGAGGGGAGAGGAAGAAAAATCAGAACCAGCGACGATTCTCGCCCGGCCCTTCCACATTGCTGATGCAGCGATCGCACAGTTCCGGATGCGCCGCATGCGTGCCGACATCATCGCGACGCTGCCAGCAACGCACGCACTTGGCCGCGTCGCTCACCGTTGCCGACACCCATACGTCCGCACCTTCCAGCTCGGTCAGCACCGCGTCCGCCGGCTGACCACCGGCCAGATCCAGGCGCACATCCGAGCTGATAAAGAAGAAGCGCAGTTCCGACGCCGCCGGCTGATAGCGCGCAACCACGGCAGCATCGGCATGGATCGCCACCTTCGCTTCCAGCGATGCGCCAATCTGCTCGGCCTTGCGCATGCCTTCGAGCACGCGCGACGCGGTATCGCGGATCGCCAGCAGATCCGACCAGTAGCGACGCTGCTCCGGCGAACCCTGCGTGGCTGCCAGACCGTCATACCAGGTTTCGAACAGCACGCTCTCGCTGCGCTTGCCCGGCATGTGCTGCCAGATTTCTTCGGCCGTGAACGTCAGCACCGGCGCCAGCCAGCGCACCAGCGCTTCGGCGATGCGGTACATCGCGCTCTGCGCGCTGCGGCGGCCATGGCTTTCGGTCGGCATCGTGTACAGCCGATCCTTGGTGATATCCAGATACAGCGCACCCAGCTCGTTGGTGCAGAAGTTCTGCACGCGCTGGACGATCTCCGGGAAATCGTAGCGGTCGTATGCCGCCGTCACCGCCTGCTGCACGTCGTACGCCTGCTGCACCACCCACTGGTCGAGCAGCGTGCTTTCTTCCACCGGCACCAGATGCTTGGCCGGATCGAAACCGTCGAGGTTGCCGAGCAGGAAGCGCGCGGTGTTGCGGATGCGGCGATACGTATCCGATACGCGCTTCAAGATTTCGTCCGACAAGGACATCTCGTTGCGGTAATCGGTCGAGCAGATCCACAGGCGCAGGATGTCCGCGCCCAGGTTCTTCATGATGTCCTGCGGCTCGATGCCGTTGCCCATCGACTTGGACATCTTGCGACCCTGCGCATCCACGGTGAAACCATGGGTGAGCACGTCGTTGTACGGCGCCTTGGCGAACATCGCCGACGAGGTGAGCAAGGAGGACTGGAACCAGCCGCGATGCTGATCCGAACCTTCCAGGTACATCACCTTGTAGCTGCTCGCATTGCCCTGCTGCAGTTCGGGACGCTGTCCCACCACGGTGAAGTGGCTGGCGCCGGAATCGAACCACACGTCGAGCACGTCGAGGACTTTTTCATAGTCCTTCGCCTGATCGCCGAGCAGCTCGGCCGCATCGAGCGCGTACCACGCGTCGATACCGCCCTGCTCGATGCGCTTGGCCACTTGTTCCAGCAACGCGACGGAATCGGGATGCGGTTCCTGCGTGCTCTTGTTGATGAACAGCGCGATCGGCACGCCCCAGGTGCGCTGACGCGAGATGCACCAGTCGGGACGATCGCCCACCATGCCGGCGATGCGCTCTTCGCCCCAGCCCGGCACCCAGCGCACCTGCTTGATCGCATCGAGCGCGGTCTTGCGCAGGCCTTCCTTCTCCATGCTGATGAACCACTGTGGCGTGGTGCGGAAGATCACCGGCGACTTGTGGCGCCAGCAATGCGGATAGCTGTGTTCGATCTTGGCGAACGCCAGCAGCACGCCGCGACGACGCAGCAGCTCGACGATTTCGTCGTTGGCCTTCCACAGATGCTTGCCCGCGATGACGGTGCCATCGAGCGCGGCCGGCGTATCGGCACGATACGTACCGCGCGCCTCGGTGTAGTTCAGCGTTTCGATGCCGTACTTGCGCGAGACGACGAAGTCTTCCACGCCATGGTCGGGCGAGGTGTGCACGGCGCCGGTACCGTCTTCGGCGGACACGTGGTCGCCAATCAACACCGGCACTTCGCGTGCATAGAACGGATGCTTGAGCAGCACGCCTTCCAGCGTCTGCCCTGCCACATGGCCGAGCACCTTCGGCTCGTCGATGCCGTAACGATGCGCGGCCTTTTCGACCAGAGCGCTGGCGATCACCAGCAGCACGCGCTGGCCCTCGCGCGCCGGACCTTCGATCAGCGCGTACTCGAGTTCGCCACCCAGCGACACTGCCAGGCTTTCCGGCAGCGTCCATGGCGTGGTGGTCCAGATCGGAATGGCGACGATGGCGTCGCCCGCATCGACACCGAACTTCTGTGCCAGCGCTTTCGGGTCGACCGCGTCATAAGCGACGTCAACGGCCGGCGAGACTTTGTCGGCGTATTCGATTTCCGCTTCGGCGAGCGCCGAACCGCAATCGAAGCACCAGTACACCGGCTTGGCGCCGCGCACGACGTGACCGTTGCCCACGATCTTGGCCAGCGCACGCACCATGTCCGCTTCGTACTTGAAGTCCATCGTGCGATACGGGTGTTCCCAATCGCCCAGCACGCCCAGGCGCTTGAAGTCGGTGCGCTGCAGATCAATCTGCTGCTGCGCGTACTCGCGGCACTTCTGGCGGAACGCAGCGGCGTCGAGCTTGTCGCCCACGCGACCGAATTTCTTTTCGATCGCCACTTCGATCGGCAGACCATGGCAATCCCAGCCCGGCACGTAGGGCGCGCGGAAACCGGCCAGCAGGCGCGACTTCACCACCACGTCCTTGAGCACCTTGTTCACCGCGTGACCTAGGTGGATCGCACCGTTCGCGTACGGCGGGCCGTCATGCAGTACAAACACCTTGTCGCGGCCGGCGGCGCGCTCCTGAATCTGCTCGTAGCGGCCCACCTGCTGCCAATCGGCCAGCCACTTGGGCTCGCGCTTGGGGAGGTCGCCGCGCATCGGGAATTCCGTCTGCGGCAGGTTGATGGTGTTCTTGTAATCCTGGGTCATTGCCTGGGGATGCTCTGATCGTCGGGTTGTCGGGTGTCGCCTCGGCAGCGCCATGGCCCTGGGGCCGGCGCTTCAACCATCACGGCGAAAGCGCCAACGTTACCGGATTTGAGGCAGTTACGCCTCGCTGAGACGCGGATTCATGCCCAGCAACTCACGGGCCTGGCGCGCGTCTTTGGCCATCTGGACGGTCAACTCGTCCAGGTTGTCGAATTTCTGCTCATCGCGCAGCTTGGCGACGAATTCCACCGCCATGCGCTGGCCGTAGAGATCGCCCTCGAAGTCGAACAAGTGCACTTCCAGCAGCGGCTCCGGCACCTCGTTCACGGTGGGACGAACGCCGAGGCTGGCCACGCCGGGCCAGCTGCACTCGCTCTCGCCCAGGCCCACGCGTACCGCAAAAATGCCGTGTACCGGGCTGCTGCGGTCGCGCAGGTGGATATTGGCGGTGGGATAGCCCAACTGGCGACCCAACTGCTTGCCGTATTCCACCTTGCCTTCGATCACGAACGGCCGGCCCAGCAGCGGCGCCGCGCCGGAAAACTCGCCGGCCGCCAGCAGCATGCGGACCCGCGTGGCCGACACCCGCGCGCCATCCAGCAGCACCGAGGGCATGGTGCGGGCGGTGAAACCCAGTTCGGGACCCACGCTCTCCAGCATCGCCACGTCGCCGCTGCGCTTATGGCCAAAGCGGAAATCCGCCCCTACCCACACCTCGCGCGCGTTCAGCCGATCCACCAGTACGCGGCGAATGAAATCCTCCGCCGACATAGAGGTGAGGGCTCGATTGAAGCGCAACAAGAGCACCTGCCCCATGCCAGCTTCGTCAAAGCCGCGCAGCTTTTCGCGAACGCTGGACAGCCTGGCCACCGGCTCCGGTGAGAAAAAAGCGCGCGGCAACGGCTCGAAGCTCACCACGATAGCCGTGAGCCCAAGCTTGGCGGCGCGTTCATGCACCTGCGCAAGCAGGGCCTGGTGACCGCGGTGCAGGCCGTCGAACGCGCCGACGGCTACGACGCTGCCGCCGGGCGCCAGACTGGGGCCGGCGACATCCCTGGAAAGTCTCATCATCGGGCGAGTATAGCGGCTGGCAGGCTGCGTTTTGGCCTGTAAAAGGTCAGACGCCACGCAGTTCGCGCAGGCGGAAGCCCGCGGCAAATAGAGTCACCACATAGGCGCCGCCGCCCGCCGATACCAGCACGGCCAGGTGCCACACACGGGTCCATTTGCCGGCATCGGTCCAGTCTGGCCAGACCCACATGCCGGCCAGCAGCACAACGACCATGACCACGCAGGCCAGCACCAGACGCATCAGGTGGCGCGCCCAGCCGGGTTGACGCTGATACACACCAGCCTTGCGCAACCAGTGCCACAACAGGCCCAGGTTGATATAGCTCGCCAGGGCGCTCGCCATGCCTAGCGCCATGTGCAGCCCCGGCACGGCGGCAATGCCATCCAGCCACGGCAGCTGGCGTTGTGCCGGCGTTGCCCACAGCACATAGAGCATCGCCACGAAGATCACATTGAGCACCATGTTCGCCACCAGCGAGGCCACACCGGCGCGCACCGGCGTGCGGGTGTCCTGACGCGAATAGAAGGCCGGCAGGGCGACCTTCACCAACGCGAACGCAGGCAAGCCAAAGCTGAGCGCCGTGATCGACAACGTCGCCATGCGCGTATCGAACGGCGTGAACTGGCCATGCTGGAACAAGGTCGCCACCAGCGGCTTGGCCAGCAGCATCAGCGCAAACATCGCCGGCACGGCAATCAGCAGCGTGATGCGCAAGCCCCAGTCCAGCGCCTTGGAGAAACCGTCCTTGTCGGTGGTCACGTGGTGACGCGACAGCGACGGCAGGATCACCGTGCCCAGCGCCACGCCAAACAGGCCCAGCGGCAATTCAAGGAAACGGTCGGCCTGCGACAGCCAGCTTTGCGAACCCGTCATCAGATACGCCGCAATCACCGTATCGAGCAACAGATTGATCTGCGCAATCGACGAGCCGAACAGCGTCGGCACCATCAGCGTAAGAATGCGGCGCACATCCGGATGGCTCCAGCCCCAGCGCGGCAGCGTCAGCAGATCCAGCCCGCGCAACGACGGCAGCTGGAACAGCAGCTGCAGCAGGCCCGCGACCATGATCGCCCAACCCATCGCCATGATCGGCGGATGCACGAACTTCGACAGCCACAGCGCGCCGCCGATCATGCAGAGGTTGAGGATCACCGGGGTGAGCGCCGGCAAGGCGAACTTGTGGAAACTGTTGAGCGCCCCGCCGCACAGTGCCGTCAGCGAAACGAATAGCAGGAAAGGAAACGTCAGGCGCAGCAGTTGCGCCGTCAACGCGAATTTTTCCGGCGTATCGGCCGCGCCCTGCGAAAACAGCGCAGCGACCTGGGGCGCGAAGATCACCCCCAGCGCGGTAATGACCAGCAGCACCCCACCCAGCGTGCCGGACACGCGGGACATCAGCTGCTTCAAATCCTCATGGCTGCGCTTCTCCTTCACTTCCGTGAAGACGGGCACGAAGGCCGTCGAGAACGAGCCTTCGGCAAACAGGCGGCGCATGAAGTTGGGAATGCGGAACGCCACCCAGAACGCATCGGTGGCCGCATTGGCGCCGAAGGTGGCATTGATCGACATGTCCCGGACCAGCCCGAGTACGCGTGAAATCATGGTCATGCTGCTGAATGACAGCAGCCCGCGGAACATGCTGGGAGACTTCATGCCTTGAGGTCGTACCTATGCTGGTGAGACGCGCTGCGCACCGGAGCCCCTCTGCCCCGGTGGCGAAAGGCGCGTAGTTTGACAGCCCGGAATGGAAAGATGACAGCGCAGACGTGGCATAATCGAGGCCGACCGTTCCCCTTGGCCACCATGGCGGTGGCATGGCGCTCCGCGGAGCGCCTTGACAAACGGCTAAGCTGTTGACGCAGCGGCTCATTAGCCGCATACTTGCCGTCTTTTTCCAACCCAGCAATTCATTTCGGAGTTCTACCTTGGCCAACATCAAGTCCGCGAAGAAGCGCGCGCGCCAGTCCGAGCAGCGCCGCCTGCGCAATGTCAGCGCCCGTTCCATGGTGCGCACCGCCCTCAAGAAGGTCGTCAAGGCCATCGAGGCCAAGGACAAGGCTGCCGCCGTTGAAGCCTTTGCCGCTGCCCAGCCGGTCATGGACCGCTACGCTGCCCGCGGCCTGATCCACAAGAACAAGGCTGCTCGCCATAAGAGCCGCCTCAACGCAAAGATCCACGAGCTGGCGTAAGCCAGCCTCGTTACCTGAATCTTGGGTTGGCGAGAAAGCCGGCGGAAGCCGGCTTTTTTGTGTGCCTGGGGAAGTGGCCGGCACTAGCCGGTTTTCTTTTGCCTGGCGCCCTGGCACGGGCCGGAGGTTGCCCCTCAACAGCCGAATAGCTGGGCATCCTGAGCCTCAGTCCTTGCTCGTCATACCGGCGCAGGCAGGAAGCGCTCTTCAACAGCCGAACAGCTGGTCATCCAGAGCCTCGGTTTTGGTTGTCGTGTTCCCGCGATCTGGCTCGCCTGCCGCGGGCTTTCGTGCCGCTGCCGCGGCCCGAGTTACTTTTCTTTGCTTGCCCAAAGAAAAGTAACCAAAAGAAACGGCACCCCGGATGACGCGCCTTCCGGGCCTGCGGCCCTCCAGGTGCGCGGGCGGGTTACGGGGACCCCGAGGGCGAAGAGCCACATCAAGAGCCGAACAACGCCAGGCGCTACTGGGTCGGGCAGGTCTTTTGTACGAACGCACTTGTGCGCGACCAACCGACGGAGCGGTACATCCGAGCGCCGCGGTCGCGCACAAGTGCGCTCCTACAAGGGGGACGCAGGTTCGTGGGTGCGGATCAATCTTGCCGGTCGGCTCTTTGTGGGAGCGCACCCTGTGCGCGACAAACCTACGGAGCGGTACACCCCAGCGTGGCTGTCGCGCACAGGGTGCGCTCCCACAGACAAGCGGGCGTTGGAGAGAAAATGAGCGATGCCCAAAGCCGATGCGAAGCGAGGCCCCGCTCTAAGTCCTCAGCGATTCGGGCGCGTTGCGCAGCGCTTTGAACTACCCCCTGTGTACCCTCGGAGGTTGTCCCACCACGACGCACCTCAAGCGTTCGGGCTTATCCCAACACGATGCTGCGGGCGTTATCAGGCCATTTTCTTTGGGTTACTTTCGACGCGAAGCTAGTCCCGTGGGATCTTTTGGGCCAGCAAAAGAAAAGTGACTCGAGCGGCGGCAGCCGATCGAAACGCCCGCC
>NZ_JBFRFH010000007.1:0-182766 GCF_052114725.1 Dyella sp. 2YAF14 | reverse complement strand
GATCAGGTCTTCGGGCTTCTTGTAGTTGGCCAACAGGCTGCTAAGCAGCTCGTCGGGCACGTCGTGCTTGCGTGGACTCATGGTGTCTCCGGGTCAGGTGGCAGTGTCCTGCCAAAGGCCCGTTTACACAAAATCTAGGACACGCCCGATTTGGACCCAATGCCACGATCCTTGTCACGCTATTTACGGGGGTGCATCAGAAACGCCGTGTCTTGAAGTTCTCTCTTGCAAACGGGAAGGACATGTTTGCAAAGGACGGCAGCCTGATGCACGACGCACTAATCAGCTACTGGGTGTCACCGACGTCCAAAGCGGCAGTCCTTGACTGCCGCAAGCACCAAAATTCGTGAGGAGAGCGTGCCCTATCTATGTACTGCGCCGTTACCCAGCGTGCGGCCCGGTTCGCGGCGGCGAAAGTTGCAATGCCCTTAGGGCGCCTTGTTCGTCGACTTCAGGGCAGTTCTCCAAACCTGGGGCAGGGCGCGCTGTTGTCGCCAGCCTTCATGAAAAGGCCACTCTGACCCCGCATTCGGTCGCCGCATCGGGCGGCGCATGGGGCGCGGAATCTGTTCTACGACAATAGAGGCGCACCGGCAGCAGCACACGCTGTCACCACACCAAGCCACAGCAGTCGACTCACTGCTTGCGCCCGGCGCCCGGCAAGGCCGGGGCGTATAGTCGACACCCATCCGTCGCTCCCGCCGAGTGTGTGCACATCATGCGATAGCACTGCTCCGCATCGCTCGCGCCATACCGTATTTCGCAGAATTCGTGAAAGCTGGCCTTTTCGGCTGGCGTTAATTCGTCGATCTCTTTGGCGTGCAGGTATGGCCGGGCAGGATTCTGAAAGCGATACTGCCAAGTTCCTTTGTGCTTGACGAACCACTCCCACACCACGCCCGTTTCCTCATCATCGGTAACGGTGCGCTCGACTCCCATGTGATAGCGCCAAACGGGGACACTAGCTACCAATAGCGCCGCGGCTGCAAACCATGCAATTGCCGCTCTCACGGTGCCGACGCGTTCAACTGGCGGCGCAGCATGTTTGAGATTACCAAGCCGTAGGCACCTGGGCATGCGCGGCTCGTGCCCAGCTTGTTTGCAAACTCGCGATGGCCGCCAACGACGGCTATGTTGAAGTAGCTCGCCAAGCTCTTGCAAAGGACTGACACCGATTCGATCTGCGGCTCAGTCGGCACGTCATAGCCAAAATCGAGGGCATCCTTTGTTACCCCCGCCAATTCAACGGCGGCCGCCTTAAGTCCGCTATCGCGATATTTTCTTGAAATGCTGGGGCCATCGTCCATTGCCTCGCCAGGCAGGCTCAAGTTGGCTAGCAAGACAATGCCGATGGCTCCTGTGTTGCCGAGTTCGATGTGGCTCCCCTTATACCGAATGTCTAGCGCTTCATAGATGATGCCTTTGCAATCTATGGCGTAGTGGTAGCTGACTTGCCCGAAGCGTCCTAAATCGGTTGCTTCGACTTTGCGCATTTCCATCGCGCCATCGGCCGAGCATGAAAAGCTGTTGCCCGCATGATGTATCGCAATTTGTGTGTAATCCCAATCTTGCTCTGGGCTTGTGGCCGGTGTTTTCGCCTTCCAATCCGATCGTGTCTGTACTCGCACGCCTTGCGCTTGCACAGCATCAATGATGGCTTGACGAACTGCGGCGCGATTATTCACGGTGACTTCGATAGCATCATCACGGCCACTTCCGACTGCTGTCGTCGCTGTTGTCCAGTGCTTTATTGAGTAGTCGGCCATGCTGTCAGATTCCGTGAGTGGGAGTCAGGGGGCGTCGCGGGGCGACGAAAATCGCGTGCAACATGACGTCCGACGGCGTGTCGCTTGCGACACGCGCGTATCCATCCGCGTCTGTCGTGGTGTGTCTTCTGCGCCCGTTGGCTTCCACAATGACGGGATGATTGCCTAACGGCTCGCCCGTCGAACTGTCCCGCAGTAATACCCAGCGCGTCGCGCCGCCCGCCGATGTCAACGCATGATCAGCGCCGTTGGCGGAAAGCATGGCATCACGCAGCGCATGGGCATCATCTTTAACGTCGTTCTCAAACACATGCGAGGCAAGGTCCTGCGATTTCAGGAGCGTAGGCGACGGTACGCATGCACATACACATTTGTCGCCGTCCAGTAGCACCTGTATACCGAACAGCGTTTGCTTGTGAAACGGCGGTACGTTCACGCCGTGGCCGGTAGTTCCGCACGCGGGGCAATAGATGCGCGCCCCCACATAAGCAACGGGTACGCCCTTGATGGTGTTGTTAGTGGCGCCGTCGAGAACGGTGCCGCCGGCCGTCGTCCTGGCCCCTTGCGTAATCAGATATCGCCGCATTGATACGTACCGCATTTCACGTGGGAAACCCCAACGGTGTCATGCGATGCGGGCATCAAACAGTCGGAAACACGGTGTGTTGTCGTGAGCGATCGCCGTCGGCGTAAGCCAGTGAAGTTTGGCGGTTTGGCTGTAGGGGATGTATTACGGATGGGGTAACGGGATTGGGTTCGCTTCTCGGACCGAAGCGCAACTCGAAGCCGGCGTAATTCAGTGAGCCTCCACCGACATTCAATCCAGCCAGCGCCGCCGTACCCACCACGCTCCGCAATGCGCACGCCCGCCCCATATAACCCCGACAGACACGCCGATTCCTGATCGCTAGCTTCGTCTAGCCATCCGCGCATCCGATTTTTCTTGCAACGCCGCGCGAATGACCATGACCCCAAGTCATGAAGCGCGAGCCGTGAGTGCAGCAACACCCACGACCCGCTAACCATCTCCAACTACCTCAGAGTTGATCATGGCTATCCGCGATCATACGGCACGCGTTCGCCCGTCAGTTCCCGCTGACGACACCCTCACTGGCTCGCCCAACGCCATTTCTACCGCAGGCGTCGCGTGGCCGAAAACCTTCCGGCAAAGCACTCGCGCAGACATCGCCCTGGCGGTGCTCACGCTGACGCGCCTGCATCACGACAGTGATCGATGGCGCAAGGCGAGAGCCGGTGGGTTCCCCGCCAGATCGCTGGTGTGGCCGCTTTCCGAGGCGGAGATCACCAGTCTCGACACCGCAGTTCACTGCCTGCTGCAGTACGCCAGGCTGCTCGGCGACGCGCCTCGAGTGAGTTGTCCACCCGGTCATTGATCTCCCCCGGCGGCGCATCGGCCTGCATGGCGGTGCGTCGCCACCTGGGGATCGCTGATGTACCTACCAGGCATTCGCTGACGCGAATGACCGTAAGTGCGCGCCCGTTCTGAGGGCGTGTCCGACAGGGGAAGGAAATCCATGGAACTGATCAGACTGGCGCCGCGCCTGGGCGTCGATGCGTCGCTGCGCCTGCGCTCTCCCGGGGACGTGCTGCTGCACGACTACATGCGTACGGAGCGGCTCAACCCCGCGCAATTCGCACGGCGCACCGGCATCCCTGCTGTGCATATCAAGGAAATCCTCGCGGGCGAACGATCCGTTACGCCACGGCACGCGATACGGCTCGCCATCGCGCTGGATACATCGGCGCTCTATTGGCTGGTGTTGCAGGCGCGCTATGACCTGGCGCGCGAGGCGCGAGGCATCTCAACCACCGGCCGCTCAATGGCGCGCGCCGACGCACCGCCCGACTTTCGTTAGCCGCCTTTGATGGCCGCTCACGCGATCCGCCAACCACCCTCTCACGACATAAGGAATCGATCATGGCTAGGCCAGGTCTGCAGGTACGCACGTGTCCGTCGTTCGCATCGCGCCCCTTCGCATCGCACGCTGTGTGGAATGCGCCGCCTCACGAAGCAGCAAGGCCGCCCATCATGGGGGCCGGTGCGCTGCGTTATCGCCGTCGTTCCACCCTGGCCATCGCGTTGCTGGGTCTGTGTGCGGCGAGCGTGTCGCCGGATGTCGTCGCCGATCCGCAGGCATCCGCACGCCCTGCGGAAACGGATAGCCGCAAGGCCGATGCGGATCAAAAGCCCGGCACTAAGAAACTGGAAACGATCACGGTAACGGGTTCGCTGATCCCTCAGGTCGAGATCGAAACCGCGGCGCCGTTGATCATCATCTCCGGCGAGTCGCTGCAGGCCCGCGGATTTGGCACGGTGGCCGAGGCGTTGAAGCAATCCTCGGTGGCCACGGGCAGCGTGCAGGGTGCGCAGAGCTCCGCCTCGTTCACCCAGGGCGCGGAGACGCTCAGCCTGTTCGGCATGCCGCCGGGTTTCACCAAATACCTGATCGATGGCCGGCCGATGGGTAATTTCCCCGCGCTGTACAACGGCCGGGACGTGTTCAACAACTTGTCCGGCATCCCGATGCAGTTGGTCGATCGCATCGAGATCCTGCCGGGCGCGCAGTCGTCGCTGTATGGGTCGGATGCGATCGCGGGCGTGATCAACGTGGTGCTGAAGAAGCATGTCGATGGCGCGTCGCTGGATGCGCGCTACGGCTTCTATCAGGAAGGTGGTGGCGTCAGTAGGCGGCTGAGCTTCAGTGACGGGTTTCAGCGTGGCCGCTTCAACCTGATGGGTGGCGTGCAATACGAAAACGTCGATCCGATCTGGGGCTATCAGCGCGGGCTTACCCGCCGGCGCAACACCGACGGCACCGGCCCTTCGATCGCCAGCGGCGATTATCTGCTGGTGAGCGGCACCACCGGGCGCTACATCAACGTGGAAAAGGTCGACGCCAGCGCCTGCAGTCGCGTGACCGAACAGTTTGCCGGCACCACCGGCTATCGCGTGCGCTCGCCCAATGGAAGCTACTGCGGCTCGTTCTATTCACCGGGCTACCGCACGCTCGCCAACGGCACCGAGAACGCGCAGCTGTATACGCACGCCAGCTACGATGCGGGCGAACACGTGCAGTTGTATGGCGACCTGCTCTACAACTACAACGAGACCCGCTACGCGACAGGCTCCAATTACACGTGGTGGGGCAGCAGCGCCAAGTACCGCTACTTCTACGACACGAAGTTGCGTGACTACGTGCAGATGCAGCGCGCGTTTTCGCCAGAGGACGTGGGCGGCTACGACTCCATCATGAACAAGTCCCTGGAGAACGCCTATATGCTCACGCTGGGCGCACAAGGGCGCCTGGGCTCCAGCGCGTGGGATTACGACCTTGGCTTTACGCATTCGGACGACCAGCTGAATCAGCGCGGCTTTGCGCGCTGGACCGACCCCATCAACGACTACTTCGTGAGTCACGTGCTGGGCCCCGACCTGGGGCCGGACCCGCGCGGCCGCGGCTATCGCAGCTTCGCGCCCGACTACGCTGCGTTCTACACCCCCATGTCGGTCGCCGACTTCCGCAGTTTCACCGGCTACACCAGCAGCCGCAGCAAGACCTGGGACAACCTGGCGCGCGGCCAGCTCACCAACGCCTCGCTGGTCACCTTGCCGGGTGGCGATGCGGGAATCGCTGCGGTGGTGGAAACCGGCAACCAGGGGTGGGATTACACACCGGATGCGCGCCTGATGAATGGCGGTGTGTGGGGCACGACGGCGGTGCAGGGTGCGGGCCATCGTTCGCGTTACGCCGGCACGCTGGAGTTGCGCGCCCCGGTGTGGCGTCAGCTGACCGTCGATGCGTCGGCGCGCTATGACAGCTACAAGGTGGCCGGCAAGCAGGTGGCCAGCGCCACCTGGAATCTCGGCCTGGAGTATCGGCCGATCGAAACGCTGCTGCTGCGTGGCAAGGTCGGCACCGCCTTCAAGGCGCCGACGCTATCCGATCAGTTCCAGGGCTTGAGCGGCTTCTACAGCAGCGCCACGGATTACTACAATTGCGCCGCGCTTGGTTACCGCGGACCCAAGATCGACCAGTGCCCGGCGCGCTACGGCAACGTGCAGTACTTCGGCCAGCAGTCGGGCAACCCGGCGCTCAAGCCGATCGAAGCGAACGCCTGGAGCTACGGCGTGGTGTGGTCGCCGTTGTCCCGCATGGCGGTCAGCGTCGATTACCTGCACTGGAACGTGCAAGGCGAAGTGCAGAACCAGAGCGTGGACTCGCTGCTCAACGACGAGATGCTGTGCCGGCTTGGCGAACGGGACATCAATACACCGTCCTGCCGCACCGCCTTGGCGCAGATCACTCGCAGTACCGGCGTTGCCAACGACGGCACCATCGGTGATATCACGTCGATCTATCGCACCAAGGTCAATGTCTCACGCCGTGTCATCGGTGCGTTGGTGGCGGATTTTCGCTATGGCTTCGGCATTGGGCGTTATGGCGACCTGAACTTCACCGCGACCTACACCGACATGCTCAAGCACGACTATCAACCGTACGCCGGCGATCCGATGGTCGACCGTCTGCGCGACCCCACGTGGAGCACCGATTTCAAGACGCGCGCCAATGCCTCGGCCAACTGGCATCGCGGCAACTGGTCAGCCACCCTCTACGCCAACCGCTACGGCAAGACACCCAACTACCTCGCCTCCAACAATGGCTACGACTATCCCGGCGCAGGCGTGTTGGCGCCATGGATCCGCTACAACGCCAGCGTGTCGTATCAGCCGATGCCAAGCCTTCTGCTTTCGATGCAGGTCAACAATCTGTTGAACGCTATGCCGCCGCGTGATGGCAGTTATCCCGGTACGTCGGGTGCGCCGTATAACTCGAGCAATTACAGCGTGTATGGGCGGGCGTATTACCTGCAGGCGACTTATCGGTTTGGGGAGCGCAAGTAGTAGGAGCGTCTATTGAGGAAACGTAGTGGCTTGGCGCACATGGGCAGGCCACTCGAACTCCCTTGGCGCTAAGGATCCGCTTCCGACCCGAAACGGATCTTGGACATCGGCCAGTAACAGCAAGGGCGCAGTGGATCGCATCCTTCTCTTCCACTCACGCCAGGTTTGAGCGGCATGGTTTCAATCGCCGGCCAGGAAGGGAAGGACATTGCGCAAACTGGCTTTGGCCTGGAACAGGCGCGCCTTCACGGTGCACAAAGGTATGCCAGTGATGGCGGCTATGTCGTCCAAACTATGGCCTGCGCCGTAAACCAGCTCAAATACCAAGCGCTGGTCGGAGGTGAGGCGGGCAAGACCATGGGTGATCCGATCCCGCAACTGGCAATGTTTCCCGGCGTTGGGCGACGGCGTCAGAGCTTGAGTGAAGCAATCTGCATCGATAAGTTCGGCACCACGTCGGTGTAGCGCCTTCAGCCCTGCGCGATAGGCGATGCCCATGATCGAGATGGAGACAGGGGACGCCTGTCGAAACTCCGATGCCTTTTGCCAGACGACCCAGAAGCATTCATTGATCACCTCATCGATGATTTCTGCATGTCGGGTCAGGCGATAGAGAAACTCACAAAGTCTCCCGTGATAGTTGTAGTAGAGCGTCGCCAACGCATCTCGATCGCCATCGGCGATGCGCTTAAGGAGCAGCCTGTCCATGGCCTCGGTGTCCTGCTCTCGGTGGGAACGGGTCTTCATGAGTGACCTAACGCCCATATTGAAATATTCAGGGGAATAGAAGCCCGTCGGCGCTATCGGCCGGTATGTGGCTCTACTTGTATTGATGGGCTGGGGTAGGGGAGTGAGCCCACGGCATCTTGCGATATGCGCGTATGTTTTTGCGATGTCATAAGCAAGACAAAGCATGCTTTTGTGGGGCCCGTCGCATATCGGGCGCCTCGTGTTTCTGCAGAGCAATTTCTGATGATGGAGGCGAGCGCACGCGACCATCTCAGGCTATGGTCAGATGTATGCGTTGCCGTTTTGGGTACCTCGCATCAGGCCTCCAAAGTCGAGTAAAGATTCCGAATGGACGGCCGATACAGGCGCGGATTCTCCACGCATTTTTCGGGTCGGCTGTTTTAGCCGCGACGTCGCGCCCTGCGGACAAGCAAGGCCGCCTGCATGGAAATTCAATTCAGGAGGCCAGGCAGATATGCAGATGAAAAGCAGTGGAAGGGCGATCGGCGCGAAGTCAGTCTTTTGAAGAATGGTGTGTGGACATTTGGGCGGGTTGAGCTATGCCCAATTGTCCCTGACACCATTTCCCACAGTACCCACAGGTACGCCCGTGATCGTGGCCACGTCATCGAGGCTGTGACCAATTCCGTAAACGGGCTCGAAGACCAGACGCTGGTTGGGCTTAAGTGGGGTGAGGCCTTTGGTGATCCCATCTCGCAACTCGCGAACTTCCTCGGGATCGGTTGAAGGGATGAGATATTGATTGACGTTATCTCCGTCGACAGGTTCGGCACCACGCCGACGCAGAGCCTTCAGCCCCGCGCGATAGGCGATGCCCATAATCCAGGTAGATACGAGTGATGCCTGTCGAAAGCCTGCTGCCTTTTGCCAGACGATCCAGAAGCATTCATTGATCACCTCATCGATGATCTCCGCGTGTCGGGTCAGGCGATACAGGAACGCACATAGGCTCTCGTAATAACCGTAATAGAGCGTCGCCAAAGCGTCCCGATCGCCATCGGCGATGCGCTCAAGAAGTAGCCTGTCGCTAGCTTCGGTGTCTTGCTTTGGGCATGTACGGGCATTCATGGGTAGCCTGATACCAACGTAGAAAATATCCGTAGAAACAAAAGCCCTCCGGCGCATTTGGCCGGTGAGTGGCGTTACCGATGTGATGAGCACCGCCTGTGCACGAAATCCGCGATCAGGTGTTTTCTATTGCACTTGCTGCGAGAGATGAGAAGGGCAGAAGCCTTACTCCTGCTGCGACCTTTCTCGATGACGCCTTGGCGAAGTCCAACAAGTCCTGTTTGAACTTGTCCTGCGGTGATTGCACCACCCGGCGTGGGACACTCCGATGCATCCTGAGCGCTCCATGCTTGATTGGAGTCACGACTGGTCGCGCAGGCAAGAAGGCGGCGTCCAGGCGCCGCCTTCTGCTTCACAGACCTGCATCACTGCGCCAAGTGGGCCTTGATCTCGGCTGACATCTGGCGGATCGCGGCCTGCGGCTCGGGATCGGCCTGGAGGCCGTTGAGCAGGACGAAGTCATGGATCATTCCGTTGTACCGTGTGGCGATCACCGAGACTCCGGCTTCCTTGAGCTTGCGTGCATATGCTTCGCCTTCGTCGCGCAAAGGATCGTTCTCTGCGGTGATGACCAAGGCCGGCGGAAGTCCATTCAACTCCTGCAAAGTGGCACGCAGCGGCGATACATAGGGATTGTCGCGGGTCTTGCTGTCCGGCGCGTACAGATCCCAGCCGTATTTCATGAACGCGCGGGCCAGAAACCGCCCCGTGCCGAACTCTCGATAAGACGCGGTATCCACGCTGGCGTCCGTCGCCGGGATCATCAACACCTGATAGCTGATCTTGGGTCCATGCCGGTCTTTCGCCATGAGCGCCAGCGCTGCGGACATGTTACCGCCCACCGAGTTGCCGGCCACTGCGATCCGGCTGCCATCGGCGCCGAACTCTTCCGCGTGGGCAGCGACCCATTTCAGCACGGCGTAGGACTGATCGAGCTGAGTGGGAAAGCGAGCTTCCGGTAGTGATGTGTACTCGACGAAGACGCCGATCTGACCGGAGCCCACCACCAAGTCCCGCAGTAGGCGTTGATGGTTCTGGAAGTTGCCGACGATCCAGACACCGCCATGGATGAACAGCAGAACGCCCGGCTTACCGGTCACCTGCTGGGGCTTCATGATGTAGACCTTCACCGTCTGACCGTCCTGGGTGATGGTCTGCTCGGTCGTGGTCACCCCGGACATGTCGACATGGGTCTTGTTCTGCAGACCCGTCAGGATCTCTTGCGGCTTGGGTTGAGGGAGCTCCCAGAATGGACTTGAGTCTTTGTTGATTTCGCGCAGGAAGGCGCGGACTTGGGGGTCGATCCGGGGGTCGGTTGCGGCATCGGGCTCCGCAAAGGCGGCTTGTGTCATGAGGACTGCTCCCAGGGCTAGTGTTGCGAGCGAAAAGACGCGCTTCATGGTCGTTCTCCATCCAAGAATTGGATGGCGAAAAGCTAGTCCTGGAGGGGGGATGGTCGCTTCTGTCAAATGACCAGTCTGATGACCGGTTGGCCATCAACCTGCCGGGTTTTCAACGCCGGCGAGCATGGGGCCTAGCATCGACCGAGATGTAATACCGGTCTTGGAAAAGATTCGGTGCAGGTGATATCCAACCGTCCGGTGCGACAGGTACAGCCTGATCCCTATCTCCTTGTTCGAAAGCCCTTCGGCCGCGAGCTGCGCGACGTGGAGTTCCTGCGGGGTCAGCGTCTCCCAGATGCGCTCCGTTCGTTGGCGGCTGGATTCACCCGAAGCGCGCAGCTCCTCGCGTGCGCGGTGGCTCCAGGGAGCGGCGCCGAGTGCGTCGAAGATGTCGCGGGCCTCACGCAGGGGAGCCCTTGCATTCGCAGGCCTGCGCTGCCGCCGCAGCCATTCGCCGTAGGCAAGGAGCAGGCGTCCACGCAAGAATGGCCAGTTCTTCGCAGCCGGGCCGAGGCCCAGCAGGAACCAATGTTCGGCTTCGGCCGGCGCAGCGAGCAACGCCTTGCTGTAATGGAGCATCGTTTCGACCCATGGCATCGGGGTCGGGGCCGATGCCAGCTCGATCTGGTCGATCACACGCCGGGCCGCGTCCGGATGGCCGGAAAAAACGGCTGCCTCCGCGAAATACGCCAACGCAAAAAACTCAAGGCCTGAATTGAAGGCCGGGTCGGCCGGCGAAAAAACGCGCTGCAGCTGTTCGTAGGCCAGCCAATGCTGGCCTGCTCCGATGGCAGAGGCACCGCGCGCGATCTGCAACAACGCCCGCAAGAAACCGGCGCCAACCGGTAAAAGTAGACGTTCCGCTTGCGCGGCAAACGCTTCGGATTCGTCCAGGTTCCCCTGCATTCCCACAAGCTTGGCTTTCAGGATAGTGGCCGCGGCCACCCATAAGGTTCCGCCTGTCTCCTCGGCAAGGCGTGCGGATTCTTCGGCCTCCCTCATCGCGCCCGCCCAGTTGCCGACTTCCATTTCGGCCCATCCGCGGGCAAAAAGCACGCGGGCGAGCTCGCCGAGCCGGCCCTGAGCGCGCAGCGCAGCACTGAACTCGGCGAGCATGCTCACGCTGAAATCGAAGGCGCCAATGATGTTGGGAGTGGTCGCGATGACCCTCGCGATCGCCGGATCGCTGTGGTCGATGGCCGTGAGCTTTTGCAGCGCATTGAGCACGCTGCGGCTACGCCGGAGCGGTTCGACATAGGCAGATATGGCGGTCAGGCGTGGATCTTCCTCTGGCAAGCCCAGCCGGTTTGCCGCAACGAGAATGCTGGCCCGGAGTTCTCCACTCGCACTGCTCCACCAGCAGCGTTGCGCAGCGCGCCACAGGAGATTGCAGGCCAGGTCCTTCGCGCCAGCGGCGTCGGCCTGTGCGGCGAAGCCAATCAGGGTCGCGACTTTCGCGGCGTCATAAACCGCCGGGGGCTTGCTGATCTCACGACACCAACTGATGCGCACGGGCGTGAGGTTGTCCGACTCGTCCACGTCGACCAGGCGCAACAGGCGTTCCAACACTTGCGGTTGACCCAGGTCTGCCGCAAGTTCGGCGGCCCGCAGAAGCCTGTCACTTTTCGCCCTTGCACTGGTGCTCAGTCGTGCGGCGTTCTCCAGGACCTCGATCGCCATCGCAACCGCACCTCGCCGCAAGGCGCGCTCCGCCATGCGATCGTGCTCGGCTGCGAGCTCGTCATCCGGCCCGATGATGGCCGCCGCGCGGTGCCACAACCGACGATCCAGCTGCCCCTCAATGGTCGCGGCAAGTGCGGCGTGAATCTGTTGGCGCGTTGCCAGATCGGCCACCTGATGGAGGGCGGAACGAACGAGGGGATGCCGGAACCGCACCTCCGTTCTGTCAACTTCGATAAGTCTGGCGGCGATGGCCGGTGCCAAGACATCGACTCCCACCCGCTCACCCAGCACGACTTCGCCGGCACGCAGCACTTCCTGGAGCGATGCTCCATCATTCTCCGCTGCCACGAACAACAGCGTGCGGGTAGCATCGGGAAGATCGGGCAAGCGAGACGAGAAGGCGCGTTCCAAACGCTCGGTCAACGGAAGCCATGCCGGGTCGCCTGCGTCTGTTGGGCGTTTGCCGCGAGGCAGCTCCAACAGCGCCAGCGGATTGCCGGCGGCTTCCGTGAGGAACAGTCTGCGTAGATCAGGCGACAGATCGGGGGCGTGTGTGTCCAGCAACTGCCCGGCATCGGTACCGTCCAGTTCCGAAAGCCTGAGCCGCAACGTGTCAGTGTCTCCGAAGGGGCGATCGAAACCGTCGCGTATGGCCACCAGGAGAATGATGGGGTCTGAACTGAGTCTGCGCGAGATGAACGACAAGACGTCATAAGTGGCCTGATCAAGCCACTGGACGTCGTCAGCAATGAACAAGATGGGCGTTGAGGTGGCCCTTTCGCTCAGAACAAATAAGGTCGCGAGTGCGACCAGGAAGAGGTCAGGCGCTCCCCCGTCGTCATGCATGCCAAAGGCAGACAACAATGCGGATCGCTGCCGAGGTACCAGGCTTGCGATCTGCTTCTTCAATGGACGAAGGGCGAGTTCAAGTGCCGCATACGGCAAATGGACCTCGGCAAGAACGCCGGTCATATGCAGTGCGGTAAAGCCGCGTTCTTTGGCTCGGTGCCTGGCAATTTCCAGAAGCGCAGATTTCCCGATACCTGCATCGCCGCTGATAACAAGCGCCGATCCGCCTTGATCGATCCGGTCGATCAGATGATCGATCAGGGCGATGTCCTTCTCCCGGCCTTGCAAGACAGGCGACGGCGACCGGGCGACCCGCGTGCGCTGTTTCTGCACAGCAGGGTACGTCTTTTTCGGACCGTTGGTCATCGCACAACCGTCGCAGACGCGACGCCTAGACTCCGCAGCGTTATGCACATCTTACCATCCGCAAGATTTGGGGAAGCAACTTCTTCTGGATGGGTTCGACCTCACGCTTGCCAAAAAAAAGCGCCCTCCAGCGTCGAATGACGGCGGAGGGCGCAGATCGTACGACGAAGTTCGTGGCTCCGCGTCCGATCAGTTCAGGTGCTCGCGGATGCCGTCAGCGATCTGGTCAAGGGCCGCTTCGGTCGTCGGCACTTTGCGCAGAGCGTTGAGCGCAACAAAGTCGTGGATCGTACCGTTGTACTGCACGGCCGCCACCGGAACACCGGCATCCGTCAGCTTGCGGGCGTAGGCCTGACCTTCGTCACGGAGCGGATCGTTTTCCGCCGTGATGACGAGTGCCGGCGGAAGACCCGTCAGCTCTTCCTTGCTCGCGCGCAGCGGCGAGACGTACGGGTTGTCACGCGTCTTGGCGTCCGGCGCATACAGATCCCAGCCGTACTTCATGAAGGCACGCGACAAGAAATAGCCATCAGCGAACTTCTTGTAGGACTCGCTATCGACACTGGCATCCGTCGCAGGCACCAGCAGCACCTGATAGGCAATCTTCGGGCCCTTGCGATCCTTGGCCATCAGGGAAATGGCTGCGGTCATGTTGCCGCCGACCGAGTTGCCGGCCACCGCGATGCGGCTGCCGTCTGCGCCGATTTCTTTGCCATGCGCCGCGACCCACACAAGAGCGGCATAGGTCTCGTCCAGCTGAGTCGGAAACTTTGCCTGCGGCAGCGGGGTGTACTCGACGAAAACGCCGACCTGGCCGGACTTGACGACGAGATCGCGCAACAAGCGCTTGTGATTGTCGAAGTTGCCGACGATCCACACGCCGCCATGGATGAAGAACAGGACGCCGGGGTTAGCTGCAGCATGATCCGGCTTCATGATGTAGATCTTCACGGATTGACCATCCTGCGTGATGGTCCGTTCCGTCGTCGTCACGCCCGACATATCGACCGGCGTCTGGTTCTGCAGGGCAGTCAGGATCTCCTGCGGCTTGGGCTGCGGAAGCTGCCAGAACGGGCTGGGGTTCTTGCTGAGTTCGGTGAGGAACGACCGGACGGTGGGATCGAGGTGCGTGTTGTTCTTGAAGTCTTCGGCGGAAACGGACTGAGACATGACGGCTGCTCCGATGATGAGGGCCAAAAGGCCGTTGATGCGCTTCATGGTGTTCTCCGTGAGCGAGTGACAGACTCGGAGAAACTCCGAGATGGGTTCGTCTTCTGCGACATCAGTCGATGCCGAGGACGAGCGCATCTAAGCAACACCATCGAGCTGACGATATTCATGCCAAGGTATGAGTCAGCCAAGAGATGCGCATATGCTGCGCCTTGAACCGCTGCTTTTAAGCACTATTCAATGCACCAAAGCGTCTGGCGTGGGCTATCTACATACCTTTGTATGAGCCTTCGCCATCTTTGCATTTCATGCTTGATGCCCAACCATCGTGGTCACCATCACCACACGAGGCATCATCATGTGCACCTTCAAGACGTCAGACGGAACCAATCTCTTTTACAAGGACTGGGGAACGGGGCCGGTCGTTGTTTTCTCCCATGGATGGCCGCTTTCTTCGGACGCGTGGGACTCGCAGATGCAGTTCCTGGCGACCCATGGCTATCGGGTGATTGCGCACGATCGTCGAGGCCACGGACGCTCCGACCAGACCTGGCAAGGCAACAACATGGACCAGTACGTGGCCGACCTGGCGGAATTACTGGATCATCTGGATGTGCGCGACGCGGTACTCATCGGCCATTCGACAGGCGGTGGTGAAGTTGCGCGCTATGTGGCAAACCAAGGCGCCGCCCGCGTCGCCAAAGCCGTACTGGTGAGCGCGGTCCCACCGATCATGGTGAAGTCTGCGAATAACCCCAATGGCACGCCGCTTGAGGTCTTTGACGGTATTCGCCAATCCGTGCTCAAGAACCGCTCCCAGTTCTACCTCGACCTGACGCTGCCTTTCTTTGGGTACAACCGCCCTCATGCAGAGGTTTCCGAAGGCGTTCGCCAGTCATTCTGGCTGCAGGGCATGATGGGCAGCATCAAGGGACAGTACGACTGCATTCGCGAGTTCTCGGAGGTCGATTACACCGACGATCTGAAGCGCATTCGGGTACCGACCCTGGTGATCCACGGCGATGACGATCAAATTGTGCCCATCGATGCCGCCGGCAAGCGCTCCGCGGAGCTGGTACCCAACGCGAGGTTGAAGATCTACGCCGGCGCACCGCACGGCTTGCCGATCACTCGCGAGGATGAGCTCAATCGCGATCTGCTGGCGTTTATTCGGGAGTGAGCAAAGGTCGACCCGCCAGCGATGACGCCGGTGGGTCGAACTCGCTTTTGGGAATTTGGTCGACCGTGAAGAGCGTGCGCCGCTTGCTCAGTCGCGTTTGTAGCGGGAGACCGGCTCGCGAATGCCAAGAGCCTCCGCCATTCGCACCAGGTTAGCCAACGATTCGGCCTGCATCTTTCGCATCAGGTTTCCCCGGTGAATCTTCACCGTGATCTCGCTCAGATTGAGGCGACCAGCGATCTGCTTGTTGAGAAGACCTGAGGTTACCAGGCCAAAAACTTCGCGCTCTCTGGCAGAGAGGCTATCGAACTTCGCGCGAACGGAAGCAAAGGCGTCGACCTCTGCTCTTCGGATCCGAGCCCGGGTAGCTGCTTCTTGCACCGCCGCGAGCAATTCATGCTCATCAAAAGGCTTGGATAGAAAGGTGACCGCGCCGGCGCGCATGGCGCGTACCGTCATCGGTATATCCCCGTGACCACTGATCAAAATAACAGGAATCGGCGTGTCACCCTCGACCAGCTCCTGCTGGAAATCCAGCCCGTTGGCGCTGCCCAGCTGAACGTCGAGCACCAGGCATACGGCCGTGTCAGCCGCATCGCACGCCAGGAATTCCTCGGGGGTCGCAAAGCCCTGGACGCTGTATCCCGCGGAACGCAGCAGGCTTTCCAACGATGACCTGACGTCTTGGTCATCATCCAGTACGCAAATCAGTGCAGTTTCCAAGGTGCGCCTCAACCTGTTTGGGTAGCCGCCGATTGAACGTGTTGCTAGTTGGCGATAAGCGACCTGACTACTTTCAAGAGCTCGTCCGGATCGGCGGGCTTTTCAAGGAATTCCGCGATGCCGAGGCTATCTGCCATGTCTCGCGCCTCGGGAGTCGCGAATGCCGTCATCATGACTACCGGCAAATGCTTTCCCTGGTCCATCAGTTCGCGTCTTAGCCCGAACCCATCAATTCCCGGCATGTGAAGATCCGTGACCAGGCACTCCAGCGTATCGATCAGCGGGAAGGCCAGAAGGGACTCTGCGCTTGAAAAGGCATACACGCCAATGCCCTCGGAGCGAAAGACAGCGACGATGCTATCCCTCACATCCTCGTCATCATCAACAACGCCGATGGTATGAACCTGGCTCAAGAACAACTCCATGCCCTGTACAGGGACTTTCGGAGCCATTCTCCATGTTTCGGATGCCGTTCTCCACCATCCGAATGTATAGGTGTTGCACCCTCGCCTATGTGTTTGCTGGAGTCGCGGGGACGGTAAAGGTTACCGTCGCGCCTGGCCCTTGATTGTTGTTCACCTGGATGTGCCCTCCTTGCGCTTCGATAATGGAGCGGCAGATGGAAAGGCCCATGCCCATGCCTTCGGCCTTGGTCGTGAAGAATGGATCGAACACCTTGCCAATGGCCTCCGGCGCAAAGCCCATACCCACATCCCGTACTTCGACGCGAAGCAGCCCTTCAGGTGCAACGCCAAGAGAGATCCGCAAATCCTTCTTCCGATCGGCGACATCTCGCATGGCGTGGAGGCCGTTGACGATAAGGTTCACGAGAACCTGTTGCACTTGAACTCGGTCACCGAAAGCAAGGGGGAGAGGGCCGTCCGACGATTGCCTGAGCTTGACGCCCTGTAACTTTGCGTCATGCCGCACGAGTCCAAGTGCGTCCTCGACGATCTCGGGGAGACTAAAGCTTGCTGCGGGAGTCAGGGTCTTCCTGGCTAGCGTCTTGACTCGCTTGATCACCTCCGCTGCCCGGTTCCCGTTGGTCACGATGCGCTGAAGACTCGAAGAAACTTCAACCAGATCGGGATCTTCCCTCGACAGCCAGCGTTCGCCCGAGCGGGCGTAGTTGAGGATCGCTGTGAGTGGTTGATTGACTTCGTGCGCGATGGATGCAGAGAGCTGCCCTAGCAGCGAGACGCGGGCGGCATGAGCCAGCTCGGCCGACGTCTGTTCGATCCGGGCACGCGATAGATTCTGTTCGGTGACGTCGAAAGCCATGACCAAGACATGTGTCCAGTCGTGTGAGTCGGGAAGAATATTGACGCGAAGGACCACGTCGACAACGTCCCCTGTCAGCGTTTTCAAGCGGACTTCGTTCTCTGCCCCGCGTTCGCCTCTAAGCAACGTTGCAAGTAGCTGTGCGATGGCGGGGAAACTATCGGGTAGATACCGGCCACACAGATTTGTACCTGAGAGTGTTTCGTTGCTGTCTGCATGGAATAGCCGTACCGCGGCGGGGTTCGCGTTGCGGATAATGGCTCCCCGGATGGCAGCTTGAGTGATTTCGGGATTGGCCAACAGCCAATCTTCCAAATGACGTACGTCGCCCGTGTATTGGTCGAGAACGCGTTTGGATTCCAACCAATTGGACTCCCAGGTAGCAAAGCCTGCAGTCTCGAATATGGTCCGATAGCGTTGTTCCGACGCACGTCGTGCTTCGTCATGCTTCAACTGCGCTGTGACATCTGCACTGGACTCAATGACGCCAACAGGCTTTCCCGCATCGTCCTTACGCTGGAGCCAGCGACTCGCGAGGGTAAGCGACGCACCATCGCGGCGCGTACGAATCAATTCACCAGTCCAGTGGCCTTCCAGATCAAAGGCGGCCTGGACTTCTTCCGAGGAGAACTGGCACTTGAGCAAGCTCTCACAGTGCTTGCCGACCGCCTCGCTCCGCATCCAACCGTACAGTTTCTCGGCGCCGTCGTTCCAATAGACGATGACGTCATTCTTGTCCCTGATGATGACCGTGTCGTGTGATAGCTCGAGAATCCTGGCCTGCTCAACCAGTGATGTGCGGGTGGCTCGGTCCCGGAGGATCAGGACTGTCGTCAAGGAGATGGCGACGATGCAAACGCCAAGGCGGATCAGCGCGCTACTGTTGAGCTTGTCACCGTGTTGCAGGACGAACGCCAGAAGCGTGAACACCACGGCGGCGGCCGCCGCCGCGATGATGGCTCGTAAGCCCAAGGGGGCAACCAGGAGAATTGCCACGATGTAGACGACAGCTATAGCGCCGTTTACCGTCGTAAATGCGTCGACCATGAAGACGGCGAGTGACAGGGCAACGGCCCCAATGACCCGCAGCTGGCTTTTCATACGAGACTCTCGAGAAAGCTGACCTGCGATAGCATAATGAATGAACAGCTCGGCGGTAGATGTTGGATCGCCGCTCCTCTGGACTCCAATCGAATGCTGTCTGCTTCGGGTCATGTCGAGTGCCTAACCGTCTACGCAAGCGGTGGGTCGTAACACGCGGTCAAGCGCGCACTGCGAATCAAGCCGGTCGATAAGTAAGCCGTACTCCTTTGTGTGTGTTTCTCCTTAAACCGATCGGGTTTGGGTGGTCAATCAAAGTTCGCGGCAGAGATAGATGGCGTAGACCAACACGATGGCCAGGTCGAAAGCGGCAATGGGTCGCATGCGGGTCACGTACGGTTTTTTCCAGCTCGCCACGATCAAGCCGATGAGCCCAGCTTTCTCGATGCCTGCAGCCAACATCAGCGGAACGCGAAGTTCCGGGTGCCACGCGGCATAGATCAGTAACGCTCCCAGGCTCGGCGCCAGCAAGCTCCAATGTCGCGTGAGCAGCCCACCGGCCCCTTCGGGTGCTTCGATTCCGAAGAGGAGTCTTGGCCCCTGTGCTGGAAGCAGAAAGACAATGATCGGCAGCAGGGTAAACGCGCCGCTGACCCATAGAATGATGCGAATGTGGTCGACGATCACGGTGATTCTCCAACAGTCACGCCCAGAGGCTTGTACGAACGGACTTGCAGATCAGGGAAAGGTGCGGCGCATGAATCGCTCAAACAGCGAGTCGGGCAGCCAGCCTTTCAGGCGAGGGATCCAGCGCGCGAGCGAGCCTACCCGGTAACGCGGCGCCGGCACTCGGGCTTGGATGGCTTGCACGACAGCGGCCGCCACATGCTCGGGCCGAGTGCGACTCGCAAGGCCGTCGCGGCGCATGCGGCTAACCAACTGGGCTCGCCTGTGAGCGAACGGATTGTCAGCCGCACTGACTTCTCGAATCGACTGCTCGAGCGAGCCAGTGGCCACCGGGCTCGGGCTGACAGTGCAGGCATAGAGGCCAAGAGGCATCAGCTCATGGCGCAGCGATTCGGTGTAGCCCTCGAGGGCAAACTTGCTGGCTGAGTAAGCCGCGTTCATCGGAAGGCCAATCTCACCTCCGATCGAGCTGATGTTGATGATGCGCCCCGAGCGGCGTTCCAGCATGTGCGGCAAGACGGCCTGGACCATGCGCACCGCGCCGAGAAAGTTCGTGTCCAGCTGATCCATGAATTCGTGCCACTGGGTCTCCAGCACGGCACCGAACAGGTCGTAGCCGGCATTGTTGATCAGCGCATCGATGTGACCCTCACGCCGCAGCAGTTCTTGCACACAAGCCTCGACCGAGGCCGCGCTGGTAATGTCCAGACTCAGCACCTCGGGGCTGCCCTGCGGCCCGCGCTCAACCGGCGCGCGCTGGGTCACGTACACGCGATGCCCCCGTCCACGGAGCTGCGAGGCGATCGCTGCACCGATGCCCCGCGTGCCGCCGGTGACCAGTACAACTTGCCGTTCATTCTTCAAGCTTCAGCTCCCTGAGCCTTAAGGGGCTCGTGAGGTTCAGCTCGTTCAAGAACGAATCGATGGCTCGCGTGGTTTCAGCGGGAGCGTCGACTACCGAGAGATGGGCCGTTGGCAGCTCGATGAAGCGGCCGCGCGTCAACTGAGCGGCCGCATGGCGAAGATCGTCCACCGGGTACATGGCATCGTGCGTTCCGGCGACGAAAAGCGTTGGCGCAGCAATGTTCTTCAGACGCGACGAGAGATCGTCTCTTTCCAGCAGTACCGAACGAACGGCCTGCGACAGCGCCCTGCCGTCGGCCCGCCGGATATGTTCGCGGAATCCTTCCATCAGGGCGGACTCGCGCTTTCGCGTCTCGGGCATAAAATAAGCATCGGCCACACCCTGTACGTATACCTTGGTAAATTTCAGCCAGCGTGCGCCCCAACTGACGAAGCTATCGCGCCAGCGCGCACGGGTCTTGAAGACAGGAGTGTTCAGCATGACGACGGCGCGAGTGCGCTCGGGATGGTTTAGCGCAAACTCACCCGCAACGAGGCCGCCCCAGGACGTGCCAATGCAAACGACAGGCTTGACGATCTGGAGTACGTCCAGCACCTGCTTCAAGGCATCCGCGCATTGCGCCATGCTGAAGCCGCCAGCCGATGGGCCGCTGGCGCCATGACCGGGGCCGTCGATGAGGATCAGTCGATGGCATTCCCGCAGGGCGGCCACCTGCGCATCGTAGATCCGGTGGTCGGCCAGAACCGACGGCCACAGGACCAGCACCTCCGAAGAGGCGCCCGCGCCGCCCGGTATGCCGGTATCGTAGACCGCTAACTGACTGAGACTGGTCGGTATCGACCAGACCTTGATTGAATGGGGTTTGGGAGGCGTCATGGGGCGACCATCGCTGGATGGGGATGGGGTTATTGCGTCAGGACGTGCTTCGAAATCGGATGGCCGCTGGCATCGAAGGATCAATGTTATGACCGTTAACTTAGACCGCAAAACTACCGATGTCAACAGCGTTAACATTCAGCCATGACTAAGCCCTCCGATCCTGCCGGAGGGCGGTATCACCACGGAGACCTGCGACGGGCCCTGCTTGAGGCCGCAGGAAAGGCGGCTGACATCGAGCACATCTCTTTACGCGAGCTCGCCTCGGGACTGGGCGTCAGTGGCGCGGCGGTGTACCGGCACTTCGCCAGCCGCGAAGCTTTGCTGGCGGAGCTTGCTGCCATCGGCATCGCCCAGCTCCAGGAGCGCTTTGCTGACGCATTCGATCTCCACACCCCGCCGGCAGATGGCCCGGAGGCGATTGCACGCCTGCACCGCTTGGGCGTGGCGTATCTGCGCTTCGCCGACGATCAGCCGGCCATGTGGCGCCTGATCTTTGGTACGTATGCGGTGCAAACCCGTGCCAACGCATTGCAAACGGGCAAACCGACCAGCTACTCGTATCTGCCGGCGGCACTGCAAGGGCTGCACGAAACCGGCGTGATGGCGCTGCCACCATCACCAGGCGATCTGTTGTTCACTTGGAGCACCGTCCATGGTGCGGCGGCGCTGAGAGTGGGCAACGTAGCTCCGGCACAGGGGGAAGTCGAACGCATAGGCGCCGAAGTTGTGCAGCGAATTTTGCGCGGAATCGGTGCATCTCCTGAGCCATCCTGAGCACGGCAGGGCGGCGGTTGCGCGCACTCATGTCAGTCTCCGATCCATGGCGGACATGACAGGATAGGGCCGTCGATTTGGCCGCCCCACAATGCATCGTAGGGTCAGGTGATGGCAGGCGCCAACGGAAACTCCCGCGCAAAGACCAGGCGCTCAACCACCTTGGGCTGATGGAACGGAAACGGCTGGACGACGACTTCCTGGTCGGACAGATGCCGTTCGTATTCGCGCAGCATCAGGCGCAGGCGTTTGCCTTGGAGGTTGGCGGGTACGCTGATACGGCCGACCCAGACGCAGGTGTCGAGTGAGACCAGTTGTGCGATCAGCTCTGGGGTGAGGTGGGTGATCTTTGCTGTTTGCGCAACGTTTGCTGTCGCCGCTTCCCGGCTAGGCGCGGGTGTCGTCGTTGCGACGTGTTGATCTTGGGCAAAGCTCGTCAGCATGGTGGCGCCGATCTGGTCGAGCAGGCCGAGCACCGCTTGTTGGGGGGTGGCGTCGGCGCT
Source organism: Dyella sp. 2YAF14 (assembly GCF_052114725.1). Lineage (NCBI taxonomy): Bacteria > Pseudomonadati > Pseudomonadota > Gammaproteobacteria > Lysobacterales > Rhodanobacteraceae > Dyella > Dyella sp. 2YAF14. The sequence goes on along the minus strand of NZ_JBFRFH010000007.1, from coordinate 160,854 downwards.
GGGGTGGGTCTGGTTGGGTACGTCGAACCAGTCGAGGTCGGTTTCGAAGGTCGTGTTCTGCCATTGCAGCACGACTTCGATGCGGTTGTGGCCGGGTCCGGGGCCAAAGTATTCACTTAGCAGGGACGACACGCCCGGATACATGGCGGCGGTGGAGCCCGCGCCTTGCGTGGGCACCGGGCCATACACCTTGAACGTATACGCATCGCGCGCTTTGGATACGTCGATGCGACGGCGCGGCAGGAGTTGCGCATAGGGCGCGACCACGACGGTCGACAAGCGTACGTCATGGTTCGCGTTGGGTTGATAGCGCACGAGGCACAGGCGAACGAAGGGCATGTAGCTGTCGCCGGCGTCGATGCGCACTTCGGCAAACCACTCGTTGCGCTCCGCATCGAAGTAGACGCGGTGCCCGGCAATCAGCATGTCTTGATTGGCTTCGGGAAGACGCTCGGTTTGCGTGTAGACGGCGTTGGGAAACGCGGCGGCGGTCAGCGTGCCGTGTGGCAACGTGGAGTCGAACAACGGGTCCTGTCCCCATTGGCTGACGAAAGCTTCGCTCGGCTCGGTCAGGTGGCACAGTTGTTGGGGATTGCTGCCCGAGATCACGACGACGCCCAATAGCTCGCCATCGCCGGAGGTGAACCAGGGGCGCTCCAGATAGATGCGCAAGGTGCCGCCGTCGCGTACCACGCGATGCACACCGCCGACCTCCGCGTCGGACCAGTGTTGCGTAGGCATGATGTAGACCAGGTGCGGCGGTTTGGGCCGGCCCGAGGCGGGGACGATGTATCCCTGCGGCGCAACGTTCGATAGGAGCAAGGGCGCGCCGCATGCCACGTCGGTCGCTTCAACGGTGTCGTCGTGATAGTTCGCAGGCAGCGCGAGCGCATCGCGCAAACAGGGCTGCCCTTGCCGCGTCACCTGTGCCGGGTCAGCCGTGATCGATGGCGGCAGGTATTCGCGAAAGCGCGTTGTCGCCAGCAGGCTGTAGCGTACGAAGCGGAACTTCTGGTCGCCGAAATCGTGGCGCACATGCGGGCGAACCGTGCCGCTGTCGGGCAAGGGTCCCAGGAGTCCGAAGTCCGACCTGGTGGGCTCGCTGGTGTCGATGCCGGGCTGCTCGATGCGCACGGGCTTGAGCCGCGCCGTGACGTGCTTGCGGTACGGCTTGCCTGCGGCCGGGTCGTCGATCCACTCCATCCAGTCGGCCATCACTTCGAGTTGACCGGTGCTGCGCGCGTGATAGCGCACGAAGGTTTCACCCTGGAAGTCGAGCCACGTGGCGCCCGTTTCGCGTTTGGTATGGATGGTGAGGAAGGTCGGCTCGCACACCGGATGCTGGGTGGCATGCACGAGGGTGAGCGTGCGATCGGGCGTCATCGTCCAGTTGGCGCCGCAGATACCGAGTATGGCCGCCCAGACACCGCCCAGCGGCGTGCTGGTCCATGCGGGCAATCCCATCTTGAGGATATGGTCCACGCGGATGCCGGTGGAGTAGCGCACGGGTGCAATCTCGCCTTTAAGCAGGAAGATCGTCAGCGTGCGTTTGGCGCTGTCCCAGGTCGGAAGGGCATGCGTGGCGTCGACGGTGTCTGTGCATGGCGCCGCGTCGATCTGTTCGGCCAGTTCGATGATGGCGATGCGGAATCCATCGATGTCAGGCCAGGTGCCTTTCAATGGCACGTAGAGCACGAGTTCCTGGGTGAGTGGAATGTAGTCGGCGTGCACGTTGTCGGCGGCGTCGATCACCACCGGCGCGACGATGCCCGGCACGCCGCGAAGTACGACGGCCGCTGCCGTGGGGTCAGGCAGGTAAGGCGTGGCCAGGCGATCTTCGGTGTGCACGACGTATTCGCCCGGCTGCAGTCGGAAGCCTTCGGGTGGTGACTGCGCCAGCGCTTGTTCTTTGGACGCGCCATCGATGGCGGGCGTGATGATCTTCACTGCTGCCCCGCCGTCATACAGGGTGCCGGCCTCGCGCTTGGCGATCAGGTCGAAGGCCTGGTGGATGGCGGCGTTCTTGCCGGGGCCGGCGGGTGCATCGAAGGCGTCGTCGAAGCAGCCGTGCTGCTCGGCCAGCGTCTGCGAGGTTTTCGGCGGCACCACGTGACGGAGATTGACATCGACGTATGCGAAACCGCTCACCAGTGGATCGTTTAGCGCATAGGGACCTTGCGCGATGTACTGGCTGGTGGACAGGCTCTGGTAGCCCGCGTCCGTCGCCACCACATCGGAGCGGATCACGGCCCGCTCCAACGACTCGCCTTCCGACACGCGGCCGTGCAGCGAGAGTACCGGCGGGTCCACGGGTTCCAGGCGGCGATAGGTGATTTCTTCGCTGGCCTGCTCCAGATCGGAAATCGACTTGTCGTCCAACTCCAGGCTGTTGCCGGCGAGGTCGACCGTGCGCGCGCGCAAGCGATAGGTATCGCCGAAGCGAAGGCGCGGCAGCGTGCCCTGTCGCGACTCCGTCACCGTCAGCACGGGCGACGCGCCGTCGGCGGCATCGGCATCGGCGTGCGCCTGCACGGTTTCTTCCTGGATCAGGCCGTGTTCGTTGATGGGCACGATGCGCTTGCCGGGACGTGGCGCGACCAGGCTCCAGCCAGCCCACTTGAACAGTGCCTCGTGCAGGTAGTGATCCTGGGTGTCCTTGTTGTTGTCCACGTCTTTCGGCGCGGCCTGGGTGGTGGTCGAAGGCCCTTGCACGCAACCTTCGTCCGGCACGTCATCGATGAGCTTCGATTGGTCCTTGGTGACCCGATACTTGGCGATGCGGGCGCACAGCGAGCGCCACTGGCCAGTGCGCTTCTCCCGCACATCCACGCGGAAGCCGCGCAGCACATCTTCGGCGTAGAGCAGCACGTTCGCGGACTGGCCGGCGTCGTCCAGTGCATCGTTCTTGAGCGAATGCGCAGCGAGGTCCGCTGCCAGGTCGGTAGCGCGGTTGTGGCGCGTCACGGTGATGCCGGCCGAGCGCAGCGCAGGCGTGGCCTCCTGGTTGTTGTTGGTGGTGTACGCGATCCCTGCCGGTTTGCCCAGAGGGTCGTCGTCGTCCGGATCAGGCGTGTTCTGCAGGTGGGTGAGCGTGCTGTTGACGAAGTTCACCGTCTTGATCGCTGAACCGTCGGCATCGACCTGGATCAGGCTGAAGGGTGACCTGCTGTCGGCGCCCTTGGCGTCATCCGAGCGCGCTACTTCCATCGCGCCGGCCAGCGCCAGGAATCCGTCCGTGACATCGGTGGTCGTGCGGCTGCGCACGATGAAGCGCCTGCCGGTCAGGTGCCAGGCCGTGCGTGGCGTGGAGTCCTCGGCGGTGCTGTGTCCACGGTGCTTGACCACCAGCTGCATGGTGCCGGCGATGCCGGCGGGGCTGGCACGCCCCTGTTCGATGAGTGGTTCCGCGCCGACCACGGTGGCATCGATGACCAGGCCGAGCGTGCGCATCAACTTCGGCGCATCACCGAACGAACCCACCACCTTGTGGAAGTCGTATTTCGGCGTGGGTATGGCTTGCCTGGTCACGGTGGGATCGGGATAAGGCACGTAGGTCGGCGGCGTCTCTTCCCGCGAATAGAACCGGTTCGCTTGGTAAAGCGCGTAAGCCGGCGTGCTCTTGCCGAACAGGTTCTTGAGGCCCGGGGGTAGATCGCCCGGTAGTGCACGCGTTGGTGTGTGCTTCTTGTTGGCGGTGAGGCGGCCGTCGATGCCGACGATCTGTTCCGGTACATATTTGCTGTGTTTGCCGAAGTATTCGCCACGCACTCGCTGGTCGATGTCGCTGTTCGCCAGCAAGTCGCCGATGCCATTGGGTCGGCGGTTGTCGTACTTGCGCCGGCCCCAGCGTTCGCCGCCGGCCGCCTGGGTGATCATCGGCTTGAACGGACTGCGGCCAATGGGGAACAGGGCGGGGCGATCCAGCCCCTGCTGTGCGGCGAGGTCGCCGTAGTGGTCCTTCAGGAAACGCACGACGTGGCGCACCGGAAAGGAATGGAGGTTGTGCTGGCTCATGTCCGTGTACACGAACGGCGCCACGCCCATGTCTGGCGTGAACAGCTTCTTCCAGCTGACGCTGTCGGCGACTTGGTCGACCTTGAGATCGAACGTCGCGCCATCTGTCTTCAGCCAAAAGCCGAGCTGTGCCAGCGTTGCGGGCCAGTCCAGGAAATCCGGATAGCCCGACAGCAGCGCCTGCGCATTGCCACTGTCCGGATCCGGGGTAAGCCTGGGTGAAAGCACGATGGACACGCGCAGGTGGCCCTGCTTGTCGAAGCCGTTGGGCAGCACGGTCCAGACCAGTTTTTCCGCCATGATCGTCTCCTTGCGAGCGTGGTTCCTTTCGCTCAGGCGAAAGCGTCGACGTAGTCGTGCCAGGGATACTTCGAGTCGTCGGTGACGGGCCCGGCTTCCGGCCCCATCAATGCGGCAAACGATGGATCGCCGTTGGAACCGGCAAAGCTGCGCTCGCAGTGGATGGCTGCGCTGACCGAGAACATGAACAGGCTCACCGCGATGGTCAGCGTGGCCTCGCCCTTGGCCTTGCCGGTGCCGCTGTCGTAGCTCAGCGCCAGGTAAAGCTCGATCGACACCGAGATGATGCCCAGCACGCTCACATTGCCGCCCAGGCGGAAGTAGCCCGCCAGCTGACAGGCATCCTTTTCCATGCGGAAGTAGATGCCGGCCATCACATGCACGCCGCCGGAAGCCACGCCGAAGTCCACCGCGATGGCGGCGCCAAACTCAAAGGCCGCCTCCATCAATTGCACGCCGTGCGGATCGATGGTGATGCCGAAGAAACCGCCACCACCGAACATCGAGACGGTGAGGCAGAACGGTTGTTCGCGTGTGCAGAAGTTGAAGCGCACCGACAACGGCTGGCCGATGAAGGGCACCGTGAAGCCAGCGCCCAGACTGAGATTGCTCAGGTTGAGCACACCGACGGCCAGGTTCGGCAGGGCCATCGAGAAGCTCGCGTCGATGCCTTTCGGTGAAATGTCCAGCGACGGCGGATCGGAAAAGCCATCCAGCGGAATCAGGTCCTTCAATGTTTCGACGAACTTCAATGGCCCGATGAAGTGGATGCCGTCGAACTTCACGTCCACGTCCATCTTGGCCGAGGAATCCGCGCGGAACTCGATCTTCTCGAACGCGAGCTTCATGAAGCCCAGCTTCTCGCCCAACAGGATCAGGTCGAAAGCGCGCAGGCCGCAGAGCACCTTCACATGCGCCTCGCCGGTGCTCTTCTTCACCTTGGCCTCGACCGCCACGATGAAGGCATCCTTGTCGCGCGGCTGGAACAGCGTACCCAGCGGGCCGTACAGCGTGTTGGACGGCTCAGGCCAGGGCTTTATGATGGGGTGCCAGTCAAAACGCACGGTGATCTCGTCGCCAAGCAGCGAGGAAAGCAACTGCGTGATGTCCGCCGCTTTATCGGTGATTGAGCGCAGCGTGATGGCGATCCTGTCGACGGTCCCGCGCACGCCGCCGGCGAAGAGGTTGATCTTGTCGAACGCCGCCTGGAAGTCCGTCAACGCGTTGCCCACGGCGTCGATGTTGTTCTTCAGATCAGTCGTGTTCGCCAGCAGGTCGGGCAATTGCTCGGGCTGAACAAGCAACTTGGACACCGCGTTGAACAGTGCCTCAGCGGGACCCACCATGGCCGGAATGCGCCTGATGTCATCGACTAGCGCCTGGATTTGCGCGACGCGAGTGCGTATCGGTACGAGCTGTTGCTGCACGACATTCTGCACGGCGGTGGAAAGTCCGCTGCCTGGCAACTGGGTGATGCGCAGGTTTACTGCCGCCAGCAAATTGCCCAGCTCGCCCTGCATGTTGTTGAGCGCGGTGGTGAGTCCGCTCGCTGGCGGCTTGAATGCATCGGCCGCCTTGATCGCGTTGATCAGGCCTTTGCCCGCGCCCGCGGCCTGATCGAGCTTGCCGGCCAGGGTGGCGGTGGTGGCATCGAGCGCCTGGATCTGCGGCTTGATCTGTTTGAAGGCCAGGTCGATGGCCTGCTCCAGCGCCGACTGCGCGGCCGATGAGGCCATGCCCTCGAGCTGACCGAGCAGGTCGTTGGTGTTGCCCAGGGCGCCGATGAAGTCTTGCAACGCGTCAGCCGCTTCGGAGACGAACTTCGGCAGCCTGTCGATGCCGTCCGTATCGATGTTCACCAGGTTGAGCAATTCGCCCAGCGGTATGCAGCCGAACAGCACGGGGTTGACGATGGCGCTGAAGGCTTGCGAGCCATCGAAGGCCCCGCTGTTGAAGGCGGCGACATCGCCCGCGAAGGGACCGGCGAGGCGTGACATGCCGGAGGGACGCAAGTTGGGTTGCACGAAACCGCCCGAACGGTCGCCCTTGCTGGTGAAGTCCAGGTCAGGGCCATTTTTGATATCGGCAAACACTTCGCCTTTGTCGAAGTCGTTTCGACGCGCGGCATACTGCTTGTTCCAGTGGAGCTCACTGCCGGTCGTGCCGCCGGTGAGGTAGGTGAGCGAGGGGATGAAGGCGGTGGCCTGCTGGATCGAGGGATAGGTCAGCGGCCCGGTACGCGTCGCCGGATCATGGCGCAGTTGACGCACCTCCATGCCGAACTCGATCTCCTCCAGTTCGCAGGACGTGTCGCCGTGCTTCTGGCTGGGCGCCATGCAGACACGTTGCCGGTGCGTAGTCGCCTTGCGCCATGGCTTATTGTCGTCGGTGTACCAGTCGGCCTGGACTTTATCGAAGTTCGTTTCTGCGTCGCTGCGATCGCCGTCGGGCGACGGATTGGCCAGTGAGTTGTCGATGAAGATGCCCGGCATCTCGAATGCGACGTGCTTGCCATCCAAGTCGGTGCCCACAAAGCGAAACCGGAACGGCGTGTCCTTATCGACGCAAGGCCAGAACATCTGCATGTCCTTGTCATCAACGTCCTTGCCGCCCGGATTCTGCAGATCAGGCGTGACATGGGTGAGGCAACGGATCTGGCTAAAGGGAAATTGGCGATGGAAATACCGCGTATAGGCGGAGTCGGCGACGCCGGGGAGGGCATCGCTCGATGGAATCGTCATCGTGGGATAGCTGTGCACCGGCTCGCGCACGATGATGAAGGTTCGCTGGCGCAGATAAGCAGGATTGCCGGGTCGGTCGTGATGGAACTTGCGCTCGCTCACTTTTACCAGCGAGACCTGATGACCAAACGGGCAGAGGTAGCCTTTGTAGACCACCTTCACGTAGTGGTCGCGCGCTTGCGTTGCCTGGTGCACCCATTCTTCCACCGACAGTCCGTGCGGCACCTTCCACGCACCGCGTGCATCCAGCCAGCCGCCAAGCGCAGACAGCATCAGCCGATGGCATTCGATGGGTTCCTGGTTGCCGTCTGAGATACGGAAGTTGCTCGACTCGTGGACGATGTTGAAGCGGTCGCGGTCGTCCAGCGTCATGCGGAACGGAACCGCGTTCGGCGCGGGCGTGGTGGTGGGTTTGGGAATGCCGGGATCAAATGTGGACGGCACCGATTGCGGCCCGAAGCGTGCCCATATGGCGCGCACTTGCGTGCCGCTGTTCGGGCCTTCCTTGAAGACGCCGGTCGTGCCGTCCAGGCAGCCCAGCCGCGTATGCCAGAGCGGCGTGCAGCCCGTCGGAGTGAAGGTCTGCGAAGTGATGGCATGCACGAAGCGGCCGGTCTCATTAGGCGAAAGAATCAGCCGATACGGCAGCTCCAGCGATGTTTGCGTGGCGGTGGGCAGGCTAGGGATGGGCGGAAGTAAATACCAGGACGGAGGTATCTTCGTGACCTCCAGACCCGCCGATCCGACCACGCCATACAGCGCCATGGCAGATGCGCTGTGCAGCGATTGATGCGCAGCGGGCCGAACCGTGCCGGCCACCGGCCTGCCTGGTTCGAGGACCTCCGTGCCAGCTTGTTCGGCGGGCACGGCGAGCTGGTCGGCACGCAGTTCGGCGCGACGCAACAGCAGATGCAGGCCTTCCGGTCCCCCGTTCTGCACAATGCGCAGGTTGCGCAGCGTCGTGGCGAGTGTGCGTGCCTGTTGACCCGGCGTGAGCGCGGCGAAAGCGGCGCGCTGGCGTTTCTGGAGCACACCGGTGAGTGGACCGACCACGATGCGCCGCGCAGGACCACGGGCCGCATTCGCGGTGATGCTCAGGGGAAGATGCAGGCAGGCTTCAAGTATGCCTTGCAAGGTGTAAGGCACCGGCAGCATGTTGGCATCGGCCAGCAGCTTGGCGTCGTAGCGGAACACGGCGCGGCTGCCGTTGGCAATGCGCGAAGGAATGGGCGGGAAACGCGGCGGCTCGCCGGCCATGTTCGCAGGAGGCGAAGTCGGCGGGCACTGGGGGTCCCTGTCCTTGATGCTGCCGGTGGGCGCCTGGTAATACACCTCTTCCGAGATCGATTGCGGCGCAAAGCGCAGCACGATGTAGCCAGTCTTGCCCTGTCTCGCCTTGAGCGTGGCCGGGCCGTGTCCATCGGGCGCGACCACGTCCAGGTTGATCAACGAGAAATTGATCGAAAGGAAGTCATCGGAGCGGATCACCGATTGCCCGATATCCACGATCGCGGCGATGCCGCCCACGATGGGTTCCACGCGCTTGAGCTGCGCGCGCTCGAAGCCGGCGACAAATCGCGGATCGTTGGCCAACTCGGCCAGGTCGCGCTGGATGGTGGCGCCGCGTCGCGTCTTGCTGGGCATGACCGTCCCTCCGTCGTGAAAGACTCCCATCGGAACGGAAGATCATTCATAGGCATCGGAGCGCACCGCAAACGTTCCCCACGCACGCCATGCGGGACGTGCATCGGTTCATGTCTGCCTAGCCGTTCGATCACGGCTTCCCAGTGTTCCCCGCCCAATCTCCCACGCCAGATGGTATGGACCGGCATTACGGCGGACCGTGGTTCAGGCAACACGAAACCGTGCCGACCAAGTCAGCAAACCAAGCCAGTCATTCCAAACGAATCCACTTCGCGACAGCCGATGTCGGCTGCGTACCCCAGCGGGACCGAAAGCGAACAGCGCCCCCGCGAACACCCCGGCGCAAGAGCCTACGGTAGCCGAGGTTAAGGTGGCGTCGAACTTTGAAGTCAGGGCTGGCGGAGACGCAAGCCCATAGCATCGCGGCAGTATCTGATGCCGAACAAACACGGACGGCTAAACGTTCGTGATTTGCATCGGCTCTTGCAAGGCAATGCTTGAGCCTCGGCAGCTCAAAAAGCGACTGGCGCCGCGTATTCGACGGTGTGGCGACGCGATGTGGCCAGCTTTGATTTATCGAAGTTGCAGCTGCATGCCTCAACGTCGGTCGCGGATTTGTCTATGCCTTTCATCCTAAGTAAAGCGCGTAGTTTCACGGATTACTCCGACGTCGCTGATATGGCAGTGTCACGTGCCCGTGGAGCGCGTACAGAAGATGACGAATGGTATTCGTGAATGTCTCCTGCCCGGCTTTCACGGTCGCCCCAAATGCGGATGCGTGAGCACTCGCGTTCCCCGTTGCCTGCTGGCACGGCACGGTGGAGCGCGCTGGATCGAGCGGCGATCTCGAATGCGCAAGGAAATGGGATAGCCGTCTGGCAGAACGTCCTGATAATTCTCTGGAGAACGTCAATGGAAGCAAATGACATTCGATTGATTGCGCTGGTCAATCGCCTGACCGATGCGTTCTATCCCAACCCGGATGATCCCGGTCCGGTCGGGCCGTGGGGACCATGGATCAGGGATGCGCTCAACGAGGGGCCACATCCCGAACCCTGGCGCAGAGCAGCAAGCACGGAGGACGATGACTGGTGGAAGAACAGTCCCGTAGGGCCACATCCTGGGCCACCTCTCAGGGCGATCCTTGCCGCACTGGCGGGGTTGAACGGCCTTTTCGACAATGAACTCACCGCCGGGGGTAAGAGACCTCATCCCAACTGGCATGGCGGCGGGTTATTGAGCGATCTTGTAGCGCTCAATCCTCAGCCACTGCCCCCGAAGGCTGGTGGAATTGGATTTGCGAGAGCCTTGGCATTCGTCGCGCTGCGGCGCGCGCGTGAGGCCGGTGGTGAGCAGGGTGCCAGTCTGCTGCGCCAGTTTTCTGAGGACTGGTGCGGCACCGTCATCCCGCTTCCAGGTCTGCCGAAACCTCACGACCCGGGCGAACCCCGCCCGCCTCGTCCAGAGGAATCGCTCGTGTTGGGCGCAACGCTGATTCGAGCGGCTCGCTTGAGCGAGGTCGCGACGCTGAAGCATGCAGCAGAAGAAGCAGGACAGCGGATCTTCAATTACGGACTGTCCGGCCTCGCCTGACCAGGAACGGGGTCAGCTTAAGTTCCGCGATCGAAGGGCAGTGAGGAACTCAACCTGATCCCCGTTTCAATCGTCGATTTCGTTCAGCCGTCTTTGAAATCAGCCAGCGGCATGGATGCCACTACCCATGTTGCCCCTCGCATTTGCGGATCTCTCTTTCTGGTTATTTACGCCCCCGGCAGACCGAGTAACCTGACCAGGCTACGTTCCTCTACGGAGCCTTGGCCATGCGCAAGTTGTTGAAGTACGCAGTACTCGCCGGGGCTGGTGTTGCACTCACCAGTTCGTCGCTTGTCACGTCTTATCTATCCCAAGCAAGGACTCTTGATCCTGCTCTGCTGGCCACTGCGATGTGTGGCAGCGGGTCGGCCACATGGTCTCTGACGCGCCACCTGGCATTTGCATCGGCTGTTGCCGGGCCAGCGGGCGTTGCATCGGCGCCCATGCCGCTCTTCGCCGATCTCACAGGATCTCGGCTCTTGATCACGACGCGTAGCGAGCAGGCCAGGCGCTACTTCAATCAGGGCTTGGTCCTCACCTACGGTTTCAATCACGCGGGAGCGGTGCGCTCATTCAGGGAGGCGCAGCGGCTCGATCCGGGTTGCGCGATGTGCTGGTGGGGCGAGGCACTCGCGCTGGGACCCAATATCAATGCTCCGATGGACGATCGCGACCGGACCAGCGCGCTGGCTGCGATGGATCGGGCGCTCGCACTTCGCGCGCACGCATCGCCACTTGAGCAGGCGCTGATCGACGCCATTGCGCGCCGCTACTCTCGCGATGCGAAGGCTGATCGTGCCGTGCTCGATGCGGCCTATGCCGACGCCATGCTGGATGTCGCGCGTCGCTTTCCGAACGACGACGACGTCGCGGTGCTCGCCGCGGAAGCGGCGATGGATACCAGCCCATGGAACTACTGGGAAGCCGACAAGCGAACGCCCGTAGGGCGCAGCGGTGAGGCCGTTGCGTTGATCGAGAAGGTGCTTGCCCGCCATCCGGAAAACCTGCAGGCGGCTCACCTCTATATCCATCTCATGGAGAACAGCGCCGATCCACGCCGCGCCGAAGCGGCTGCGGATCGTTTGGCGCAACCGCTCGCTCCGAGCGCGGGACACCTCGTCCACATGCCGGCGCATATCTATGCATTGACGGGGCGATATGCCGATGCCATGAGGGTCAACGTTGCGGCGGCCCGATCCGACGAAGGGCTGATTCGCCGTACCGATGACCACAGCCTGGTGCGTTACGGCTACTACCCGCACAACATCCATTTCATCGTCGCCTCGGCCCAGATGGCCGGCGACATGGACACCGCTATCCGCGAGGCCGGTCGACTGCGTACCGTGCTCGATCCGGAGACGTCCGCGCGCATTGCCTGGGTGCAGGCGATCGATGCTGCGCCTTATCTGGCGATGGCGCAGTTCGCGCAAGCCGAGGCGATACTCGCCATGCCACCGGCGGATGCGCGTCTTCCCTATGCGGTAGCCATGCGCCATTACTCACGCGCAGTCGCCCATGCCCAGCGACAAGATCGTGCCGCCTTCGACAGCGAACTGAGGGCGCTCGCCGCGCTGCGTGCTTCCGATGCGTTCGCGCCGATGATCGAGCAGGGGGTACCTGCACCCGATCTCCTTCTGCTTGCCGAAGCTGTCGCGCGTGGCAGATTTGCGCACGCGCAAGGCCGCTTCGACGAGGCAGCGGATCACTATCGCGAAGCCATCACGCTCGAGCGCAAGATTCCCTATCAGGAGCCCGCGTACTGGTACTACCCGGTCAGCCAGTCGCTTGGCGCGGCTTTGTTCGGAGCGGGGCGATTTGAGGAAGCCAGCCGAGCATTCCAGGCAGCGCTGCAGCAAACGCCGCAGAACGGCTGGGCGTTGTATGGACTGGCCCAAAGCGAAGATGCGCTGGGCCATCAAAGCGAAGCGGCCGCGGCGCGAGCGGCTTTTCAGCGCGCATGGCTCGGTGATCCATCGTGGCTGCGCATGGAGCGGCTGTGACGCGCAACGGATAGCAGCTCAAAAGGCCATTGATCGCATTTTCAGCGCGCGTCGAGCAGCACACATCGGTGCTGCTCGGGATGCAGTGCATTGGTGCTGCAAGCGATCAGGCGATCGACCAACCACCATCCACCAGCAATCCATGCCCCGAAACAAACGGCGCGTCATCGGAAGCCAGGAACGCAACGACATTCTGCATTCGCTACGCCTTTCCCAGCGGCGCCATCTTTGGTTGGGAATTCACCAAGGCGGGCGAAGCCATCCAGGTGGACGTCGATGGACCACTCGCCCTGGACAGCCAGGAACTGATGGTCGATGCCGCGGCGCAAGGCGTAGGGCTTGCCTATGAGTGGGAGGATCGCGCTGCGCCTTATATCGCCGATGGTCGACTTCGATACTGCCTGGAGGATTGGTGCACGACGGAGGAAAATCTGTTCCTCTACTTTCCGAGTCGCAAACATCAGTCGGCGGGTTTGAGAGCACTGATCGAGGCGATCAGGGCGTAAAGTCGGATGGACTGGATGGCGCGTCGGATGGCGCTCGTGGAAGATCACTAAGCCTTATGCCTATGGCCATGCGCACTACTGCGAAGATCGAAGCCTTCCTGGAAGCACTCTACTCGGCGCCGACCGCCGGTATACCGCACGTCTTCGATCCGTGGAACGCTATCTCCAGCGACGACATTGCTCCCGCCGCGATCGAAGGCCGCCGCGAACGCCTGAGGCTGCATCTGTCTGCTCCTGCACCGAGGTTGCTGCTGGTCGGCGAGGCGCCAGGCTATCAAGGCACACGGATCACCGGTTGCCCGTTCACCTCCGAGGCTCTGCTGCTGGAGGATGGCGTGCCGCGTATCGGAAAGTTGCACGGCCGACTTACTTCGCGGCGGCTACCCTGGCGCGAGCCATCGTCCACCATCGTGTGGCACGCGCTGCGTGAACAAGGTTTGATGGATCACACCGTCCTGTGGGGCGCCTTCCCATGGCATCCGCACGGCGCGACGCCCTTGTCGAACCGTGCGCCCAACGAAGCGGAGAAGGCCATGGGCGCGGCACTGCTGCAGCAACTGATGGCTGCGTTGCCTGGCGTGACCGTGGTGGCCGTGGGCAATGTCGCCGCCGATTCGCTGCGCAAGCTGGGCGTACACGCCGACAAGATCCGCCATCCTTCCAATGGTGGCGCGACGATGTTCCGCGCCGGACTTGCCTTGGTGGCGCAGCAACTCTGATGGCAAGGGCGACGTGCCGCGCGAACGCTTTCGACCATGAGAAGCACGGTTGGATCCGCGCTATGGCTTGACCCGCGTCAAGTACGCCTTGAACGAAGTCGCCCAGGTTCGGCCGCCGTCCCTGGAGTAATCAATTTCAAAGCGGTGGGAGTTGGTGGTGATGTCCGACCAGACGCCACGCACCAGCACGGTACGTCCCTTATAGACGGACGTGCCGTATAGCTCGCCGCGACCGTCCTTGAAGCTGCCAGTCGTGGGAGCCTCGAACGCTCCCGTATCGCCGTCTATGTAGGTCTGGCTCCATTGCCCGGCCTTGGCGTTGTAGACGAAGAGCGTGGCGCCCTCCCAGTGTCCATCCGGGCCGTCGGCCTCGATCTCCTCCAGCCATGCGCGGCCATTCCAGACCGGCCGCGCCGTCTTGGTGCCGTCCATGGTGACCGTGTGAGTCCCGCCTTCGAATGGGTCGAGTACTTGCGTCACGTGCGTATGCCACGCACCGCGAGCGAAGTCGAAGTCATGGGACCCGTCGCGCGGCGTTTCGGCCCTTGCACTCAGGGACAGGCAGGCCAGGACACCTGCCAGCATGCCTCCACCTAATTGCAGTCTCCACGTCATCGTTTTCTCCATTTAGCCAAGCCTGAGGCGTGACTCTAGGGAAAACCGATCGTTCCTGTGGGGCCAATGAGGAGAAACTCGCGTGGTCCACTTCGATGGGCGCGAGTTGGACGCGGGGCGCCAGGTAGCGAACGACCGGGCGTGGCTAGAGCACGCGGCGCAGCGCCTTGAGCCCTTGTTCGATATCGTTGAGGTCAACCGCCCCGTAGCCGAATACCAGTCCTTCCGATGTTGGCGAGCCGAAGAAATAGCGCTCGAAGGAATGCAAATGCACGTTGGACTCCGACAATCGTGCCGTGACGCGTTCCAAGCGATGGGGTTGCGTCGCGGACGCCGACACGTGCATGCCGTAGTGCGACTGCATCGGCGATAGTTCTTCGGAGAAATCCGCTCGGAGGATGTCGACCAGTAGATCTCTGCGCTTTCGAAACACATCACGGAGCTTGCGTACATGTTGCGCCAGGTGGCCGTCCGCGATGTAACGGGCGACGGCCATTTGCGTCAAGGTCGGGCAATGCCAGTCGAGACAGTTCTTGGCCGTGACCAGCGCCGACATGGCCCATGGGGGCGCCACGATGAAGCCCAGGCGCAATGCGGGAAACATGCACTTGGAGAAGGTTCCCACATAGAACACCTCATTCGCGGTGGCCGTTGAACGCAGCGCCTGCAGCGGAGCGCCGTCGTAGCGGAACTCTCCGTCGTAATCGTCCTCAATGATGACCGCGCCATGCTTGCGGGCAAAGTCGAGCAATGCCGATCGCCGCCGCATCGACATGGAGACGCCGAACGGAAACTGGTGCGACGGACAAACGCACACGATGCGTACCGAGTCCGGCAAGGCGTGAACCACCAGTCCTTCCGCGTCCACCGGTATGGGTACTACCTTCGCGCCGGCAGCGAGAAAGGCCGCACGCATCGGTGGATAGCCAGGATCCTCAATGGCGACTGTCGTAACCCCTGGGGTCACCAGCACTCGGGCGAGCATATCGAAGGCTTGTTGCGCGCCGGCGGTCACCAGCACATCGTCGGGCTCGCAGACAACCGCACGCGACACGCCGATATGCGTCGAAACGGCTGCCCGCAACGGGTAGTGCCCCTGATTGCCCTGCGGGCTCTTGAAGGCGGGAGGCTTCAATTCCATTCGCCGGAGTTGCTTGGCGCTGACCCGGCGGAATATGTCGAATGGAAACAGGCGCGGATCAACCAGCGCGGGACGAAAATCCAGACACCTCGCGGTGCTTGTCGAGGTTCCCGGTTGACTGTCGTTCCAGAAATTCAGCGCCTGTGCCAGCTCAGGTCGCGACCACAGCGCATTCAGGCGTGGATCGGGCGCTTGCCGTGTCGAGGGCCGCTCACGCGGCGGGCGTTTTTGCTTGGGCAGTACGTAGGTTCCCGAGCCTTGCCGGGACTGTACCCATCCTTCGAGCGCCAGTCGCGCATAAGCCCGGGCAACCGTGTTTCTTGAGACGCCGAAAAAGGTCGCCGACTGACGTTCCACCGGGAGTTTGGCCCCAGGGACCAAGCGACCATCCAGGATGGCGGCACGCAATTGCGTGTAGACGGCTGCCGCCGAACGGCGGCTCCCCTTGGGCGGGAGTTCGAAAGCAATTTCGAACAGGCTATTCGTATCCAGCACATCACTTGCCACGAACTGCCTCCGAACTGGCTCAAGCGCACGGGGAGGTGAACAAGCTACTGCAGCGGAGCGGGTCCTGCGCTTCCAGCGGTTGCCAATCAACGCGGAGCAAGCGGGACCATCCTGCATCGAGGTACGACCGAGCGCCATGTTCAGGCGCTCGGTGTTGTAAGTCCATAGCCCACACGTGATCGAATCCCGCGCGCCATCACCCTTGGAACAGGCTTGGAGGCTGCGCGCTGGCGGGCGATCACCTCCATGCCGAACTTCAGGAGCGTGGCGGCAAGTAGATGGGCCGCGCTGCTGCCAAGCCTTGCTTCACCTGCACGCTGCGCTCATCGGCCAGCACTTCATCCTCGCCCGCTTCGAGCCCGTCGAGCGCGCGCTTGACGATGTCCTCCGACGTCGACTTCGGGGCATCGAAGTCACGGGCAAGATCGGTATCGACAAAGCCCATATGCAGCGCCGTCACCTGCGTGTTCTGTCCTGCCAGTTCGAGGCGCAGCGCATTGGTGAGGGACCACGCGGCGGATTTGCTGGCTGAATAGGCGGCCATCGCGCCGCTCACCCACGAGACGACCGAGAGCACATTGAGCAAGGCGCCGCCGCCGTTGGCCTTGAGCACCGGCGCGAAAGCCTTGCTCATGCTCAGCATGCCGTAGAAGTTGGTCTCGAAGATGCGTCGCGTGACGGCTTCGCTGTCCTCGGCAAGAAAGCCGCCGGCCTGGGCGATGCCGGCATTGTTGATCACCAGCGTCACATCCGAGGCGAGCTTGGCGGCAGCCGCCACGTCGTCCGGGTTGGTGACGTCCAGCCGCAGAGGTTGCACACCGGGCTCGGTAATCGTGGCGGGGTCGCGCGCTGCGGCGTAGACCTTGCGGGCGCCGCGGGCGAGCAGCTCGCGGGTGAAAACCAGGCCGAGTCCGCGATTGGCACCGGTGACAAGAACAGTGGCGTCTTTGATGTTCATAGGAAACTCCAGGAGATGGGGGAAAGGGAGTGATGCCGCCTCAGGCGGTCCCGGCCGTGATGAGTTTCGTGACGAATTCCAGAGGTCCCCCGGTTGGCCGGTCGCCGTAAGGGGAGCATGTGTTTCAAGGGCTCATCGCATGGACGCAAAGGCTAGATCCTTTCAAATCCGGGCACTAGACGGTAAATTCGGAAGGCACCCTTTCATCTGGTGAGAGGCCGTGGACCGACTCGAAGCCATGACCGTGCTGCTGACGGCGGTAGACGCGGGCAGCCTTTCCGCCGCCAGCCGGCAGCTGCATATGCCGCTGGCCACCGTCAGCCGCCGCGTGTCGGAATTGGAAGCGCACCTCAATGTCCGCCTGGTGTTGCGCGGTGGGCGGAAACTCGTGCTGACCGATGCAGGGCGCGATTACGTCGCCTCCTGTCGGCAGATTCTGGAAGACATCGAGCAGGTCGAACGCACCGCCGCCGGTGAATACCGCGCGCCGCAGGGTGAATTGATCATCAGCGCGCCGGTAGTGATCGGACGCAATCACGTGGTCCCGGTGCTTGTCGCGTTCCTGCGCAGCGCTCCGCAGATTCGCGCGCACATCCAGTTGAGCGATCAGGTCAGCCATCTGTTGGAGGATCATGTCGATCTTGCCGTACGACTTGGCGCCTTGCCCGACAGCACCCTGGTAGCCACGCGCATCGCACTGCTCGACCGTGTGCTGTGCGCCAGTCCTGCGTATCTGCAGGCACGTGGCGTCCCGCAGAAACCCGAAGATCTTGCTGCGCACGATTGCATCACTTACGTGGGCTACTCGGCGGCGGACATGTGGGAATTCGGCGAGGGTCAGGCCTCGCGGGTGGTCAAGGTGTCATCGCGCCTGAGCGTCAATTCGGCCGAAGCCGCCGTGATCGCCGCCACCGAGGATGGCGGCATCGTGCGTGTCCTGGCCGATCAAGTCGATCATCTGCTGAAAGCCGGCATGCTGGTGCGCTTGCTGCAGGCCTATGAGCCTGCTCCCATGCCGCTGAGCCTGGTGTATCCGGGCCAGCGGCAGATGCCCCTGAAACTACGCGCTTTCATCGATTTCGCCACGCCGCGACTGCGCGAGCGCTTCGGCTATCAACATCCCTGATACGGATGGCAACCCGCTGAGCTTCGGCCACGCCGCTGGCTTGCTGTGATCGAAGTGACTGCGCAACGGGCTCGAATCAATCTAGACTTGCGCGCTTCGTCCCTGGTGCTGTCCCTGATTGCAATGAAACGTCGCTCGATCGTGTGGTGGGTGTTGCTTGGATGTGTGGTGAGTTCGTCGGCCGTCGCTGCGGGTGCGCCGGTGCGGCATGTGCGGCTGGGTGCTTATCGGGTCGAACGCGACGTGAAGCCGGGGCACAATAAAGTCGTGGGCACGCTGACCAACGTGGGTCGCGTGCCGGTGCATTCGGCTCGGGTGAGCTTCCGCTTGTTCGACGCCATGGGTCATGCCATCGGGCGTGCGACGGATCAGGTGCATAACCTCGCGCCCGGGCAGACGTGGAAGTTCCATGCGGTCGCCCGGGGCAATGTGAGCCGGGCGCGCGTGCTGCGTGTCGAGGAGCGGTAACGTCCACGCCGCGGGTTGAATCGGGGGATTTGGAAAGTCCGCGCTCGCGGACGGCTCGATAATGACCGCTCCCCCTTCGAGAACAGCAAAGCATGGAAACGCGCTTTACCGACTCCGGCGTCCGCATGCGTCTTCATTCATCGCGGCACGGCACGCTCAATTGGTTGTTGCTGCCCGGCGGCCCCGGCATTGGTTCGGAAAGCCTGCAGGAGTTGGCCGATGCCATGGTCGTACCCGGCCATATCTGGCTGATTGATCTTCCGGGCGACGGTTCGAATACGGAGCACGCAAGCGACGACCCGTTCGCGCACTGGCCGCAGGTGCTGATCGAAGCCGCGCAGGCCGTTGGCGACGCTGTTTTCGTGGGGCACTCCACCGGCGGCATGTATCTGCTGGCCACGCCGGCATTGCGCGGCGTGGTTCGCGGCCTGGCCTTGCTGGATACCGCACCTGATTGCGCCTGGCATGCCCAATACGTGGCGATGACCAGGCGCGATCCCCTGCCGGCTTTCGAGCAGGCCGTCGTCGCGTACACGAAGGACCCCTCTGTCGAGAATCTCACCACCTTGGCGGTCACCTCCGCCGAGTGGAACTTCACGCCCGCAGCGCTGGAAGCGGGGCGCGCCCTGCTGGCGCGCATGCCCTATAACCGCGCGGCGGTGGAATGGTCGGACGCCCACTTCGATCACACCTATGCGGCCAGCTGGTGGCCGCTCGACATACCGGTGCTGCGCCTGTGGGGCGAATGCGACCGGATCGTGAGCCAGCGCGGATGGTCGGCCGCGCGCTACAACACGCCCAACGTGATGACGGCGGCGATCCCGGATGCCGGTCATTTCCCGTGGATCGATCAACCGGCGGCCGTCTCCGCTGCCTTCAAGGCGTATGCCGAGCGAGTGCTCACAGGCTGAGCAGGGCGCGGCGAACACATTACGATCACTCGACGAATGGACCATGAGGAAGGGCGCCGCTGCGTTGGCGCTCCCCTCGATCACTCCAGGAGTCGCCCATGAAAGTCGTCACCTCGCTGGCCCTTCTTGCCGCTTCCCTGTGCCCAGCTGTACTGCTCGCCCAGTCGGGCGGTTGCGATGCCAAGCGCCAATCGATCGAGCAGGAAATCACTTATGCCCAGGCCCACGGCAACGCCTCGCGCGTCCAAGGACTGCAGACCGCCTTGGCGCAAGTGAAAGCGCATTGCTCGGATGAATCGTTGCGCACCGATGCCGAACAAAAGGTGGCCAAGGCGCAGCAGAAGGTGGTCGCGCGGGATCAGGAGTTGCAGGAAGCCAGGGAGCAGGGCAAGAGCGCCGACAAGATGGCGGACCGCCAGCGCAAGGCGGACGAAGCCCATGCCCAACTCCAGCAGGCCATGATGGATGCCGAGGCCTTGCACTGATCCCGCGGGATCTTGCCAGCACCGGAGTGGACGCCGCTCCCGCCGAGGCGCAGTCGCATGAAGCGCGGCGCCTCATGCCTGCAAGCGAACCTTTCGTGTCACGTGGCCATTGAATGTCGGGGTTAGAATCCTCATGGTTGAGCTGCGTTCGAACCAAGGAACCCCATGAACGACTCGTCCCACCTGACCCAGCAAGCCGTTTCCATACGAGGCATCAGCAAGACCTATAAGGGCGGCTTCCAGGCGCTGAAGGCGATCGATCTGGACATACGGCGTGGCGAGATCTTTGCCTTGCTCGGTCCCAATGGTGCAGGCAAGACCACGCTGATCAGCATCATCTGCGGCATCGTCAAACCCAGCGGCGGCAACGTGACGGTGGATGGTCACGATGTGCTGCGCGACTATCGCGCGACGCGCTCGAAGATCGGCCTGGTGCCGCAGGAACTATCCACCGATGCCTTTGAAACGGTCTGGGCGTCGGTGCGATTCAGCCGCGGCCTGTTCGGGCGCGAGCGCAACGACGCGCATATCGAGAAAGTGCTGCGTGCACTGTCGCTGTGGGAAAAGAAGGACGCCAAGATCATGACCCTGTCCGGGGGCATGAAGCGCCGCGTGCTGATCGCCAAGGCGCTGGCGCATGAGCCCAGCATCCTGTTCCTGGACGAACCCACCGCCGGCGTCGATGTGGAACTGCGCCACGACATGTGGCAGATGGTGCGCGGGCTTCGCGAAACCGGCGTCACCGTGATCCTCACCACGCACTACATCGAGGAGGCCGAGGAAATGGCCGACCGCGTGGGTGTAATCACGCGCGGTGAGCTGATCCTGGTGGAAGAAAAAGATGTACTGATGCGCAAGCTGGGCAAGAAGCAGCTTTCCATCACGCTGCAGACGCCGATGCAGGCGCTGCCCGAGGGCCTGGATGCAACCGGCCTGGAGCTGGCCGACGACGGCGCCACGTTGATCTATACCTTCGACGCCCAGAGCGAAGACACCGGCATTGCCGAACTGCTGCGCAAGCTGGCCGAGCGCGGCGTGGACTTCAAGGACCTGCATACATTGGAAAGTTCGCTCGAAGATATTTTCGTCAGCCTCGTGCGGGGTGCGCCATGAATCTCCCCGCGATCCGCGCCATCTACCGCTTCGAGATGGCCCGCACCTTCCGCACCCTGACCCAGAGCATCGTGTCGCCGGTGTTGTCGACGTCGCTGTATTTCATTGTGTTCGGCACGGCAATCGGCTCGCGCATGGGCGAGATCGGGGGCACCAGCTATGGCGCCTTCATCATTCCCGGCCTGATCATGTTGTCGCTGCTCAACGAGAGCATCTCCAACGCCTCGTTCGGCATTTATCTGCCCAAGTGGTCGGGCACCATCTATGAACTGCTTTCCGCCCCGGTGTCAGCGCTGGAGGCGATCCTGGGCTATGTGGGCGCGGCCGCTTCCAAGTCGGTGATGCTCGGGCTGCTGATCCTTGTGACGGCGCGTTTCTTCGTGCCGTACAGCATCCTGCATCCGGGCTGGATGATCGTGTTCCTGCTGCTGACGGCGGTGACCTTCAGCCTGTTCGGTTTCATCATCGGCCTGTGGGCGGATGACTTCCAGAAACTGCAGGTGATCCCGTTGATGGTGGTGACGCCGCTCACCTTCCTTGGCGGCGCGTTCTATTCCATCGGCATGCTGCCGCCGTTCTGGCAGAAGGTCGCGCTGTTCAACCCGGTGGTTTATCTGATCAGCGGCTTCCGCTGGAGCTTCTACGGACACTCCGACGTCAACGTGGTGTTGAGCGCAGGCATGACCCTGGGCTTTCTGCTGCTGTGCGCCGTGGCGGTGGCCTGGATCTTCCGCACCGGATACAAGCTGCGCTCCTGAGTCCGGGGCGGGCCGCCGCCCCGATATGCTGGAAGTTCCAAGTGCCCGGGCCGTGACGTCTGGGCCATTGCCTCGTCCCGTCCGTCATGTATACAGTGTATACATGAGCCGCCTCACCACCGCCGAAAAAATCCTCAAGGCCGCGCATCGGCTATTCGATCGCGAAGGCGCCGACGCAGTGACCATGCGCCGCGTCGCCGAGGCGGTGGGTATCACCCCGATGGCGATTTATCGGCACTTCCCGACTCGCGATGCATTGCTGAAGCAGCTGTCCGATGACAGCTTCAAGGCCGTCGCGCATGAGTGGGAGGCGCATCGCGGGAAGAGCCGCGACGTGATGAAGCGACTGATGGCGCTGGCTGGCCCTTATCTCGATTACGCGTTGGCGCACCCACACCTGTTCGATCACGCCTTCTCGGTGCGCCGCGACGACGCACGCCGTTATCCCGAGGATTTCCGCGCCGGGCTGTCGCCCACCTTCAATGTCGTGGTCGACACCGTGGCCGAAGGGATGGCCAAGGGCGTGCTCAAGCAAGACGACCCGCACGATGTCGCCATGGCCCTTTGGGCCCAGCAGCACGGTCTGGTCGCCCTTTATCGCGCCGGTCGTTTCAGTTTCGACGAGGCGGCGTTCCGCGCTTTCTATCTGCAATCGATGGAGAGGTTGATCCATGGCATCAAGGCTTGATGGTTCCGCTCTTCTGACCTGGCTGGGCGCGACAGCGCTGGCTGCCCTGTGCTGGTGGTATGGCAGCGGCGTGCAACCGCTGTGGTGGCTTACCTGGCTGGCGCCGCTGCCGGTGCTGTGGCTCGCGCCGAGGGTGCGTGCGCCCGTGGCTGCACTCGCTGCCTTCGCTGCGTTCGCGACCGGTGGCTTCAACCAGTGGGACTACCTGCACCACTACATCGGTTTGCCGCTGCCGTTCATTGCGTATGCCATCGGCATGCCGGGCGTGGCGCTCGCTTTGTGCGTGCTGCTGTTTCGTCGATTGCTGCTGCGTGGCAGCAGCTTGCTGGCGACGCTGGCGGTGCCGACCGCCTGGCTTGCCATCGAATACATCAGCAGCCTGCTTTCGCCGCACGGCACCTTCGGCAGCATCGGCTACACCCAGATGGATGCCCTGCCCATCCTCCAGGTGGCCGCAGTCGCCGGACTCTGGGGTATCAGTTTCCTGGTGTTGCTGGTGCCCACCGCGATCGCCGTGCTGCTCGCACCGCGGGCTGCAAAACGAGACCGCTTGATCGTGGCGGTGTCGACCGCCGTCGTGCTCGCCGTGTCGCTTGCCTATGGCGGCTGGCGGTTGCAGGCGCCAGCCGTGTCTACGATGCGCATCGGCCTGGTGTCGCTGGAAAAGCCGATCCGTCCCGCCCTGGCGGATGCCGATGGCCAGGCCCTGCAAGCGCGCTATGTCGATGCCGTGAGTCGTCTCGCGGACCAGGGCGCGCATCTGGTGCTGATACCCGAAACCTCGTTCGCCACGCCCGATGCCAACCTTCCTGCGCTGGCGCAGCTGGCGACGCGGCGTGGCATCACCGTGGCGGCCGGCATCGACTTCAAGGGTGATCCCCGCGCCGAACGCAACATGCTGGCGGTGTTCCAACCGGCAGCGGCGTCGCCGGCAACCTACAGCAAGCAGCACCTGATACCGGGCTTCGAGCGTCAGTACACGCCGGGCAGCGGCTACACCATGCTTGGCGACGGGCCGCGGATCGGTCTGGCGGTATGCAAGGACATGGACTTCCACGACATTGGCCGCGCCTACGCCGCGCGCCATGCGCAATTGCTGCTGGTGCCGGCATGGGATTTCAGCATCGACGGCTGGCTGCACGGACGCATGGCCATCATGCGCGGCGTGGAAAACGGCTTTGCCGTGGCGCGTGCACCTCGTTCCGGCCGGCTCACCCTGAGCGATGATCGCGGCCGCGTGGTCGCCGAAGCGTCCAGCGAGCAACACGACGCCGAACTGGTCGGTGAGCTGCCGTTGCGTGAAACACGCACGCTCTACGGCCGCTGGGGCGACTGGTTTGCCTGGCTCGATATGTTGGGCCTGGCCGCATGCCTTGCATTCGCGCTGCGACCGTCCGTGTCGCAGCGATGAAACACTTAGCGCCGCTTCCGCACCGGAATTGATGGCACGCGGCAGACCGTCGTCCGGTTCGCGCAAAATTACGTAGTCTTCAGCAGGTGGGGATCTCCCCGCCGGCGTGCATTCGCCCGTTGCCCTCGCGGCGGATATCAGCTTCGCCCCGATCAGCAGGAAATTACGTTTTAGCGCGGGAGCTGGCCTCTGCTTTCTGGCCTATGGCGGAGGTTGGCCACCCCGCGGCGCAGCTAATCCGCGACGGCGTACGCGCTCTTGTGAAGCAGAGAAGGGCAGGCGGGTGGATGCCCACCCGGGCCGCGACACACCACGATGGCTGACGCCGCGGCGTATGCCGCCCGATCAAACACGTGGTTCCTGCCATAGTCCGGCGGCGTCATGCCGAGCCGGAAGAGCATCTCGCGCATCACATGCACCTTGGCGTTCCTGCGCGTGGCGTCGGTGTTGTAGGTGAAGCTGATGGTGGTGGACGACTCGTCGCTGGTCTCCACCATGTGCGGACTGGTCAGCGGCATGTATACGCCCGTGCCGGGCCCCAGCTTGAACACGTGTGCGCGCTGGCGGAACTCCTCGCTCCACAGCGTGCGGCTCAAATCGTGACGCATGTGAAAGCAATCGCGAGCACGGTCGCTGCATACGGCGGTGTCATCGGCGTCCCAGACATAGACGGTCTTGGTGCCACGCACCTGCAACAGCAGCACGTGGCTGCGATCGATGTGGAAAGGCGTGGCTGTATTGGGCGAGGCGGAAAAGATCCAGCCCGCGCGGTAGTAAAGCCCGGGATCCTTGCGCTCGATCTGGGGCTTGATCGGATTGATCACCGCATCGACCAGCTCGCGATAGAGCGGGTCCGCCTGGATGTGCCGCAGCAGCACCCACGCCTTCGCCGCGCTGATATCGCGTAGCGAATCGACCGCCGACTTGGCAGTGGGAAACAAGCTGGCAGCGTCGTCGAAGTCGGTGCCGGCGCTGACATTGCTGTTGAACGCGTACCAGAGCTTGGTGCCGCGACAGCGCTTGCCAAGTTCCACCAGCTGTTCGGTCTGCAACAGCGGGTGGTCAGTCAGACAGTGTTTCAGCGGCTGGATGCGCCATGGATCAAACGCGTCCCAATCCATCTCGATAAACGTTTTTGTGCTTTCACTCATAGCGGACCCCCAACCCTTGCGAGCGCATGCGTCGCGTGTGATGTGTGGCCCCTGTGATGAATATTTATACGCTGAGGCATCGCCAGCGAGCAGGCGTCTAAACGCAATACGCCGTGAAAGAAACTACGTTCCGGGATGGCTGTACGTGCATCGTCGCAAGAGATTGCACTCGATCGCCTGGCGTCAGGAAAGGCGAAAATAGTTTCGCCGCGCAACGATGGCGACGCGCATGGTGCGTGCTGAAAATCGCGGTTCAACGCCTTAAAAAAGCTAGCTTGCGCGTATCTGTCGATAAGCGTTGCTGATACAACCGTGCGTCACTTGTGGCTACGCTGGTGACTGGCAATCAGCTTGCGCGCGGCTTCGCCTTGGCGCGTTTGCGGGTGCTTGGCGCACGCGCGGCATCACTCGTCGTCGGTGCGTTTGCGTTGATCTGTTCGATCCACGACAAGCTGTCCGCGTACGAGAGGAATTGTTCGAGATAACCCGGCGACAGTTCGCGCATGAGTGCGATGGAACGATGCACCAGCGCGCCGGAGTTCAAGGGGCCCGCATTCTCCGGCACCTGTTCCAGCGACTGCCGCATCTGGCTGGTGGTGCGCAGCGTGGACCAGAGCCTCTTGAACTGATCGAGCATCTCCAGCGTGGGATAGCTGGCGCCTGGCAGTGCTTCACGAGTGGCGGCGTGCTCAAGGCGCGCCGCTATGCCCGTTTCGATATGGGCGAGCAGATCATTCAGCGCACTTGGCGCACCTGTCGTCGCCTGATCGGTGTTCGCGCCGGGCGCCGCATTGCCCAGTTCGTGCGCGTACGCCTCGATCAGTTCGGCCAGGCGAGCATCGAGGATGTGCCGCGTCTTGCCTTCGTGCCTGGACGCGCGCGTTGCCAGCGCTTCCATCACGTGAAAGCGCATGGGATCGAGCCGGTCGGCGCCTTGTTCACGCCACGCGGCTAACTTCGCGCGAGCGGTCGCCGCATCAGGGCTCATGGGCAGCCACGTTGGCATTCGACGGTCGCGGCATTGGCGCCATTTCCACGCGGCGATTCTTGGCGCGGCCTTCGTCGTTTGTATTCGTGCTTACCGGTTGCTCCGCGCCAAAGGCGGCGGCGAATACCGATGACGCAGGCACGCCTTCGGCGATCAAGGCGCGGGTGACGGTGAGCGCGCGCTCGGCCGACAGTTCCCAGTTGTCGGCGAACTGCTTATTGCCGTCGCGCACCTGGCGGTCGTCGGTGAAGCCGCTGACCATCAGGATTTCGTCGCGCGATTTCAGATAGCCGGCCAGTGGACTGGCAAGACTCTTCAACAGGTCGCGTCCTTCCGGCTGCAACTGATCGGAGTTCAAGGCAAACAACACGCTGCCGCGAATACCGATGCGCCCATTGACCAGAGTGACGCGTCCGGCGGCCAGCGGCCCTGCCAAGGCCTGCTCCAGCGTCTGGCGACGCTGCGCTTCGGCCTGGCGCTGTTTGACCTCTTCATCCAGCCGGCTCGACAGCTGCAACTGCATGCCGATCACGCCGACCAGGATCAGCACGAACGCGCCCAGCAACACCGACATCAGGTCGCCGAAGGCGGCCCAGATCGTGGCGCTCGATTCGGCTTCGCCTTCCAGGTCGTCGATCATGCCGTTTCGGCCTCGATCGCGGCGCGCTGGCTGGCAAGCTGCTGCATGTCTTCGATGATCTGCTTCTGCGACAGCATGCTCAGGTCGATCACTTCCCGCGCCTGGGCCACGTAGTAAGCGAGCTGCTCGTCGCTGCGCGCGACCGACTTGTCCAGCGCGCTGGCAATCAGCTCCAGGCGTTCCATCAGTGCCTCGTTGGATTGACCAAACGACTGCACCGCCGCGCCGAACGCATCGCCCAGGCTCGCCACTTCGACGGCACTGCTGGTGACTTGTGCGGCCACGGCGTTGAGCTTGCCGGTCTCCGCTTCGATATGGTCGGTGAAGCGCGTGCTGACGCGCTCCAGCAGGTCGGCCGAGGTGACCACCAGTGCGTCCACGGCGGTGCGCTGCTCGGTGGATGCGTGGTTTACCGCATCGAGCAGGGTTTCCAGCGTGGCCAGCAGGCGGCTGCGTTCTTCCAGCATGGCGGTGTCGCGCACCATGCTTTCGGACAGCTTCTGGCGCAGCTCGGCAACCACTTCGGCGGCGGCCTTGGGTGCTTCGGAGGCGGCCTCGACCAGGCGGGAGATCTCGGCGATGGTGGCGCTGGCGTGCGACTGGGTTTGTGCCGAGATGTCGGCGGCGGTGCGCGCCAGTGCATCGCAGACGGTCTGCTGCTGGCTCGCGGCATGCTCGCTCGCCTGCGCCCACTGCGTGCCCAGCGTGTCGGTCATGGCGCCGAGCGCCTGCGACCAGGCGGCCAGTCGTTCGTGATCGCGCGATTCCAGCGTGGCTTGCAGCTGCGCATG
This sequence comes from Dyella sp. 2YAF14, assembly GCF_052114725.1. NCBI lineage: Bacteria > Pseudomonadati > Pseudomonadota > Gammaproteobacteria > Lysobacterales > Rhodanobacteraceae > Dyella > Dyella sp. 2YAF14. Next base: position 133,586 of record NZ_JBFRFH010000007.1, on the reverse strand, counting down.
CGATTGCTGCATCAGCTCGACCAGCGATGCGGCGCGTTGTTCGAAACTTGCCGCGGCCGTATCCCAGGCCTGCTGATTGCGCGCGGCGAGTTCGCCATTGGCGTCCTGCTGCTGCGACAGCGCCTGCTTCCAGGCGTCGGCAACGCCGTGGGTGGTGGCGTCCAGGCGTGCGGAGACGTTGTCCAGCAGGCCGGCCGAGCGTTGTTCAAAGGTGTCGGTGAATTGCTGCAGTGAGCCGCGCAGGTCGTGAGTCAGTGCTTCGTTGGTGCCGCGATGCTCCGCCAGGGCGGCGTTCCACAGCTCGGCGACCGTGGTGGTGGTGGTCTCCATGCCGCGGGTCAGCGCCTGCAGTTGCTGCTGCACGGCCTGATTCACCTGATCGTGCAGCGACACGGTCTCGCGCGCGATACCGTCCATCGTGGCCGTCATGATGGGCTGCAATGCCGACGAAGCGGCACGGGCGCTTTCACTCACGCTGTCCTTCAGCGACGTTTCCACCGAAGCGGCGAGGCGGGTGTAGCTCGCTTCGGTACGCGCGTGGAACGCTTCCTGCCCGGCCAGCTGGCGCTCGTTTGCAGCGACGCTCTGCTGCTCGATGGTCGCCATCATCGTCTGCAGGCGATCGACCAGGGTCGGCATCAGCTCGGTCTGTTGCTGCAGCAGCTTGAAAGCCTGCTCACGCTGATGGCTCTGCGAGTACACGCGCAGCGTGGTGGCGATCTTCGCGTCCAGCAGCTGCACGGCCTGCAGGCGCTCGCGGCGGCACAGGGCGGAGAGCAGGCCGAGCATGGCCGAGCTGGCGACGCCGGCAATCGACGTGCCGAACGCAAAGCCCAGGCCCTTGACCGGCGCGGCGAGCGAGCCGCGGATGGCCTGCAGATCGGTCGCGCTTTCCAGCGCGATGCCGGTGCCGCGCAGCGTCGCCATCATGCCGAGCAGGGTGCCGAGCATGCCCAGCAGCACCAGCAAGCCGACCAGATACGGCGTGAGCGACGGCACGGGCATGGCCGCGCGCTCGCCTTCGACGCGCAGGCGCGTCGCGTTGCGCACGCTCGGATGCAGGCTGCTGAGCCAGTCAGCAAGGCTGGCCGGCGCGGCGGACAGCGCCGTCACCGCCTGCGTCAGCGTTGCCGTGGCTTGCCGATAGCGATGCAACTCCAGCGCACCGGCGAGATAGCACAGGCCAATCAAACCCGCGACGGCAGCGCCCAGCGGATTGGAACCGATGTAACCGGCGCCGATCCAGCACACCGCGACAAGGCCGGCAACGAACACGGCGAGATGAAGAAGATTTCTGAACATGACTACCCAATTAGCTGGTGCGAAGCGCTGCAAGCAAGCCTTCGACCGGTTGAAAACGAACGTCCAGTTCGGCGAGCAACACGCTCTGCATATCCCTGCGAAACACGTCCAGCCAGGCGCCGCGGATCACCGCGGTGGTGTTCTCGGTGGCCTGCGCATCGTCGAGCGATTTGCCCTCGGCCTCGCGCAGGCGATCAAAATGTTTTCCCAGTACCGCAGGCACGGCGGCCAACAGCATTTGTTCGCGCGGACTCAGCGCCTGCTCCATCACCGCATCCACCGCGGCCAGTCGCGCCATGTCGTGGCTCTTCTGCGCGAGCATGTCGCGCAGCCGGCCGCGCAGATGGCCGGTGGTCGCCTGCATCTTCCGCTGCAGGGCGAAGTAGCGTTGGCGGAAGACGGCGTAATCGACCGCCTCGTCCGCCGGCTGTCGTTCGGTGAACGCCTTGTCGCCGGCAATCGTCTGCGCCAGCGACACGCGCGCACGCGCGCACTCCTCATCATCCGCACTGCCGAAGGAGGGGGCATCGCCGCCGTCGACGGAGGGCTGGCCGTCCAGCACCGTGGACAAGGCCAGCGCATGCGTCCAGTCGAGCCAATGGCTCAGCCGGTCCGAAAGCGACTGTTTGGATTGGGCGACGTCAACGTCCGTCAGGCGTGCAAGCAAGCGAATGAACGTTGGGCCACGGACTGTCGTCCAGGGAGAGGCAGACACCATCAACTACTGGCAATAAAACCGTCATTTTACACGGTAAGCCGACCCGGGCGCCTTCCGCGCGATGTCGGCACTCGCCGCCGGCCGGTTCGGCCCGATCCCGTTCAGCACTAGCTGTAGTAGGCTTTACACATAGGTTGATTGCGTATCTCGAGGGCTGGCCCAGGATGAGCGTAGTCGCATCCGGCGACATCCATGGGGAAAACCAATGAACGCTCGACTTATCTTCGCCTCCGCCCTGTTCCTGACCGGTACGGGTTTGTCCTTCGCCCAGCCCGCACCCGCTGCCACGATGGATGGCATGGCCATGGCAGAAACCGCCGCGCCCGTGGCCGCCCCCAAGCTGCAGGCGGCCATGCGCTCCCTGTGGCACGACCATGTGGTGCACACCCGCGAATACGCCCTGGCCGTGCATGCGCACGACGCCGCCAAGGCGAAGGCGGCGGAAGACGCCGTGGTGACCAATGCCAAGGCAATCGCCAATGCAGTGGGCAGCTTCTATGGGAAGGCCGCGGGCGAGCAGATGTTCACCTTGCTGGCGGGACATTGGGCTGGCGTGAAGGCGCTCACCCAGGCCGACAGCACGCACGACAAGACCGCCGAAACGGCGGCGATGAACGCGCTGGCCACCAATGGCGGCGAGATCGCCAAATTCCTCGCCGGCGCCAATCCGAACCTGCCGGAATCGGCGGTATCGAGCCTGCTGGCCGGGCATGTGGCGCATCATTCGGCACAGATCGAGGAAATCATGGCAGGCGACATGACGGCCGAAGCCAGCACCTGGACCGCGATGCAGCAGCATATGAACGTGATTGCCGATGCGCTGGCCGGCGCCATCGCCAAGCAGTTCCCGGCCAAGGCAGCCTGATCGTGAGCGGTCTGGACCAGCTTGGCGATACGCAGCAGCGCCTGATGCGGGCCCTGCTGGCGGAACACGCCGGGAGCACGGTCGAGACCCTCTGCGGCAAGCTGCGCATCACCCATAACGCCGTGCGCCAGCACCTGAGCGCGCTGATCGCGCACGGCTACGTGGAGCGGGCCCGCTCGCGTCCCAGCGGCGGGCGACCGTTGGCGATCTTTCGCATCACCGAGACGGGCAGCGCGCTGTTCCCCCGCAACTACGCGGTGATTGCTTCGGAAATGTTCGTCGCCCTGCGCACGCAGCTGGGCGACGAACAACTCGAAGCCTTCATGCAGCAGATGGGCCGCTCACTGGGCCAGCGGGAGCTGCCCTTGCCGGCCACGGCGAGCCACGAAGAGGTCGTGCGCGCGCTGTCGGCGCAGCTCGATCGCCTGGGCTACGAGGCGCTGCCAGTGAAATATCGCGACGAATGGCAGATCGAAGCCTTCAATTGCGTCTTTCACGAGGTGGCCAGGCAACACAAGGAAGTGTGCAAGTTCGACCTGGCCTATATGAAGGCGGCCAGCGGGCGCGAGGTGCACCACATGGAATGCATCGTGCGCGGCGGTCAGTGCTGCCGCTTCCGTCTCGGCGTGGCGGCGACGGAGCCTGACCCGCACAACCTTCCGTAACCGGCCGGGCACTCACGCAGAGCCGAAGCGATGCACGCTGCGGGCAGCGAGAGGTCGGGCGAACCACACATGCATACGGGCGAGCAGTACCACCAAATCATGCTGAGCTCGCCGCGCGACCAGCAGGTGCGCGACCGCTTTCAGAAGCTGGCGCTGGAGCTGTTGCCCGCCGGCGCCGAGGTGCTCGATTTCGGCGCGGGCACCGGCATCGATGCCAAGACCTATGCCGCCAGCGGTCACCCGACGTTCGTGTATGAGCCGTCCGAGGCCATGCGCGGTTACCTGGCCGTGCACTGCCGCGACGATATCGAGCGCAAGGCGATCATGCCGGTGACATCGCCGCAGGCCTGCCGGGTGGGCGCCGTGACGGCGAATTTCGCGGTGCTCAACCATATTCCCGATCAGGCGGCGCTGTTCGAGCAGCTGTCGGGCGTGGTTCGCCCCGGCGGCTTCGTGCTGGCAAGCATGCTCAACCCGTATTTCCTCGGCGACGCGCGTTATCGATGGTGGCGGGCGAACCTGCTCAATCTCGCGCTGCGCGGCCACTATGCCATTACCAGCGAGAGCAACATCCATCGCTTTGCGCCGCGCATCGTGGCGCGTGCGGCCGCGCCGCATTTTCGGCTGGAGCGCGTGCTTCCACGCGGGCTGGGCACATTCACCGATCTCTACCTGTTCCTGCTGTTGCGGCGGTGCTGACATGTGGAAGGACTGGCTAAGGCCGTTCGTTCGCCCGCTGCCGCAATGGGCGACGATTGCGCTGGCGCCGCCGCAACACGCGGTGGACGCCAGTTTGCGCTGGGACGGTGGCTCGGCCGATGTCACCAACGATCACACGGTGGCGTCGCTCAAGCCGCTGACCATCGCCACCAGCGTCGATGCCGGCGACCATGCGGTGATCCAATACAGCGATCGTGCCACGGGCGACACCGTCGGCACGTTGCACTTGGCCAAAGCCACCTCTATTGCTGTCGACGACAAGACGCTCACGCTTTACCACGTGGCCAAAGGCGAACATCGCTGCCTCGGCTGGCCGCGCCGCCCGTGGAATGCATGGCTGCAAAATCGCCTGATGCGCAAACATCCTTCGGCGCAGCATGCATTGATGACGCCCGCAGCGGTGCAGCAGTTGATGATCGCCTACCTTTGCCCGCGGCCGGTCGTGCTGGTGTCGGTGGGAGCCGGGGATCATCAGAATATATTTCCGATGGACTTGATCGGTCCGCTGGAACGCAGCGGTTTCTATTCGCTGGCGTTGCGCAGCACCAATGTCTCCGCGCCCTTCATGCGCGAGCTGCGCAAGGTGGCGCTGTCCAGCGTGCCGGCCACGATGAAAGCGGCGGTCTACAAGCTCAGCGAGCACCACAAGCATCCGTTGCAGGATTGGCAGGCCTTGCCGTTTCCGGTTCGCCCCTCGCAGGACTTCGGGATACCCGCGGTGGCCGAGTCGCTGCGAATCCACGAGTTGAGCATCGTGCACAGCCAGGAGATCGGTTCGCACCTGTTCTTCGTGTGTCGTGTCGCCTCAGGCGAAGAGCTGTCCGACGGTACGCAGCTGCATCACACGCCGGCGTATTACCAGGCGTATCGGCGGCATCAGGCGGAGGCGTTTGCGGAGGTCTAGTTCGCCCGAACGCCACAGCTGTTTGTGTAGGAGCGCACTTGTGCGCGACAACCTACGGAGCGATACACCAAAGCGTGGCTGTCGCGCACAGGGTGCGCTCCCACAGACAATCGTTCCATGCTCCCGCTTACCAGCGATACCGCGCCGACACCGTGATCTCCCGCGGATACCCGTAATAACACCAGATCGCGCTATTGCACGCGCTGACGTACTGGCGATTGAACAGGTTCGCGGCCGTCACCTGGAAGCGCCAGCGTTCCACGTCATAGTGCGCATTCGCATCGAACAACGTATAGCCGCCCGTGCGGAACTGATTGAACGCATCGCCGTAGTGCTCGCCGATGAAGCGCACGCCGCCACCAAATCCGAGGCCCGCCAGCACACCTTCGTGCACGTTGTAATCGGCCGACAGCGAGGCCTGTTGCTTCGGCACCAGGGCGACTTCCTTGCCCAGCGTGGCATCGTTCGCATGGGTGACCTTGGCGTCGGTATAGGCATACGCGGCCGTCATGCTCAGGTGATCGGTCACCGCGACATTTGCTTCCAGCTCCGCACCACGCGTACGCGTCTGGCCCTGCTGCAGCGAGAAGAACAGGTGGTTGGGATCGACGGTGAGCGCGTTCTTCTGCGTGAGCTGGTAGATGGCGCCGGTGATCAGCGTGCGGCCATCCGGCGTCTGGTACTTCAGGCCGCCTTCGTACTGGTCGCCGGTGATCGGCTTGAACGCGCTGCCATCAAAGGTGGTGCCAACGGTCGTCTTGAACGAGTGCGAGTAGGCCACGTACGGCACCAGACCGATATCGGTGGTGTAGTTCACGCCCAGGCGGCCGGAGAACGCGTTGTCGTTCTGCTTCTGCTGCGTGTTGGCGATCAAGTCCTTCACGTCGTTGCTGACCCAGTCCTCGCGGCCGCTGGCGACGATGCCCCACTTGCCGATGCTGATCTGGTCCTGCACGTACGCACCCAGCTGCTCGAGCAAGCTGTTGGTGTGGAAGGTATAAGGCGCCGGCGGAATCGGCTGACCGTAGACGGGATTGAAAATGTCGATGGTCGGCGCGGAGCCGAAGCCCGACTTGTAGTCGTTGTGGCTATGCAGATAGTCCACGCCCATCAGCACGTTGTGCTGCACGCTGCCCTGGTCGAATTTCGCCTCGACCTGGTTGTCCGCCGCAAACACGTTGGCGTGATCCACCAGCGGATAGTTGTAGCGGTTGAGCGTGCGCAAGTCGTCCTGCAGGCCCAGGCTGCCGATCGAGCGATGGTCGACCTTTTCGTTCTGCAGGCGCAGATCCTGACGGAACGACCATACGTCGTTGAAGCGATGGTTGAAGGCGTAGCCGATCGATTCGTCGGTTTTCCAGTAATGGTCGTAGCCCGGCTCCCCCGGATTCACATCGCGCGGAATCTGGCCGTTGGGATTGGGGTACAGCGTGCCCTGCGACGGCAGGAAGCCGCCCACGCCGTCGGACAGCGTGCGTTGATAGCGGGGGAGCAGGGTGAAGGAGGTGTTGTCGTCCGGCTGCCAGGTGAGGCTGGGCGCGAAGTAGTAACGGTCGTCCCTGGAATGCTTGATGTTGGAATCGCCCTGGCGCGCCAACGCCACGACGCGCCACAACCAATGGCCATCATTGTCGAGTTGACCGCCGGTATCGCCAGCCAGCTGCTTCTGGCCGAAGCTGCCCACGGTGGCTTCGATCTCGTGCGGTGCATCGAGGCTCGGGCGCTTGCTGGTCATGTCGATCATGCCGCCGGGCGGCAGCTGGCCGTACATCGCCGACGACGGCCCCTTGTTCACTTCGATGCGTTCCAGGCCGTACGGCTCGATGCGCGAATCGGCGGTCCATGAGCCGCTGGGCAGCGCCAGGCCGTCGAGGAATTTCGCCGGGTCATAGCCGCGGATCAGGATCCAGTCGCTGCGCGGATCGGCGCCGTAGCTGCCGCCCACCGCGCCGGCCATGTAGCGCACCGCTTCATCCAGATTCTGCATGCCGTAAAGCGACATGCGATCGGGCGTGATGGTGCTCACCGATTGCGGGATCTCGACGGTCGGCGTTTCAGTCTTGGTGGTCGAGTAGACGACATTGACCGGCGCGAGCGACACGCTCTTCTTGTCGTCCGCGCTGGTGGTCTTGGTGGCAGTGTTGCTGCTCTCGGTCTGGTCGTCGGCGTGGGCCGGGCCGAGCAGGGCAAACGAGATCGCTACCAGAAGCGCAGTTCTGGAAAAGGACGCGGACATGTTGAGGAAACCCTAGAAGAATCGTGGCCGTGACCGCGGGTGGCGGCACGGCTCGCCCGAGGCGAGTTACACAATGATAATGATTCTTATTTGTAGATCAACTTATTACGTCAAATGGCCGCGGCGCAATGTCCGGCGGGGGCGTCCACAACCCGCCCAGGCGCAGCTGCAAGCAACTGATCTGCTTGTGTAATGGCGGCGCCCAGAGGGAGGGCGTGCGACGCGGTCCGCTTAAAGGACGGCTCGTATGGCCGCCTCGGCCAGCGGCTCCATCGCCCTATAACCCTCAAGCGTGGGGTGAACGCCGTCCTCGGCCATACCGGCCTTCATGCCGCCCTCGGGCGTCGCCATCGCGCCGTAGTAGTCGGCATAGGTGAAACCGTTACGCGCGGCATAGGCCTTGATCCAGCCGTTCAACGCCTGGATGGTGGGGACGGTTTGCAGGCCCGGGCGCCAGGGGAAGCGGGCCGCGGGAGGAACGCTGGCCAGGATGACGCGGATACCATGCGCCTTCGCCAGTTCCGCCATGGAGGCGAGGTTGCCTTCCACTTGTTCCAGCGTCGCCGGTCCCGTGTTGCCGGCCACGTCGTTGGTGCCGGCCATGATGTGCACGGCTTGCGGATGCAGGTCGATCACGTCCTGGCGAAAGCGCAACAGCATCTGCGACGTTGTCTGGCCGCTGATGCCGCGATCGACCTTGCCGTTGGTGAAAAACGCCGCGTCCTTCTGGCCCCAGAACTCGGTGATGGAATCACCCATGAAGACCACACGCGGCGTCGGACTGCCGGGCTTCATCAGTTCGGCATTCTGCGCGCGGTACTGACACAGTTGTGCGAAGTCGCGTGCGAAGACGGTTCCATTCTCGGATGCCTTCTCCATCGTGCATGGATCGGCAACGATTCCGGCGACGTGTTCCTGCGCGTTGGCTGGCGACATGGCGAGGCACAACAGCGAGGCGAGCGCGGAAACGGTCATCCATCGAGCAGTCATGCGGGTATCCGTGATGAAGGGTGCATGCAAAAGCGCGCAGCCACCTTAATTCACGATGCAGGACGATGGAAGTTGATGCGCGGCATCACGCCCGCGCCACACCACGCCGTTCCCGCAACAAGCTCCACAGCGCGATCGCAGCCAGCAGGTCGAGGATGCCCAGGCAGGCGAACAGCGGGTGGTAGCCCAGGCTGTCGGCCAATGCACCCACGACCAGCGAGAAGGCCAGGCCACCGATCCATGCGGCCGAACCCGCCATGCCGGTGGCCGTCGCCACGATGCGACTGTCGAACACGTCGGCCGACAAGGTCATCAGGGCACCGGACAGCATCTGGTGCGCGAAGCCGCCCACGCAGAACAGCACGATGGCCAGGGTGGTGCTGTCGGCCAGGCCGATGCACGCGGGGCCGATCATCAGCGAGGTGCCCAACGTCATGACCAGCTTGCGCGACGTGAGCAGCGATGCACCGAAGCGACGCATCAGCCATGGGGCGAGATAGCCGCCGCAAAGCGAGCCGGCATCGGCGGCAAGGAACGGGAGCCAGGCAAAGGCGGCGACATGCTTCAAGTCCATGTGACGCACTTCGGACAGATACAACGGGATGAAAAAGTTGAAGGTCTGCCACGCCGGTTCGGCGAGAAAGCGCGGAATGGCGATGCTCCAGAATTCCCGCGTCGCGAGCACGGTGTGCCACGCATCCACGCCTTTAGCTGGCGGGTCCACGGCACGACCGCTCAAGATGTAGGCGCGCTCCTCGGCGCCGAGGCGAACATCATCCTCGGGCTTGCGATAGCCCCAGTACCAGAGTGCAGCCCACAGCAAGCCCAGTCCGCCGGTGACGATAAACGCCATCTGCCAGCCCCAGTGCAGAATGCAGAAGATCACCAGCGGCGGCGCGATCATGGCGCCCAGCGATGAGCCGATGTTGAACCAGCCGGTGGCTACCGTGCGCTCCTTCGGTGGAAACCATTCGGAGACGACCTTCAGCCCGCTGGGTATCGCCGCCGCTTCGGTGGCGCCGAGCAGGCCGCGAAAGAACGCGAGCCCCATCCAGCTGCCGGCCAGCGCGTGCGCGCAATTGGAAATCGACCAGCCGATGGCGAACAGCGCAAAGCCAAGCCGCAAGCCGAGCTTATCGAGCACCCAGCCAGCGATCGGCTGCATCACCGTGTATGCACCCTGGAACGTCGCCACCACCCAGCTGTATTCGCGCGTGGACATCGCGAATACCGTCTTGAGCGTGGGCGCCGCCACGGCGAGCGACGAGCGCGCGAGGTAATTGAGGATCGTGCCGAGTGTGACGAGGCAAATGATCCACCAGCGCCGGCCGTGCGTGAACATGAGTTGACCTCGCGCGCAGTGCGCACCGGTGGATCGTGAAGAAGGGCGTGCCGCTTAGCCCGGCGTGACGGTAATGGCAGACACGATGGCCGGGCCGCCCTCGGGAATGAAGTCGAGCACGAGCCTGCCGTTCTTCACTACCACGGGGAAGCGGCGCTCGACTGCCTTGAGGGCACCGCCTGCAGCCTTGGCTGGATTGAAGTGTGAGAGCACCACCGTACCTTCTGCTTTGACCGTAAACGTGCGCGAGGCCGCCAATGCGGCATCGGGTTCGGCGACATGGACGGTGACTTCCCAGCGGCCGTTGGGCAACGGCACGTCGTACTGGAACGCACCTTCGCGATAGGCCTCATAGAGCGCCGCGTCTTTCGCGCCGGCGATGTGCTTCACCGGAACTTCCGTACCGGCTTCGTTGGCGCCGCGACGGAACGGGTTGAGCGTCTTGCCTTCGCCGCCGACAAAGAAATTATCCGAGCCGAAGCGCTGCGCATCGCCGGTGGTCAAGCCGGTAAGGCTGCCGGACTTGATGCGCATGCCAGCGGCAGCATCCGGCGCGGTCCAGTTGACCGTATCGCTGAGCTGCTTGCCATGGATCGAAGCATTCACCTGCACGCTGTTGCTGCCGGGCTTCAGCGCTACGTCGTGCCAAACGCAGATGTGCTCAGGACAAGCCGCTACGCCGCGATCCCGGCCGTTGACGCTGAGCGTCGCGCGCTCGGCATTGCTGTACACGCGCACCTCGGTCACCGGATAGGCGCGGTCGACATAGCGACGGCCCGTGATGTACAGCACCGGCTCGCCCGACCACTGCGCCTTGTAGAAATAGAACACGTCCTTCTTCACCTTGCGATCGAAGGTAACCAGGCCCTTGTCGTTGAGGTAGATCGCATCGCCTTCCTCGCGCAGGTCGGAAGGAAAGTCGAACATGTTCCAGATCCACACGCCGGAAAGATAAGGGCGCGCGGCGAGCGCCTTCCACGATTGCTCGTGCACCCAGCTTTCGTATTCTTCCGGATGCGGACGTCCAAACACGTTGACCGGACCTCCCAGCGGATTGTCCGTGTGCTGGGTGAGGCCGCCACCGGCGCCGTACTCGCTCACGCCGATGGGCATGGCGGGGTAGCGTGCGTGCATCTTGTCCAGGAAGCTGCCGAGCTCTTCCGGCTTGCCGTAATACCAGCCGAAATAGCGGTTGTAGCCGGTGAGGTCGGCCACATTGCTCAGCACCGGTTGGCCGGCGATGGCGTCTTCGCAGCAATCGGCATAGCCGGTGGCGCGAGAGGGATCTTCCTGCTTGGCGACCTCGTTGAGGACCTTGAGCATCACCAGCGATTGCGCCGGTGTCTTCAACTTCAACTGCACGGGACGGATGTCCGTCTCGTTGCCGACCGACCAGACCACAATGGAGGGATGGTTGTAGTTCTGGCGGATCAGTTCCACCAGTTGTTCCTTGCCGTTGTCGATCAGCGCCTGCCTGGGTGCGCTGTTGGTGAAGGAGGACTGGTGCACGAAGGGCACTTCGGCCCACATGATCATGCCGGTCTTGTCGGCGTCGTCGTACCACTCCTGCGCGTGCTGGTAGTGCGCGCCGCGAATGGTATTGACGCCCATCTCGGCCATGATCGCCATGTCTTCGGCGTGATCCTGCGGCGAGATCGCCCAGCCCTTGCCCAGCCTGTCCTGGTGACGCGATGCGCCGTGCAGCGGCAGCGCTTCGCCGTTGAGGCTGAAGCCCTGGTTGGCGTCGAACTTGAAACTGCGCACGCCCAGCGGTTGCTCGACACGGTCGATCACCTTGCCGTGGTCGCGCAGCTCCACCGTGACAGCGTAGAGATAGGGATCCTTGAGGCCGCGCCAGAGCCGTGGCTGCTTGAGCGTCAACGAGCGACGCGCGTCGAGCGTGGCCGAGCCATCGAGCTTCAGGGCGCTGCTGTCGTCGGCAACTACATGGTTGGCATCGTCGCGGATGGTGGTGACGAGGGTGAGATTGCGCGACGCCGCGGAGAAATTGCGCAGCTTCGCCAGCACCGCCACCTTGGCGGCGTCCTTGTCGACTTCGGGCGTGCTTACGTAGACACCGGGGCTGCCGTGATCAAGCAGGTCGATCTGCGCGCTGTCCGTGTCGATCAAGGCCACCTGGCGATAGATGCCGCCATGAATGAAGAAGTCGCCACCGAGCGGTATGACGTTCTCGGTCGACGCACCGATATCCGGCTTGGTGTTGTCGGCTTTGACCACGATCACGTTGCTGGCGCCGGGTTTGATCGCCTGGGTGACGTCAAAGCGGAAACGCGAGAACGCACCCTCATGGCGGCCGACATGCACGCCGTTGACCCACACGTCGGCGATATTGCCGACCGCGTCGAACTGCAGGAACAGGCGCCGCCCCGCGAGCTTCGACGGCACATCCAGATGCAGGCGATACCAACCCAGGCCATGGTTGTTGTTCATGGCCGGCGACGGCGTGAGGCCGTATTCGCCCACGCGGTTCCAGGTATGCGGAAGGCTGACCGAGGTCCAGCCTTGGTCGTCGTAGTTGCTGTCGGTGACACCCGCCGGGTCGCCGCCGAAGCGGAACTGCCAGCCGGTGGTGAGTGCTTGGGTGTTGCGGCCGTCAGCTGCCGGCGAGGTTGCGCTCAGGGCGGGCAGGGGCAGGATTGCGGCGATCGCCATCAAACTTGCCAGGCACGCGGAAGCAAGGACTCGTCGAACGCTGGGTCGATGCATCACCGGTTATCCTGTTTGCGAAATATTGGTTTGACCAATACTCCGGCAAGGCCGCGGTGGTGTCAACGAGACCAGCGGCACGGAGAGGCAGCGATGGCCCATAAAAAAAGCCGCCGTGCAGGACACGGCGGCGGAGGGAAATCGTGTCGCTTACCAGTTCCACATGGTGCCGTCTTCCAGGCGCGCGACCGGGAGATAGGCGGGTTGGTACGGGTACTTCGCCGCTTCCTTCTCGTCGATCTCCACGCCATGGCCGATCGCATCGCCGGGATACAGATAGCCCTGCTCGAAGGAATAGGCGTGAGGGAACACCGCATCGGTTTCGGGCGAGTGGCGCATGTATTCCTGGATGCCGAAGTTGGGCACCCAGCTATCGAAGTGCAGTGCGGCGCCCATGGTCACCGGCGACAGGTCGGTGGCGCCGTGGCTGCCGGTGCGCACCTGGTAGAGCGCGGCCAGATCGGCGATGCGGCGCAGGTGGGTGATGCCGCCCGCGCGCACCACCGTGGTGCGGATGTAGTCGATCAGCTGGTTCTGGATCAGGTCCTTGGCGTCCCAGATCGTGTTGAAGATCTCGCCCACCGCCAGCGGCGTGGTGGTGTGCTGGCGGATCAGGCGGAACGCTTCCTGGTTTTCCGCCGGGGTGGCGTCTTCCAGCCAGAACATCGAATAAGGCTCCAGCGCCTTGCCCAGCTGGGCCGCCTCGATGGGCGTCAGGCGGTGGTGGGCGTCATGCAGCAGATGCACGTCGAAGCCGAACTTGTCGCGCAGCTTGTCGAACAGCGTCGGCACAAAGCGCAGGTATTTGGCGGTGTTCCACACCGTCTCCTGCGGCAGGCCGACGCCGGCCGGCTCGTAGTACATCTTGCCGCGGCCCACGCCGTAGGCATCCTTGACCCCAGGCACGCCGGACTGGGCGCGGATGGCTTTGTAGCCCAGGTCGACATAGCGGGCGACTTCATCCACCGTCTCTGCCAGATCGCCACCATTGGCATGACCATAGACCATCACGCCCTCACGGCTCTTGCCGCCCAGCAGGTCGTATAGCGGCATGCCGGCCATCTTGGCCTTGATGTCCCATAGCGCCGTGTCGACGGCGGCAATCGCGGACATGGTGACCGGCCCGCGCCGCCAGTAGGCGCCGCGATAAAGGTATTGCCAGATGTCCTCGATGCGGCGGGGGTCCTTGCCGATCATACACGGGATGACATGCTCTTCGAGGTAGGCGACGACTGCCTTCTCGCGGCCATTGAGCGTAGCATCGCCGATACCGCTGACCCCTTGATCCGTCTCGATTTTCAGGGTCACAAAGTTGCGACCTGGAGAGGTGACGATCACGCGGGCTCGTTCAATCTTCATGGAGTATCCGGCTTCCATTTCAGCGGCTGGGGGCTATACTGCAGGCATACTATTCTGCCTTGCCAATTTAGACAATATTGGTCTTACTACTTTGGAAAACACAGCGCCATGACCCCTACCAAGAAGGCCAAGAAAGCCGTCGCCGGAGATTCGGCCGAGACGCAGGCCAGTAATGGCAGGCTCTATCAGCGCGTCGCGCACCGGTTGTTCCAGGAATTGGCCAACGGCAAGTACGCGGTTGGCGACCGCCTGCCGGCCGAACGGGAACTGGCCGTCGAGCACGACGTAAGTCGCCCGGCTGTTCGCGAGGCGATGATCGCGCTGGAAGTGCAGGGTCTGATCGATGTGCGGGTGGGTTCGGGCGCTTACGTGCGCCGGCTGCCGGGCATCGACGACAGGCCGGGTTTCAATGTCACGGCGTTCGAGCTTACCGAGGCCCGCCTGTTGTTTGAGGGTGAGAGCGCGGCGCTCGCGGCCACCAATATCACCGACGCCGAGCTCGACGAGCTGGAAGCCCTGGTGCGGCAGATCTCCGATGAAAACCAGCGCCGCAGCGTGAGCGAGAACGCCGATCGCGACTTCCACATGCTGATCGCCCGCTCCACCCGCAACCTCGCCATCGTCAACGCCATCGAAGAGCTGTGGCGGCTGCGTTCCACCTCGCCCGAATGCGCCCTGCTGCACGCCAAGGCGCGTGCCGCCAAGGTGCGCCCTGTGGTGGAGGAGCACAGTGTCATCGTCGAGGCCTTGCGCACGCGCGATCCCGCCAAGGCGCGCGCCGCGATGCGCGCGCATCTGGCCGCCGTGATCGATCATCTGCTGTTCGCCACCGAAGAGCAGGCCCTCGCCAAGGCGCGCGAGGCGGTTGCTTCCACGCGTCGCCGTTTCGGCAACGTCGCTTCGATCTGATTGAGTTCACGCATGGCGCATCCCCTGGTGGTCCATCCGGACCGGTTCTTTCCTGCCGATCCCGCCGCTCGCGCAATCTGCCAGCAGCTCTATGCGCTGGTGGAAAAGCTGCCCATCGTCAGTCCGCATGGCCACACGGACCCGCAGTGGTTTGCCGACAACGAGCCGTTTGCTGACGCGACCAGCCTGCTGCTGACGCCGGATCACTATGTGCTGCGCATGCTCTATAGCCAGGGTGTGCCGCTCGAGGCCTTGGGTGTGCGTCCGCGTGGCGAGAAGTCGGCGCCGGTCGATTCGCGCGCTGCATGGCGCCTCCTGGCCGAGCACTACCACTTGTTTCGCGGAACGCCGTCGCGCACCTGGCTGGACTGGGTGTTCGCCGAAGTGTTCGGCATGCAGCAACGTCTGGATGGCAGCACGGCCGATGTGTATTTCGACCGCATCGCCGAGCAGCTCGCTACACCGGCGTTCCGGCCGCGCGCCTTGTTCGAGCGCTTCAACATCGACGTGCTGGCTACCACCGAATCACCGCTCGACTCGCTGCAGCATCACGCGGCCATTCGTGCCAGCGGTTGGCAGGGCCGGGTGATCACGGCCTTCCGGCCGGACCCGGTGATCGATCCAGAGTTTGAAGGCTTTCTGCCGAATCTGGATCGGCTTTCGCAGCTGACCGGCGAAGACGCCCGCAGCTGGACGGGTTATCTCGCGGCGCTGCGGCAGCGGCGTGCGTTCTTTGCATCGATGGGCGCCACGTCCACCGATCACGGGCATCCCACCGCCGCGACGGCCGATCTTTCCGATGCCGAGGCCGCCGCGTTGTTTGCGCGGGTCACGCGCGGACAGCCGACGCCAGCCGATGCGGAGTTGTTCCGCGCGCAGATGCTCACCGTCATGGCGGGCATGAGTCTCGAGGATGGTCTGGTGATGCAGATTCATCCTGGCAGCTTCCGCAACCACAATCCCTCGCTGTTTGCGCGCTTCGGCCGCGACAAGGGCGCTGATATTCCGCTGCGTACCGAGTACGTGCGCGCGCTGCAGCCCTTGCTGGCGCGCTACGGCAACGAGCCGTCGCTGACCATCATCGTGTTCACCCTCGATGAGTCGACCTATGCGCGCGAGCTGGCGCCCCTGGCAGGCCACTACCCGGCATTGCGACTGGGTCCTGCGTGGTGGTTCCACGATAGTCCCGAAGGCATGCGTCGCTTCCGCAGGGCGACGACCGAGACGGCGGGGTTCTACAACACCGTCGGTTTCAACGACGACACGCGAGCCTTCCTGTCGATTCCTGCACGACATGATCTGGCGCGCCGTATCGATTGCGGCTACCTCGCCGAACTTGTCGTCGAGCATCGCCTCGAAGACTGGGAAGCGGCCGAGCTCGCGGTGGAACTGGCGGGCCCGCTCGCCAAGCGGGCCTATCGCTTGTGAGCACCCGGCTGTCGCGGGCGACCGAGGCCCTGTTGTCGTCGCGCGTCCGTCGCCCCGACTATGCGCGTGACGCGCAAGCCTGTGGCCTAGTGCATCTGGGCATCGGCGCATTCCATCGCGCCCACCAGGCGGTCTATACCGATGATGCGATGAATGCCGGTGATCGCGACTGGGCGATCACCGGGGTCTCGCTGCGCTCGCCCGACGTGAATGCGCTATTGGCGCCGCAGGACGGTTTGTACACGCTCTCAGAGCGCGGGCCTGCCGCCAACACGCCGCGCTTGATCGGTGCGGTGCGCCGCGTGCTGGTCGCATCGCAAGACCCTGGCGCGCTGGTTAGTGCGCTGGCCTCGCCGGACGTGCACGTTGTGACGCTGACGGTGACCGAGAAGGGCTACGTATCCCTTGGCGATGGTTCCATCTACGACTATCTCGGCAAGGCAATGATGCAGCGTCGCGTTGCGGGCGTGGGCGGCTTGAGCCTGGTCAGCTGCGACAACCTGCCGGGCAATGGTGAGCGGCTCGCGGCCGCGCTCGGCGAATACCTCGATGCCACCGACGCGAAAACCGCACGCTGGTTCCGCCGTGAATGCGCCTGCCCGTCGAGCATGGTCGATCGCATCGTGCCGCTGGTGACCGATGCGGACAAGAACGCTGTCGCCGATGACATCGGCATGCGCGACGAAGGCGCCGTGGTCACCGAACATTTTCGCCAGTGGGTGATCGAGGATCGCTTCGCCGGTCCGCGGCCGCGCTGGGAAACCGGCGGCGTGCAGTTCGTCACCGACGTGCGTGCCTACGAGGCCGCCAAGCTCAGAATGCTCAACGGCGCGCATTCCGCGCTGGCTTATCTTGGGCTGGCACGCGGCCACGAATTCGTCCATCAGGCCATCGCTGACGCTGCCATCGCGCCGCTGATCGATCGCCTCATGCGGCAGGAGGCGGCGCCCACGCTGCCTTCGGTGGCGATGGACTTGATGCGCTACGCCGATGCCTTGATCGAGCGCTTCACCAATGCCGGGCTGCCGCATCGCCTGCGCCAGATCGCCATGGACGGTTCGCAGAAGATCCCCCAGCGCTGGCTGGACACCTTGAGCTGGCACAGCCGGCAGGGCCAGACCTGTCCGGCGCTGCTGGAGGCGCTGGCCGCCTGGGTCGACTTCGTGCGTGGTGTGGGTCATGCCGTCGACGATCCGATGGCGGAGCAGCTCGCGGCGCTGTGGATGAGCGAGGGCAGGGGCGGCATCGTGGCCGCTCTGTTCGGTGCGCGAGGTGTCTTTGCTGGCTCTTGGGTGTGTTCCGAAGAAGAGCGGCAGGCCATCACCCGGATGCTGAAAGCAGATTGACCAATTTATTTGCAATTGCTGCCGCGCAGCATTGCAAGTGGTTTGTCAGGCTCGCTCCCTTTGCTATCCGACGATAATCGCGGCGAAAGCGAAACATCTGTTTTGACTATGGTTTTGTCGCGACGCACAAGACTGCGCTGACATTTTAAAAGTTGCCGCTAAATACCAAATCTGCATAACCGGATTGGTTGACGGTGTCTCCATTGACAGGCAGTATTGGTCTGACCAATAAGGCCGTATGGGGAGAGGCCAATTTATGAAGCGCAAGGTTTTAAGCCAGTGGGTGGGAGCCGTACTAGCCGGTTATGTGCTCATGAACACCCCGGCGGTGGCGGCTGACAACGACGCGCCCGCTCAGGCGCAGTCGGGCGACACGACCGCCAAGAACACCACCACGCCAGCGCCTACCAAGGATCTGCAAGCCGTGACGGTGACGGCGGAGAAGCGCACGGAGAACCTGCAGAAGGTTCCCGTGGCAGTGGCGGTGGTCAATGCCGATCAGCTCGAAGCGTTTGCCGTTCGCGACTTCAACGACCTCAATCGCGTCGCGCCGTCGCTGGTCATCAAGCCGGCCGAGAATCCCGTCAACGCATCGCTGACCATCCGCGGCGTGGGCACCTTTGCGTTCTCCATTGGCGTCGAGCCCAGCGTGGCGGTCGTGGTGGACGATGTTCCGATCGCCTTCCAGCCGCGCGCCTTTACCGATCTGTCGGACATCGCACAGATCGAAGTGCTGCGCGGCCCGCAGAGCACGCTGTATGGCAAGTCCGCCTCGGCGGGCCTGATCAACATCACCACCCTGCCGCCCTCGGACACGCTCACGGCCGAAGTCAGCGCGCTGGCCACGGGTGACGGCGAGGCCGGCGGCACGGCGGTGTTCTCCGGTCCCATCACGTCTAACCTCGGTTTCCGCAGCAGCTGGAATTACGACAATTTCGGCGGCAACGTGACCAACCTGTACAACGGCAACGACGTCAATGGTCGTCGCACGCTGTCCACGCGCAACAAGCTGGTGTGGGATCCGACCGAGGCGTTGAACGTCACGTTTGGCTTCGATTACATCGATGGCCACACCACCACCGGACGCCCGTTCATTGCGCTGGGCCCCACCGCCTATCTGCGCGGCGTCTATGCGCCGCCGGTGTTTGCGCCGGGCGTCACGGCCTATCCGGACAACACCAATGTCGTGAACAACTACACGACGGGCACCGATTACACGGATACGGCCGGTTCGGTGAAGGTCTCCTACGACTTCGGTGGTCCGACGCTCATGTCGATCACCTCGCTGGACAGCTACAAGATGTTCGATCGCCTGGATCAGGACGAATCGGCGCTCAAGCAGCTTGACAACCGTCAGTTCGGCACGTTTGCCTCGCATCAGACCACGCAGGAATTCCGCCTGCTGTCGCCGGGCGATGATCGCTTCCGCTACACCCTGGGCCTGTTCTACGCGGATGTGAACTACAGCCGCAACTTCGGCCGCGGTCCGTATTACTCGCTAGCTTCCTGGTATGCGACCTCGTACTCCAAGCAGTACGCCGCCTTTGGCCAGGTCGAATATGACGTGCTGCCGGATACCACGTTGATCCTCGGTGGTCGCGAAAGCTACGAAAAGATCGGCTACACCTTCAACGACTACATCGCCAAGAAGGCCTTCAACGGCAGCAACGGCGACACCTTCGGCACCTACAAGGTCGGCGTGCAGCAGCAGATCAACGACGACATCATGCTGTACTTCACCACGGCCTCGGGCCACAAGGGTGAGACCTACGATCTGTCGACGGGCTTCAACGCGGTGCGTGCTGCCGGTGGTCCGGTGAAGCCGGAGACCTCGACTGATTACGAGCTCGGCTCGCGCATGCAGTTCCTCGATCGACACGTGACCTTGAACACCACGTTGTTCGATACCCACTACAAGAACTTCCAGGCACAGGGTATCGAGACGCTGTCCGACGGCACCACCAACTACCGTCTGGCCAACGTCGGCAAGCTGCATACGCGCGGTATCGAGCTGGAAAGCGGCTATCACGTGAACGAGGACCTGACCCTTGGCGCCTCGGTCACTTATCTCGACGCCAAGATCACCGAGTTCCCGTTCGCCCAGTGCTATCCCAACCAGACCCTGGCACAGGGCTGCACGGGTACGGCGGTGAAGAGCCAGAACCTGGCCGGCGCGCGCCCCCCGCTCGCGCCGAAGTGGAAGTTTGCCGCCAACTTCAACTACACCCATCCGCTGGGTTCGACCGGCCTGCTCGGTGTGATCGATGGCTCGTATACGTTCCAGAGCGCCGTCAATTACTCGCTCAGCCAGGATCCGCTGACCGTGCAAGGTGCTTATGGCGTGGCCAACTTCGACATCGGTGTGCGCCAGGAGGCCGATCGTTGGGAAGTGGTGGGCTTCGTCAACAACGCGTTCAACAAGCACTACTACTCGAACCTGACCAACTCCACCAGCAACTACAACAATATGCTGGCGGTGCAGTCCTATCTGCCGCGCGATTTCGAGCGCTACTTCGGTATCCGCGCCACCTACAAGTTCCAGTAATCAAGACGTCCCGCGATGCGCTTCCCAGGTGAGGCGCATCGCGGGTAGCCGGAACAGCGGCACGGACGCCGCGGCTGAGCGATGGTTCGCGCTATCCTCCGGTCGGCGACAAAGGTGGAGTGCAACCAGGCGATGAATCCCATCAGTGACGGCAACGTGGTGTGCTTTGGCGAACTGCTGATGCGCCTTTCGCCGGCTCATAACGAACTCTTGCTGCAGTCGCCGAATCTGCGCGTGCATTTTGGTGGCGCCGAAGCAAATGTGGCGGCATCGCTGGCCATCCTCGGCCATCGCAGCGTGATGGTCAGCACCCTGCCTGACAACGCTTTGGGCCGCGCCTGCGCCGGCGAGCTCAAACGCCTGGGCGTGCAGCCGGCCATTCGGTATGCCGATGGTCGCATGGGGCTGTATTTCCTTTCGCCGGGAGCGATGCATCGTCCCGCCGATGTCCTTTACGATCGCGCCGACTCTGCGTTTGCGTTGACCCGCGGCGATGCCTACGACTGGTCATCCCAGTTGGCGGGAGCGAAGTGGCTGCATGTGTCCGGGATCAACCTGGCCTTGGGTGAGGCCACGTCTGCAGCAGCACGGGCCGCGGTGAAGGCGGCACGCGATGGCGATATTCCCGTGTCGTTCGACTGCAATTACCGCAGCAAGCTCTGGGGCGACCGGGCAGGCGATGCCCCATCACTCACGAGCAAGATGGCTGCCGAGGCTGACGTGCTGATCGGCAACGATCGCGATATCGCACTGATGCTCGGCGCCACCTTCACCCAGGAAGATGCCAGCCAGCGTTTTGCGGCCGCCGCCGAGCTTGCCTTCGCGACGTGGCCGCGGCTGCGCTGGATGATCGCCACGGAGCGCCTTCATCACAGTGCGGATCAACAGGACGTGCGTGGTCTTTGCGCAACGCGCGATGGCATCATGCACACGCGATGGTGCGCGCTGCCGGGCATCGTCGACCGCATTGGCACGGGTGACGCGTTTACGGCAGGTTTCCTGCACGGTCTGCTGTCTGGGGCTACCGAGCGCGACGCCCTGGAATTCGCCTTCGCCGCTTTCTGCCTCAAGCACTCGGTGTCGGGCGACGTCAATCTGCTTGGCGAAAGCGATATCCGCCAGTTCATGGCCGGCGAGTCGTTCGACGTCCGCCGTTAGAGGCACTCGCCGGGACAGTCCCGCGAACTCCCATGCGTGTCAATTACAGATCCGCGTGCACGCTCACAAACGCACTGCGCGATTCGCCCACGAGTGCGCCTGCACCATTCGCCGCCACGAAATAGCGTCGGTTGGTGAGGTTGCGCAAGTTCACATCCACGCCCCATACCGATGCCTGATAGCCGAGCAACCCGTTCCACACGACGGAGGACGGGATGCTGTTGGTGTTGGTGATATCGCTATAACTCTTGTCCTGGTAGTTCACGCCACCACCGATGCGGAAGCCGGGCATGCCCGCGATGGGAAAGCGATAGGTGGTCCACAGGTTGCCAAGGAAATTCGGCGCACCCTGCGGACGATGTCCCACCGAGGTGATGCCCTGCGGATTGTCCGTGATGGTAGCGTCCTGACTGGTGACATTGGCCAGTAGATGCCACTGGTCGGTGAGGGCGGTATCGATGGACGCTTCCGCGCCGCGCGTCTTCTGGCTGTCGAATACCACCGCTTCCACGCCATTGAGAGTCGTAGCGGCCGCCACGTGGTCGCGCTTCACGTCGAACGCCGCGGTGTTCAGCACGATCCGGTCGTCGAGCCAGGCGAACTTGATGCCCGCCTCGTATTGCAGCGCGGATTCCGGCGCGCCCACGCCGTTCTGCGTGTTCTCCGAATTGAAGTTGGCCTGATGGCTGCGCGAGACGCCGACATAGGGCGACATCCACGAGAACAGCTTGTAAAGGGCGCCGATATTCCAGCTCAGTGGCGCATCGTTGCAGGAGTCTTCCACGCCGGCGAGCAGTGGCTTGTCATCGGTGCCGAACCGGCCGGGGACGGTGATGCGGGGCCTAAGCGAGGTGTCCCACCAGTCCTGGCGCACACCGGCGCGCAGCTTGAACGCATCGGTGACGTCGACCTGGTCGGTGGCGTAGACGCCGTAGTAGTTCGCACGCAGACGGTCGTCGTCACAGGAGTGCTTGGCGTCGCATTTGAACGTCACGTCGGCGAGCGAGGTTTCCGGCGGCACCGGCGCGAATGCGTCGACGATGTTGGGCAGGTCGGCGGTGCTGCGTTCCGTGGACAGGCGCTGGTTCTGATATTCAAAGCCGGTGAGCAAGGTGTGGTGCACATCGCCGGTGGCGAATCGCCAGACGGGTTCAAACTGGTAGTCGACGCTGTCGTCGGCGTCATCCTGCTGCCGCAGCTGGCGATTCACCACTTCGCCGTTGGTCACCCTGGTGCTGGCGCTGTCGCCGTTCACTACGGCATCCAGCGTGCGGTGAAGGTAGGAGAGGCGATTGTTGATCGTCAGCACATTGCTCACCGCCCACTCGTCGGACAGCGTGGGCCGCACGAAATCCGAATGCGCGCTGGTGAAGGGCGAGGAATACAGCGCATTGATCGACACATGCCGCAGTGGCTGGCCGTCGAAGTAAATGATGCCGTACGAGTCGGGCGTTTCATGGATGTTGCGCGCATCCAGCGCAACGTCGGTGATGTGATTGCCCCACAGCCAGCGCAGGGAGGGGCGCACCTCGTAGTCGTGGCTGTGCAGGTCGCGAAAGCCGTCCACATGCGAGAACGTCGCGTCGACGCGATAATCCAGACCGGCCACGCCGGTAGGGCCGGTGACGTAATCGCTGTTGGTGATCGAGCCGAACGAGCCGTACTGCAGGCTGCCGCCGTAGTGGAACGTGGCGGCAGGTGCGTAATGCACGATGTTGATGGTGCCGCCCGGCGGACCGCTGCCGAACAGCGCCGAGCCCGGGCCTTCGAGAATCTCCACCCGCTCCACGCCGTTGAGCGAGTGCGACAGCCCGCTGAGTTGATCGCCATCGGAGAAGCCATCGCTGTAGATCTGCGCGTTGAGGCCGCGGATCAGGAAGTGATCGAAGTAGCCCTTCGAATCCTGCCCACCGGCATTGACGCCGCTGGCGTTGGCGACCACGTCGCGCAACATGGTCGCGCCTTGCTCGGCCATCAGGGCGCGTGGAATCACCTGCACGCTGGCGGGCAGGTCCTCGATACGGGTGCCGGTCTTGCCCAGCGAGGGCGCGAGACCGGGTTTATTGGTGCGGTCGCTCTGGTCGTAGACGCCATGCACCGAGACGGGCGTGAGAGTCACGGCCTCCTGCGCCCATGCCGTGGAGGCAAACAGCGCGACGCCGGTGAGCAGGGCGAGATGGACGCCATGACTTAGGCGCGAGTGCCGCAGCGGACGCACGGCAGGGGAAAAGCGGCGATCCTGGATATGTGGCATGGGTTCCCTCGGCGGCGAGTGAGGCTCAGCAGGCAGTAACTGAGAATCACTTTCATTTGTTTTGCGCCGTAAGTGCCCGTTGTCGAGGCTATGGTTTAAACGCAAATAACTACGTTTTCCGCAGGATTTTTCAAAGGAATGCCGCGTACCCGGCAGCGATTTGTGGATGCCGGGTAGGCGGCACGCGACACGCGCATCGCACTGGATGCACGTGACCAGACATCAGCCGGTCGCGCGGGATTGGGCTTCGCGCAATTTCTCCGCGCACTCCTCGCAACACACTTCCACCACGCGATGGCCGACGGTCACCTTGATGGCGTTGTCGTCCAGCGGGTAATCGCACGCGGCGCAGGTCCTCTCACTCATGGCACGTCTCCGGATGTCACCCGAGATTGGGTTCACCCAGAAGACCACGCGCCCGTTCTCCTACGCTGTCGAATTCTTTAGCCGTTGGTGGTGACGCGAGATGCCGGGCGCGATTTTTAGGATTCGTCCCATATTTCCCGGCGATGGGCATACCTAAGCTGCGCAGACTCACTCACGCGCAGTCTGTCCATGTCCCCGAACCCGTCTTCCACGTACCTTGCCCGCCCTGTGGACGCACGCAGCGAACGCGCCTGTCGCGCCTGGGCACGGGCGGGCGGCATCATCTGCGCCATCGTCACGCTGATTTCCATGGCGTTCTCCGCCGAGTGGAAAATCCACCTGCTGCTTTCCGATCCCCTCGTGTGGATGACCACCTTGGTCGCGATCGCGGCCGGACTCGTGGGCGGCTACGCGCTGGGCGTGCACCTGCACGTGCCCATCGACGACTGACGATCAGGCGGGACCGCGCGACGCCTGGCGAAACTCGTTAGGCGAGCGGCCATAAGCCTGGCGGAACGCGTTGGTGAAATGACTGTGACTTGAGAATCCCAGTTCCGCCGCAAGGGCCGAGAGATCATCCACCTTGCCCAGCCGATCGAGCGCGCGCGCCAACCGAAGTTGCAGCTGATAGCGATAGAGCGGCATGCCTTCGACCTGCTTGAACACTTGCGTCAGGTAAACCGGCGAGCCGCCGATTTCCTCGCCGATCTCGGCCAGCGTCCAGCGACGCGACAAGTCGCTGGCCAGCAGCATCTTCACGCGATCGGCGAGGCGACGACGGGCGTGCGTGGATGTCGGCGTGCGCGAGGTGCGCGGTCCCAGGCTGCGGCATACCAGGGTGAGCGCGAGCGCCTCGGCTTCCAGCGGCTCGATGCTGTCGTGTTCGAGGTTGTGACGCAGCAGCGCCACCAGCGCTTGCGCACGAGCATCGATGCGCTGCGACTGGGCGCGGAAGATCGTGTCTTCGCCGGTCTGCACCAGCGCCTTGGGCGCCAGCTCGGCAAGCAGCGCGTCCGACAGGCGCAGCGATAAACAAGCATCGCCGCCCTGCAGCGGATGACTCACCTGATAGCCCTGCTGCGCATTGAAGAACAACACGTGATTGGCGTCGGCCACGGTCTGGTCGGAGGCCACGTGGCGCAGGTACAACCCGCGATAGGGAAACACCAGCTGGGTCGAGGCGGCACATTCTTCCGCGCTGCGATGGCGGCAGGTGCCGCTGCAGTGCACGTCGCGCAGCGTCAACGTTTCCGTCGACAGCAGAACCTGGCTGGAGAAACTCGACATGATCGGGCCGGCTGCACTCGTCCGGAGGTGCTGCGAGCATAACAAGGCCCCGCGTGCCCATCCTGTGCCAAGGGTCGGTAGCTAAAGATTCTGACAGCGGGCCCGCGCGGCGAATGGTCTCCTGGTCAGGCCCGATGGCGGGCGTCCCCAGGTCACCACCATGAACCACGATCAGGCCACCCAGGCCCAGGCCTTCCACCAGCTCCACGCCGGCGCCGAACCACTGATATTGCCCAACGCCTGGGACGTCGCCAGTGCCCGCGTGATCGAGCACGCCGGTGCCAAGGCCGTCGCCACCAGCAGCGCCGCGATGGCGTGGGCGCTGGGTTACCCCGATGGCGAACAGATGCCGCTGGACGAGCTGCTGGCGGCCTGTCGCCGCATCGCCGAGGCAGTCTCGGTGCCCTTGAGCATCGATATCGAACGCGGTTATGGCGTTGATGCCGAGGAAACCGGCGGCCTGGTCGGTGCCTTGATGCAGCTGGGTGTCGTCGGCATCAATATCGAGGATGGCAAGGATCCGGCCACCGGCCAACTGGCCGATTCGCGTCTGCTGGCGCAGCGCATCGCCTGCATTCGCGCCGTGGCGGAGCATCGCGGCATCGCGCTGTTCATCAACGCGCGTACCGATACCTATCTGAGCAAGGAGTTGTCGGGCGAGGCGCGCTTTGAGGAAACCCTCAAGCGGGCGCTGGCGTATGTCAGCGCTGGCGCGAACGGCATCTTCGTTCCCGGTCTCGCCGATGCCGATGAAATCCGGCGCCTCGCCGAGCTGCTGCCGGTGCCCCTGAATGTTTATGTGGGATATCCCGGTGCGCCGGACGCGGCGACTTTGCGTGAGCTGGGCGTGCGTCGCATCAGCCTGGGCTGCGGCACCATGCAGGCGGTGCTGTCGCATCTGGCCCGCATCGCGCGGGAAGCGCTGGTCGAAGGTCGCTACGACACCATGGGCGATCACATGCTTTCGGTGGGCGAGGCGAATGGCCTGTTCGAACCAGGCGTAGCCAGCGAACAGCGTCGACGGGCCTGAACTCTCGGCAAGGCAAATCGTTCTCAGGCAAAGCGCCCGCCATGAAGGCGGGCGTTGTGCATGGTGCAACGCATCGCCTTACCAGCGGTTGCGATTGGCGGCATCGGCGGCCAGACGCAGCTCTTCATCGGCCTGGGTCAGCAGCGCCTTGGCGCGGGCGGCATGACCACCGAGCCGATCGTCGTTGTCGATCTGTGCGTCGCTCACCAGCTGCCAGGCCTGCACGATATTCTGCTGGGCGTTGCGCAGGTTGCCGTGGCGATAGCCGATGTCGACCACCGGGCCGCCTTCCTGCGCCATGCTGGCGAACGGCAGGGCCAGCGCGGTGGCCAAAACGATACCCGTGATCAGTGCCTTGGTGTTCATGTCGTGCCTCCGGAAAGGATGAGTGAATGTCTTCATGCAACGTGGATCAGTGCATGGATGAAATGCTCCTCCGATGTCGCCCGTGCCGCTTTCCGATCTGCATGGCCTTTTCCAAATGCCACGGTCGGCGCGTCCAAAGCGCTTGCTGGTATCGTTTGACGGCACGCCGGCCTCGCCCAAGCATGTGAAGGCCGCATGATCGATGGAACCTGGGAGACGGCCGCGCAAGCGCCGCATGGGACGTGACGATGCTTCAGAGAGCGGCCATGAAACGCGCCGGGCAGGGCGGTGTATCGATGACACGTGCATCGATGGTGATTGCCGCGCTATCCACCATCGTGGAGTGGTACGACTTCACGCTCTATCTGTATTTCGCCACGGTGTTGTCGCGCGTGTTCTTCGGCGGTGGCGGCAACTCGTTGCTGGCGACGCTGGCGGGCTTCGCCATTGCCTATGCGATGCGGCCGCTCGGTGCGCTGGTGTTCGGCATCATTGGCGACAAACTGGGGCGGCGCCATACGCTGCTGATGTCGATGGCATTGATGACGGTGGCGATGCTGGCGACGGCGCTGCTCCCGGACTTCCACCGTATCGGCATGGCAGCCGGCTATCTGTTGCTGCTGTTGCGCTGCCTGATGGCGTTCTCCGTGGGCGGCGAGTACACCGGCGTGGTCGCGTATCTGCTCGAGGGTGCGGACAAGCATCACCGGGGATTGATCACATCGCTGGCTTCCGCAGCCAGTGAAATTGGCGCCTTGCTCGCCGTGGGCGTATCCGCGCTTACCGTGGGTTTGATGAGTCGAGAGAATCTCGATGCATGGGGTTGGCGCATTCCGTTCTTCGTCGGCGCGGTGTTGGCGGGGAGCATCTGGGTCGCGCGCTCGGCCATGCAGGAGTCGCCGGATTTCGAGCGGCAGAAGGCGCGTGGCACCGTGCCTGTGTCGCCCGTGCGCGACACGCTGGCGCATCACCGAGCTGCCATTGCGAGGACGTTTGCGATTTCGGCGCTGGGCTCCATTACCTATTACGTGGGCATCACTTATGTGCCGACGTTTCTGAGTTCGACGGGTGCGATAGGCGAGGGCATGTCTCTCGCGTTGTCGACCGTTGCGGCGGTTGCCGTCATTCTCGTTACGCCCTGGGCGGGAGCGCTTTCCGATCGCCTTGGCCGAAAGCCGGTGTTGGTCGTGCTCGCCTTGCTGTGCGCGGCGCTGCCTTCGACGATGTTCGCGCTGATGGCGCAGGGTTCGTTGTGGCACGTGGTGATCGCTGCAGTGGTGCTGGCCTGTGTGGCTGGTGGCGTGAGTGCCGTGGCTGCGTCGGCGACGGCCGAGCAATTTCCGGGTGAGGGACGGCTAAGTGGATTGGCGCTTGGCGTCACGGTGGCCACCGCGATCTTCGGCGGCATCACGCCGTTTCTGGCTGAGCTGCTGGTCAAGATGACGGGGTGGGCGGCGGTGCCGGGGGTGATGATTGCGGTCATCGCGCTGGCGGTGTTGCCGGTGTTGATGACGATGCCGGAGACGCGGCCGCGGGCTTGAACGGGTTGCGGCCATTCCTTCACCCGCCCGCCGCGTCATACGGGGACCCCGAGGGCCTGGAGCCGCATCAAGAGCCGAATAGCGCGCGTCGTTGCCGGACCGGGTAGTTCTTTTGTAGGAGCGCACTTGTGCGCGACCAGCCTACGAAGCGGTACATCCCAGCCCTGCGGTCGCGCACAAGTGCGCTCCTACAAGGGTGCGCGCGCCTTGGGTCGCAGATTGAGAGTGATGGGCGGCGATTTTCTTGTGGGAGCGCACCCTGTGCGCGACAAACCTACAGAGCGGTACACCCCGGCGTGGCTGTCGCGCACAGGGTGCGCTCCCACAGACAAGCAGGCACGGCGGTGATTGATGGACGGATGCTGGGGGAGGCGCTGCTTCAAGGCCTCTTGTTCGGTGCCGCAGACACATCCTGCACAAAAAAGGCCGGGGCCCTCTCGCAGAGCCCCGGCAACGACATACGGGAACCCCGAAGGTCTAGAGCCGCATCAAGAGCCGGACAACGCTCGTCGTTGCCCGACCGGGTGGTTCTTTTGTAGGAGCGCACTTGTGCGCGACCAGCCTACGAAGCGGTACATCCCAGCCCTGCTGTCGCGCACAAGTGCGCTCCTACAAGGGTGCGCACGCCTTGGGTCGCGGATTGAGAGTGATGGGCGGCCTTTTCTTTGTGGGAGCGCACCCTGTGCGCGACAAACCTACAGAGCGGTACACCCGGCGTGGCTGTCGC
Source organism: Dyella sp. 2YAF14 (assembly GCF_052114725.1). Taxonomy (NCBI): domain Bacteria; kingdom Pseudomonadati; phylum Pseudomonadota; class Gammaproteobacteria; order Lysobacterales; family Rhodanobacteraceae; genus Dyella; species Dyella sp. 2YAF14. Next base: position 104,801 of record NZ_JBFRFH010000007.1, on the reverse strand, counting down.
GCACAAGTGCGCTCCTACAAGGGTGCGCACGCCTTGGGTCGCAGATTGAGAGTGATGGGCGGCCATTTTGTGGGAGCGCACCCTGTGCGCGACAAACCTACAGAGCGGTACACCCCGGCGTGGCTGTCGCGCACAGGGTGCGCTCCCACAGACAAGCAGGCGCGGCGGTGGTTGATGGACTGAGGCTGGGGGAGGCTCTGCTTCAAGGCCTCTTGTTCGGTGCCGCACACACATCCCGCACAAAAAAAGGCCGGGGCCCCTTGCGGAGCCCCGGCAACGTGTTGCGGGGAGGTGTTACAGGTTTGCGTGTTGCTTAGAACGTCTGGTTGTACTGCAGGTAGATGTAGCGACCCAGGTCCAGCGTCGGATCGACCGAGCCCGACGAGTTGTAGCCCAGCACATAGGCGTTGACGGTGTTCGGCGGGTGCTTGTCGAAGATGTCACGCATGCCGAACGCGATCGTGCCCTTCCACGGCAGGGTGTAACGGACCTGCGCGTCATTGAACACGGTGGCGCCCATGCGGTTGGCACCGGTGCCGTAGCCCCAGTTCACGCTGGTGTAGTTGGGCATGTTGCAGTGGATGGTGTCGCTGAAGCACTGGTCCAGGAACGCGCCGTAGTAGCGAATACCCCAGGTAGCGCCCCAGTTGCCCAGGTTCCAGTCCAGGCCCAGGTTCGCGCGCCAGTGGTTGTAACCGTACTGGCCGGCGTAGTTGACCACCGGAGCATTGGTGGCGCTGACCTGGTTCCAATCGTCGAGGTAATTCACGTTCATGTTGAACACGAACTTGCCGAACGAGAACGCGGGCAGGCGATAGTTCACGCCCATGTTGTAGCCGGTGGTCTCGATCCAGCCCAGGTTGGCGTTGCCGCGGTTGAGGTTGATCACCTGGCCGTTGGCATCACGCTGGAACGCCGAGCAGAACTCCTGCACCGAGTACTGATAGCACTGGTCCAACACGTAGTTGGCGTCGATCGGCGTGATGACGTTGGTGATCTTGATGTCGTAGTAGTCCAGCGTCATGTCCAGGCCGTCCACATAGTGCGGGCTGTACACGAGGCCGAGCGTGCGGGTGGTGCTGTGTTCCGGCTGCAGGTACTGGTTGCCGGCGCCGGCCACGAACGGCGTGGTGCCCTGCTGATTCGGGCCCTTCACCGCATTGCCTGCCGTATCCAACTGGTGGAAGTTGGTCGGCGACAGACCGGCGGCCGCACAGTTCTTGGCCACGGACGGGTTGCTGAGGCTGCCGAAGTTGACGTCGCAGGGATCGGTGTACTGATCGAAGGTCTGCGAACCGCCGCCGAACAAGTCGCCCAGCGTCGGCGCACGGAAGCCCTTGGCGAACGTGCCGCGCACCATCAGGTCATCGAACGGCGACCAGGTGAAGCTGTACTTGTTGTTGGTGGTGCTGCCGAAGTTGCTGTAGTGCGAATAGCGGCTGGCGACGTCCACGGCCAGCGACTTGGCGCCCGGGAGATCCTTCAACAGCGGCGCATTGAGCTCGAGGTAGGCTTCGTTGGTGGTGTACGAACCATTGGTCGGACCGGCGGCAAGGTCGGTGGTGTAACCGGCGCTGGCCATTTCATCGGGCTGGTCGTAACCGCTGACGCCGCGATGTTCGATACCGGCTGCAATGCTGAAGGTGCCGGCCGGCAGCTCGAACAAACCGCCCGTGATGTTGGCGGTGAAGTCCTTGTTGATGCTCTGATCTGTGGCGTGCTCGCGCGCCATGATGTAGTTCAGCACTTGCTTGTTCGACGCGCTCGGGCCGCCGAGGATGTTGAACGGCGTGCACTGGTTGAGCGCGATCGGGTTGGCGGCGGTACCGCACTGCACGACGCCGCTGGCGTTGAGGAACGACGGGCCCAGCGCCTGCTGCAGGTTGAGCAGGTTGATGTTGCCGGTGTTGGTGGTGTCGACGTCGTACTTGTTGTAGCCAAAGCCAGCGTCCCAGTTCCAGGCATGGCTGAGGAAGTCGAAGCTGCCTTCAAAGCCGGCATCGAAATGCAGCGACTTGGCGCTTTCGCTGCTCACGCGCGGCAGCTCGGTGATGCGGCGCGCGTACGACAGGTCGTTGCCCGGCAGCGGGTTGTAATAGCTCTCGCCGCTCAGGTACACCGGGAAGTTCGGCTGGCTGGTGCTGGTGAGCGGATAACCGGCGACCTGAGTCGACGAATTGCGCTCGGCGTACATGCCGGTGGCCTTGAACGTCACGTTGTCCGAAAGGTTGTAGCTGCCTTCGGTGAAGATGGACTTCAGCTCGGTCGGCAGCTGCTCCATCATCTGGTTGGTGGCGTTGAAGTAATCGTTGTCCTGCACGCCATCATGGTAGTTGTTTATGTTGCGCGAGTCGGCGCCCACGCCGATGTGGTTCGGATCACCCGTGTGGTTCAGCACATAGGTGTCGCCGTCGTTGGGGTTGGTGAAGCGACCCCACGGGCCCGTACCGCTGTAACCGGCCGTGCGGTCGAAATCACCATAGGTGTACTTGGTGAAGTCGCGATCCTTCGCCCAGATGGCGCTGGTCTTGTTGTACGTCGCGGCAAACACGATCGACGACTTGTCCGTGGTGGTGCCCACGGTGAACGAGTAGGCCTGCTGCGTGCCGTCGTTGTTGCCGCCTTCGTTCTGGCCGACCGAACCGCTCACGGCAGCGCCGTTGAAGCGATCCTTGAGAATGATGTTGACCACGCCGGCGATAGCGTCGGAGCCGTAGATCGAAGAGGCACCATCCTTGAGGATTTCGATGCGTTCGATCAGTGCCACCGGAATGGTGGACACGTCGGTGTAGCCATTGAGGCTGGTCATCCAGCGCTTGCCGTTCACCAGCACCAGCGTGCGGTTCTCGCCGAGGTTGTACAGGTTGACGTACTGGCCGCCTTCCTCGGTGTTGCTGGTCAGCACGGCGGCCTTGGAGAAGGTCGGCTGGCCGGTGATGGTGAGGTTCTGCAGGATGTCGCCGACGCTGGTCAGGCCGGTCTTCTGGATGTCGGCCTGCGTCATGGTGATGACGGGCTGTGCGGTTTCCACGTCCACGCTGCGAATGCGCGAACCGGTGACGGTGATGGTTTCGAGCTTCTTGGCCGAATCCGGCGTGGCGTTGCTGCTGCCGGTGTCCTGAGCGAATACGCTGCCTGCGGCGGCCAGGGCACCCACGGCCAGGCCCAGCCGGATAGCGGTTGCCAGTTTGCTGTTTCCAAAATGCTTCACGTTTTGACTCCCCTAACGACGTGATCAAAGAAGGTGGCAAGCCAGGCGTCGTCCTGGCTTTGCTTAGGCGTGCAGGTCCCCGCGGCACTGTCCTGAAGACAGTTCCGTCAGCCTCTGAACCGAGCTCAAAACCGCAGGTCCCCCCTGCCGCCCTTCATCGAACTTAGACAACTGGATCACAAAAAGTCAACGATTTTTGTCAGCCATGTGTAAGTTTCAGAAAAAACAAATGCTTAGACAGCCGTCACAGCCACGCTTAGCTGAACAAGAACGATCAAATGCGCCTTTCCGGGCATTTGCTGTCTACTAACTTACAATAACGAACGCCAGCGTATGGCGTGGCGACAGGCAGGAGGGGGTGATGACTAACGCCAACCTTTCGCTCAATGAATTTTCTCTAACTCATTTGCTTATTTTTTAGACAGTCTCAGAGTCAATGGGTACGCAGCTTCACCGAGCTCTTTTGAGCCAAGTGCCGATCCGTGAGAGGGCGGAAAGCGCACCCGTGCACGCCCGCCCCTAGACCCTGCCGAAGAGCCCGATCGCCAGGCGTCCAGTCACCCGCCGTGCCGCAAGGGGCCGCTAGATCATCGCCACGACGAAGTCGAGCCAACGCTTGGCGCTGGCGGTGCGATGCGCGGGTGGTGCTAAGTTGCGCCATCTTCCATTCGCTCACCGGAGCACTTCATGTCTCGCGCCCCTTCCGCCGCGTCTGCGGCTGCTATGCGTCGCAGGTTTTCGCGGCTCGCTCTGGCCGTGGCCTGCGCGCTGGGCGCGAGTGTGGCGGTGGCGGAGCAGACGCGTACCGACGATGTGCCCGCCCCGCAGGACAGCGAGTATCCAGGCACGGTGACGCTGCATGTGGACGCGAGCGACACGACGCAGGGCATCTTCCGCGTGCACGAAAGCTTGCCGGTGAAAGCAGGCGCACTGACGCTGCTCTACCCGCAGTGGATCCCGGGCGACCACTCGCCGACCGGCCCGATCAACATGCTCGCCGGCCTCAAGCTCAGCGCCAACGGCAAGCCGATCATGTGGAAGCGCGACAAGTACAACGTCTACGCCTTCCATCTGGACGTGCCCGAGGGTGTGTCGTCGCTCGATGTGGATTTCCAGTACCTGTCCGGCCGCACCGACAGCGAAGGTTTCGAGATCACCGACCGCATGATGGACATGGAGTGGAGCAAGGTCTCGCTCTATCCGGCCGGCTACTACACGCGCGGCATCACGTATGCGCCCAGCGTGACGCTGCCGCACGACTGGCAGCTGGGCACGGCGCTGGAAACCGCATCGAAGTCCGGCGACACCGTCACTTTCAAGCCGGTGACCTTCAACAACCTGGTTGATTCGCCGATCTACGCGGGACGCTACTTCAAGCGCGTTGACCTGACCCAGGCCGGCGACGCGCCGGTGTATCTGGATGTGTTTGCCGATGCGCCGAAATACCTGGAGATGTCAAAGGAACAAGTACAGGTGCACCGCGCGCTGGTCACCCAGGCGCTGAAGCTGTTCGGTTCGCATCACTACGATCACTACGATTTCCTGTTCTCGCTGTCGGACACGCTGGGCGGCAATGGCACCGAGCATCACCAGTCCAGCGAAGACGGCCTCGGCGCCGACTACTTCACCGCCTGGAAGGATGCCGCGCCCGATCGCGACCTGCTCGCGCACGAATACGTGCATTCGTGGAACGGCAAGTTCCGCCGCCCCGACGATTTGTGGACGCCGAACTTCAACGTGCCCATGGGCGATTCGCTGCTGTGGGTGTACGAGGGCCAGACCCAATACTGGGGCTACGTGCTGACCGCGCGTTCGGGCATATGGTCGGCGCAGCAATTCCGCGACGCACTGGCCATGACGGCCGCCAACTACGAACGCAACCGCGTCGGCTTCCAGTGGCGTACGCTGGAAGACACCACCAACGACCCCACTGCCGCGCGTCGCTCCGGCCTGCCGTTCCGCAGCTGGCAGATGAGCGAGGAGTACTACAGCGGCGGCCAGATGATGTGGCTGGAAGTGGACGCCAAGCTGCGCGCACTCACCCAGGACCACAAATCGCTGGACGACTTCGCCCGCGCGTTCTTCGGCGTCGACAACGGTAGCTACGTCACCAAGACCTATACCTTCGACGACGTGGTCGCCGCACTCAATGGCGTGGCGCCGTACGACTGGGCGACCTTCCTGCGCGCCCACGTGGACACACTCAATCCGCCGCTCCAGGACGGCCTGGCGGCCACCGGCTGGAAGCTCGTCTATACGAACAAGGAGAGCGACTACGAGGCGCAATACAACAGCCGCTCGCAACCCTCGCGCCACCTCTACAACTTCGCCTGGTCGATCGGCCTGACCATCAACGACAAAGGCGAAGTCAACGATGTGCGCTGGAACGGCCCCGCCTTCAAGGCCGGCATCAGCACCGGCGCCACCGTCGTTGCGGTGAACGGGCAGGACTATTCGAAAGACTTGCTGAAAGACGCCATCACCGCGGCCAAGGGCAGCAAGACGCCGATCCAGCTGCTGCTGAAATATCAGGGCGGTTACCGCACCGTCGCGCTTGATTACCACGACGGCCTGCAGTACCCGCATCTCGTACGCATCGAAGGCAAGCCCGATTACCTCAGCGAAATCATTGCGCCGCGCAAGTAAGCATCGACGGGGCGTCTGGATGGCCAGACGCTCCATGCTCGCATCGACACCCAGGTCGGAGGTACTTCTTGGCCCGCATCAATCTGCCCTGCGAGCGCGGACGCTCGATCGAACTGGACACGGCGCGCACGGTGCTGGCCTGCATCGACTTCCAGGCTGATTTCGTCTTGCCTGAGGGCCGCGCGGGGGCCTTGGGATTGCCTGTCGAGGCACTGTTGGCGGCGATACCGGCTGCACAGCGCGCACTGTCGGCGGCACGCGAAGCCGGCATGCTCGTGTTCTTTACCCGTGAGTGTTACGCGCCTGACCTGTCCGACCTCAATCTGTTTCGCCGCCAGAACGACCTGGTCATCGGTTCGCCTGGGCCCTTGGGCCGCTTCCTGGTGAAGGGTGAGAAAGGGACGGAGATCATTGCAGACCTGCGCCCGGCCGATCGAGAGCCCGTGATCGACAAGGCGGGCTTCAGCGCCTTTCACCAGACAACGCTCGATACCGTACTGCGCGTACGCGGCATCGATACGCTGCTGCTCATGGGCTATACAACCCAATGCTGCGTCGCCTCGACGCTGCGCCAGGCCGTCGACCTGGGCTATGCCTGTGTTCTTCTGCAGGACGCCTGTGCGGCCTATGACCCTGCCGATCACGAAGCCACCGTGCGCGTCATGTACAGCGAGGGCGACAACTTTGGTTGGGTAACTGATACACAGCGCCTGGCCACGGCGTTGCACTCGTCCAGGCATTGAGCCGGGCGTATCTGCTCGCCCGCCTCTCTGTATCCGTGCCACCGCATGGTTGTCGCATACGATACCTGGAGGTTCTCTCCAAAGGACTGACATCGAACAACGCTGGCGGCTATCGCTAGCTCTTGAAGACGATCATCTTCTCGGCCGTCATCTCGTGCATGGTGTAGGGAATGCCGCCGATGCCATGCCCCGATACATGGCGGCCCGCGAATGGCATCCAGTCGACGCGAAAGGCCGTGTGGTCGTTGATCATCACGGCTGATGCATCCAGTCGTTCGGCAGCTTCGAAGGCGGATGCCAGCTCCCGCGTGAAAATGCTCGATTGGAAAGCCACGGGAAGCGAGTTCGCGGCTGTAATGGCCTCGTCCAGCGTGCGAAACGGATAGACGCAGGTAAGCGGGCCGAAGACTTCCAGCGTGGACACCTTGGCGTCTTTGGGCGGATCAACCAGGATGGATGGCTTCAACGTCGTTTCGCTGATACGGCCACCTCCAATCAAACGACTGCCGGCCGCCACCGCTTCGTCGATCCAGCTCTGCACGCGATCGGATTCTGCCGGCAAGATGAGCGGCCCCACTTCTGTTTGCGGCAACACCGGATCACCGACGTTCAAAGACGCCACCCGGCGAGCGAACCGATCGAGAAATTCCTGCTGAATGTCCTCATGGACGTAGATGCGCTGGACGGATACGCAAACCTGGCCAGCATGGTAGTAACCGCCCTTGGCAATGGGCTCGATGATCTTGTCGAGGTCCGCGCTCCTGTCGACGATCACAGGGGCCGCGCCACCGTGCTCAAGCGCACAGCGGGCGCCGGGAGCGAGCTTCGAGCGAAGATACCAGCCGACGCGCGCGGACCCGATGAAGCTGAGAAATGCCACTCGGGAATCGGTTGCAAGCGCTTCGGCGAGCTCGCGTTCCTCGGGCAGGAAGGTTTGCACCCAACCCTCCGGCATGCCGGCCTCGTGCACCAGCTTGACCAGATCCAGACAGCTGAGGGGCGTGGTCGTCGCAGGCTTGACGATAACGGGGCAGCCCGTCGCGATCGCCGGCGCCACCTGGTGAACAATCAGATTCAGCGGATGGTTGAAGGCTGAAATGGCAGCGACTACCCCGATGGGTTCTTCAATCGTCCACGCCCGGCGATGGTCACTGGACTTGGTGATGCCCATGGGAATCTCGCGACCCGCACTGGTTCGGAGGATCTCTGCGGCATTTCGAACGCCATCGATGGCCCGATCAGTCTCCACCAGCGCGTCCGCGTAAGGCTTGCCGCCCTCACGCGCGATCTGTTTGCCAAAGTACTCGCGCCTGCCCTCCATGAGCGCTGCGAGCTTTCGCAGAATCTCGATACGTTCATACGGTTTGAGCCAGCTGGACCGGTCCTTGAACAACCGGTACGCCGTGGCAAGCTTCGCCTCCAGAGCCTCGGCGTCATCGCTCGGCAGCTCAGTCATCAGTTGGCGATCAAACGCCTGCACGACCTTGATCATTTCATCCTCCTCTTGGCAGTTTGGTATGGCGGGCGATTGGCAATGACTTCGCCGGCACGGAGCTGCGCAACGTTACTCGTGCCTCGGCGAAGGCGAGGTGAGAAGTGATGGGAGAGCTGCTGGATTGCGCGCGGTCATGCCATCCCCGTGAGTAGCTGCAGCGCGGCCTGCATGCGCGCATGGGGCGCTGGTCCTTACCCAGTACTCTTGGCGGAGGGCTTTGACATCCGCTTAACAGCGCTGCAGCGGTCAAACGGGCTTGACACTCCGACGGCTTGAACCCGCGATCTCGGAATGGGAGAGTCACTGCGTCCGCTTCTGGCCCGGCCACATGGCGAAAGACAGACATCTGCCCTATGCCGCGCCTCGCCAGGCCCGGATCGGGAGGCATCGTTAGCTTCATCGTGCTTGATCACCAACAGGGGAAGTTATGGCTAGCAGCACACAGGACTTGGAACGGTTTGTGCGGAGTTCGCTCATGCGCGGATGCTCGCGGCAGAGCATCGACAAGGCACTCATGGAGGCTGGCTGGACGCCAGAACAGGTGCGCGGAGCGCTCTCGAATTTCGCCGACGTTTCATTTGCAGTGCCGGTGCCCCGGCCCCGTCCCTACTTATCGGCAAGGGACGCGTTTATCTATCTCGTCTTGTTTACCACGCTCTATCTGAGCGTCTATCACTTCGGGAGTTTGCTGTTTGAATTAATCAACCGCAGCTTTCCGGACGCAGCCTCTCCATACAATAACGGTGTAGCACGAAGCATCCGCTGGTCCGTGGCCTCGATCATCATCGCCTTCCCGGTTTTCCTCTGGCTCACGGCACGGATTCGCAGCGAGGTGAGCCGGCAGCCGGTGAAGCGCCAATCGGCGGTTCGCCGGTGGTTGACCTATCTGACGCTCTTCGCCGCGGCCGTGGTACTCATCTGCGACCTGATCACATTGGTCGACGGCGTGCTCGGCGGAGAAATTACGGTTCGATTCACGCTGAAGGTCGTCGTTGCCGCCGTGATTGCGTGCACGGTCTTTGGCTACTACCTGTGGGATTTGCGCGCTGATGAGCGCGTCGCATGATGCCGCGCCTGGGAGTGCGGTTGCTCGCGATAGTGGCTTCCCTGGGCATGGCCGCAGCCATTGTCGCGGGCCTGGGTGTGCTCGGTTCACCCATGCACCAACGGGCGTTGCAACTTGATTCGCGCAGGGTGTCTGACCTGAGTCTTATTTCCATGCAAGTCAGCGCGTACTGGGCCCAGCACAAGTCCCTGCCACCCGATCTCGCTTCGCTCAAGCTTGCCCCGCCGATGACCAGCGACCCGGTCAGCGGTGCGACGTTCGAGTACGCAACAACTGGCAAGGAGACCTACCGGTTATGCGCCAAATTCGACGCTGCATCCGAGTCTGAGGGGCGGTCGCTCGGAACCTATGTGCTTCGCTGGAACCACCTCGCTGGCAGGTACTGTTTCGACTTGGGCACAAAGTACGGAGGCGAGGTGGGCGAGCCAATGCAATGAGACGCCATCGCCCGGGACAGTGCAGATTCGTGGCTGACAAGGGCCGCCTGACAGGGTCAGGTTGCAGCGCCCGGATTTCCGTCATGGCCTCTGGTATACGGAAAGCAGGCGCACCCAGCGCGTCCTGAAACGATCGACAACCAGGCCGGCGTGTGTCCAGATTTGCAGCAGTTGTCGGCGCAACGCAGGCGGCGGAGTCAACGTATAGCCGAGTTTCCCCGCATCGTTGGCCAGGATCGCGCTCAATCGCTCGCGCTCGCGCCTGGTCAGCGAATTGAACTCGACATCCCCCGGCCGGCGATCCAGTTTTCCGGCGACCTTGTTGCTGTCAAAAGAGCTGTTGCTCGGGGTGGGAATGCCGTTCGCGGTTGGCTGGGTCATGATGGGCAGCGGCTGGATCCCCAGGAACGAGGCCATCCGTTCAACGCCGCTTGCGGTGTCCTCGAGCAGGTCCTCATAGCGAACCAGCAGGTACGAGTCCGATGCAGGTTGAGCGGAGCGAGTGGCCGCCTCGCGGTACGACAAGCGCATTTGCCGCAGGACCAGCGTCTCTTCGCTCGAAGGGAGGCCCGAATCTCGCAGGGCCTTACAGCTCGACGCATAGACCGCGAAAGGATGGCGGACGACGTGGAGCATTCTCGCCTCGGGAAATTCCGCCATCAGACGCGCCAGGAAACGCTCGTTGGTAGGCGTTTTTTCAACCCACCGCTGCAAGGGTGAGTCAGCGTCAAGCCCGGTCGTGCAATGCGCGTACGCAAGCGCGATCGCGACCAGCGGCCATGAGGTTGTGCGAGGCCCGAGCCGCGTTTTGACCAAGGGCCACCAAGCCCGCAAGGCGCGACCGAATTCAACATAAGGTGAGCCTTCTGCCGACGAGCGGCCCAGCAGCCAGTACGGCTGCTGGTTGATGGGATTGGCGAGTCTGCGCAACCACTCGCAGCCGAGGAATGGCAGCCAGCTATCGGGCTCCAGCCGCTTCAGATGCCACGCGAAATTCGTGAGCATGGTGCCTTCGGCGGGAAGCACCGAGAGGGCTGGGTGGTGGTCGAGCAAATCGCGTACCAGCGTGGTGCCGCTTCGGCGCGAGCCAAGAACGAACACAGGCCGACGCGCGATGGCGAGCCCCCGCTCGATCTCGCCCGTAGTGAGTATCCGGGGGCCGGCCGACTCGCTGACGGACCACACGGCTTGGGACCAGGCCATGGCCGCCTGGCGCACGGCACCTAGATTGGTGACGCGCGGCCTTTGCAGCCGCTGATCGAGCTGCGCCTCGAGATCGACAATATTCAAGAACTCGCGATTCATTTCACCCGCTCTGTGCGATGCGTACAGTCGAAACTTCGAAAGCGCTCTTTTGCGCCGAAGCCTTGCCGCAAGAGGACGCACGAATCAGCACAGCGCGTACCATGGTCGTATCCCGTTCGGGCGAATCGAGAACGCCGACCCCATAGTGCTGCGACGGCACGTGCGCCCGGTGCCGATACCCTGGCGGCGGCGTTCCACGTCCAATGATGATGGTGAGTGCGCCCGGGCGTCCCTTTGGTTGCCTTAGGTGCCAAAGCCGCCGCAACACCGGCTGCAGCCAGGCAGAAGGCCTCCAGCCTCGGTGAGCGCGGCCCGCAGCGCTTCCATGCTTGAGTGCTTCCAGATGCTTTCAAGGCCGGCGTCTCGCACATTGGCGATCGGAAACCGATAGCACCGCCCGTGTACAGGCACCGACTCGCCATCAGCATCGATCATCAGGATGCGAAAGGCGTCGTGGCAACGGCGGCCAATGAATTGCGAGGGGTGACGATAGTAGATGTCGAGGTCGGCCTCGCTCGTGCGATCGGGCTGGATCGTGACGGAGAACGGCCAGGTCGTGGCCTTGATGTCGGCCAGCTCGTCGGCCAGACGGGCGATGTCGATCGTCGTGGGATCGGATTCGAAGCTGTTGGAGGCCGTGGCAGGATAGGTCGCGCCATAGAGCGCATTGTGTTCATTGGCCAGTTCGGGCGTCACGAAGTTGTTGTGGATCAGCCCAACCTGTTTCAGTGGCAGATCACTGATGTCGGCAAGAAAGGTCTTGAGGTGACCGACGTTGTACTCGCTGATCGTGCAGAAGACGGATATTTCGGGCGCGCCCTCCAGCGCCGCGACGGCGCGAATCCCCTCTACGGCCCGCGCAAAGCTGCCGACATGGCGCCGGATGCGATCATGCAAAGCCGCCGGACCATCGAGCGAGACGAACAATCCTCGGCAGCGGCCCGCCGCAAACTCCGCTGCCCGTTTTTGGCAGGAGCAGGCCATTGGTGGTGACCGTTGTGTACAAGCCCAGCGCGGACGCATAGCTCAGTGCGTCACCGAGCGGGCGCCAGGCAAGCGGCTCGGTGAATGCGAAGCCCAGGCGTGCCTCGGGGCAGAAGGCCGCCATATCGTCGGCGACGCGCTGGAACAGCTCCCACGGCATGGTACGCGTCCGGGCGCCCATCAAATTTGCGCCGAAGTTGGTCTCCGCATTGCCGGTGCCGACGTCACACATGACGCAACGCAGGTTGCAGAAATTGTTGACCCCGAGAACCACGTGTCTGGGCCGCGGTCCCGCCGTGAGGGGTGCTTCGAGAACTGGCAGGCTGAGTGCGGACATGGCGCGTGGATTTCCCGTGGTGATCATGTTTGCCACTTTCGGCATAAGCTCGAGGCACAAATACGCCTCCCCGGGTGTATGTGCTGCATGGCGACGATTTGGTTTACCGAGGCCGTGGCGGGGATTTGTCACATAGCCGACACACCGCTGATCAATCGATGACAGCGCGCGTGGGTGGCGGCGACGAATGACACGATTGAGGCGTGCGTCGATCCAGCCGCAATGCCGGCCGCATAAACAGCACAGTTCGCCCTGCGGGCCGGGCAGTACCTCCGGCGGCGCGCACTCCGAGGTACCTGTCGGCCCATTGCCCTCGCTACACCAGACGCTGGATCGAGATAGCATTTCAGCAAAGAGAGGCGAAATGGCCAGCGCAATTTTTGACCAACTTTTGAGTCCGTCCACCATGCTGGATGGCGAAAAAGCCCTTCTTGCCATGGGAGGAGAGGCAGTCCCGTTACTGCGTGATCTTCTGGACGGAACTGCCAGGAATGAGTTTGGCGTTCCTTACCGAAACCTTGGCTTGCCTCTTCGCTGTGCACTGGACGTGGCCCTTCGACTAGGCCCTCGGGCTCGGGCATTGGAGCCTCTTCTGGCGCTGGAACTTCGTGCTGGTAGCGCGACGGCGGCCAGGGCTCTGGCAGCCATGGGAGATGCCGGTACCGAGACGATTGAGGCTCTGGCCATCTGTCTGGATCCCCCCGCGCCTTCTGACTTCGATCTACCCATCGAGGCCGGCGTCGCTCTAATACGACTGGGCGCAACTGAGCACGCTCTCGTACTGCGCATGGTAGAAACGTCCCGGCGAGCGAGCTCTAGTTGGTCGCTCGCTCGTCAATGGGGCGCGAGATGGGAATCCGTATCTTCTGGTTAGGGTCTGCTGTCGATCCATGGCAGGCATTCCAAAGTGTCACTCCAGGTGAAATACCGGAGAAGAAAAGGGATCAGAGTGCTTTCATCGGGTGGCTGGAAGAAATGAGGGCACATGCGTGCCCCTGGCGGCCTTTACTGTTAGGACAAAACGGAGGGGAAGTTGAAAAGTCTGCTCGCGTGTATATGTGCCGTCGTTCTAGCCGCTTGTACGGCTCAGACAAGAACAAACGATCCTGCAAATTCCCCGCCATCGATCCAGCAGGCGGCGGTGCGCACCTACTCGCAGGACGAGCTGGTGTCCTTGGCATCAACGTCCACGGATAGCCCAGTCAAGAGCTGTGTGGACGTGGCGCTTCGCTACAACGAAGGCCTTATGGCCCTGCGCCTGGCCAAAACCCCGCCGGACAAGGTGCACGAATACATGATGCATGGGGCCGAGGGCGCACATCTGAAGGAACAGAAGGAGCGCGAATTTTCCCTGTGGGCATCGCACGCCGAACTGGGCTCGATTGACCAGAGTCACTTCGACTACTGCTTGTCCATCCAGCACGCCGCGACGCAATCGCAGGCGCTTGAGCGCACCTGTTTCAGCATGATGGGCCCGGCGGCATTGGCCCACCTTCACAGGAAGGCAGGCATTGCCACGACGGCAACCCTTCCGCGAGAGGTCGAGGCCTATGGCAGGCAACTCGACAAAGCGTACCTCGCCGGCATCGTGGACCAGGTTTATGCCTTCACCAGCGAGGACGACCAGTACAGGTTTCAGCAGGGCCTGTTTGCTGGCTGCCTTAAGCAGGTAGGTCGTGGTTCGTCGGGAAGCGGGGCCGCAGGCTCGTAGTTCCAGAGGCTTTGAGAAAGGGGCGCAGGTGGTTGAGCCAGGCCAACCACCTCCATCCGCGTTGCTCCGCTCTCTGCTTGTTATGTGAATGCTCGCATCAGGTGCTGCACACGCCGCTGGCAGGACGCAAAAATTGCAAACAAGGAGCTGCCATGAAGCTGTTTGGATACGAAGAAGGGAGTCACGATCACCGGGCACCGTTGAGGCTTTCAGAGGCGAGCATATTGGCTAGCCCGGCCGAACTGAGAGCTATTGCCAGAGTGCTCGCCGATCTGGCGGTCGAGATGGAGGCTGATGACTTTGACCATGTGCACTTGACCGATAGGCTTCCAAGCCTAGGCGATGGCCCCGAGCTGATCGTGGCTAAGGTCAGGTGAATATGTCCGCTTGCGACCCCAAGCGGACGCCCAAAGAACATTGGCCCGGTGTCTTGTGCCCACCAGGCCAATGAGTTGACTCAGAACGAATAGGCCACCGTTGCTCCAACGCCCCAGTCCGGACTCCCATCGGTGAAGCCCTTGGTCACATATGCTTGAGCTTTCCAGCCACTGGCGAACTTGTACGCGTAGTAGCCCGTGAGTTCGTTGCGCGAGAAACTCGTATCCGAGGCCTTTTCGCGATAGTCGTAGTACGCGCCAAAACTGCTATGGGTGTCGAGCTTGTAGCTCATGCCCGCGTTGGCACCGAACACATCGTTGAGCTGGATGTACTGCGAACTGCCCAACCACGTGTAGCTCACACCGCCGAACACCGTCCAGGCACCGAAGCCCTTGTACATGTCGGCACTGAAGGTGTAGTCGTTCTTGCCGGTGCCCAGGCCCTTGTTTGCGTCGGCCGTGCCGAACTTGATCTTGCCAGTGAGATCGATGCCGAACTGCGACTCACGATTGCTATACGCCTCATAGGTCGCCGCTGCGGTGATGTCGCCCAGCCCGGATGCGGAACCAGTTGTCTCAGGGATTGGCGTGGTGCCTCCCTGCGAATTGCCCTTGCCGTGGCCGCGACCCTTCGGGTTGGTGTTCTTCACCGGACCCACGCCGGGAATGACGTTGTCGGCACCCGACACGTGGATGTACGGCACTGCGACCTTGAAGGACCAGCGATCGATGTCGTAGCCGAAGGTCACCGGCACCTGCGTGATGTCGGTGGTCTCCGACGTACCGTATTTGCCCGTGGTGTAGTCGATGCCTGCACCCACCTTGATGGTGGAGCTGTCGTCAGCGTGCGCCGCCTGCGCCATCAGGCCCAGTACGCCAAGGGCGCAAAGGGTGCCGGTGTTCTTGAGATTCATGCGTTTTTCCTAGGGCGTAGCAAAAGAAGTGCGGGAGGCCTGTCAAGGCCTCCGCACGTATCGGAGTCAAGTTGGTGTGATCAGCGACCGCCGCGTTCGGGCTTGTCGGGGCGCTCGGGCTTCTCGGGCTTCTCGGGCTTGTCCGGATGATCCGGCTTGTCGGGGCGATCGGCCTTGTCGGGGCGGTCGACCTTGGCGACCTTGTCGGCGTGGCTAGCCTTGTCGATCTTTTCGCCGTGCGCGATATCCGCGCTATCGGGCACCGGCCCGTGCGCCTTGGTGGCGCTCATGATGTCGCCCAGCTTGAAGCCGAGCGTCTTGGAGATATTTCCCCAGCCCTGGCCTTCGGCGCGCAGCGCCAGCACGCCAGTGAGCTGCACGGGGCCCTTGGGGCCGGCAACCGTGCCACCGTTCAATGCCGCTTCGATCTGCGCTGCCGTGGGCTGCGTGATGCCGGAGGCGGAGAGTTCGGCCTGAGCCAGCGAGAGCGCGATGTTCACGTTGCCATAGCCCAGATGGCCAGTGCTCGGCGTAAAGCTTGTTTGCACGGCCGGGGTGGTCGCCGTCGCAGGCGTCACCAGCACGATCGTGGAGCCGCTACGCAAACCGTTGACCAGTGCCTGCGCATTGCCGTTGGAGCCGGCGAAGGTTGTATAGGTACCGGCGAGTTTGACGCTTTCCTGTCCGCTGGTCGGCGCGGGTTGAGTGGCCGGTGCAGTATCGGCCATGGCCCATGTACTGCCCATGGATACGCCAATTGCAATGCTCAACGCGGTAAGTACATGCACACGATTTTTCATGGACTGCCCCTTGAAGGTGATGATTCGTTTCCCTTCGAGGCGCCCTTCGGGCACCAGATGAACTCCGCATCTGCCATGCGGTGGTGCAGCAAGAATCAGCTCACCGGACGGCCTCGGCGGCAGATACTGGCGGAGTGATCAACGCAAGAAAAGGGCCCGGATCCGCAAGTTCAGCAAAGAAGAGGAAACGCTTCAGCTGGGAGTCAAACAGCCCTTTACTTCGTGCGCCAAGTCGCATAAAACAAGGGTTTTCTTGCATCAGGCTGTATTTGTTCGACTCGCCAGATGAACAAGAAAATTCGCTGCCCGCTTAATGGTGAAGTTCATCGCATGCGCCATCGCTCGCATTTTTATGCGATGTTGTCGTTGTGTCGTACCAGCGAAAGCTCGGGACATTCACCGAATACTTCCACGCCACCGATGGAGCTCACATGAAGCGCCTACTCTCGTTCGCGATTACCGCCGTTTTGCTTGTCGGTAACAGCATGGTCTTCGCCTCGCCACAGGATCACGGCCACGGCAAGGGCAACGATGATCACTGGGACGACGGCGATCATGGTCATGGCCACAACCCCAAGGACGAAGGGCGCCACGACAACGGCAAGCACAATGGCTGGTACAAGAAAGGGGCTCGACTGCCGGACCACTACTACAGCCGCGAGTACTACGTGACCGACTATGAGCGGTATCACCTGCGTCGCCCGGATCCGGGTTATCGTTGGGTACGCGCCGATGGCGGCCAGTTCTATTTGACGCTGATCTCAAGTGGTGTCGTGATTGATATCGCCGCGGGGTTCTGAGCTATCAATGCGACACTCGCGGGTGTCGAACAAAGTTGTGGCGAGCAGCCAGGCCATACGGAAGAAGAAAAGGTCCCTGGTGGGACCTTTTCTCGTCAACGCCTATGGCATCGGAAACGCCAGTCAAGGTTTGATTACTTCGTAGGGACCGCTTTCGATCCGAAGCGGACATCGCGCTGCTGAACAGTCTGGAGAGTAGGTCATATGAGAAAAAGGTTCTGGTTGTCGCTCTCTTTTTGCCTGCCAGGGCTAATTTTGGCGGCAACCGGTACCAATGAGGCAGTCAGGACTTCGACCCACAAATTCGCCCCTGTCACGTTCTCCCTTGGTTGTGGCCAAGCCACTCGGAACGAAGATAAGCGTGATTTGACGCGCTCCAGTCTTGCCGTGGGCTACTTTCAGCAGACCGAGTGCGTCGACGCAGCTAGGCAGTTATCAGCTGCCAAACTAGTAGCGGTGGCTATTACTGAGAACGAGAAACTTGGTCTCTTTGAGGTCGTCCTCAAACTTGATCCGGCTAGTGCACTGAGCCTTTCCAAGCTCACCGCACACGGTAATCCGCAACAATTGGTTCTCTCGGTTAAAGGTCAAGCCGTCGTAGCGGGCTTCAACGAGGCCCCTTTTCATGGCGACAAATTCTCAATTACGGCTGACACAATTGACGATGCACGCCGGACTGCGGATTTATTCGACGAGTAGGGGGGCTCTAGGTCCGCTTTCGACCCGAAGCGGACCTAACAGCGAGGTTTCAGCGACGCTAGGAAGGCAGTAGTTCTACCTAGATTTCTCTAGTGTAGTTACTGTTACAAAGGGGCTTGCCATGAGAGACCCTATTGATTCCCATGCGCGGGAGGAAATATCGAGTGGCGACACCGAGAACCTCAAGACCAAGAAAGGCCCGTAATCTGCGCGTCGTCATGGCCGACGACCAACGGCTTATGGTCGATGTGGTAGAGCGGCTACTAGATGGCTCTGTTGTCGTCTCTTGCGTGTCTTCAGGTGAAGCTCTGATTGACGACGTGGTGCAGCAAAATCCAGATCTCGTCATCTCCGAGACGGAGTTAACGGGCGTTGACGGGCTCTCTGCACTGAGCACCTTGAGGCTCGTTGGGATTGCTACGCCCTTTCTATTTTTGACTGGCAACGCGTCTCCGCGACTAATGAGTAAGGCCTTACGACGTGGCGCGCAAGGATATCTTCTTAAGACTGGCAGTGGAGACGACCTGAGGACGGCAGTAACGATGATCCTCAATGGTGGAACTTACACGTCGGCCGAAATACCAACTCCCTGGACCAAGGACAGGGAGCGCTCGAGGTTCCATCCTAAGCAAGCGCAAGTGGCTGAGTATTTTCTGAAAGGTCTCACGACTCAGCAAATTGCAATCACGTTGCAGCTCTCGGTTAAGTCCGTGGAGACCTACTTGCATTGGTTGAGGCGCGAATATGAAGCGCAATCAAACGCTCAACTAATCAGAAAAATTAAAGAAGCAATGCTAGACCAGCGCCTCTTGTACTGATAGTTATAGGGCCGAATCACTTTTTAGCGAAGCTCTCTCAAGAGCGTTAGTGGCGCTAGGTGACATCCCTGTCACTAGCGCGCTCGGTTACTTGCCCTGCTTCTGTTCCAGTTGCCGTTTCAGAGCCTGCTCGGCCTGATCGATAGAGAATGTCGCCGGTGTCTGGGTCGGCGGATAGTCCTTGAACGTGGCCAGCATGTTGAACACCCGACGATTGCCTTCGAACAGCAAATAGGCGTTCTCGGCAACCCACTGGTAGTAGCCGGTGGTCGGGCCGATGTCGGCTCGCTCATAAGGATCCATACGCAGGTTGTATAGCTTGGGAGTACGCAGGCAGTCGAAGGGCTCCATCCATATCTGCATGCCACCCGGGGCTTTCTGCTCGCAGAACACAACCTTCCACGCAGTAGGCACGCGGGCTCCGTTGCTCTTCATGTCGAACCGTACGGCGACAACTTCGGCATCATCATTGAAGTAAAAGAACTCGGTGCGTGGACCTACGTTAGTTTGCCCCGTTAGATAGGGAAGGAAGTTGTAGCCGTCCAAATGCACTTTGAAACTCTTGCCACCGAAACTTCCGCCTTTGAGCAATTTATTGGTGATGTCTCCGTCACCGGCGGCAGCGACCAACGTCGGAAACCAGTCGAGGCCGGAGATCAGCGTATTACTGACGGTATTAGCACGGATATGACCCGGCCAGCGGATCATGGCCGGCACACGGAAGGCGCCTTCCCAATTGGAATCCTTCTCACTGCGGAATGGCGTATTGGCCGCATCAGGCCACGTGAAGAAGTTCGGGCCGTTGTCCGTGGTGAAGATCACGATGGTGTTCTTGGAGATGCCGGCGTCATCGAGCGCTTTCAGCAACTTGCCGACATTCTGATCCATTTCCCACATACCATCGGCATACATGTCCCCGGCGCCGAGCCCTGCTTTGCCTTCGAACTCAGGCCGTACATGTGTAAATACGTGCATGCGCGTGAAGTTCATCCAGGTGAAGAAGGGCTGGCCGGCCCTAGCCTGCTTCTGGATGTAGGAGATTGCGGCGCCGGTGGTCTCGTCGTCGATGGTCTCCATGCGCTTCTTGGTCATCGGGCCACTGTCTTCGATCTTGCCGTCAGCAAAGGTATGGAGGACGCCCCGAGGGTTGTAGACTTTGAGAAAATCCGGATTGTCCTTGGGCCAGTATGGACGCTCCGGCTCCTCTTCGGCATTGAGATGGTAGAGGTTTCCGAAGAATTCATCGAAGCCATGCTTGGTCGGCAGGAATCGATCCTGATCGCCCAAATGGTTCTTGCCGAACTGCGCTGTGCCGTAGCCCATGCCTTTCAGTACCTGGGCGATTGTGACATTGCCGTCCTGGAGACCAACTGGCGCACCTGGGACGCCCACCTTCGACATACCCGTACGCAACACATTCTCACCGGTGATGAAAGTAGAACGACCGGCAGTACAGCTGTTTTCGGCATAGTAGTCGGTGAATATCATGCCTTCGCGGGCAATGCGGTCGATGTTGGGCGTACGGTAACCGACTAGCCCCATCGAATAGGCGCTGATGTTCGAAATGCCCACGTCGTCGCCAAAGATGACGAGGATGTTCGGCTTGCCATTGTTCGCTTGATCTTGCTGCTGGTCCTGCGCCGGAGGTTGCGCTTTGGCGGCAGGCGGTTGGATAGTGACGGCGGCGACGGCGAGCAAAGCCGTCGCGACTACAGTTGTCAGTGATTTCAGGAACGTACTGCGCTGCCACGGGCGAAACATGGGGAACCTCCTAATGGGCACGACTGCGCGCGGCAGCCAACGTTGACCACATCATTCATTCCGCAACGGCGCCTAGGGCACTGCGCCGTCGTCAGGAGCTACTGCTTTTCCGACGGGTAGATCACTTTCCAGTCCTTCTTCATGTCCACCACGGTCCACCCCTTGGCTGTGGCTTCGTCCAGTGCCTTGTCGAGCTTGCCGACCTTGGACTGTCGGTCGTAAGCCCATTCGCGCTCCGCATCGGTGTGGTGCACCAAGCCGGCAAAGCGCGCGCCATCACCCGATGCCGTCCACTCCAACATCTGCTGATCACCGTCGGAATTGCCGAACGCAAGAATCGGTTTGCGCCCGATGGCGCGCTCGATGCCAACCGGCTTTCCCGGACCATCGTCGATCAAGGCGACATTGGGTAGTTTAAGCAAGACGGGCTTGCCGTCCTGCATCTCGAACTTCAACTCGCCTTGGCTACCGATGATCTGCTCGGGCGGAATGCCGTAGACCGGCGTGGCCCAGGCACGCATAAAGTCCTGTCCACCACCGGAGACGATGAAGGTCTTGAAGCCGTTGTCGCGCAGGTAGCGCAACAGTTCCAGCATCGGCTGATAGACCATCTCGGTGAACACGCGATGGGTCCTGGGGTGCCGCGCCGTGGCTGCCCATTGACTGACTTGTCGCGCAAATTCAACGCTGGTCATGCCGGCGTGGGTGGCGGCCATCAGCTCAGCTGCGCCTTTTTCGCCAGCGGCTGCCAAGCCTTTCATGTCGCCCGACAAAGCGGACTTGAACGGCTCGGTGGTCTTCCATTCCGGGTGCTTGGGTGACTGCGCCTTGACCTGGTCAAGAACGAAGAAGAACTCCGAATAGATTGGTTGCTCTGCCCATAGCGTGCCGTCGTTGTCGAACACGGCGATGCGTTTGGCTGGCTCCACGAAATCAGGAGAACCGGAGGTGGTGACCCTTTTTACGAAGCTTTCGATCTGTTGCTTAGTCGCTGCGTCATTCCAGGAAGGGAGAGAGTCTGTAGCAAAGCAGAAGCTGCAGAACGCCAGGAGGAGCGCGCCAACTAAGTACTGAATGCCCTTGGACAAAATGAAATGGGTTTGAACGAAGTACCGAGACGTCATCGAGTCTCTCCCTTGGAGCCTGCGGCAAACGGAAAGTCTAGTGCGGACTAGATTGAAGCCCGCCCCCCGACTTGCGCCACCGTATTTCTATTGGAAACAGCTAAGTAGAACTACTAAAGCGGTATCCCCAAAGGGGCGCATTCGGGGCACTATGCGGCGAACATTGGCAATGATGCTTACGGTCTTTCTTGGGGTCGCTACGCTGGTCGCAGAGGACTCTCCGTAGATCAGGTGTGCCCATACTGTGGGGGTGCCATATCGGTGGAGGCCCCCGGGGCCGCGTGGCTTTTGGATTGTTCGTGTGGTCGCTGTAAGGACACTTGGAGAGGGTTCTAATGTCCGCTTCTGACGGCGGCCTCAACCGGACAACGCAACAGCTCGTTGAAATTTTTCGGCCGGTGTTTCAAGCCTAACGTCTCTCGGGCTCGTCCGTTCAATTCTCTAGCGACGGCGTTGAGCTTAGCCTGCGTAATGCCTGATAGCATTCCGTACTCACACCGCATTACGTACTTAGGAACAGCCGTGCTTGCGCCATGATCGAGTATCACAGCCCATCTCTGCGGATGAGCGTCCAGGTCACCAACCAAAACTCGACGCTCTCTGTCGTGGGCTTGTTTAGTGAGCTGCTTGGCTCAGGTGCGCTAGATCCGCATTACGTCGTGGGGGCAAAGGATGTTTTGGCGAGCTGGCAAGCATCGTTGGCCCCGGTCGGTGGCGAACTTCACCTTCGACGCCTCGACGGCAACGTATCCGGGCTTGAAATCGTGGCTACAGCAAGGCAGTCCGTCAGGTTTGAGCGGCCTGTAGCAATGGCCACCAACGAACGGTTTGATTCGTGGGAAGGTCCGCAAGGCAGTGCGGCTTTTATCCGGCTGGGTGACCTCGGCCAGTCTCTGGATCGGCGTTTTGGAGCCATCCAGCATACGTACCGAAACGAGTCTTTCTGCGGTGACAGCTGGACATTCGCGATTAACGAAAAGGCCGTAGCAGTCGCCCTTCTAGATGGGCTAGGCCATGGTCCTTTGGCTGCCTCTGCCGTCGCAGTCGGCATTGAGGCGTTTCTCCGCGATCCTTTTTGCGCACCAGCCTTGGCGGCGCACAATCTTCACACTCAGATGGGCCCTACGATTGGTGGCGTCGGCGCCTTGGCTCATTTCGATCGTTCCTCCAAAGTCCTCACTTTTGCGGGGGTGGGAGACGTGTCAGGTCGGATCGTAGGCTCCGCCGGTAGTCGTGGCCTGGTCAGCGTTCCCGGCATCTTGGGTCGGAGAGAACCGAAGTTTCGGGAGTTTCGCTATTCAGGAGCCGAAGGCCTATTGGCCCTTCATTCGGACGGACTTCATGAACGCTGGAACATCTTGGATTACCCGGGCCTACAGTTCCGTCACCCGGCGGTAATTGCCGCAATCCTTCACCGCGATTTTGCCCGGCTCACTGACGATGGGACATTGGTAATTTTGGACCTCGCCGCCTTCACGGGCGGATAGGTGGACGTGCCATTGCAGCGGCACAGCGAGGCCGGGCCCCATCGGCCATGAACTGTCAGCTGTCTACCCATAGTGGGCACGCCTAATGCGTATTCGATGACGATCAAATAAAAACCGCCCACATGGGGCGGTCTCAAACCGCATTCCGTAGAGTCAACGAAGCTCTCTAGATCTTGTAAACAGGGGCAGCAGCCTTACGTATCACGTCAACGACGACCTCAGGCTAGGAAAGCATCGAAACGTGGCTGGCGTCCGCCTCACCTGTCACAGAGCCGGCGCGATGAACCGTGGCTCCTGCCTTTTTCGTACCGCGGACACCATGCAAAGGCCCCTTCGCGTAATGCCCACGTTATGGCGCTTCATACCAATCACCGACGCGCCATCAAGCATGCTGACTGGCTGAATCAATCTCCACGTCATCAGCCGATTGGCACTCGCCAACGGAATGTGCAACAGCTCGCCGTGGCTGAGCACGAAAAGGAGGTCGATATCGACCTGCCTGATGTCATCTTCATCGGACATAAAATGTCACTCGTGCTGCCGAACTCCATGCTGCCTAATGGACCGCTCAACGTCTGTACGGTGCGCAACATAGCCATCGCCAAAGCCATCAGGGCCGCAAGAGCTCACTCCGCCTCGGCAATTTGTTCCAAGCTGATAAAACCCTTGGACATGGTCTTATTGGGGCTGAACGCGTGCTAATTTTGGTGCCGGCTAAGGTCCGCTGCCGACCCGAAGCGGACCTTGCCAGCCAGCTAGGCCCACCCTGGAATACGACCGAGGATAGTGGGGCAACGGCATTTCGTTGGACGGGGCATCAAGCTCGGTAGCGCTCAAGACTTCGCCCTGCTCTGCCTCAGCCGCGGCCGCGGCGACTTCAGAATTATCCACATTGCATACTCCGCACCTCTGTGGCGAACCAAGACTTCAAGTCAGTCGCAGCACTGTCGAGGCCTACCGGTTGCGTGCGGCCAGTGTCGGCCCCGGTACGTGAAGGCTAAGATAAAAAGAGCGCTATTCCTGCTCGATCGAGACAGTCATGTGACGATGCGCCACCTCGTATCGCTGGGGAGCCCCGGCGATGCCAGGCGTTAGGCGGCAATCGATCAAATTCTCCCTCAGGGATTGCCAATATACCTTCGACCTTGAATAGACAAAGTTGTCATGCGCCGGACGTCGCTGCGCCTACCGCAGTGACGAGTGCGGTAGGAAAGCCGCACGCGACGTGCTGAAGAGACGGGTCGTTCGCCCCACTAACCATGACCCAGCGATGCTTGAGGTACGGCTAACTGAATTTGAAGATCGGACGTGCGGGAACGCACCGACATGGAAGGACCTAACGCGTATACCTAGCGCTGGGAATTTTGGCGCTTCGCCTGCACATATCTTTCAACGATGTGGCCGCATTGGCGTCACACCGCGATGGTTTAAAGACCACATCTTGCCAATGCCGACGTCCCTTTTCCGACGGTCGTCTGCAGGTAATCATTGGATCGCTGTTCGGAGGTCATCATGCTCTACGCATTGATATTCCTGGCTATCGCGTTGATATCAGGAGTGCTCGGCTTCTCCGCGGTCGCGGGCGCAACTTTTGGTGTCGCCAAGATCCTATTCTTCGTCTTTCTCGGGCTGTGCGCTGTGTGCCTCGTTATGGGGCGGAGCCGTCGAACCCAGTAGTTCAGTCCAATGGCTCGAAGGCCCGCCGGGTACACACGGTCATGGCGTCGTCGACGGCAGTAGCCGGTCATACTCCTTCTTGACCACCGCGTAGCACTCGCAGGTGCGCCGCTCCAGCCCGGCACGGTCCACCACTGTGATGTGCCCGCGTTGATAGCGGATCAGCCCGGCCTGTTGCAGGTTTCCGGCCGCTTCAGTGACGCCTTCGCGGCGCACACCAAGCATGTTGGCAATAAGCTCTTGTGTCATGACTAGTTCGCTGGAGTGCAAACGATCAAGACTCAACAGGAGCCAGCGGCAGAGCTGCTGATCGAGCGAGTGGTGCCGATTGCACACCGCTGTTTGAGACATTTGGGTGATCAGCGCCTGCGTGTAGCGCAGCAGCAGGTGAAGTACGGGGCCGGCGCGATTGAACTCCATCAGCATCAGTTCGGATTTCAGCCGAAATCCTTGGCCGGCACTTTGGACCAGCGCCCGGCTTGGCGTCGATTCACCGCCCATGAATAGCGAAATGCCGACGATGCCCTCGTTGCCAACTACGGCGATCTCGGCGGAAGCGCCATCCTCCATGACATACAGTAGAGAGACAATGGAAGTCACGGGAAAATACACGTGACTAAGCCGGCTTCCCGATTCGTAGAGGACTTTACCGAGCGGCATGTCCACAGGATCAAGGTGAGGCGCCCATCGTTCCCACTCGGCATCTGGCAGTGCGGCAAGTAGGCGATTATCTCGCGGGTCGGAAATGGCCGGCATACCTGTCCTCTTCGCGGTTTACCTGCTTACTTTACCACCGCTCTTGCGGACCGGAGGGCACGGCACGACGGGCCCCGCGGCGACCGGTAAGTCCGCCAGGCAGGCTTCCGGTCCCGTCAAAGGAGCGATGAGGGGCTTGGGACTGCAAGCTAGGGGTACGGTGCCCGCAAAGAGCCGTCAGCCCATGTCGTATCTCGACCGGCATCAGACCTAACGAAGCCTTGGTGCTGATAGGCAGAGCCGAGCTCCCATGGTCCACTCATCACGCGGGGCTCCAGAATGCCGCGCCCACCACTGCATCGGCAGTTCATCGAAATGCGATGAGCCGCGTTTGACAGCCGCGCGCAGGCCGAGTCATCGGTTCTGGTTTATGTGATCCTGATCGATCGGGGCTACGTCGCGCGATAGATGGAACGCCCTGGAGTGGGCATCGACAACCGGCACAGTATGTCGACAACTTTGGGCCTCGCACCGGGTTTCATTGAATCTTGTCTCCAAGCGGAGCGCGCTGCGCGATCAGGCCTTCGCTCAGTGAGAAGGCGAACCGCTGGAGCGAATCTATACCACTGGCCTGAGCTGCGCTGACCCATGCGGTGAGCGCTTCTGCCGTATGGTCGGTGTTACGCGATTCCATCAGCGCAGCCAGCTGGGTTCGCAGTTGACAGATGGTGCGAAGGTAAGGTCTGGCGTTGATCCACGCATTCAAGTTGGCCCGCTCATCGGCAGAAAGCCATCGTCCACCATCAGCCAACGCTCGGTGCAAGCGCATGGAGAGCGGCGAACTTTTGCTTCGGCGCATCTCGTCTTTGACCGCCGGCAGCGTCACCTTGCGAAAGAACGCCGTCATCACCTTCACCCGTGGCGCAAGAGGTACAGGGCGTGCCGCTCCATAGTCCATTCGTGACCGCTCAACGTGGGCGACCCGCCTGACGCGTGCCAGTCCAAGTGCGGCAAGCACCTGGATAACCAGCCAGCCAATGTCGAATTCAAAGCGCCGCACAGAGAATTTTGCCGAACTGGGAAAGGCGTGGTGGTTGTTATGCAGCTCCTCGCCTCCCACCCAGATTGCGAAAGGCAGAACATTGGCGGACTTGTCTGGCGTCTCGAAGTTTCGATAGCCCCACCAATGTCCGATGCCATTGACCACACCCGCAGCCCAGAAAGGTATCCACATCATCTCCACGGCCCAAATAGCCATGCCGCCCACGCCGAATAGGGTGAGGCTTATCACGGCCAATAGCGTGGGACCCCAGTTGCAGTGAGGCGTGTAGATATGGCGCTCGATCCAATCATCCGGCGTGCCGCGGCCATAGGAGGCAAGCAATTGCTTGTCCTGGCTCGCCATGGTGTAGAGCTCAGTGCCCTTCCAAAGCAAGGTGTGGATACCGGCAATGTAAGGACTATGCGGATCGTGCTCAGTGTCCGCATGGGCGTGATGCTTGCGATGTACCGCCACCCATTCGCGAGTCACCATCGAGGTGGTTAGCCAGCTCCAGAATCGAAAGGCATGCGCGAGCGCGGGGTGAAAATCCACCGACCGGTGAGTCTGACTGCGGTGGAGGTAAAGCGTCACCGTGAAAATCGTGAGCTGAGTCATCACGAGAAGGTAAAGCAGCATCGTGACCACGTCTGCGCGGAGCACGCCGTGCGAAGCCATGGTCAAAAATCGGTCAATCATTGATTGATGCATAACTAGTGCGATCGCACTGCAACGCCGTGTCGGTTCGATTTCGGCTTGCGCACTTCCCGTTGTTAGGACCTTGGCCTGGTTCGTGGGTACAACCGTCATGTTTGCCGCACTGGCAAAGCGGAAGCGTCGGCGCTAGGGCAGCGCGAGAGCCTCGTTGGCGCGGCTCACCTCCTTTTCCGCCCCCCCGTGTGCGGCGAAAAACGATGGATGGCAGTCAACGGATTTGCCCGTTCCAACCCGACGAAACCTACCTCCAGGCGACCCGAACATCGATCGCTCCGTCCGGGAAGCCGGGAGTCGCAACTGACATGTCAATTAGTGCTGACGACTGATGCTGGTGATCATGCCGGAATTGTTATCAACTAGCAGGAAGTCGCCATTGTCGCCGCGTATCCAGTGGGAACCCTGAACAGGTTCATTCAGGTGCTCGTTCTTCCACTGCTGCACGGCATACGTATCGCCGCGGTACTCGGCAGGTACAACACCTCCCTCTTTGTACCAAACTTCGTTGCGACCGTTGATATGCTGCACGGTTGTCGTGGTTTGAACCGTTTTAACGGTGTCTCCCGAACTTTGGCCAATAGGTTGGGCTTGTGCAGCCATCGCGACACCGGAAAGTACCAGCGCAGCTCATGTTGCCAAAACGACTTTCGTTTTCATGATTTTGTCCTTGGTGGAGGCGGAGCCCGTGGTATGCCACAGGCCAACAGCAAGGTGCGTGCGATTGCGCGCTTTCTCAGGACGTTGAGTCGCGCTAGAGCCGTCGATGCTGTCGGTCGAGCATGGGCTTGTGGCGAGCATGAGTCGGTACGGGAGACCACATAGAGTGATCAGGGCAGTGTTTGTGAATCGTCTCGACAAATTCTTCGCGCGCGGACGTACCGGCCAGAGCCCGGCACATGTGAATCCCTTCGTAAAGCCGTTGAGAAAGAAATGAGCAAATGGTTCGGTAGGCATTGTTCCATGCACCGACCAACCCTCCGGCTGCCATGTTCCGGTCATCAATGTCCACTTAAGACAAACCCCGCTCGTGGGAAGGAGGTTGAACCTCCTCAGCGTATCTGCGTGCCAAATTCTTCACTCCAGGGCATGGATTCGATGTAGCGCTGAAGGAAGATATGAAGGCGGGTCCGAGAGGTGGGGTACGTTGACTGGCCGTCCAACAACTGGCCCTCTTGGCGGATTTCTTCCTTGCCCCAGTGAAAAGTGGCCCGCCATCGGGTCTGTTTATCCATGACCCGATAGGTAGCTCGGTAGTGGACCTGTAGATGTACACCCGCGATATCGACCATGATTTACTCCATGCAGGCCATTCGTGGCTTCAATCCATATCCTTTGCAAAGGCACCCTGCTAAAACGGGACCCGGCCGCACTGAAGGCATGCCTGCTGTTCTCACAGCATGTACGTGAAGCGTCCAGGCATCTGTGCGGTGCGCAACACAGGAACCAGTTCCCCATGTAACAAACATAATGAAGGCTGCCGCTGCGATAGCCGCTGTGGTAAGCCAGCCGAAGAGTAGGGGGGTCTTATCGAAACAGATTCGAGACTGGCGAGAGGGGGCGCTTTCATCTCCCGAGTGCCCAAGGCCATCGACCTAGATAGGCAGCTGGACGATTACTATCCTGGCGGACTGACCGTTGGTGACCATATCCTGGCCAGCAGCGCACGATTGGACATCTGGTAGCTTGAATGGAAAGGTCCGCTTTCGACCCAAAGCAGACGCCAAAAGCTGGTGAAAACAGAGTCTGGTTTTGCAGGTCGCTAGCCGATTGCATGATGGTTTTGTGAAGGCAGTGCCGGCGGAAGGCGGGTGCTATAGTTTTTCAGCGCCGGTAGCTGCCGGCTTGGTTTCACTGGCGCACTCCCATGTGTGGAAGCCCCCGGGCTGTGATTCTTCCTAGTGCGATGCTTCCACTGTCCTTAGCGGCTCAGGAAGAGGTATCGCTATGAAGACTTCGACACTTGCATTGGTGGCATCCACGGCGCTTGCGATGGCTATGCCGGCTTTTTCGGATGACGGTCCATCGGGCCAGGACGGTACTTTGTCCTACAGCGGGAATTTTCTTGTCTGGAAAGATGCAGGCCATCGCATCGTCTTGACGACGGATGCATTCCAGCGGGTTTTCGTGAGCCAGGTTCGGCCTGACGGTTGGATGGGATTGCACAGCACCGACCAGATAGAGCGGATCGATGGGCAGCCGGTGCGCTGGGTGGGACAACTCGTCGGGCAGATGAAGAGTCACGCGCCGAGTCCTGTCGTGCTTACCGTTAACCACCACGACATCGACATGCGCATTTACCAGCGACGAGACCTTCAGTTTGCGCGGGTCGATTACGCGAAGTTCATCCCGAAAAGCTGATCGTCTTGTGACACAGGGTTGAAAGTCGGCGTCGCGCTTCGGGTTGGACCTGCCTGTTTCCTGGCGCTGCTTTTCCTGATGGATTCTTTCGCATTGATCACTCCCTGGCGCGCATGACCATCTTGGGCATGCGCGCCTGGCGAACAAACGCGCGAAATTCGTGGTCCGTGCGTACCTATGAATTTAGATGATCTTGCTTCGGCTTCGGGCCATGGTGTGCAGGCAAAAACGGACGCTTTTCGCATCAGTCAGGCTGAGGATGGAAGCTGGTGAAGATTTGGCAGGGTCAGYCATGAACGCAGAAGAGATAGCCGAGGTCCAGGCTCGGTATAGCCATCTGGTCAACTATGTTGATCAAGACCCATGCGTTCCGATAGATCCGATGTCTTACATCGACTCGAATGGTCTACCGCTTCGCACTACGCCTATGCTGGCGGGCGTGAGGACACGGTGGATTTTTTGCTCTCGAATGGGGCAGACACTTTTATCCGAGATAGCTTTGGCCGACTTCCTGACGAGTGTCGTCGGGGCGAATAAGTCTTGGACGGGCAATCGTCTGCTTGCGACCGAAGCGGACGACGTCCGGAGCCTGCCTTGAGGGGCTGTCCGCTTGACGTTGTAAATTACCTGACCTAAGTTAGGTATATGGATGATGCCATCAAGCGTGTTCGTCGTTTCAACCGGGCCGTGACGGCAGCAGTCGGCGCGCTGGACGAGTCCTTTCTTGGACGCGGTCGGCCGCTGGGGTCTGCTCGCGTCATCAATGCCATTGGGCACGGGCGAACCGACGT
Organism: Dyella sp. 2YAF14; assembly: GCF_052114725.1. Lineage (NCBI taxonomy): Bacteria > Pseudomonadati > Pseudomonadota > Gammaproteobacteria > Lysobacterales > Rhodanobacteraceae > Dyella > Dyella sp. 2YAF14. The sequence goes on along the minus strand of NZ_JBFRFH010000007.1, from coordinate 74,811 downwards.
CGCGGTGCTCAGGGAGTACCTGGGTGTCGAAACCAGTTTGATGAGCCGCTTGTTGCGCGGCCTTGAAGATGAAGGCCTGGTCGAAACGGTGGTGAGTACGCAGGACGCGCGCCGCCGCGTCGTGCATCTGACCAAGACTGGGCGATCGGAATTTCGGGCGTACGAAAAGCTTTCCAACACCCAGGCCGACGCGATGCTCGCCGGCCACGCGCGGCCAGACGAACTGTTGGCAGCCATGGATCTCGTGGCCTGCGTACTTGGGCGCGACCGCGTCATCATTGAAGAGGCGGACCCTAAAGGGGAGGCAGCCACCTACTGCCTCGGCGCCTACTATGCGGAAATCAGCAGTCGCTTCGAGCATGGTTTCGACGTATCGCGTTCGCGGGATCCGGTCGCCGCGCAGATGACGCGGCCTCGCGGCGCGTTCCTGGTCGCCTGCTCTGACGATCTTCCTGTTGGCTGCGTGGGGTTGAAGGGAGGCGGGCCCGGCGTGGCGGAGATCAAGCGGCTCTGGGTGGCGCCTTCTGCGCGTGGCATCGGACTTTCGAAGCGCCTGATGGCCCAGGCTGAGCGAATTGCGCGGGAGCTGTCCATCAAAACGCTCCGCCTGGATACCAATCGCGCATTGCCTGAGGCAAAACAGCTCTATCTCAAGACGGGATGGAAAGAGATCGATCGCTTCAACGACGATCCCTATGCCGATAGCTTCTTTGAGAAGCAACTGTGATGTCAGCGCACGGCCGGCTGTCGCGGGAGGCTGTTCAAGCGAAACGAACGGCGTCGAGTCGCTTGGCGCAGTAACGCGGTATCGATCGAGCTTCTGCTGTCGGTCCGAAGCAGCCCTCCAGGTTTGCGCCATGCCCGAACAGTGTCTGGTCGTGTGCTCTCTACAGCCGCGCGCCTGGACAAGGCGAGCCGCCGGCCTGTATCGCGTGGAATTCGATGGAGAGGCCAAGGTCTTCCTGCGTGGGGGCCAGGAAGGAATCGCCGGACAGGCCGCGATAAGTCGCCAGCTTGTGCTCGTAGCCGCGCTCGACCCAGCGCTGCGCACGTTCGAGATCACTCACCCCCAAGCTCACGCCCAGGATGCGTGGGCCGCCGCTCGCCATGGTCTGCTGGGCCAGCCCAGCGCCGTCGGGTTGCAGTGCCAGCAGCGCGGTCGGGCCGACGGGCACGCAGAATCCCTTGGCGCCGAGTGCGGCCAGCTTTACCGGCACTGCGTTGCCGTAACCCATTTTCTCAAGCTGCCGGCGATCGGCATCGGCGTCGCCCGATACCAGCCATATCGACGAAAGCTCGCGCGCGCCGTTGGGGTGTTCGCGCGTCACGCGGTAGTCGTCGGCATTGGCGGGGTCGAACTGATCGGGTGCGTAGCCAGCCGCGTAGTCGATGAAAAAGGTGTTGCTCGACAGCGGTGCGCGGTCGAAGGCGAACAGACGCCAGCCTGGCTTGGCGCTATCGGGCCCGGAAAAAAATGGCGTGACGGCGTAATGCAGCGACTGCAGTGACTGGTGGATCGTATCGAGCGACGAAGAGCGAAAGCCGAACGTGCGTGAACCGGGGCCGCCTTTCAATGCTTGCTGATCCTCTTTCATGCCCGGATCGAACGTGGGATTGGGCCGTGTGATGCCGAGCAATTCGATAAAGCTGCTATCCGAAAAGCGGATATAGCGATTGGCCACGCCATCAGGGTCGCGCCCTGGCCGGACTTGAAAGCCCAGCTTGACCGCCATGACCGACGTGACCTGGTCGATCCCGCGGCCCCACAGCAGGATATGGTCGAGTCGCGTGGTGGGAGCCACCGGTGCGGCTGCGGCCGTGGCGGGCTGGGCGGCGGCGAAACACACAAGACATGCTGAAAGAAAGGGGATCAGGCGCATGCGTATCCTCACATGAACGTGGATGGTGCTCTCGTGCAGGCCGCAGAAGTGATGACGCCTGCGGCTGCGATGAATCGAACAGCGGCCATGGGCGGGTCGGTGCGCTCGCCACCTGGCCAGGGGACTCTCGGCGCTCTTTTATGCGTGTTCCGAACGGCGCCTACAAGGACAATTTCCGGACAAAAACGGCCATCTCGGATCGGGCGCAACGCCTTGCATCGCAAGCGTCGTGGTAGCCCGCGGCGATCACCCGCCGGCGCTGCGGCGTAGCGACAGTGGTGACATGCCGAACGCGCGCACGAAAGCGCGACGCATGCGGCTCGCGTCTCCGAAGCCCGTGGATGCCGCGATGTGGTCCAGGGTGAGGTGGCTGGTCTCGACCGCGATGCGGGCGGCTTCCAGGCGCAGGCCTTCCACGACTTTTGCCGGCGTCGCGCCGATTTCTGCCGAGAAGGCGCGGGCAAAATGGCGGGGACTCATCGCGGCGCGCTCGGCCAGGCGCTCGACCGTCATCGGTTCGGCAATGCGTGTGCGCATCCAGTTGATCAGGTCGCCGAAGCGTCCGGTCTTGCCACCTTGGTCCACCAGCACGGAGTACTGCGACTGCCCGCCGTGTCGTCGCTGGTGCACCACGAGCTGCTGCGCCGTGCGCCGCGCAATGCCAGGGCCGAAGTCGTCTTCGACCAGCGCCAGCGCCAGGTCGATGCCTGCGGAAATGCCTGCCGAGGTCCACACGTTGCCGTCCCGGACGAACATCCGGTCGGCATCGAGCCGTACCTGCGGATAGAGCAATCGGAAACGCTCGGCGACGGCCCAGTGCGTGGTCGCGCGCCGGCCATCGAGCAAGCCGGCCTGCGCGAGAAAGAACGCGCCGGAGCAGACACCCGCCGCTCGCCGCCACGCATCGTCGCCGAGCCAGTTGACGATGTCGCCCTGGTTCTCTTCGATCTGCGCGAGATTGCCGCCCGATACGATCACGGTGTCGAACGGCTTGCGTTCAATCGGCGAGGCCGCCAGGCTCACCCCCGACGAACTGCGCACGACGCCGCCTCCGGGGGCCAGGACGGTAATCGCATAACTGTCCGGCCGAAACCGATCGGCCATCTCGAATACCGCGACCGGGCCGGCCGCATCCAGCAGCTGAAATCCCGGAAAAACAATGATGGCGATGTCGCGTCGCATGGTGGCAGTCGCATGACTCGGTCCAGTGTCGAGAAAGTGGCGTAACTGCAAGGCGTGCGTCAAGGCCATGATCACGAGCAGCGAAGCGAGCGGGCCAATTTCGCTGAAGACGAAGTAACGGGATCGCTTTCACTTGCTGGGCCAGGTCCGACGGAGGATGCTGGCGGGGTGCGGGGCCAGCGCAGTGTGATGCGTGGACGGTCCGCGCTTCTTATCCAGGCACAAGAGGCGGAGACGGCATGAACATGGTGCGCAACCTGGGCCTGGTCGTTTTTTTCGTGTGGTTGATCATCGATGCCTTCGCGGTCTTTCGCCTGAAGACGGGCACGGCGGAGAATCGGGATCACCGGTCATTGAAGTTGCTGATGATGGGTGGTCCGGTGGTCTTCGCCATCTGCATCGCCTTGTCCTACGGGGCGGTGGGAAGCTTGAACTCAGTGGCCCTGCAATGGGCAGGACTGGTCGTTCTGCTGATCGGCATCGCCGTGCGTTCACTCGCCATCGCCCAGTTGGGCCGGTTCCACACACCGAACGTGGCGATTCGCGGCGATCATCAACTCAAGGAAGAAGGCCTGTACGCCTATGTGCGCCACCCAAGCTATCTGGGCGCCATGATTGGATTCTTCGGCTTTGCCCTGACCTTGAGCAACTGGCTTGGCGTGATCGTGATGGTGAGCCTCACTACGTGCCTCTATCTCTATCGCATCAAGGAAGAGGAAGCGGCGCTGGCCGAGGCGTTTGGCGACGCATTTCATCAGTACGCGGTACGCACCAAACGCCTTGTTCCCTGGGTCTACTGACCGACGCCGTGGAGGCCATGAAGCCGTGGCCTCAGGGCGGGTGAAGCGATTGTGTCGCCGCCGTCCCTTATGGCGCCATCGGGGGGATTTCATCGAATGAGCCGACGGGCACTTCGGAAGAGGCAAGGCCTTCCAGTGCGCTGTCCAGCTCGTGATATTCCCCGGCGAAACGCTTCTTGAAGGTCTCAAACGCAGCGGCGGTCTGCCAGCGGTCCATGGTGAGGTATCGGCCCGCATGTTCGCGGCTGCGGAGCAGTCTTACTTCAAGAAAGCCAGGGGCTCGCGCAAACAGCTGAGCCCACGGACCGTCGGGGCCATAGGCTGTTTCAAAAGCCGTCCGTTGATCCTCGGGTACCAGGAACTCCCAAACGGTGGCGTAGCTCATGCTCTATCCCTCCGGTTTGGGCGCGGCTTGAACTGCTCCGTCGGCTTGCGCTTTACGGAAATCAGACCACGCCAACGGCCAATGTGAAGCTCTGGAGAAAGTGGAAATCGGGGCGGCGCAACGCATAGTCGGGATGGTTGGGGTCGCACAGGCGCATCACTTCTTCATGATCGCTGCTCGACAAATACGCTTGCAGCCGCGAGCCCCAGGTGCCGCGAAAAATGGCATTCAGCAGGTAGTTCTCGTCCTCCAGCCGCAAGGGGGCGAGGCGTTCGATCATGAAGGTGCGCACATGCACGTCCCGCAATCCGGCCTGGCGCAGCAGGCCGGCGATGGCGCGGATGGAGGTGAGGTCGCGCTCGTCCAGCTGGTATCGGTCACGGTAGTACTGCCGAACGGCCTCGTTGACCAGGCGCTCCAGGCGGGAATCCCAGGCGAAGTACATGTCGGGCAAGAGCGAGCTCTGACCAAGCGCAACGCGCCCGCCAGGGCGAACCAGAGCCATCAGGGCTTGCAGGCCCGCAACCGGCGAGCGGAGATGGTTGATCACGTTCACTGACCAGACCAGGTCAACACTGGCCGCCACCATCGGTAGCGCCAGAATGTTTCCTTGCAGCAGCAGTGAGCCGCTCTTGGCGGCCGTGCTGTGCGCCGCCCTGACGTGTGGTGTCGCCAGGTCCATGCCGATCGCGGCGCCGTCAGGGCCGACGTCGTCCGCCAGCCATGCCAGTGCCTCGCCCGTGCCACAGCCTGCATCGAGTATGCGCATGCCGGGCTTCAGCGCCAGACTCGCGATGGCCTGGCGTATTTCCGGTGCGGCGAAGGCGTTGAACAGCCGGAGTTTGTCCGCGTAGTCGCGCGACGCCGTATCGCCAAGCAGTCCCAACGTGGTTGTCGGACGAGTCATGGGATCACGCATGCCTGAGTGGGAGCTGCGGTGGCCGAAGGCCTGTATGGCCTCGACCGTGAGCCATGCCAAGCCTAGTGGGCGTTCAGGGATCACGCCAGCGGCAAAGCTCGTGAAGAAAAACTGCCGCTCGGGGGACGGGCAGGGGAGGTCATGGGTCATATGTCCATCGACACGGGTCGCTGACCGCCCCGGTCGATATGCTGCCAGCCGCCATGCCATGCCATGCCGAGCCGTCCAGAGGCTGCCTGGATCATGGCTCGCGGCATCCATCATTGAGACACACATCATGATGCAGCTCACTCGACGTCAGTTTCTCGCAGCTGCTGCCGCGTTCGGCGCGGCGGCCATCTGGTGCAGGCCGATGTTTGCGAAGTCGAGTGTGGCGTGGCGCCCATGCACAGAGCGATACCCCGAAGGCGTCGCCTCCGGCGATCCCACGGCCGAGAGCGTGATGCTCTGGACGCGTTATCCCTCCGCCGATGCCCGCAAGCGCTGGACACTTCAGGTCGAAGTGGCCGAAGACGCTGCCTTTGAGCGCGTCGTCGCCAGTGGCAAGGCGCGGGTATCGATCGCGTCCGATTGGACTTGCCGCGTGCTGATCGGCGGACTGAAGCCCGCGCGCGAATACTGGTATCGCTTCACGGACAGCGAGGGCCATGGCAGCCGCATCGGCCGCACGCTGACCGCACCCGAAGAATCGGACGAGCGCCCCGTACGCTTCGCCTTCGTTTCATGCCAGAACGCGAATGTGGGCGCACAGAATGCATACCGGCGGATGATTTATGAAGACGAGCGTGCCGCTCCGGAGGATCGTCTCGGGTTCGTACTTCACCTTGGCGATTTCATTTACGAACTCGTGTGGTATCCGGAAGACCGGCCGCAAGGCATGTACGACCGGCGCATCCGGGATGTCGTTCGCTACGCGCACGGCGAAAAAATAGACGACTTCCATGTGCCGACCACGGTGGACGACTATCGCGCGGTCTACCGTGCCTACCTGCGCGACCCGGATGTGCAGGACGCCCGGGCACGCTTTCCCTTTGTGTCGATCTGGGACAACCACGAGTTCAGCTGGCAAGGCTGGCAGAGTCTGCAGAAATTCGATGGCAAGACACGGCCCGCGCAGACACGCAAAGTTGCCGCCAACCAGGCGTGGTTCGAGTTCCATCCCGCTCGCGTCAAGACACCGGGTGAATCGCTCGAATGGTTCACTGCGCCCAGTGTCGTGGATGCACCCATCGAACACTACGATGATGCAGGGCTGGGTCTGGAAGCGAACAATCTGGTCGCACTGGCCAGCCTCACCGGCTACCGTGCGCTGCGCTGGGGCAAGCATGTGGATCTGGTCATTACCGATCAGCGTAGCTATCGCTCCGAAGAGCCCGTTGGCCGACCGGAGGCCAAGGTTTTCTCAAGCAAGGACTTCCCTCAGTTCATTCCGCAGGAAGTGCAGGAGATCCTCGACGCCGGGCGCACCTACAACCACGGAAACCCGCCTCCATCGATTCGCTACGATGGCCACGACGTGGACAACTTCTGGCGCGACAAGCCCGCCCAGACCATCCTGGGTGCCAGGCAGAAAACCTGGTTTCTCCAGCAGTTGAAGATGTCGGACGCGACCTGGAAGATCTGGGGCAATACCACCGCCACGCTTGATATGCGCGCTGACCCGCAGAACTTGCCTGCCGGATTGACCAGGCCGTGGCCGGGCGCCGGGTATGCAGGATTCGGCGGTGGCGACCATGGCAGCGCCTATGTCGAGCGCGCCGAGATCTACGATTTTGTCGCGCGCGAAGGCATTACCGGATTTGCGACCGTCGCCGGCGACCGCCACAGTTTCTGGGCCGGGCTGGCTGCGAAGTCGTTGCCGCCTCAAGCCTTCGAACCGGTGGGTGTGGCCTTCGTGGTCGGTTCGATCTCCGCGCCTGGCATGGTGGAGGCGATGGAGCACAGTTTCCCCAAAGATCATCCGCTGCGCCCCTTGTTCCTTGCCAACAGGCCGGGCGTGGACAAGCCGGCGCCGACCATCAACATGCTGCTTCGCCACGGCGTTCGGTCCTGTCTGGAGTACGCCAAGAGCGGCGACCTGGCAAAAGCGCGTGCCATGACGAATACCGACAACGCGCCCCATCTGGCTTTCGTCGATATGGGTGGGCACGGCTATGCCGTCGTGCGGGCGTCAGGCCATGCGCTGGAGACGCAGTTCGTCTGCCTGCCGCGACCCCTTGAGCGCAGTGATCGCGAAGACGGCGGCCCGCTGGTCTATCGCGTGCAGCATCGCGTATCGCTGTGGGAAAAGGGTCAGTCGCCGCGTCTTGAGCAACGGATGCTGGAGGGCGATGCGCCATTCTCGGTTTGAGAGAGGAGGCATCGTGGCGCAAGCCGCCGTACTTCCAGCATCGACGATAAGTAAAAATACGCGCCAAAAAACCGTACGTTTGCTGTCGAAATGACCGGCCGGGACAGTGCACGCTGTTGCGGTGCCAATGGGGAACGGTCATGAAAGCTTATGCGCGGTACCTGAGTGTTGCTCTGGCGGCGTTCGTTGCCGCAATGGCCCATGGGCAGACGCCAACGCCCGTGCCGAACGACCAGGACATCAGCGATAGCTATATCTATCTGCTCAGTCGACTGCTGGTGCTCAACCAGGAGCAGGCGGACTTCAGCAACGGCTTTCAGTGGAACCAACTCGTCCACCGCAAGGTGGGTGAGGTGGACTGGCCCAACCCCAATCTTGATGTCGCTTATTCGGAAGCCTGGGTGGCCATCGATGAGAAGAGCTGCGCCTTGATCACGGTGCCGAAGGTGAAAGACCGCTACTACACCGTGCAGTTCCTCAACGGCTGGGGTGAGACCCTGGCGAACATCAATGAACGCGTTTATCCGCAGCGTCCTGATGGTGAGTTTGCCGTGTGCCTGAAGGGCGCCGTGGTCCAGCTGCCGTCAACGACGCAGCGTGTGGATGTGTCCGCCAAAGTGCTGCGCGTGCTTTCCCGCGTTGAACTGGGAGCAACGCCGGACGAGGCCGTGGTGCTGCAGAAGAAGTTCAACATCCGCACCAGCGGTCACCCTGCCGCGCCCGAGGTGCCAAAGACGGTCAGGTTCGACATCGAAAAGTTGCCAGGCGTAGAAGCATTCGACTCGGCCACCGTGGCGCTGGATAGCGCCGCCGATATCAACCCGGGCATGGACAGGCTACAGGCGAGTACGCGCGCCGTTGCCAGGGCGATCAAGGATGCGAGCGTGCGTCAGCATGTCGATCAGGTGATTCGCCAGCAAGCGATTCCTGCGATCTACAAGGCCTCGCCAACGCTCGGCGATGGCACGGTAAAAGATGGCTGGGCGCTGCCCACAACGATCGGTGTGTATGGCAGCAACTGGTTGCTGCGTACCTTAGTCAACCTTGGCGGCATCTGGGCCAACAGCTATGAAGAGGTGATTTACTACAAGGCCTTTATCGATCCTTCGGGCAAGCCGCTCAATGGCGATCACTCCTACGCGTTGCGCTTTGAGAAGGAGCAGCTGCCGACGCTCTACGCGACGTACTTCTGGTCAGTCATTGCGGTGGATTCGGGCCATCGCCGTGTTCTTCCCAATCCACTCAAACGCTATCTGCTGAGCAATTTTTCCAAGCTGAGCTACGGCAAGGATGGCTCACTGACATTGTATTTTGGCGCCGCCAAGCCAAGCGGCGCACCCGATGGCAACTGGATCCCCACGCCGAAGGGAACAGGCTACAGCCTGACCTTCCGCTTCTATCGACCCAAGGGTGCTGTGGCTGATCGCAGCTACTTTCCGCCGGCCTTGAAGGAGCTGTGAGGCTGGCGGCTAGGGCGTCTTCAACACCGAGGGCGGCTTCCACGTGCCATTGGTGATGGCGGCGTCGGGCCAATAGGCGCGGATGTAGAGCGAGAAGTCATCCGCCGGGGCGGGCAGCCAATTGCTCTCTTTGTCCTTGCCGGGAGAGGCGTGCTGGACATAGAGGGTGAGCGATCCATCGGCATTGGTCTTGAGGTCCCGGCTCTTGGTGCCCAGGGAATAGCGATTGAGCGCATTGGGCTCGAACAAGTGGTGCTTGTTGTACATCGTCAACGACCAGAACCCTTTTACCGGCGGCGTCTGGCCCTTGGGGAAGGTGATCGTATACGCATGGTTGCCTGCGCCATTGAGCCTGATGCCCTTGGCGTCGAAATCGGTGTAGATGTATCGCGTTTCCTGCGGCGCGTTGTCGTACATGTTCGACTTGGCCGTTGCGGTGCGCGACAGATAATCCACGCCCCAGTTGGCGCCATTGGGCGGCGAGGTCCAGCCGTTGCCCACTGGACGACCGTTGTTACGGAACTCGAACAGCGGCGCAATGATTTCCTTCTCTGAGGCCACGGCGGTCTGCACCAGCGCCTGCTTGAGCTGCGGATCTTTGGCGGCGGCATCCAGCACCGACTGGATCGAGGCGTACAGTGACTCCTCACCCGGTTGCGGGGGAATCTGCTTCATCACGACAGGCAGCTCGTCGAAGAACTTCTCCGGAACGACCCACTGGATTTCGCCCGCTCCGCTGCTTGGCGGCGCGGGGTAATCGGGCGTCTTGTGCCAGTCGATGGTTTTCATCTTGCCGTCGAACTTGTCCAGCGGATAGACCATGATCTGGCTCAGCGTTTTCTGTATGGCCGCTTTATCCTCGGGCGTGTCGTCCATAAAGGCGCGCGGCAATACGACCGCCAGATCCGTGGTTGACCGGCAAACTCCGGTGATGCCCTTGGGTACCTGGCCTTTCCAGTTGGGGCCTGCCAGCAAATAGAAGCCAGGCTTGGTGCCGTATTGTTTGCCGATCGTACAGAAAGAGTCGGTTCGCGCATCGGCGATCTGGTAGACATAGAAGCGGTCGCCAAAATCGGGCACTTGAACGACGACCGGCAGCGTATCGAGATGCTGATACCCCGAGCCGTAGACGGTGTCCTGGTTCGGGCAGGTGATGAACTTCTGATCCGCCTTGAGATAGTCGGTCAGCATGCTGATGGCGCCCGGAGGCGACACGGGGAGGATGCCGCCATTGCGGCCGGGTCCGGGAAGCTTGGCCAGCGCGAGCGACCGGTTGTAGTTGTTGACCAGCGGCCAACCCCAGATGTACGCCATGCGACCGATGGCCTGGACATACTCCTTGGTCATCATCGTGCCCTCAGGCGTGCCCTTCAGTTCACTGGCGTGAGCAGGGGCCGGGACTTGAGGCGATCCCGCTTGAGCATCGGTCGACGGACAGGCGTGCGCCAGGCCTCCTGCGCCCAACAACACCAGAGTCACCGAGAAAAGTGGAAGTGCTCTGGACATGACCATGCCTCCAGTCGGAAACCATCTTGCTGCACGGCTCGTGGGTGCAGAACGCCGCTATCCAACCATAGGCAGGCGAACGTCGCCTCTGTGGTACTACCGATACGAGGTAGGTAAAAACACCTAAACGCGCCGCGTCGACAGCGGCAGGGATGGGATGACTGCCGGGCCTCTGGCCGGCAACGAGCGGCTCGCTGCCCGTATGCATGGGGCATGACCGACAGATGCGACATCGCTCCCATGACAGTCGGCCATCAGCCACTGGATGAAACGAGATGGACGTCCGAATTCGATCCGTCGCGAACGCATGACATCGATGCGCGTTCATACGCAATGCTCACGGCGGGCGACGATGCGCGTCAGGCTCTTGCGGCGCGAGCCTGCGCGAGGGGCATGGCGTAGAGCGCAGGCGTAGAGCAACGCCGCATGGTGAACCAGGTCGTGGTGATGGCGCAAATGCTATCTGACACCACGCCGGACAGTAGTCGCGTCGCCAACTCCGGCCTCATACTGCGAGGCATCCTTGGTATCGGTCCGGAGTTTTCATGCGTCGTCGCGACTTTCTCACAGGAGCTGTAGCCGCCACCGCTGCTGCGTCCACCCTTATGCTGGCCGGCCGCTCGGCGCAGGCCGCGCCTGCCGCGCAAGCCGCCCCCACCGGGCTGGCCGGATTGACGTCCATCACCGGCGGCGCCAAGCCAATTACAGTTGAGGAGCGACGCTCACGCATCGCCAGGCTGCAAAAGCTGATGGTCGAGCAGAAGATCGGCGCCTTGATCCTGGAGTCGGGCTCGAGCCTGGACTACTTCACCGGCATCCAGTGGCATCGCTCGGAGCGTACGACGGCTGCGGTGATTCCGGCCCGGGGCGACATCGTCGTCGTGACCCCGGCCTTCGAAGAGCCCTCGATCCGCGAGACCCTGGCCGTGGGCGACGATGTGCGGCCGTGGAACGAGCATGAAAGTCCGTTTGCCCGCCTGGTCGGCGCACTGCGCGACCGCGGCGTGACCTCCGGCCCGATTGCCTTCGAAGCCACCACGCGACTGTTCATCGTCGATGGTGTGCGCGACGCAAGCGCCGGCGCTTACACCGTGGTTTCCGGCGACGCGCTGGTGAGGGCCGTGCGCCTGATCAAATCCCCGGCCGAACTCGCGCTGATGCAAACCGCCAACGACGTCACCCTGGCCGCGCTGCGCTACGTCCATGGCCACGTTCGCGCCGGCATGCGCCCCGACGAGATCGCCACCATGATGAACGCCGCCACCGAGGCCCTGGGCGGCGCGCCGGAATTTGCCCTGGTGTTGATCAACGAGGCCAGCGCCTATCCGCACGGCTCGCGCCAGCCGCAGACCCTGCACGAGGGTTCGGTCATCCTGATGGATGTGGGCTGCGCCGTGCACGGCTATCAATCGGACATCTCGCGCACCTGGGTGATGGGCAAGCCGACCGCGAAACAGCGCAAGGTCTGGGATACCGTCAAGCGCGGCCAGGAGATTGCGCTGGCCACCGCCAAGCTGGGCTCCCCGGTGGGCGCCATCGACGATGCCGTGCGCGCCTACTACGAAAAGGAAGGCTGGGGCCCCGGCTACAAGCTTCCCGGCCTTCCGCATCGCACCGGCCACGGCATCGGCCTGGACGGCCACGAGTCGCCCTACCTCGTGCATGGCGACGCCACGCCGCTGGCGGCGGGCATGTGCTTCTCCGACGAGCCGGGGCTCTACATTCCCGGCGAATTCGGCATCCGCCTGGAAGACTGCTGGCACATGACCGAGACCGGCCCAAAACTTTTCACTGAGCTCGCCAAGTCGATCGACGACCCGATTTGATGGGTTTCACGAGTACTGACGAGCGTTGGGGAAACCTCCGCTCTGGACTCGAAGCGGAGTCAGGTACAACCAGAAATCAGGCGGTGCGTCAGATTCGCTTCCGACCCGAAACGGATACGCGAAGGCGAATCTGGCGCGAGCATCGGAGGGAGCATGGCTGGATGGATCTGGCTCGGCTCAAATTTGACGATGGTTCTGGCCGTTGCTGGCGACGTGTGCTGCGACCCCATCTATTCAATAAGGGATCTCATCCAGGCGATACAGTATGTCGAGAAGCAAACTGGATACTTCGTTGCCATAGAAAAAAAAGATACACCATAGGCACTGCACTCGACGACCTGCCGCAATACTCGGACAGCCTCGAAAACCGTTCGTCCAGAGCGTTCAAATGTCGAAATATCGCTAATCTCGTATTTGCCATACCAAGGGTAAAGACGAGTCAGTTCATCGGACGAGTGCGTCCGGCTTAAGTAAGGTCAAGCAAACCAAGGGCCTGCTTTTGCACCCATTTGAGGGTGTCCTCGGCGACACTGGCTTTGCGAAACACCGCGCTGCCCATAGTCAATGTCATCAGCGTCGCCGCTTGGGCACGCGCCATTGGCCGCCGGGTGCCGCGTTGCGTGATGAGTTCTTCCAGCAGTGCGCACATACGCTGGATATGCGCGCGCCCGAGTTCAGCCAGCTCCGGGTCGCTGGGGGCTAGCTCCACGATGGCATTCACGCAAAAGCAACCACGATCATCAGGCCGGGTGTCCACCAGGGCTCTTACCATGGCGCGCAAGGCGTCGTCGGTATCCTCGTGCTCATCCGCCAGTGCCTTCATGTCGGCGTAGAAAGCATCGGCATAGCGCCGATAGGCATGCAGGAGCAGCTCACGCTTTGAGCCAAACGCTGCGTAAAAACTTGATCGGCTGAGTTGGGTTGCCTCGGTGAGGTCATCCAGCGAAGTGGCCTCGTAGCCTTTGCGCCAGAACACGCCCAGGGCGTCACCTAGAGCCACCTGTTGATCGAACGATCGAGGTCGGCCAGCGCGGGACATGGTTTTTGGCATGACGTCATCACCTTGACAGCGTGTGGGTGCATTGTGGACCATCCAGTCCAGAATGTGAAACCTCGATTTTCTCCCTGCCTCGACGGTGCAACGCCGCGAGGTACCCATGTTGCTCTCCTGCAAACAATAAGGTCACGATAATGAAATCTTCGGGTGTGTTGATGCGTGCCGGCCTTGCAATGGCCGTGATCCTTGGCTTGGGTGCCGTGGCAGCGCCAGTGCAGCAGGCGCAGGCGGCGGCGCCGCAGATCAGGAAGTCCGGTGCGGCGTACTACCGTTTCATGCTCGGAAAATTCGAAGTCACCGCGCTCTCCGATGGCACGACGGCGTTGCCCGTCGACCAGTTGCTGACACAGACTACGCCTGAGCAGGTGAAGAAGGCTCTCGCGGCGAACTACATCAGCATGCCCTACGAGATGAACTTCAACGCCTTTCTGATCAATACCGGCGACAAACTCGTACTGATCGATACCGGCGCAGGCGCACTGTTTGGCCCCAACCTGGGCAAGATGGTCGATGCGCTGAAGGCTTCGGGCTACACCCCTGAGCAGGTGGATGAAATCTACATCACCCACATGCACCCGGATCACATTGGCGGCCTGGTGGCCAACGGCAAGGCCGTGTTCCCCAACGCGCTCGTGCGCGCCGACAAACGCGAAGGCGATTTCTGGCTGAGCCAGGCCAACCTGGATAAGGCCGGGAAGGATGACAAGGGCTTCTTCCAAGGTGCCCAGGCCGCACTCAAGCCATATGTGGATTCCGGCAGGTACAAGCCGTTTGATGGCGCTGCGGAGTTGTTGCCTGGCATCAAGTCCGTGCCCCTGCCCGGCCACACACCGGGACACGCGGGTTACATGATCGAGAGCGAAGGCCAGAAGCTGCTGGCCTGGGGCGATGTGATTCACGTGGGCGCGGTGCAATTTGCCCAACCCACCGTCACCATTCATTTCGATGCGGACAACAAATCTGCCGAGGCAGCCCGTCTGAAGCTGTTGGCCGACGCTGCCAAGCAAGGGTACTGGATCGCCGGCGCCCACTTGTCGTTCCCCGGCGTGGGCCACATCCGCGCTACCGGCAATAACAGCTATACCTGGATTCCGGCCAGCTATACCGCTATCCACTAAACGCAGGTAGAACGAGCAGACCGGGGCTGCGGGCTGTGGCCCCGGGGCTGCAACATAGCGCTGAATTGATTGTGTCAGCGTGTGTCATGCAGATTACGAAGGCAAAACTGGGGTCAGAGTGGACTTTCCATGCAAGCGGTCGGGAGAAGTGCACTCTGACCCCAGCTTTCTCTCAATAAGGTAAATCTATGGATGGAGAGGGAATGGAGACCGTATGTCGGGCCTGTGGCCATCAAAGGGGCCCGGGCTCTTCTGCCCCTGAATGGCAGTGTCCTTCTTGTGGCAAGGCTTATGCGAAAACCTCGCACGACTCACCTGATCCGCTAGTCGTCTACGAAGATGGGGACCTTGCGGAACCGCGACGGGGCGTGGGCAAGAAATTCTTCCTGGTCGTGTCGTGCGTGATGTTCGGCAACTTCTTCCTGATGGGAGTGCTTTACTGGGTGCTGACTCGGTTTCACTTGGTGGAAGCCAGGTCCACGGTGCTGAGCATATGCAGGTTCATCGCTGCTTTTCCGCTTGCGACGGGTTCCTTGATGATCGTGTTTGGGCATATCCGAAACGCCCTGAGCGGCTTCATCGTTGGGAGCGTTGGAATAGGGGCGCGGGAGATTTATGCTGCCAAAGAGCCCATAAACTTTATTGTTACTCTGATTGGACAACTCGCAGGGTGGACGGTGATGACGTATATCTTCTTCAAGCTCACTGTGTACGCGTCGAACTGGACGACTGCGGAATTTTGAGTGTCCGCTTTGGGTTGCGGATTCAGCCGGTGGTTGCAACACTCCTGCTGCTCGCGCAGTCTTCAGTGTGTTGCAACCACCGGCTGAATCCGCAACCCAAAGCGGACACTTTCTTGCTGGAAAGGATTTCGGCCAATGACAGCATCCATGGAAACAGGCAATCGACTGGTACTTCGCCTGGCGCACCACTGGCGGTTTCCTGGAAACGCCGCGCTCGGGTTCGCTCTGGGGTGTGTTCTTTCATCCGCTTCATGCGCAGCCATGGGGGACGACGAGCTCGCGGTCTATCCCACCTATGCACGCTGGGATGGGTTTTATAAGTACGAGTACATCATTACAGCCGCTATGGTTGGTCGGGCTCCGAAATGGAACCCGGCTGTGGCGCCTGATCCGCCTCTATCCCGCGCCGATGCGATAGCTAGAAGCAAAGAATGCATCGTCAAGATACCCCCGGGCCAGGTAGATCTAACTGTTCTAAGTACATCGACTGCGGCCTACTGGTCATTAGATAGAGCAAAGCTACAAAAGGTGCTGGATGGTTGGGCGTGGACCATCTCCTACGAGCTCACTTCAAATGGTCCGATGACAGGCCAATGGCCGACCATGGATTGTTGGGTACTCATGGATGGTTCGGTTCTCGAACCACAGCCCAGATCTGTGCTGTCTCGTTGAGTCTGGGCGAACGGGCTCAGGTTAAGTTCCTGGATCGAATGCCATCCAGAAACTGGTCCTGCTTCTTCTTAGGTCGGTTCGGTACATTGAACGTCCCATGACGTAATCGGCCGGATGAACCGGCCTCAAGGGGAAAAATGGAAAGGCTTTCGCTTCGCATGTGGATGGCTGCGGCAGTTGTGCTGCTTGGGTCCTGCTCGGCGTCGAATCAGCTGGATCAAGGTCGGCGAGCGCTGGAGGCAGGGGATTTCGCTGCGGCCAGGGCGGCCTTTGAGCCGTTGGCAAAAAGCGGCAACGCTGAAGCGCAACAACGATTGGGCCGAATGTACATCTACGGGCAGGGCGTCCAAGCCAGCGAAGAGATCGCGATGAAACTCTTCGAACAGTCCGCGGCACAAGGTTACCCGGACGGCATCAATAGCCTTGCCGCCGAGCTTGAAGGTATCCCAGGTGATCTGCCGCGCGCGGTGGCTCTTTATCAAAAGGCATCGGACATGGGCAACGCCAGGGCTGAGTACAACCTTGGACGCATGTACGAGCACGGCAGGATCGTGCCGCAGGACCAGGAAAAGGCGGCGGCGCTGTACTCGAGCTCGGCCAAGCAAGGCTACGACCTGGCCGAATACAACCTTGGACTTATGTACGACGATGGAAGAGGCGTAACCCAGGACAAGGAGCAAGCGGTGCATTGGTACGGGGAAGCCGCCGCCCAAGGCAACGATATGGCGCTCAACAACCTTGGCGTGATGTACCAGATAGGCGATGGCGTACCGCGCGACGTCAACCGTGGGGTCTCCATGCGCAAGCAATCAGCCTTGAAAGGCAACGTCCAGGCGCAACGAGGCCTCGGCCGCATCTATGCAAATGGCGATGACGTGGCACAGGACTTTGCGGAAGCCTTGCACTGGTATGGCATGGCAGCCGCAGCGGGCGACGCGCAGGCCGAGTCTGGCCTGGGCGACCTGTATCGCGAGGGCAACGGCGTCCCTCGGGACTACGCCAAAGCCAAGGACCTCTATAGTCAGGCAGCAGGCCAAGGAGACCGCAACGCGCTCAACAGTCTGGGCATGATGTACGGAAACGGAGAGGGGGCTCCCAGGGACGATGCACTCGCCGCGACACTTTTCCGGCGATCGGCAGAGAAGGGAAATGCGGCGGCCCTGTTCAATCTCGCCGTCATGTACCACGTCGGTTCGGGTGTGCTGTCTGACGATGTGATTGCGTACGCCCTGGCGGACACAGCGTGTCGACTCGACAACGAGGTGCAAACCAAGGTGGGCGGGCAGCGCGACGATATCGCCCGATCGTTGAATAGCCTTCAGCGCGCTTCCGCACACCGGCTGAGTGAGGAAATCGCGGCCAACGGGCTGGATAAAGCACTGGTCGACTACGTGGCGAGTTCCACGCTTCTCTCGAACAAGAAGTCGGCATTGCTCAAGTGAACCAGGCAGGTGCTGGCAGCTTGCGGGCGACCCGGTGTCATCTGACGACACAAAATGAATTTTTCAGCGGAGGTAGTGGATTCCCGCTCGCCTCACATGGATCGCCCATAGCAGACGTCTAGACCGTATGGCACGCCGACCATGCCTGGATAGAAGTACGAAGCCGAAAGTCCGCTTGCGGCCATCGGCCGACGCCATGACGACGTTGCGCTGGCTCATGCGTATAGTGGCGGGCAAAGTTGCTCGCGCAGAGAGATTGCCATGCTGCTCAGGGGACTCAGCTTTTTTCGGTGGACGAATCGGAAACGATCCACCCTCGGCGCTCTGGGCACCGCCTTGCTAGCCTGCCTGAATGGCTTGGCCTACGCGCAGTCAGTGCCGGTATCGAGCGCGGTGCCCACGCTGGCACCCGTGGTGGTGAGCGGCATCCTGCCCGGACCCGCCCTGTGGAAGGTGAGCAAGGCCGGCCATGTCATGTGGGTGCTCGGCCTTACCTCGCCGGTGCCGAAAAACATGCAGTGGAAATCCGCGGAAGTCGAAAGCCGCATTGCCGCCTCGCAAGCGGTATTGAAGTTGCCGAGCCTCGAGATCGGCGTGCGTACGAGTTTCTTTCACAGCACGATGATGCCGTCGCTCCGGGAACTGAGAAAAAATCCCGGGCAGCAGAGCCTGCTGGACGTACTCACGCCGCAGCTTTATCAACGCTGGCTGCTGCTGAAAGCCAGATATCTCGGCGACGACCGCCGCGTGGAGAGCATGCGGCCCATTCTTGCCGGTCGCGAACTCTATGAGGCCGCCCTCAGGCACTACGGCCTGGTCGATGAAGACGGCCTGGAGAAGATGATCTACAAGGCCGCTGCCCACGCTGGCGTTGCTGGCGTCAATACGTCCTATCAACTGGTGCTTCAAGATCCGAGCGAGGCGGTACGGTCGTTGAGTGACAAGCCGATGGATGATCAGCAGTGTCTGGGCCTGGTGTTGGACGCGCTGGATCATGGGCTGGCCCAGACCGTGGCGCGTGCGAATGCGTGGGCGACCGGGGACATCGACACGCTGCGGTCCATCTTGTCGCAAGTACAGCAGGACTCCTGTCTTTCGACGCTGGACGGATCGCAATTCGCCACGACGCTGGGTATCAACGATATGGAAGGCCAGGTCAGGAAGAGCTGGATCGACAGCGCAGAGCGTGCGCTCGATAAAAACAAGCAGACCTTTGCGGTACTGCCGATGCATGAGCTGCTTGCGGCAGATGGCTACCTGGGCGCGCTTCAAGCCGATGGTTATAGCGTGCAGGCACCCGACAAATAGTTCGGGCGACGCGAACAGGGTCAGTTCAAGTTCCACCATCGGGCACAGGGTGTCGCGTTGGAATCCAGGCAAACTCTACGTTGACCTATCTATTTCCCATGCACACTCAATCCCGCCATTGGATGTTGTCGCTGAAGATCCTTGGCGTGCTTGCCATGTCGCTGATGGCGGTGGCCGCGCGGGCTGTGCCCGAATCCGACCATCGAACCGTGGTCATCACCGATGTGACGATCGTCGACGTTGAAGGCGGCCGCACCGTCGGCCCGAGAACGGTGGTCGTCAAGGATGGACGCATTGCTTCCATCGATGCGAAGGGCTCGGTGCCCGTTGGTGATTCGATCCAGCGTGTCGACGGTCGTGGACGCTTTTTGATGCCTGGTCTGATGGACATGCATGTCCATCTGTTCAATCTCTCCTCGCACCGCCCGCCGAACGACTGGTCGTTTCGCATGTACATCGCCAATGGCGTGACTGGCGTGCGGGACATGCGCTCCGATGCGGCGTCGATGCAGTTGGTGAAGCGCTGGCGCGCTGCTGTGGACAGCGGCCAACTCGTCGCACCTCATATCGTTGCGGCGGGTATTTCGGTGTACGGCAAGTCGCCCGATGGCGCGAAGGCTGATGTGGATGCCGCCGTCGATGCCGGCGCCGATTTCATCAAGGTCTTCTCCGAGGTGCCCGCCACGCATTGGCGCGCCATCCTGACAGAAGCGAACGCGCGCTCGCTGCCGGTGGTTGGGCATGTACCCGCAAGCATCTCGCTGTTGGACGCCGCCAACGCCGGACAGCGCACCGGCGAGCATCTGACCCAGGTCTATGAGGCGTGCTCATCCGCCGAGGCGAAAATCCTGGCTGAGCGCCAAGGTCTCCAGGGCGATGCGCTGATGTCTCGCGCCAGTGCGCAGGAAGCGGAAATTCTCGGTACGTTTGATCAGGGCGTGTGCGGGCGCATGGCCAGGGCGCTGGCTGCCACCGGCCAGGTGCAGGTTCCGACGTTGGTGCTTGCAGACGAAGATGAACTTGCTCGCCACGCCCAACCCAACGACGACTACCGCTGGCGGCTCCTTCGCCCCGATGAGCAACGGCGTTGGCAACGTTTCCTGGCGCAATACACGAAAGAGGATGCGAGCCTGGCTGCCCGGCGCTGGCCGATTGCGCACAACATCGTGTCCATGTTGCACCGGGCTGGTGTCCCCATCATGGCGGGCACGGACGCGCCCATGCCGGGCGTCTATCCGGGCTACTCCCTCCATGAGGAATTGCAGTTGCTGGTCGCGTCGGGGCTTGCGCCGATCGAGGCGCTGCGCACGGCGACGCTGGAACCTGCCCGGTTTTTGCATATCCAGGACAGAAGTGGATCGGTGGCCGTCGGCAAGCAAGCCGACCTGGTGTTGCTCGATGCGGATCCCACCAAGGACATCGGCAATACTCAGCGCATTCGCGCGGTGGTGCTTGCTGGTCGCCTCTTGGAGCGCAGCGATCTGGATGCACTGCTCAACGACGCGGCCAAAGCGCCACCCTGAGCCAAGCGAGGTAGCAGGCATGTCGGATCGGATCGCAGAAGCTTCGCCGCGTCTCTGGGCCAGGATGACCGGCTTGGTCTATTTGCTCTACTTCGTGACGGCCATAGCCGCCGAGGTGGTGGTTGGTCGGGGGCGACTGGTGGCCTATGACGTCGTCACGCTGGTGGCCTACGGCCTCTATGTTGCCGTGACGCTGCTCTTCTACCGCATGTTCAAGCCGGTCAGTGCGCGCCTCTCGCTGATTGCAGCGCTCTTCAGCCTGGCGGGGTGTGCCATCGAAGTGACAGGTGTCTTTGATCCTGCCTTCCGCGGTGTCCTGCCGCTGGCATTTTTTGGTCCCTATTGCCTGCTGATCGGCTATCTCATCGCCAGGTCGACCTTCCTGCCGCGGGCTCTCGGCGTGCTCTTGATGCTCGCCGGTCTGGGCTGGCTGATTTTCCTGACGCCGCTCGCCAGTCCGCTGTCTCCTTATCTGAAGGCGCTAGGATTTGCCGCGGAGCTATTGCTATGCCTGTGGCTCATTGTGATCGGCGTGAACGTTCCAAAATGGCGGGAAATGACGCGCGCGGGAAGTTGGCCAACATAAGGGAGTCTGACGACATGCACACGGTATGGGTGATTGGTGGCGGAATCGTTCTGCTCGGGTTGTTTCTACTCTTTGGACATCTATGGGGCAGTGGCCCCACCGCACTGCCCATGGCAGCGAAGGCCTTCCTTCCGCTCTGGCTGGTTCTGTCTGTCGTCAATTTGTGGGTGGGCGTGACCAAGGCCGGTTATTCAGTGCGTGACGAGCTGCCGATGCTGGTGGTGGTTTTTGCACTGCCAGCCATCGTTGCCGGTGTCGTGATCTGGCGCCTGACGCGATAGGGCCAAAGCCTGGCGGGCTCGTGGAGCCGTGGGTGTCTGTCTCTACGCCGAAGCGGGGCGTTCCGATGCAATATCGCCGGCACGTCCGCTGGCAAGGTCAGGCGGTTTTCGCCGCTGAATGACTTCCTGCCCATGCTGCCCAACGGAGTAGCGCGTATAGATGCTCCACCGCATCCGCCCGGAGCAGCCCGTGAAACAGATCATTCTGATCTTTGCGCTGCTGTTTGCGCCGCTTGCGCGAGCTCAGTCAGAAGGACTTGCCACCTTCATCGACACGTATGCGCAAGCGCACCGGTTCAATGGCGAAATCCTGGTACAGAAGCCCGGCCAGCCATTGCTTGTGCAGAGTTTTGGCCTGGCCAATATCGCGCTCAAGGTACCCAACGCCAGGCAGACGCGATTCAAGATAGCGTCCATCACCAAGCTGTTTACCTCGGTGTTGATCATGCAGCTCTACGAGCAAGGCAAGCTCGACCTGGATCGCCCATTCAAGGCCTATTTGCCTGACTACACGGGGCCGGCCGCGGATCAGGTGACCATTCATCAGCTGCTTGATCACACCTCGGGCTTGCCCAATATCGACAACGTCAAGGACGCTGCCGACGCCATTGCACACGGTCTGCCGGTGTATCAAACGCCCTATACGAGCGATCAGCTGCTGAGCAAGTTCTGCAGCAGCGCATTGGTCAATGTCCCGGGCAAAGTATTCGACTACAACAATGCCGACTACATTGTGCTTGGCAAGATCATCGAGCACATCGAGGGTCAACCTTTTGACCAGGTACTGAAGACGCGCATCTTGCAGCCTTTGCAATTGAAGAACACCGGCATGCTGCGTCAATCGGAAATTGTCGATGGGCTGGCCGATACGTATTTCTATCGCGATGACCTGAAGATGCTGGCCAATGATTTACCCGTGTATCCGGAAAACTGGTATGCGGCGGGGGCCATGTATTCCACAGCCGATGACCTGCTCGCGTTTACCAACGCATTGTTCGGACTGAAGCTGATCAAACAAACCACGCTCGACGCCATGTTGAAGCCAGGCCTCGACGATTACGCCTTCGGCGTATGGTCGTACGAGACCAAGGTCAACGGAAAGGCACATCCGGTCATGAAGCGTCCCGGGCGCATCATGGGGGCTCAGACCCAGCTGTTTCACGTACGAGACCAAAACATCACCATCGTGATCCTCAGCAACACTGGCACCACCGATCTGGACGAATTTGTCGCAGCCATCGCCAAACGTGCCATCGACTAGCGCGCGGCAGAGGTTTCGAGTCGCTCACGCATCCGGGCGGCCATGACGGCGTTTCGTCGCGACATCGGTGCCTGGCAGGCTGGGCAGGGTGCGTCGACCCTGGGCTGGTATGCGTACCAGCCAATCGCGAAAACTTTCGGCCAGTGGCCTGAGGATGTTCGTCACGCCTGTGCTATATCTCCGCGCGGGGAGGGCACGAAGCATGGCTTGGCGCAGGCGTTCATGGCAGCGCCGGGCGTCCGCTTTCGCCCGGGTCGCTGAATCCGCTGGGGAGAGTTGATCTGGCTATGCCTGTTTCGGGGTTCGCTCATTGGCAGCTACGCCGTCGGTGCCTGGTCGCGATGGTGGTCTCATCGCTGATGGCCGGTTGCGCCGTCGGGCCCGACTTCAAGCGGCCCGCCGCGCCCGAGGTAAGCGAATACACCAGCCATCCGGTCGCCAGCACGGTCGCGACCGAGCATGTGGCTGGCGGCGAGGCACAGCGCTTTGCGACGGGCGGCGATATCCCCGGGGATTGGTGGACGCTGTTCCACTCCAAGGCGCTCAACGAATTGATTGAGCAGTCCCTGGCCAACAACCACGACCTGAAGGCGGCGCAAGCGGCGTTGTCGGTGGCCAGGGAAAATGTGCTGGCGCAACGCGGCAGCTACTACCCCAGCGTGGCCGCGAGCTTCTCGGCCAGCCGCCAGCGGCAGTCAGGCACCATCTCGCCGACGCCCAACTCGGACACCTTCCAATACAACCTGTTCACCCCGCAGGTCAGCGTCGCTTATGCGCCCGATATTTTCGGCCTGAATCGCCGAACCGTGGAATCGGTACAGGCGCAGGAACAAGCAGTCCGCTTCCAGATGATTGCCACGCAGATCACCTTGAGCACCAATGTGGTGGCCGCCGCCGTGCAGCTCGCTGCGCTGCAGGCGCAGGTGGATGCGACGCGCGAGCTGGTGGAGATCAATACGCATATGGTGCAGATCCTGCGCGATCAATCCGCCAAGGGTTACGCCAGCGGACTGGATCTGGCCGCGCAGGAATCGCAGCTGGCGCAAACCAACGCCACGCTGCCGCCGCTGCTCAAGCAGCTGGCGCAGCAGCGTGATCTGCTCGCCGTGCTGGTGGGCCAGTTCCCGAGTCAGGCATCGGAGCAGTCTTTCGATCTGGCCAAGCTGCAGTTGCCGCAGGAGCTTCCGGTGAGCCTGCCCTCGACGCTCGTGGCGCAGCGCCCCGACGTGCTCCAGGCCGAGGCCAACATGCATGCAGCCAGTGCGCAGATCGGCGTCGCCACTGCCAACCGCCTGCCCAATATCGTGTTGAGCGCCAACACCGGCAGCACCGCACTGGCGATGAATCAATTGTTCAAGTCGGGCACCGGTTTCTGGGGCATTGGCGCGGATATCACGGCGCCGATCTTCCAGGGCGGCACCTTGTTGCACCAGGAGCGCGCCGCCAAGGCAGCCTACGTGCAGGCAGCCGAGCAATACCGCAGCACGGTGATGACCGCCTTCCAGAACGTCGCCGACTCGCTGGTGGCACTGGACCAGGATGCAGCGGGACTGAAGGCGGCGGCGGCGGCCGAGCAAGCCGCCAAGCGCACGCTGGACTTGTCGCAGCGCCAATGGAAGGCCGGCTACGCGGACTATCTGTCGTTGTTGAATGCAGAACAGACCTATCAGCAGGCGCGAATCAATCTGGTGCAAGCCCAGGCCAATCGCTATGCCGACACGGCGGCGCTGTTTCAGGCGCTCGGTGGCGGCTGGTGGAATCGCGCGGATCTAGCCCAGGACAGAAATGAAAAATAATGCGTTTCGGGGAGCGCCATCACCGTGGCGCGGGACAGCATGCGCTCGCCTCTCCACCATCGCCCTGCTGCTCGCGGCTAGTGGGCTGGCCTCTGGTTGTTCCAGCAAGACGGATGACGGCGCACCGGCGGCCTCGATCACGCCCACCAATGTCACCCTGACGCCGGATCAGCGCAAACACGTCCGCCTCGCCAGCGTCGAGCGATCCCAATATCAGCGAACGATCGAAGCCACCGGTTCGGTGGATTTCAACAACGAGCAGGCCACGGCCGTGCTCGCGCCGTTCTCCGGTCCAGTCACACGGCTGCTGGTCGACATCGGTGATCACGTCAACAAAGGTGATCCGCTCGCCCTGGTGGATTCGCCGGATTTCGCCGCGGCGATCACGGCGTATCGCAAGGCGCTGACGACCGCGCACACAGCGCGCCGCCTCGCCGACCTGGAAAAAGACCTGGTCGACCATCAAGGTGTCGCCAAGCGCGAAGAAGATCAGGCGCAGGCCGATGCCGCCAATGCCGACGCGGATGCGGACGCTGCCTTGAAAGCGCTGGTTGCGCTCAATGTCGACCCGAAGGTCATCAAGGCCGTCGAGCAGGGCCAATCCATCGCGCCTGTCGGCGGCGTGATCCGCTCACCGATCGCAGGCACCGTGGTGGATCGGCAGATCTCGCCCGGCCAGCTGCTTCAGGCCGGCACTACGCCGTGTTTCACGGTGGCAGATATGTCGCGCGTATGGGTGATGGCGCAGGTCGCCGATTCCGACGTCGCCTCGGTGAACGTGGGCGATCCCGCCGACGTGAGCACCGGCGTTGACCCGAAGCACCTGACGGGCACAGTCACCAAAATCTCGGCGCTGGTGAATTCGGACACGCGGCTGGTGCCCGCGCGCGTGGTCGTCGACAACCCGCAAGGCGCGCTGAAGAAGCAGGCCTACGTCGCCGTGCAAATCCACTCGCGTCAGCCCACCAGCGGCTTGCTCGTGCCGGTGTCGGCACTGCTGCGCGACGATGAAAACCTGCCGTTTGTCTACGTGGCCCAGCCTGACGGCAGCTACGCACGGCGATCCGTGACCCTGGGGCATCGCACCGGCGACCAGTTCGATATTCCCGCCGGCCTGAAGGCGGGCGAGCAGGTCGTGGTGGATGGCGGCATCTTCGTGCAGTTCATGCAAAACCAATGAGCGACCAACTTCCTCCCGCCGTGTCGCCGTCGCGAACGACGTCGATGATGAACCGGATCGTGTCCGCGTCGCTGGGCCAGCCGTTTCTCGTGATCCTGATGACGCTGCTGTTGACGGGAGCGGGCGCCCATTCGCTGCGGCGTTTGCCGGTGGATGCGTATCCCGACCTCTCGCCGCCCATCGTGGAAATCATCACGCAGTGGCCAGGGCACACCGCCGAGGAGGTGGAGCGGCTGATCACCGTGCCGGTCGAGCTGGGCATGAACGGCGTGCCCAAGACCACCACGACACGCTCGATTTCGCTCTACGGCTTGTCCGACGTGATCCTCACTTACGAGACGGGCACGGACAACAACTTCGCTCGCCAGGAGGTATTCAATCGACTCGGCGACCTGAGCCTGCCCAGCGGCGTGACGCCCTCGGTATCGCCACTGTCGGCGCCGTCGGGGCTGATCTATCGCTACGTCTTGCAGAGCACCGATCGCTCACCGATGGAGCTCAAGACGCTCGAGGACTGGACGGTCGAGCCGCAGTACAGATCCGTGCCCGGTGTGGCGGACGATTCGGGATTCGGCGGCGGCACCATGCAATATCAGGTGTTGCTGGACCAGACCAAGATTGCCGCGGTCGGCCTGTCAGCCGTGCAGGTGGAAGCCGCACTCGCCGCCAACAACGCCAACGCAGGCGGCGGTTTCTACTCGCAGGGCGGCCAGTTCTATTACGTGCGTGGTGCGGGCCGCGTGGAAACGCTGGAGGACATCGGCAACGTGGTGGTCGCGGTGCACGACGGCGTCCCGGTGCTGGTGAAGGATGTGGGACGCGTCGTGATCGGCATCGCGCCACGCCTGGGCGAGTTCGGCTACGAGAAGCAGGACGATGCCGTGGAAGGCGTGATCCTGTTGCGTACCGGCGAAAAAACGCAGGACGTGCTCAAGCGGGTCGAGGCAAAAACCAGACAACTCAACGACGAGATCCTGCCCAAGGACGTGAAAGTCGTTCCGTTCTACGACCGCACCGATCTGATCACGCTGACCACCAAGATCGTGGAAGAGAACCTGCTTCGCGGCATGCTGCTGGTCGTCGTCATCCTGATCTTCTTTCTCTACGATTTTCGTGCGGGGCTGATCGTAGCCACCACGATTCCGCTGGCACTGCTGTTCGCCTTCATCTGCCTTGACCTGCAGGGCGCCTCGGCGAACCTGCTGTCGATCGGCGCGGTCGACTTCGGCATCCTGGTCGATGCGGCCGTGGTGATGGTGGAGAACATCTTCCGCCAGATCGCCGAGCGCCGCGGCACGCCGCTCAATGTGAAGGAGATCATCCGCGACGCCGCCGCTGAGGTTGATCGTCCGCTGTTCTATGCGGTGGCAGTGATCGTGGTCAGCTTCCTGCCGATCTATGTCTTGTCCGGGCCCTCGGGTACGTTGTTCAAGCCGATGGCCGACACCATGATTTTCGCGCTGATCGGCTCGCTGGTGATCACGCTGACCTTGCTGCCGGTGCTGTGCGCGGTGTTCATGCGAAAAGGCGTGCAGGAGCGGCGCAACCGCGTGTTCGAGGCGATCAAGTCGGTGTACGTGAAGGGCCTCGACTTCTGCCTTGCCCGTCCGTGGGGCACGGCGATCGCGTCGGCCATCGTGCTCGCCCTTTCGCTGCTGCTGATACCGCGCATCGGTGCGGAGTTCATGCCGCAGCTGGACGAAGGCGCGCTCTGGGTGCGCGCCACCATGCCTTACACCATCTCCTTCGAGGAAGCGTCGAAGATCACGCCCCAGGTGCGGCAGGTGCTGCGATCGTTTCCCGAAGTCACCACCGTGGCCTCGGAACTGGGTCGCCCCGATGACGGCACCGATTCCACCGGCTTCTTCAACGTCGAGTTCTACGTGGGCCTGAAGCCCTATTCGCAGTGGACCGGGACGTATCGCAACAAGGCCGCCCTGATCGAGGCCATCAACAAGAAATTGCAGGCCTTCCCCGGCATCATTTTCAACTACACGCAACCGGCCGAAGATGCGGTGGACGAAGCGGAGACCGGGCTGAAAAGTGCGCTGGCGGTGAAGGTCTTCGGCTCCGATCTCAACACGCTGGAACAGAAAGGCAAGAGCATCAAGCAGGTGCTTGAACACGTGCGCGGCATCCGTGACGTGACCCTGGTGCAGGAGCTGGGCCAGCCCAGCCTGAGCATCAACGTCGACCGCGCGAAAATCGCCCGCTACGGCTTGAACGTGTCCGACATCAACGGCGTGATCGAAACGGCGATCGGTGGCGACGTGGCCACCCAGGTAGTGCAGGGCGAACGGCAGTTCGATCTGGTGGTGCGACTCGAGCAGCAGTACCGCGACAATCCCGAAGAGATCAGGAACATCCTGGTGACCACGCCGGCAGGACAGCAGATTCCGCTCAAGGAGTTTGCCGATATCCGCGAAACCAATGGTGCGTCCTTCATCTATCGCGAAAACAATTCGCGCTATATCGGCGTGCAGTTCTCGGTCGAGGGCCGCGATCTGGCTGGCGCCGTGGAAGACGCCATTCAACAGGTCAACGGCAAGGTCAAGCTGCCGCAGGGCTATCGCCTCGACTGGGGCGGCGAGTACACCGAGTACACCGCCTCGCGTGCGCAGTTGAATGTCATCCTGCCGCTGACGCTGGCCTTGATCTTCCTGCTGCTGTTCACGCTGTACAGCAACTTCAAGTTTCCGTTCATCACCGTGCTGGGCGTGCTGCTGTCGGCGCCGGTGGGCGGCATCGTTGCGCTGTGGATTACGGGTACACCATTCTCGGTGTCCTCGGGCATCGGTTTTCTGGCGTTGTTTGGCGTGTCGGTGCAGACCGCGGTGGTCTACATCTCCTACGTCAACGAACTTCGCCGCGGCGGAACCAGTCTCACTGATGCCATCCGCGAGGGTGCGATCCTGCGCTTGCGTCCGATCATGATGACGGCCCTGGTCGCCGCGCTAGGCCTGCTGCCTGCAGCGCTCGCCACCGGCGTTGGCACAGATACACAACGACCGTTCGCCCTGGTGATTGTCAGCGGCCTGTTCACGCGACTGTTGATCAGCGTATTCCTCATGCCCGTGCTGTACGCCCTGGTCGCACGACCGGATGACAGGCTTGAAGTGTGAGGTCGCTGCCATGCCGGCGCACCCATTGAGATTCACGTGCTGCTTGTCAGGCACGTTCAAATCACCATCGATAACCCTTCATGATCAGGAGTACACCCCATGCAGACACGCATACAAGGCACGGTGATGCCGGTGCTGGAAGTTCGGCTGGAGCCGAACGACAGCATCTTCGCCGAGAGCGGCGAGCTTTCCTGGATGACGGCGTCGATCCAGATGACCACGCATACCCAGATGGGCGGCGGCGGTGGCCTGATGGGCATGTTCAAGCGCGTGGTCGGCGGCGGCAGCTTGTTCATGACCGAGTACCGTGCCGTGCAGTCGCCCGGCGAGGTGGCTTTTGCCACCAAGGTGCCGGGACATATCGTGCCGGTATCGGTGAGCCCGGGTAATGAGTACCTGGTGCACCGCCATGGTTTTCTTTGCGCCACGCCGGAGGTGACCATCGGCGTCGGTTTTCAGCAGTCGCTGGGTGCAGGCATCTTTGGCGGTGACGGCTTCAGGCTGCAGAAGATCGGCGGCTCAGGTACGGCGTGGCTTGAACTGTCGGGCGAACTCATTCGCAAGGACCTCGCACCCGGCGAGACACTGCGCGTTCATCCCGGCCACGTGGGTGCGTTCCAGGCGTCGGTCAGTTTTCAGATCACCACCGTGCCGGGCATCAAGAACGCCATCTTTGGCGGCGACGGCATCTTTCTGGCGGCGCTGACCGGCCCCGGCACGGTGTGGTTGCAGACGCTGCCCATCTCCCGCCTGGCGCATCAGATTGCCGAATACATGCCCAGTAGCGAGGGCGGTGGTGGGCGTGCAGCCATCGGCGGTGGATTGCTTGGCGGCATCGTGGGTTCGCTGTTGAGTGGCGACGACAACTGATCGGTAGGCCCGACACAGTGGCGCTCGATGCAAGTCGCACCGGGCGCCACGATGGCTATACCGATTTCACTTCACCGCCGTCCATGCGCAGCATGGATCCCGTCATCCATCGGGCTGCCGGCGATACCAGGAACGCCATCAGTTCGGCGATTTCCTCCGGCGTGCCGTAACGGGCGATGCCAGCCTCGCGCGGGAAGCGTTCCATCGCTTCGTCCACGGTCATGTTGTGCAGCGGGGCCCAGTGCTCCAGGTAGGAGCGGCGGCGACCGGTCATCACCGGGCCCGGCAACACGCTGTTCACCTGCACGCCATCGGCAATGCCGCGATCGGAGAATGCCTTCGACAGTGCGGCAATGGCGGCGTTGATGGTGCCCACCGCGGCGTAGGGCGCCTTCGGGAAAATGGCCGAGTTGCCCGAGGTAAAGACGACGGCGCCGTTCGATTGTTTCAGCGCCTCCCACGCTTCGATGGTGAGGCGCCGTGCACCGTGCAGCTTCAATGCCATGCCGTCGTCCCATTGTTCGTCGGTCATCTCGAACAGGTCGATCTGTGGCACCGCGCCTGCGATGTTGAGCAGGGCATCGATGCGGCCGAAGGTCGACAGCGTCTGCTTGACGACGGCTTTGGCGGCGGTTTTCTCTGCAAGGTCGAGGTCGATGATCAAGGTCCTGGCGCCCAGGGCTTCGACGGTCGCCGCCGTTTCAGCCAGGTGTTCGCGATTTCTCGCAACCAGCACGAGAGCCTCGAAATCCTTGGCCAATCGAATGGCGGTGGCCTGGCCGATGCCTTGACTGGCCCCGGTGACGAGCGCGGTTTTCAGCGACATGATGTGCTCCTGGCGTCAGTGTTCCCACGCCATCTCAGGCGAAGAAGCTGCGGATGGCCTGGGCGATCTCGCGCGCATGGGTTTCCAGCGCGAAATGGCCCGTCTCGAAAAAGCTCACCTGTGCCTGCGGGATATCGCGCTTGAATGCCTCAGCGCCCGGCGGCAGGAAGAACGGATCGTGGTTGCCCCACACTGCCAGGAAGCGCGGCTGGTGCTGGCGGAAATACGCCTGGAAGGTGGGGTAGAGCGCCACATTGCTCTGGTAGTCGAGGAACAGATCCAGTTGCACGTCATGAGCGCCTTCGCGTGCCAGGTAGTAGTTGTCCAGCGCGATGCCATCGGGCGACACCAGCGACTCATCCGGCACGCCATGGGTGTACTGCCAGCGCGTGCTCTCCGGTGCAAGAAAGGCGCGCAAGGCGTCGCGGTTCGCCGCGTTCGGGTTTTCCCAGTACGCACGAATGGGATTCCAGCCCTCGCTCAGGCCTTCCACGTAGGCATTGCCATTCTGCGAGATGATGCCGGTGATGCGTTCGGGATGTTTCACCGCGAGACGAAAGCCCGTGGGCGCGCCGTAGTCGAATACATAGACGGCGTAGCGGTCGAAGCCGATTACTTCGGTGAAGCGATCGATCACGTCAGCGAGATGATCGAAGGTGTACTTGAACTGCTCGCGCGGCGGCATGTCCGACAGGCCGAAGCCCGGCAGATCGGGAGCAACGATATGGAAGTCGTCGCTGAGCAGGGGAATCAGATCGCGAAACATATGGCCCGAGCTCGGGAATCCATGCAGCAGCAGCAGCTTGGGCTTACCCGGAGTGCCTGCTTCACGATAGAAAATATTGAAGCCGTCGGCCGACGCGGTGCGATAGTGAATGTGTGACATGGCAATGCTCCTTCGATAGGGATGACGTTGCAGCGGGGGATGGCATCAAGGCGCCAGATGAGTCGTTGAGTGATTCGTCGGTGAGTCAGGCGGTGTGTCGCACGGCATCGGCGATCAGTTCCGCGACCGGCAACGGCGCCGTGACGCTGGGCAGGTGATCGACGGGAAGAATCGTGGTGTGCGCATGCATGCGCTCGGTGATGAAGCGCTGCGTTTTCTCGGGAATCATGTGGTCGTGCTGCGCCACCAGATACCAGGCCGGCACCTTCTTCCATAGCGGTCGTCCCACCGGCACGGTAATCGCCGCTGGCGAGATGGGGCGCTGCGACGCGGCCAGCGCCTGCTGTTGTTGCGCCGTGGCGTGCTGCGCGAACGCGGTGGCAAACGCCTCCGCCGGCAACCAGAACAGGCCGTCCTGACCCGGCGCCAGCGCGGGTGCCTTGTCGTCGTGCGGATAGCGGTTGAACACCTCCGCGACCGTCTCGCCCTCGTCCGGCGCCAGGCCGGCGATATAGACCAGCGCTGCCACTTTGGGGCTCTGGGTAGCGGCGATCACCGCACCCGCATAGGCGTGCCCCACCAGTACGACCGGCCCGGGGATGCGCTCGAGCACGTCGTCCAATGCCGCGACATCGCCGGCCAGGGACAGCAGGGGCAAACTCACCGTAACCGTATCAATGTGCTTTGAGCGGAGTAGTTTGACCACCCCGTCCCAGCTGGACGGATCCGCCCAGGCCCCGTGAACCAGCACTACCGTCTTTGCTGTCGCGTTCATTTGTGCCCACTCCCATGAGGTTTGATGACGAAGAAACCTGAACTGCTGGCTTGAGATTTAAGTAACCGCCTCAACTTCGGTTTGGAGGTTATGATCGTCAATGTAACTTGTCAAGCACTTTTTAGCCGGTTACCTTTGGCCGCAGGAGAACCCCATGTCACAGCCCATGCCCGCTCTATTCCTGGCCGATTCGCTCGGACTGGATTTCCTCAACTCCGTGGCCACGCCGGCGGACACGCCGGTCGATTGGCTGGCAGACGGCGAAGGACTGTTGCGTTGGCTCGCGCAGGCGCAGCTGGTGCCCGCCGAGGTGTTGCGGTCGGCGCGTGAGCGCGCGATCCCCGGGGAGATCGATCGGCTGGCCGGGCAGGCGAGGGCGCTGCGGGAGTGGTTCCGTGGTTTTGTTCGCCAGCACAAGGGGCGTGCGTTGCAGCCCGCCGATCTGGCGGCGCTTGAGCCGCTCAATAGCCTGCTCAAGCGCGACGAGCGCTACAGCGAAATCGTTGCCGGGTCGCATGGCGAGTCGATGGTGTTCACGCTCGCGCAGCAGCGGCGCTGGAATTCATCCGACGCCTTGCTGCTGCCGATTGCCGAAGCGATGGCGCGCCTGGTCTGCGATGAAGACTTTGCCCACGTGAAAGCTTGCGAAGGCCCCACCTGCACCTTGCTCTTTGCGGACCACACACGCGGTCATGCCCGTCGCTGGTGCAGCATGGCGCTGTGCGGCAACCGCGCGAAACAGGCCGCGCATCGGCTTCGCCAGAAGTCTTCAGCGGGAGCTGCGTAGTCGCCTCAGCGTCACGTTGAGCGGCAAGATGGCCTGCCTTCGCCAGGCCATCGGTTTCACGCGAAACTTTGGGAGTTTGTGAAACCGCCGCGTGGTGGTAATAAGGCCGGGCCCTTATCGCCGAGCGTCACCATGCACGACCTCCCGCCGTTCCATCTCGCCTTTCCAGTCACCTCGCTGGCGAACGCACGCGCGTTCTACGGCCAGTTGCTCGGTTGTCCCGAAGGCCGATCCAGTGACAGCTGGGTGGATTTCGATTTCTACGGCCATCAGATCGTGGCCCATCTGGCGCCCGAAGAGACGCGCGCTGTGAGCGCGCATGACGTGGATGGCGACGACGTGCCGGTGCGCCACTTTGGGGTTGTCCTGTCGATGGACGACTGGCATTCGCTCGCCCAGCGCCTGGAAGCCAGCGGAACGCGCTTTGTCGTGGCGCCGCACATCCGCTTCAAAGGCCAGCCCGGCGAGCAGGCCACCCTGTTCCTGCTTGATCCCTGCGGCAATGCACTGGAGTTCAAGGCCTTCGCTGATCGCTCGCAGTTGTTCGCCCGATGAAACCCGAAGACCTGCAGCGACTGGTCACCATGAGCATGCCCTATGGCAAATACCAGGGTCGCCTTATTGCCGACCTGCCTGGCGCCTATCTCGCCTGGTATGCCCGCAAGGGGTTTCCGCCCGGCGATCTGGGCAACTTGCTCGCGCTGGCGCTGGAGCTCGATCACAACGGCCTCAAGCCCCTGCTCGATCCGCTGAGGAAGCCGCGGCGGGACCGCTGAGCCACGCGCCCGCCGCATTAGTTGCAGCGCAAACTTGTTGGCCCGCGGAATGTTATTGCGCAGACAACGAAATCCACACCTGAGCCACACCGAGGCTTGCGGCTGACTTGGTGTAACCTGAACCAGTCGGGGCGCGGCGACGGAGGTCGACCCAATGACTGCAGAGACCGCCTCTGCTGCGTGGATTGCGTTCGGTACGGTCGAGATCGATACCCTGGGCCATCGCTTGTTTGTCGATGGCGAAGAGGTCGGGCTCGAGCGCAAGGCGTTCGCCGTGCTCGTGCTGTTGGCACGAGAGCCTGGCCGTGTGCTGAGCCGGGATGAAATTCTCGACGAGGTCTGGGGCCATAGCCACGTAACACCCGGCGTACTCAGCCGCGTCATCGCGATGTTGCGTCATGCGCTCGGCGAGAGCGGCGACGAAAGCCGCTATCTGCACACCGTGCATGGCGTCGGCTTTCGACTCGATGCCCAAGTGCGGTCAGCCGCATCGCGTGAAGAGCTGATGGTGGACAGGCCATTGCCGGCCTCCGCACTTGCGTTCGTACCGCCCCGCGCCAGCGACGCCGGCGCGCCACCAGTTGCGACGGATGCGAGTCCGGCAGCACCTGAGGAGACTGATAAGCCACGTCGATTTGGCCGGCTGGTTGTCGTCGCGGTCGCGGTGCTGCTCGTCGCGGCGGCCCTGCTGTTCGGCGGCCATCAAATCGCGCGTCGTCCCGCAGACGCGTCGGCGGCGGTCGATCTCAAATCCGTTGCAGTGCTTCCCTTTGAGAATCTAAGCACCGATCAAGGCAACGCCTACTTCGCCAGCGGCATGCAAGACATGATCCTGACCGAGCTGGTGGGCATCGGCGGGCTCAAGGTGATCTCGCGCACCTCGACCGAAAAGTACCCGAGCCATCCGGAAGACGTGAAAACCATCGCGCGAGAACTGGGCGTGGCGACCTTGCTCGAGGGCACGGTGCAGAAGGTTGGCGATCAGGTGCTGATCAACGTGCAGTTGATCGATGCAGCCAGCGGCAATCATCTCTGGGCGAAAGCCTATACACGCACGCTGGACGATGTCTTCAATGTGGAAGGCGAAGTCGCGCAGAACGTAGCGGAGGCGCTGAAGGTACGGTTGACCTCGGCTGAGACGGCGCGCATCGATGCCGCGCCAACCTCCAACGCGGCAGCCTACGATCTGTATCTGCAGGCCGGTGCGCATGCCAACCGCGCCTACGATGATCCCGTGCTGTCATCGACCGAGTTGCCCGTGGCGATCTCGCTGTATCAGCAGGCCTTGGAAAAGGATCCGCACTTCGCACTGGCCGCCGCCGCGCTGGCGCGCGCCAACATGCAGATGTATTTCTTCGGACCCGATCGCACGAATGAGCGACTGGTCGAGGCGAAGACTGCCGCCGATCGCGCCCTGACGCTGCAGCCGAAACTGGGGCAGGGACATTACGCACTGGGCCTGTATCACTACTGGGGGCATCGGGATTACGTCGCTGCCACCAACCAGCTTGAGCTGGCCCGGCAGGCGTTGCCCAACAGCGCCACGGTTGAACTGCTTATCGCCGCGGTTGCCAGGCGGCAGGGACGCTGGGACGAGGCGGTGTCGCTCTTTCGCTCGGCCACTGTGCTCGATCCCCATAGCGAATTTGCGTTCAACCAGCTTGGCGTGACTTATCAGAGCATGCATCGCTATGCGGATGCCGACCGGGCTTATGCCTCTGCTCTCGCATTGAGTCGCAATCCTGCCGGTGCGCGTGTGACGCTGGCCTTCAATACGCTGATGTGGAAGGGCGATCTGGCCCCGCTGCGTGCCGCGCTGGCAGCGCTGTCGCCGGGGAGCAACGCCTACGCCGGCAACGTCATGGGCATGTATTTCGAGCGTTCGCTGGCACGCGATTATGCCGGGGCGATCAAGATTGCCGAGGCGGACAAGAACGAGGACTGGGACGATCCGGACAATATTGTCTTGCCACGGCGCCTGTATATCGCCTGGGCCGCGCAGTCGGCCGGAGACACGGCCAAGGCGACCGCGGGATATACCGCGGTGGCTGAGAAAGCGCGCGCCGCCCTTGTCGAGCGACCGGAAGACCCGGATCTGCATCTCGCCCTGGGATTTGCCTATGCCGGCCTCGGGAAAAAGGCCGAAGCCGTCGCGGAGGGCGAGCGTGCCGTCGCCTTGATGCCGGTCACCAAGGATGTACTCACCGGCGCGGACATGCTTGCCTGCCAGGCGCAGCTCTATATGCGAGTGGGCCAGCACGACCAGGCCATCGCCTTGCTCGATCGCGTGCTGTCGATGCCGACGGGCGGCATTTTGTCGGGTGCGTCGCTGCGGGTCGATCCGATCTGGGATCCACTGCGCGATGAGCCAGGCTTCAAGGCGCTGCTGCAGAAGTATCCGAGCGGCTAGCCAACAGGCGTGGCGCAATCGTATGAAACGTCGGCCTTGAACCAGGCCGCCAGCATCGATGCAAGCTGCATTTAACTTGCGTCGTCACGTTATCGATCAAGCTCTGACAACCTAAGTCGCAAACCGCGGCACCTATCTGTCTCCAGGCAACGAGGAAATGACATGAGCAAGGGTATGGATTCAAAGAAAAGCGACAAAAAGAAGCCGGCCAAGACCATGAAGGAAAAGAAGGCGGCCAAAGAGGAAAAGAAGCGAGCCGCCAAGTAGAACCTCGCCATCGCAACCTTTCCGTATCACCTCTGCCTCGACGCGGGGCTCACTGCGTCGAGCGCCGTCGTTTGACCCGGAGTGGCTCCGTTGAGGGGCGGATGCGGAATCATCACCTTAGTCAGGACAAGTCATGATCGCGAAGACCGCAAGCGGATGGGTGGCGGCTATTGTATGGCTGATCGCCGGTGCATCGGCCTCTCAGGCGCAGGAAGCAGTACCTGCTGCGCTGCAGCCGCCCGCCGGCTATACCGTGGCATTCACGGCCAAGGCCACCGGCGTTCAGATCTACACCAGCACGATCGAAACGGGCTCGCCACCGAAATGGACTTTTGAAGCACCGCTGGCCGAACTGACGGCTCCCGGCGGCGTGATTCATCACTATGCCGGCCCCTCATGGGAGGCCGCCGACGGCAGCAAGATCGTGCGCGACAAGGATGCGCCGGTTGCCACCGTACCCGCGAAACAACCCAACGCGGATATTCCCTGGCTGCTCATCAAGGTGACGCCTAACGCCACGCCCGGCATCTTGAGCAAGGTGGCCTATGTTCAGCGCGTTTCAACCGCCGGCGGCGCCGCACCCTCCGCACCGCCCGCCAACGCCGGCACCAAGGTCGGCGTTCCGTACACGGCAACCTATGTGTTTTACGTCAAATCAAATTGATGTCCAGTGCGGCGTTGTTCCTGCGGGTTGATCCTGGACCCGTTGCGTAACAGCCGCAGGCCACGCGAGGGCAACCAGGATGCGCTTTCGACATGCCGGAACTCCTTAAACTGTCGTCTTTCGATCTGATGCAGATAACGTAGGCCGAGCTTCCATGGCAAGGAGCAAGGGTCCATGAAGAGGTGGTCACCAACCGGCGGTGTCTTCGCTATCGTGTTTCTCGCATTCGCGATCCGATGCCTGGTTTCCATCGGGCGCGGCGATGGCGATCCGCTGTGGATACTTCAGTTTCTGACGTTGCCAGTTTCTTACTTGCTGGTCTTTCTCAGTGGTCACGTCCACGCCCTTTTCAATTTGTCCGACGACGTCGTGGGGTGGTCGGCCGCCATACTGGACGTCCTTTGGGGAGTGCTGATGTACTACTTCTTTGGATGGCTTCTGGAGCGGCCGCTAAGGCGCTAGCCATTGGCCCCATGGGTCGGTGCATGTCCGCTTTCCGATCTGCTTCGAACCGGATGCGGATGATTCGTCGCCCGAACACAGGTGATTTCCAACGCTCGATGCGCGCCTGGATTGGCGGGCATCGACTATGGCGCCTGGTGCGGCTGTTGAGCCGGCAAGTCCTTCATATCCGAAGTGACCACCGGTTCGGCAGGTCTGAGCCACTTGGCAAAGAAATGACCTACGCGCTCCTTGTAGCGATCTGCGCCATATCGAAAAAGGTCGACATGCTGGGCGCCATTGACGACCCACAACTCTTTAGGGTCGGCAGCCGCGGCGTACATCGCCATGGATTCATCAAGGTGCGTGTGACGGTCTGAACTTCCCACGATGAGGAGCTTTGGCACGTCAACCTTGGCAATGTGGTCAATCGGCCGCAGCTGCTCTGCCTTGATGCCGGTTCTCCAGGCGAGTGACTTCAGAAGCAGGGGTGACAGCCAGGCCCCTCCTTTCAGATGGATCAGGAGACGGTCGTATACGGCTTTATCGATGCTGGGATAGACCTGCTCCAACACCATGGCATCGACGTGCAACGGTGGGCTCGCCAACAAGCTGGCCGCGCCTCCCATGGAAGTCCCGATGACGCCGATACGTTCAAGCGGCAGCCGTGAACGCAAATAGGTAACGGCGGAGACGGCGTCGTCTGATTCGCGCAGCCCAAAAGTAATCCACTGGCCGGAGCTTTCCCCCGCAGCCTGGAAATCAATCAAAAGCACGGAATATCCAAGCTCATGGAGCCACCTCGCCCGTGGCAGCATCGCCAGTCGGTTGGCGCGCACGCCGTGGAGTAGCAGGACGGCGCCGCGACCGGGCGTGCCGGCTACGAACCATCCGCGCAGCGTCGCTCCCGAAAGGCTTTGGATAGATATGCTTTCGAACGGGAGGTCAGTCGGCGCTGCGCCGATGGACTCCCTTTGCGGCGAGATGAGCATGCCCTCCGCCATCCAAGCTGCGGATGCCACCAGCAAAGCCAGTGCGACGCATCCGCAGGCCGCGATCCGTCTCCATCGGCGTATGGCCATAGCGCTCTCTTCGCAGCTGATGTGGTCGGCGGATTGCCAAACCACAGGCTAGCGCGCACCTATGCATAAATCGGGCGTTGCCAAGGCCGCAAATCTGGCGGGCCAGAAAGTGGCGTTTCCCGGAAAAGCGTCCGCCGCTGACCCAGGGCGGAGCTGACTCAATCAGTAGCAGATCGAAGGACCAAGCCTTCGCCATCAGCGCGCTCGCAACGCGTTCATTTATGTGCCGCCGACCCCAGTGACAGGCAAAGGCACTCCTATGCGCCGCCGCTGATCGCGCAGGACAAGAAACGGGCGCTCGACGAGATAGTGCAAAAGAGCTGCTGCCGTGATGGCCACGAGCACGCAGCAAGCGAAGGTGATGATGCCGCGGTGATTGAGGTCATCCGGAAGATGCCTTGAAGCCAGCTTGAGCATCGCCTTGTGGCTCAGGTAGATGCTGTAGGAGGTGGTCGCAACCCAGGCGGTACCGGGCAACCTGATTCTAGCGAGGAGGCTGGCGGGACTTGCGGCGGCGGCAACGATCAGGGCGATGCCTGCTGACAGTATCGGGAAACCGAAGACGCAGGCTGCGAAGGTGAGGATGTCCCGGAAAATCCAGGCCGCGAACAAGACCAAGGCCAATCCAAGAAGCGCGAGCATATCGGGGCGTCGTTGCAGGCGCTCCCATGGCGATGCCCGGTAGACGCTCAGGATCGCCAGGCCAACGCCGCACAGCAATCCATCCAGGCGTGCGTAGGTGGGGTAGTAGATGAGCTCCATATAGCGTCGCCCGTCCATCTCCCACACACCACTGCCGCCCGCGTCAGGCGTTGCGGATTGCCACCAGGCGAATGCGCGCCACGCGATGCCTGCCAGCATCAGGCCAAGCATCACGATCGTCACGTGCTTCGCTCGCAAGCGGTGCGCCATGGCAAGCACCGCGATCGGGAAGATGAGATAGAAGTGCTCTTCCACGCACAGTGACCAGGCCGATGAGAACGCGTGCAGTACACGCTGGTCGACAAACAGGTTCATGGTGAAGGTGAGGAACTGCCAGAGCGGCTGGATCGCCGTTTGCTCCCGCAGGTTGGGCACCAAGAAATAGAGCGCCACTACAGTCAAATAGGCAGGAACAATGCGGTAGGCCCGCTGCCGGTAAAAAGCCCGCAGGTCCACTCCATCACCGCGCTTGTGGCGAAGGAGAACCTGTCGGCCAATCAGGTACCCGCTGAGGACGAAGAACAAGTCAACGCCCATCCAGCCGTATTCCTCGATCCAGCCAAATCCGTAGCCCATGCCGCCGACAATCCATGCATGCGTGCAAAGGACCGACACGATCGCGACAGCGCGCAGCAGATCCAGGCCTGGTAGACGATGCATGGGGTTCCTCCCTGAAATGGCGGGGAAGCATAGCTACTTTTCAGGCGGGCCTGCGGCTGGGTCTTAGTGCACGCATCTCAGGATGCCGTGGTTGCCCGTCAACCCAGAATTGTCGTGGCGCATTGCGGAGGATGGGGCCGTTGGGCAAGCTGGGAATGCCAGCTGCCGCGCCGAAGCGGACTATTCCCCGTGAGAACTGGATGGAGATGACGACGATGGATCGAGCCGAGAAGAAGTGTCTTGACGACATCGAAAAGTACGGCTGCCACATCATCCATGTGTTTGAGGAAGATGAGTTGCCGCCTTTCAGCTATTCCGTTGGCTTGGAACGCTCCATAGGGCGCCCGGAGCTGATCATCATCGGCCTGCGGAGAGAGTTGGCTCACTACATGATCAATGAGTACTGCGCCAGAGCGCGTGCTGGCGAGACGTTCAGTCCTGGGATGCGTGCTCAAGGTTTCCTGGATGACTTCGACTGCGAGTTCCGCACGGTGAGTCCAATCCACTACGAGCAATACACGGGCTGGGATATCTGGCTCTATGGAGGAACCAACTTTCGACTCCTCCAACTCGTATACCCATCCACCACGGGCGCCTGGCCTTGGGATGAAGACAGTGGTGAGGCGTTTCAGGCCTGGCAACCTGTGCTTGAAACCTAGCGCTATGGCAAAGTCCGCTTCCCGCCCAGAGCGGACGCGGTGCTTGAGGCTTCTAGAGGCCAGGAAAGGGCGCGACTGATGCCGAATTTCCTGGGCTTATGCGTTTCCCGCCCGGGTGGGAAAGTTTGGGTCTCTGTCCCGACGAACTCGTTGCGCGAGAGAAGCGCATGCACGCCCACATGGGGGTGGTCTTCTTTCAGCAGCACCTGTGAAAGGTGCAGCGCGAAGCGAAGCGCCATGACCGTCACTCCGAAAAGGATGGCCGAAGGCGGCTGACATCCGCCTTCGGCATCCGATCTGGTCTTGCTTAGTGTGTAGCGGTATTGAAGCCGGGTGTGGCGGTGATGAAGCTGCTTGCCGCCTGGATGTCGATGCTGCCCCAACCAGTGGCGTTGTCGCGACCGGCGACGGCGGAGTAGTAGCCGTTGTTGCCCGTCGTTACGTCGTGGAACGGAAACTGGCTGGCGTAGGCATACAGCGCCGGGGCGGCGAAGCCCAGGCCATTGTTGTTCGCCGATTCAAGTCGTGCCCACACGCCGACAAAAAGCGGGGATGCCAGGCTGGTGCCGCCGTTCAAGTAATAGCCGGACTGGCTGATGCCCGAGGTTGAGCTCGCCGTGAAGTAGACGATGATCGGCGAGTTGGTCCAGTCCGCGTCAAAGGCCACGTCCGGCACGGTGCGATGTGCATAACCGCTCGGCTGCCAGCTCGGCGTGGCTTCCGATGCACTCACGCCGCCACCGCTGTACGGCCAGGAGGCTTCCGAGACGTAGCTATCAGTTGAGGAGGTGTTGAGCGTGGTGCCGCCCACGGCAACCACGTACGGCGAGCTCGCCGGGTAGTTCACCGAAAGCTGCGTGGTGCTGCCATAGGCGCCGTTCTCCGGCGCACTGCCATTGAGCGGGCAAGGATAGGAACCGTTGTCGCCGGTGGCGGCCGAGAAAGTCTGTCCCTGGGTGACGCCCAGCGCGAAGGCCGAATCGGCAAAACCCGGCGCGCCATCGCACTCCGGAAGACCCCACGACATGTTGAGGACCTTCGCGCTGTTGTCGCTTACGGCTCGGTTGATCACCTGCAGCAGTCCGCTGTTGGAGGCGCCACTCGATCCCGTGCGCGAGCTGTAGGTGCCGCCGTCCGTATAGAAGATCAGCTTCTGAAGGCTGCCGGCTGCGCCAAC
Organism: Dyella sp. 2YAF14; assembly: GCF_052114725.1. Taxonomy (NCBI): domain Bacteria; kingdom Pseudomonadati; phylum Pseudomonadota; class Gammaproteobacteria; order Lysobacterales; family Rhodanobacteraceae; genus Dyella; species Dyella sp. 2YAF14. The sequence goes on along the minus strand of NZ_JBFRFH010000007.1, from coordinate 33,432 downwards.
GATCGCCTGCGCGTCCATGCCCCACTCGCCCTGGCCGCTGTCGTCCTTGCTGGTCGTGGTGACGGTCGACACGATCGAGGTCGGCACCGCGGTAATTCCCTGGCCGCTTTCGAACTTGGTCAGGTCGGTCTGCGCATTGGTCATGCTGCCCCAGCCAAGCACCGCCACGGTTGTATTGCTGGCCGTCGCGGTCGTGCCGGCGTCATAGACGGTCGCAAACTCCTGCGGGTAGTAGGCATGGGCTGCCGAATTGCCCGTCGTCGACACCACCGTATAAGCGGGCTTGATCTGCGATCCGGGCACCGAGAAAACGCGGGCCTGATGCAGGGTGTTGAAGCCCAGCACCTGATCCACGGTCTGGCTCAGCGCCGCCGGCACCTGCACGTCGCTGGTGTTGGCGATGCCATCCTTGCCGTGGCGCGTGTAATGGCCGATCGCTGTCCGGAAAGCATTGCGTGCTGCGCCAACGGTGCCATCGGCGGTGACCAGCAAGCGGTTCGGCGCGATCTCGATGTTGGTGAAACCCTGCTGCGCGAGATAGTCCGCAACGGACTTGGCTTGCTCCTGAGTGGGCGCAAAGAGCTCGGTACTGTCCTTGCTGCTCAGGAACTGATGATAGGACGGGCTGCCCTGACGGAAGAGTTCTCGCGTGAAATCCTGAAGAACGTCCTGGTTACGCAGCTTCAGCGACACGGTGATCGACACTGGCTCCTGATCGGCGGCATAGCCCTGAAAGGCGGCGTCGCCGGTATAGGGAACGTGGGTGCGGGTAACAGTCCACGACGACGCGTCGGCGCCAAACGCGGATTGCGCCACAAGGGCGCCCTGGATGCCGAGCGTCAATGCCAAAAGGCTCATCACGCGTCCGCCGATGAACAGGCGCGAGCCGCCTTTGCTTTCGTTTTTCATGCGCAAGAACTCCCCAATGATTGGATGACAGGCCCACATGGGCCGATGCAGCCAAAAAACGCAAACACAAACCCGGGCCATGGCGATGTGCGAATCGCCTTGGCTGCGCTGTGGAATACGGAATGCAAGAGAAGGCAGTACGGCTGCCTCGAGCTCTATGCGCTGGCTGTCCTTTTTTTATAGGGAAGTCGCGTCACTGGAAGTGTGACTACGTTCTCGTTGCGTGGCGCAAGAATATGCTGACGCGTGCCTGTCGTCGGCGTCGATGGCTGCACTCTCACATGGCCATCCAGATGGCTATCTGGTTTTTGCAGGATACCTGCCATCGCTGGTACCAAGCGCCGATGCCCGTATGGATTGGGGCATCTGCGCAACCGCAGCGCCCTTGCTTGCACCGTTGCGGCGACTGGCGGATAGCATCGGCGTAGCGTTCCCTGCCGTGCGAGATCCAAGTCTCCACGCGCAACTCGGGTGCGGTGCTATTCATTGGGTGCGCGTAACACCGGGAGCACGCCGTCGGATCTCTGCGGGCCCGCCGTTGGCCATTCGCACGACAAAGCAAGCGATGCCGCCCAGTACGGCGCCAAGGCGGGCGGGCAGCCGAGCCGTCGGCCAACAACGAGCACTACCGCACCCAGCAACGCTGCGCTTGCATAGATGTTCGCAACCAGCACCATGGGCACCCGCAGCTTCTGGGTCGGGTTGATCTGGGAGTTGCTCTTGTGGGGAGCATTGGCCTATGTATTCCTAAGGCTGTTGGCTCACCTGGAGTGACTGTTCACGTTGCGGCTGTTGGGCTCGTGTGGCATCCACACACCATCTCCGGGGGCTGGGTCTGGGAAATCCGGCACAGCGTGCACTCGGCCCGGCTTTGCGACCATTGTTTTGATGCTTTCTACTTCTCGACAAAAGCGCGCTCGATAACGTAGTCCCCCGCTTGGCCGACACGCGGGCTGATCGTGAAGCCGCGAGCATCGAGCAGGTCGCGTGTGTCCTTGAGCATTGCCGGGCTGCCGCAGATCATCGCGCGGTCGGTTTCCGGGCTGAGCGGGGCCAGGCCGATGTCCTGGAAAAGTTGGCCGGACTCGACGAGGTCGGTCAGGCGTCCGCGGTTGCGGTACGGTTCGCGCGTGACGGTCGGGTAATAAATCAGCTTCTCGGCGATCATCTCACCGAGCCATTCGTGCTGCAGCAATTCCCTGGTCAGATAGTCCTGGTAGGCCAGTTCGCTCACGGTGCGCACGCCGTGCAGCAGTATCACCTTTTCGAATTTTTCGTAGGTCGCGACGTCGCGAACGATGCTCATGAAGGGTGCCAGACCTGTGCCGGTGGCGAACAGGTAGAGGTTCTTGCCGGGCAGAAGATCCCTGATGACCAGCGTACCCGTGGACTTCTTACTGACGAGGATGTCGTTGCCCGGACGCAGGTGTTGCAGACGCGAGGTCAGTGGGCCGTTGGGCACCTTGATGCTCAGAAACTCGAGGTCTTCCTCGTAGTTGGCGCTGGCAATCGAGTACGCACGCATCAGCGGCGCCCCCTCAATCTCGAGGCCGATCATCGCGAAGTGGCCATTATCGAAGCGCAGCGCCTCGTCCCGTGTCGTCGTGAAGGAAAACAGCGTTTCGTTCCAATGACGAACGCTCAGGACCCTTTCAGTAGTGAAGGCAGTCATCTTGATGGGCGTCGTTGATGAGGTGGCGTTGAGTCGTTTTTTGCCATGGCGGGCGCCATCGTGGCGACCACGCCAAGGCGACTGCACCGAGCCATACCGTGTTGTCCGGTCATGACGATGCGCCATGCTGCTCTGCTGTTTCAGTTGCTGGCGAGGTAGTCGAGAACGCACGCATGAAGTTGCCAAGCCAGACTCGCCTGGCAATCGCGGGGCGCAGCAGTGATGACGGCGGCATCATCAGGTTCACGACTTTCAAAAACGTTGTCGCCAGCGTGCTGTCTTCCATCGCGGCAAGATGAAGCTTGTCGATGTACCAGTTGATGAAGCGCAGCATTGGCGTGCGCGCGCCCTTGACTCGCTGATTGCGCAGGTCGCTTCCGACCGCGATGTGCCACGGAATGTCCACGATCGTCGCGGCCGCCTTGAAGAACCGGCGCGCGAGATTTTTTGTGCCCGCGCTTAGACACTGTTGCAGCATCAAGGCCTCTTGGGCAGCAACGGTCATGCCCTGGCCGTAGATAGGGTTGAAGCTGCAGAAGGCGTCACCATACACCAGGTAGTTGCCGGGGAAGCGTGAGAGCTTTTCATACCGCCGGCGCTGGCTTTCGGCGTAGCGGTAGCGATTGAATCCACTCAGCGGCTCGCCGCGAGCGACGATGTCGTGCATCTCCATCGTCGGCAGTGTCGCCAGATAGGCGAGAAAGCCTTGATCATCGTCGGGCGCGTCATCGCCGAGAAAGCCGCCGGTGCTGATGGTCCAGCTGTCGTTCTCCTGCGCGAGCATGACGCCATTGCGCCAGTTCGGCGCACTGCCGGCGACGACGATGCCGAGCTTGCCGCCCAGCTCGCCTGGGCGACGTCGATAAGTACGAGTCATGTAGCAGATGCCGATATGGACCCTCTCCTGGGCGGGAGGCAGGTAGCCCAGCTGCTGGAGCCACGCCGCGCTTGATGAGCCGCGGCCAGTCGCATCGATGACAAGGTCCGCATGGATGGTTTCCTCCGGTTTGCCTCCGACGCGCGCGCTCACACCAATCACACTTTTGCCGGCGGCGTCAGCGACAAGGCCCCGGACAGAGCAATTCTCGATGGCGCAAACGTTCGGGAACGCCAGCAGTCGTCGGCGCAAGTGGCCCTCGAGCAAGGGGCGGCTCGCGAGCAAGCCGTCAAGGTCGCTCTTGCCGTTAGCCAGCCTGACATTGCGGCCGATCCAGATCACATCGTTCGCAACATCACCGATCAACCCGCCGCTCTGCGCCACGACCTCGGCGTTGTATCCCGGGAAGAACGCCTCGAGTACCTCGCTTCCGCGCGCCAGCAAACCGTGCGTATGGCGACCTTGCGGCACGCCCTTGCGCGGCGTGTCTGCCGCAGGAAACGCATCGCGTTCAAGCACGGTGACGGTGGTGTAGAAATCCGCCAGTGCGCGGGCGGCCAGAAGCCCACCCATGCTGGCGCCGATCACGATCGCATGCTCGCCCAGATTTTTCATGGCAATCCTCCGTTTCAATGGGTCGCGATGAATCCGGCAACCATCGCTTGCACGGAATGCTAGGATTGCCCCGTCCCCTGAGCGTCCCCTGGACGCCGTCACTGAGGGTCGCCTCGCCATGGCTCTGCTCAGAGTGCAGACGCTTGGATTTCCCGAGATACGTCGAGATGGCCGGCCATGTCCGCTGGCCTTGCGCAAAGGCCTTGCGCTGCTGGTCTACCTGGCCGAAACGAAGGGATCCGTCGGACGCGATGTCGTCGCCACGATGTTGTGGCCGGAAGGTAGCGAAGAGGTAGTGCGGGCGCGCTTGCGGCGCCTGTTGCATCACCTCCAGCGCACGCTGGGCGACGAGGTTCTCACCATCGACCGATCCACGGTGCGATGGTCGGCGACGATCGACCTGCAGGTGGATTCCCATCGATTCGAGCAAGCCTGTGACGATGGCCAGTTCGAGCGTGCGTGCGGACTCTACTGCGGTGACTTTCTTGAGGGCTTTACGCCTGGCGATTGCCCACAGTTCGACGAGTGGGCCTTCTTTCGTCGCGAGGCCTTGCGGGGCCGGTTGATCCAGGCGCTGGAGCGGCTGGTGCAGGATAAGCATGCAGCAGGCGACTATGCGGCTGCGGCCATGCATGCTGGCCGTCTGGTCGAGTTCGACCCGCTCAGCGAAGTGTACGGCCGGCACCTCATCCGCAGCCTCTTGCTCGCGGGCGACCGGGCCACCGCCCAGCGGCATTTCGAGGCCATGCGGCAGCGCCTTCACGACGAGCTCAACGTGGCTCCCGAATGGGAGACCCGTGCGCTGCTCGATGCCGGCACAACCTTGCCCAGCGAGAACCCGCCGTCAACGCGCTACGTCAGCGGTGAGGGCGTCCATCTCGCTTTCCAGACCTACGGCACGGGCCGCTTCGATATTCTGTTGTTGCCTGGTTTTGTGTCTCACGTCGAACGGGTGTGGGAGGAGCCCCGGTGTCGGGCGTTCCTGTCGTCACTCGCCGGGATGGGGCGTCTCGTCTTGCTCGATCGCCGGGGCGTCGGGCTGTCGGACAGGGTCGGCTTCAATCCCAGTGTCGAGGCCACCGCGCAGGACATCGGCACGGTGCTCGACGCCGCCGGCAGCCGCCGGGTCGTGTTGTTCGGCGCGTCCGAGGGTGGACCTGCATGCATCAAGTTTGCCGTCGACCATCCTCATCGCGTCGCCGGACTCATTCTGTTCGCCTCGCTGGCCAAGGGTGTCGCAACGCCCGACTACGGCCACGCGCTTCAGGCCAGCCAATATGAAAGATGGCTGCAGCACCTCATCGCAGGGTGGGGTGGACCTGCGGGTATCGAAACCTTCGCGCCGAGCCTGTCAGGCGATCCGCAGGCCAGGGCCTGGTGGGCAGGCTTGCTGCGGGCTGCGTCGAGCCCGGGCGCCATCAGGGGCGTGCTCGATACGTTGCGCGATATGGATGTGCGAGACCTGTTAGACCGAGTTGCCGTGCCGACTCTGGTGCTGCACCGTCACGACGACCGCGCGGTGCGCGTGGGCGCCGGACGGCACCTCGCCGGCCATATCGCGAAAGCGCGATTCGTTGAACTGGAAGGCGCCGATCATTGGCCCCATGCGGGCGATCAACAACCCGTCCTGGAGAACATCAAGCAATTTGTGGGCAACCTTGCTGTGTAGTTGCGAACCGCGGATAACAGGACGCGAGCTTCGGCGCAGTGCAAAGGCAGCGTCCAGAACCCGCCAAATGCAGGCCCGCGGAACCTGACACAGGCGATCACCTGTGCGTCATGTTTGACGAGCGCCGGCTTGCAACGATCAGGATGCGCAATCAGGGCGAGGGCCAATGTCTGTTTCCGGCCCAGAGCGGGCACTGATGTCTGAAGTATCCACTTTCTCCCAAAGTGAGCCTGGTTTATAAAAGCGACGTTCATCGAAAGGAAGCCGGGGCATGAGCAAGGATGCCGATCAGAGGGGAGCGTGGGACGAGGTCATGGCCCATGACCTGCCAGGAAAACTGCTACTGGTGGGACTCACGTTCACGGACATCGGGGGCAAGCCCGAGCGACAGGAGCAGTTCTGGGGGCGTGTAACTTCAGTTGCCCAGGATGCCGGCATCACACTGGCACTGCAGGGTAGTCGTGACGGAGAGTCTTTCAATCTCCCGCCAGACATGCGATCCATCGAGTCTGCTCCGCCGGGTGAGTACCACCTTCGGTCGACAGGGGAAGTCGTTACAAATCCCGACTACACGATAACCTTCTTCATCCAGCCTGGTGAGCGTTGAGTCTGCTGCGTGCGGTGGGTCGGCTTGCGATCCAAAGCGGACTCAACTTATGGAGCTGAACTACCAAGGAGGGTGCCTGTGAACGTTGCGCAGCTCATCGCGATCGCCTTGGGACTGGTGGCTGCAAACACGGCAGTGTTCGTATTTGCACTCAATCCGGGCATGACGAATGGTTTCTTCTTCGGTGGATTGCTTTTCTATCTGCTCGCGCAGTTGCCGCGCTCATGGAGCGGGTTGGCAATAACCATGCGTGAGTGGGGCGACAAATGGCGGGAGTGGCTGGGGCCCAACAAAGCGGTCGTCTCACATTCAGGGGAACGTCGTCTTGCTGCGCACCGTTCCATCGCCGTTCTCAGTCTGTTTCTGTTGTTCGGTTTGCTGTCGATGTGTGTTCGATCGCAAGAATCCAAACATGCTGTAACGACGGATCTGTCCTGCCTGCTTGGCATGTGGTTTGGATTTCTGACCGGCTACCTCGTCGTCATGGGTCGACGTGAATCACCACCGCGATGAGTTATCTCCAGCGAGCGTATGCCCGGGATTTGGTCAGCAGGGGCGAGGCAGGCTGGCCATGTCTGCCTTCGACGCAAAGCAGTCACGATGGTCGTGCAAATTGCAGTGCCATCGGGGCATAACCTTTCCAAGGAAGGAGGGCTTGGTGAACTTTGTTCTTGGTTGCCTGGGGATGGTCGTCTTCACGGTGTTGCGGCATAAGCAGCTCGGCTGGGCGTCTGTTGCCAAGTATTGGCTCGGATGGATGGCGGGAACTCTTGTTTTTGCCTACGTGTTGCGCACGGAAATAGGTGCCGGGGTTTACTGCTGGTGCTTTGTCCTCTATGCATTTACGCGGAGCTAGCGGCTGTTGCCGCCTCAGTGTGCCTCCCGTTTCCGGACTCCGACGGAATCAGATCCGATCCTGTCGTCTTGAGCTGAAAGGTCTGCTGCGCTCGGCAGCGGGTGATCGAGCCTCGGGGTCATGCCCTGGCCGGGTCGGCATCCGCGTCCGGCCCAGCGTCGTCGTCGGTCGTGCAACCACCATCTGGCCGATGGCCGGCTCCGCTGGCGTCAACCCCAAGCTGGCAGGAGGTCGTGCGTATGCGCGCCCTGCTCGCTGCAAACCGGCCACTGTTCGATTATCCTCATGGCGATATTCAACCGAAGGGGCGGTTGCATGATCGTAGGGATCGATTTGGGTACCACGCACTCACTTGTCAGTGTGTGGACACCGGAAGGACCACAGCTGATTCGCAACGTGCATGGCAGCTTCCTTACGCCATCCGTGGTCGGCATAGGCGACGACGGCGCCGTGCTGGTCGGTGCGGCGGCACAATCACGACTCGTGACGCACCCTCATCTGACGGTGGCCGCGTTCAAGCGCAGCATGGGGTCCGATCGGGTATCGCAGATCGGAACCCATCGGTTCCGCGCGGAAGAATTGTCCGCCTTGGTGCTCAAATCCTTGATCGCCGACGTACAAACGGAAACGGGCGAACAGGTCACCGAGGCCATCATCAGCGTGCCGGCCTATTTCAGCGACGCGCAGCGAAAGGCAACGCGCAATGCGGGAGCCCTGGCCGGCATCCAGGTCGATCGGCTGGTCAACGAACCCACGGCAGCCGCTCTGGCTTATGGCCTGGAGAAGAGTGGGGGCGAATCGCGATTTCTGGTCCTTGACCTGGGTGGCGGCACCTTCGACGTGTCGATCCTCGAGTTGTTCGACGGCGTGATGGAGGTGCATGCCACTGCCGGCGACAACTTCCTCGGCGGTGAGGACTTCGTGGGGGTGCTGACGCAGTCGTTCTGCCAGGATCTCAATCTTCGTTACGAATCGCTCGGCCCGAGCGACCGCGCCAAACTTCGCGAGCGGATGGAACGCTTCAAGCGCGACTTATCGCAGGGCGCCATCCTCGATGCACCGGTGGATCTTGAAGCGGGTTCGTTTCGCTGGAGCATCACCGAGCCGGAGTTCGAATCGCGAGCGGCCCTGTTGCTTGGCCGCATGCGCGCGCCGATCGAGCGCGCGATGCGTGACTCCAAGAGCGCGAGCCACGACCTGGACGAGATCCTGCTCGTCGGCGGCGCCTCGCGCATGCCGATGGTCAGCCGTCTGGTCACGCGCATGTTTGGACGTCTGCCGCTGCGCCACATCAACCCGGACGAAGCGATCGCGCGCGGAACCGCCGTCATGGCTGGTCTCAAGGCACGCGCCGAGTCGTTGCGCGAAGTCGTGATGACCGATGTATGCCCCTACAGCCTTGGCATCGAGGTGTCGCACCGTGACGCGACGGGCCACCGTGAGAATGGCCTCTACTCGCCCATCATCGAGCGCAATACCGTGGTGCCGACCAGCAAATCGGGCACGTTCTATCCCACGGCAGACTTTCAGACATCGCTGAAGCTGCGCGTCTTTCAGGGCGAATCGCCGCGAGTGTCGGGCAATATTCTGCTTGGCGAGATCGAAGTGCCGCTGCCCCGCGCCGTCATCAGCGAAAACTCGGTAGACGTTCGATTTACCTACGACATCAGCGGGATCATCGAAGTCGAAGCACGGGTCGTCAAGTCACAGGAGCGCCACAGCCTGGTGATCCAACACCATGCGTCCTCCATGACGCCAGAACAGATCGCCGAACGCCTCGGCGAATTGGCGCATCTGAAAATCCATCCGCGCGACGACCAGGTGAATATGGTCCTCATCGCTCGCGCGGAACGCCTTTACGAAGAGCGGATCGGCGACGTGCGCAGAGTCCTGTCCGAATGGATACAGGCATTTCGGGCCGTACTGGAAAGCCAGGATCCCTTGCGCATTCGAACGGCGCAGAAACAGTTCGGCGATGCACTGGCAAGTGTCGAGGCGGAGTCGATCGTTTGAATCCGGCGTGGTGGACGATTCTTGGCATCGCGCCCACGGACGACGTGCGCTCGGTCAAGCGGGCGTACGCCACACGGCTGAAGGCATGCCGACCGGAGGATGATCCGCAGGCCTTTGCCCAGCTCCGCGAGGCCTATGACGCCGTTCTTTCCCGATTGAAGAGCGCTTCGAAGGAGCCCGTTGCTTATGCTGCCGGCGTGCACTTGGCACACGCCAAGCTCACGTCCGCTGTCCATGAGGAGCGCGTTGAACAATCGGCTGCGGGCCGGAAGCTTGCCGAAGATGCATCCCAGGTGGTCGACAAGGCGGCGCCGGCCGCTATCGTGAGGCCGCTGCCAACCATGCCGGGCGCTCCCCGCGCTCCCTTGCCGCCGCCCGCAACGCGGCTTGCGCCCGACGTGAGCACGACCGGTGCGCATCCGTCGCCACAGCAGGTGGCCGCGAACATTCTGGCGCAGACCAAAGATCGCGATGGCCGGTGGTCGGGATTCGCCATCTGGCTGCATGGCCATGACGCCCTGATCTCCCTGGATTTCAAGGCCGCCACGTCCGAAGCCCTGCTCCGGAAGATCGCTGCCGAAGGCTCCCCGCGCCGCGAAGCGATCGAGGTGCTGGCTCAGTTCTTTGGTTGGGACGACTACAGAAAGCCGGGCGCCCCGCACGTCGCCAGCATGCTCGTCACCCAGGTGCAGCAGCGCGTATCCAAGGACGAATTCGCAAAGTGGCTGGATGCACCGGGCAACCAAAAGAATTCGGCCGCGCGTACCCTAAGAACCGTTCGCAAGTTTGGTGGCGGTAAGCGCGCGTGGATGATGGCGTCCTTGCTGATCAACCGAAGCCGTATCGCGCGGTCGTTCAGGGCGGTCACGTCCACCTACGGCGGGGCGGCGCTGCCTGCTGTCCTGGGCGAAAAGGCGACCAGGTTCTGGTATCGCGCACTCGCGCCGATGCCCAACCTGCTGCAGATGGCCTTGACCATTCCGATGGCAGCCGTGTCTGCCATCCTCATCGCGACGCTGCTGCTGACAGACACCAGCAACGCCCCGATGGTGGCGTTGATAGGGCTGTGGACGGCCATGCTGCTCGCCGCCGCGCTCTTCTTCACCGACTGGTTCGGAATAGCCCTGCGTTCGTGGCAGCTGCGTTGGCATCCAGCCATCCGGCGACGCCTGCATGCTCTGGCGCAAGTGCTGCGACTGGAGAAAGTACCCAGGGAAGCATGGGGCGCAATGGTGCTGGCGGTGTTGGGCGTCGCCGGTTGGAAATGGCCGCCTTCCTTCCCGGACTGGCCGTTTTACACGCTGGTGCTGCTCATGTCGCTTGGCGCCTTCAAGGAACGGCGTGTCATCTATGGCTGCGCCATGGCAGCCCTTGGCGCATGCGCGTTGTCCAAACTCTTTTTCGACAATGGAAAAGTCCCGTTCCTCGCCCTCCTGGTCACGCTGTGGCTTGGTCGATGGCTGCACCAACGATGGACACGAGCGTTTCCACGGTCCAAGGCGAGGCAGGAGACCGTGATTCTCATCGTTGGAGTGACGATCGGACTGACCTGCTTTGTGCTCGCGGGATGGCGCCTCGGGTGACGCCACCGTGCACCGCGCGGCGTTGGCAGAGCCTCGACCGTATTCGGATCACGGGATTACTGGAGGATGAGCTCGGGGCCAGCGGTGAGATTCGGAGTGTGGTGATGTCTGCTTTCGACTGCGACTTCAGCCGGTCGACGCAACACACTATAGACGCGCAAGCGTTAGGAGTGTTGCGTCGACCGGCTGAAGTCGCAACCCAAAGCGGACATGCTATGGAGAGAACGCACGAACTGCCGTGTCAGCGTCATAACAGGAGAAAGGCGATGTTTAGTGTAGGAGGGACGTCACCGAAATCGGCGACGGCGAAGTTCATCTGGTGGTCGATCTTCTCGCTCCTTGTGCTGTCTTTCTTATACGTACTGACAAAAAACCTTGCCTAGGATGAGGCAATGGGTGGTTAGCGTATGTCCGCTTCCGACCCGTAGCGGACGTCACGCATATGCGCATCTAAGCTAGGCAAAGCGTCAGGAGCTTCAGATAGATGATTCCAGTACAGAAGGCCCTGTTTGGAAAAATTGCCGACCGGGAGACGGCCATTGATCTAGCCACCTGGGCCGGTGATTGCTATTTCGGGTGCGCCGCGTTGCTGGCCTTTTTCTGGCTTCTGTTCGCCCCTGGACTGATATTCGCTTTTTCTCTCTTCGCGATTTGCGGCTACTTCACCCGGTTCAAACACAGCCGCACCGGGGCCGTAGCCGGCGCCCTTCTAGGGGTCGTAAGTTTCGTCTTTTGGGCAGGGCCTCTGTCTTTCACCCGAGTCGGGGGCCTGTTGGCATTTACAACTTGGATTGGAACGCGTGGTGCCGTGGCAACCTTCAGGCTAAACGGAAGGTTTCAAGCGCCTGGTCAATGAATTCAGAAACCGCGAGACCGCCCGCTTGGCTGTCTCTCAATGATGCAAAAGACAGATGACAAGGTCCGCTTCCGACCCGTAGCAGACGGATTGCGCGGAGCTCACGGGGTGGGGCTATGCAGTTCAGAGTGGAGTACATAAGGCGCTTCCGACCCGTAGCAGGCGCTGGGTTCCATTGGGATGGCAGCGTCGTGAGGAGAGAACATGGAACTGATCAATGAGATCAAGAGCTCCTTGGTTTTTAGCTGCGCTCTGTGGCTGCTTTCTGCGCAGGTTACTTATGCGCAAGTCCAGTCCGGCCAGACCGCGAGCACTCCAGAGCAAGTGTCGAAAGCTGACAAAGCCAAAGAGCTCGAGCAGCTACGTCAGGAGGTTAAGAGCCGAATGGCCAACTTCCACCCCCGTCGAAGTGACCCCGGGCAGTCAAAGGCTATGGAGGCCTATGCGAATGCTTGGATCGGTCGGGTGCAGGCCGTGGGCAATCGCAAATACCTCGCGATGGCAGCAGGCGATAGGCAATATGGAAGTGTGTTGATTACGGCTGTGGTCAAGCGAGACGGAACGTTGTCTTCCGCCAGCGTTGTGCGATCTTCCGGATTTCAGACGCTAGATGATGCAGCTTTAAAAGCTGTGTATGAGGCTTCGCCATTTGATCCTTTTCCATCGCAAGTTCAGGACATCGACGAGCTCTACATCACAAGAAGTTTTGACTTTGAGCATGGACATGGTGGGTGATCCGCAAAAACGGGGTTGCGCAAAAACGAAGTCAACTTCGTTTAAGCCTTGGCTTTGGGCTCGAGAAGTGAACCTGACCCCGTTTCCGCGGCCCCGATGGCGGGCGGGATTTCGTTGGCGACTACAAGGCGAAAGGGGTCTTCTTTCGACCCAGAGCGGACATCGCTACATTGTCGAAGGCACACAATTGTCAGCAGTTGGCGATCTGGAGTGAGGGGGGATGAAAGGAGCGTGGCGACTAGTGCTGCCGATCTCCTATTGGTGCGATCGCCGACCCCGGCAAGCGCACGGAATGATTGGAGAGAGGGATGAAGATCAACCCGATGTTTTGCATTGTCGCATCTGTTGCGCTGTGGTCGGCAGCGATACACGCGCAAGCGGCGAATGACGCGACTGCTTCTGATGGAGTTTTCGAACAATTGGTGGAAGTGACCAACTTCCTGGACAACTACAGGAACATGGCGGGCGTGGCGGCCGAGGTGTCCGCGGCCAGGGGAAAAGGGAATGATGCGGAGTTCGCTAAGCTCATGGCAAGCGTTGCTCGACATGGCATTTCGGATGTCAAAGGCTGTGTGGCACGAGGGTTCTCAGGGCCACCGATGACACCTCAGGATGCAGCCAACCTGATCAAGACATTCAAGACTCCGATGGGCCAGAAGACCCTGGAGCTTGGGCAGGCCATGCTGATCAATGATGTTAGACATGGCTCCCCCCCAGGGGCCGGATCCTGCTTTTGTCAGTGCACTCACTGACCAGGAGCGCCAAGAGCTGATCAGCATCCGCGAGCAGCCATCCTTTGTTCACTATGGACAGCTCATGGCTAGTGGTGGGTTCCAGCGAAGCATTGGACAATGCCTTATGGCATCCAAGGCGTTTCGGGAGAGCGGCGTCAAAATGTAAGTTCCTCGAACGTCCGCTTTCGACCCGTAGCGGACGCTTTGAAGAATCAACGGGTGGCCAGGTATCTTGGCCAAGCTGGGATAGCCTGAGGGGGCTCAATGAATCGATGGAAGCGGCTGCTACTGTTGATGCTGGTAGGCACGGTCTTCTTCGCAAGGGGCGCTCATTCCGTTGACGCTCCCACACTCAAATGCGATGTGGGTCCGGTGACTAAGCAGTACGGGGGCACCGATTGGCTGGTCTATAGCTGCGAGGACAAAGGATCCTTGGTCATTGTTACGGCTCCAAGTAACCCTGCCATGCCCTTCTACTTCTTCTATCTGCACTCAGATAAGGGTTATGAGCTGCATGGCGAAGGAACTGGAGACAAGCGCTTGACCGATGCGGCGTTCAATGACCTGAAAAACCTGTCTGAAGACCAGATAGCCTCACTCGTGGTCGAGACCCAGAAGGCCTCGATCCACAATTAGTGGATCGACTTACAAAAGGTCCGCTTCCGACCCACAGCGGACCACAGTAGCTCGAGCATATGTATAGAACGCTGGGCCGCCCGAATTGTCTCGGCACCTACCGCTTCACTTTTGGAAGTTTGTTACTGTTGGAGGTGTCCCAATGAGGTACGCAAGCATCCTGTTGCTATCCGCGCTCCTTCTGGCCCAGAACCTATCGGCGCAAACGGCTTTGCCGGAAAGGACGCATGACGGACGCTTCGGAACGCAGTGTTACGCGTGGGGGCGCGATGCCAGTCGTGAATTGTGCAATGTGTCCTTCTATAAGCTGATCGCCACTCCTGAAAAATACGATGGCAGATTAGTCTCGGTGGTGGGCTTTATCGTCAAGACATTTGATCAGGTAGTGCTCTACCCTTCGAAAGAAAGATATGAGGCTGACGTCCCGGTCGAAGGAATCGAGCTCATTGGAACGAGCATGGATCCGGAGGACCAAAAGGTCATGGCCCATCTGAGCCAAGGGCTGGCGCCGGTGATGGTGCTCGCTGTTTTTGATGGCAAGTACGCAGGATCGGGAATTCCGAGGCTTGGCGCATTCAGAAACATCGTCGGTATTCGCTACGTCCCGAGAATTCCTGAGGGCCCCGCACAGTGACGCTTAGGGCTCGAAACAGCCCCTTAACTGATGACGATGGGGAAGTATGAATTCTGCCTGCCCGTGCTGCGGCCACTTCACAATGCCAGAAGACGGTTCGTTCCCCGGCTCGTTCGTGATCTGTCCTGTTTGCTTCTGGGAAGATGACGACGTACAGCTTGGGAACCCCGACTTCGCTGGCGGCGCGAATCGCCCGAGTTTGCATCAGGCCCGGTCTAACTACCGCGCGTTTGGGGCCAAGGACGAGCAGGCGCGGCTCCACGTTCGCTTGCCGAGAGGGGACGAATTGCCGCCTGGTGAGACCCCTGCTTAGAATGCATTAGGTCTGCTTCCGACCCAAAGCAGACGCGTGTTGGCACGAACAAGTTCTCGCGGCGAACTGTTGTGGATCTGCATCTGCCGCCATACCGAGTTCCCGGAGTTTAGGGGTGGTGCGAGGCGAACATCGACAGCTTCGGCATGCACTTCATGCGCCCCCTCTGCGGCTGCAGAAACCGCCTGCGCAGCGCCGGAGAGGATGACGAACGGATTCCTTCACCTTGAGCATTAACGTGCCGGACCGAGGGCACGCAGCCTCCATCGTTTTCGAGACCCCGGCAGGGTTCTCTGTGCGCCACGGCACCCGGCTCGTGTGCATGAACTTACGGCAGATGCAGTGCAGCAGGTTCGAACGGCTGAAGCTGCTCTCCCCGATGGCGGAGGTGTTTCGAGCGGAAGAAAGGCCCGCCGCGATGCTCGCCGTCATAGGGCTCACCGCCGCAGACATGCAACAGGCCGCAAGAATTTTCTGTCGTCCAAAAAGCCTGGAAGTAGATCTCTCCGTTGCACGGAACGTGTCATGCCGTTGCCGCTTGCGGAAAGTCTTCATGCACTTTTCACGAGGCGCGCAATCGTAAGATAGATCGATACAAATTGTGACGAGGTTCGTGTTTTTTTTGTCGATCGCCACTCACAAGTTTGCTCCTGTGGTGCCATTCTTCGGATGCGGCAGCCGCGAATCAGTTTGAAACAGTCCGGTTATTTTCAGGGGGGCTGCGCGTGAAGTGCTGCGCGAGTACACGGGTGTCGCATCAACGGAACGAAGCGAATCAGGCCGATTCCCCAGTCATGCCGTTTCGTTTGAGTCTTCGTCATCAAACAGGGGCTGTGCAGGGTTCTTAGTAGCCGAGCGCATCGACTCGATTCCTGACGTTTCAAGAAAACGTTCATGCCATGGCGTGAGCGAAGGAGGGTTTGTTTCCTTCGCACAGGCTTGATGCATGCGCGATAGGTTTCTGCGCCCAGCACTTTGTCCTGACCGCGTCCCTGATGCCAATGAGCCACAAGGGAGCCAGGCATGAACAAGATCTATCGCAAGGTGTGGAGCCGCGCGCTGAACCAGCTCGTGGTGGTTTCGGAGTTGGCCTCGTGCCAGCGCGGTGGCGGGCAAGGCAAGATGCCCCGGCGTTCGGGCGTGCTGGTCTTGCTGGCGGCAGCAGGCGCCATGGGCTGGGTCTTGCCGGCCCATGCGCAGTCGGTGGACTGCAACCCTTCGCCCTTCAACGCCTATAACGGCACCGCCTCCTGCATGGGCTTGGGCGCCACGGCCAGTGGGCTCGGCGCGACTGCGCTCGGTTCAATCTCCAATGCTTCGGTACTGGGTGCGGTCGCGGTCGGATACGCCGCGCAAAGCACGGGGCAGAATGGCGTGGCTCTCGGTTTTCAGGCCAATGCTGCCTTCATCAATTCCATTTATATCGGAGCGCGTACCGCGGCCGGGACAGGGGCGCTGGCCAATAGCGCCATCGCCGTTGGCACCGACGTCACGGCTTCCGGCAACTCTTCCATTGCCTTTGGAACCCAGGCGGTATCCACGGCCAGCAACGCGATGGCCATCGGTATCATCGCCAACGCCACGGGTGCCTCGGCGATTGCCCAAGGCGATGGCGCATCGTCTGCCTCGACCAGTAGCGTGGCCATCGGCACGCATGCCTCGGCCGATGTGAACTCCGCCAATAGCGTCGTCATCGGTAGCGTGTCCAAAGCGGTCGGTGCGTTGAACGCCGTTGCGCTAGGCACGTCTGCTCAAGTGAACAACGGGCAAGCCACCGCCCTGGGCGGCTTTACCAATGCCACCGGCGAGGGAGCGACGGCGGTGGGTCTGTCGACGCAAAGCCTTTTTGCCCATGCGACGGCAGTGGGCTGGCAAGCCTACGCAACAGCCCTTAACGCGATCTATCTAGGTGCCCGCACCACCGGGACCGGTGCATCGGCAGAGTCGGCCATCGCCATCGGCACGGACGTGAACTCCTCGGGCACCTATTCCATCGGCATGGGCCTGCAGGCCAATGCGAGCCAGACCGGTGCAATCGCCCTCGGCATGACGACTAAATCCTCCGGCGTCGCTTCCATCGCAATCGGAGGCGACACCACCGCAGGCGCCACGGCGTCTGGCACCAATGCGATTTCGATCGGCGCAGAGTCGAGCGCCATCAACAGCAATGCTGCCGCCGTGGGCTTCGACACGCATGCCACGATGGGCAACTCGTCTGCGTTCGGTGTGAATACGAGTGCCGCGGGCACCGGTGCGATCGCTTTGGGCAGTAACTCCACGGCGTCAGGCGTCAACTCGGTCGTGCTGGGTAGCAGCGTCACAGCCAATGCCCTCAATGCCGTGGCGGTCGGCACGCAGGCCAATGCAGGCGCGAGCGGCGCCACCGCCGTCGGTGCGCTGTCGCAGGCGCTGGCCAGTTCCACCGTTGCCGTGGGTAACAGCAACACCGTGGCCGCGGGCGCAGGCACCGGCTCGGTGGCGATGGGCCACAGCTCGCAGGTCAATGGCGGCACGGGCGCCGTGGCGATCGGCGAGGGGCAGGTCGTCAACGGCAATGGCGCGGTCGCCATCGGCGATCCGAACTCCGCCAACGGCAACGGCGCGGTCGCAACCGGTGCCAATGACATTGCCAACGGCGACGGCGCGGTGGCGATCGGCAACACCAATAATGCGCAGGGCGTGGGCTCGGTGGCGGTGGGCAACGGCAGTAGCGCCCTGGCCGCCGGCGCGGTGGCCTTCGGCAATGCAGCTACCGCCAACAACGCCAATGATGTTGCGCTGGGCTCGGGCTCCGTCACGGCTGCTGCCGTGCAAACCGCGAACACCACCATCAACGGCACCACGTACAACTTTGCCGGCACCACGCCGACCAGCACGGTGAGCGTGGGTGCCTTGAACACCGAGCGCACCATCACCAACGTCGCCGCGGGCCGCATCAGCGGTTCCAGCACGGACGCCATCAATGGCTCGCAGTTGTTCGCCACCAACCAGGCCGTAACGGCAGTGGGCAGCACGGTGACGAATCTGGGCAACACCATTGCCACGAGCATCGGTGGGGGCACGACCTACAATCCCACTACCGGCGCCGTGACGACCAACGTCAGCTACGGCGGCACAACGTACACCTCGCTGCAGCAGGTATTCGACCAGATCGGTGGCGCGGTGGATGGTGGTGGCGGTATCAAGTATTTCCACGCCAACTCCATCCTGGTCGATTCGCAAGCCATTGGCGCGAACAGCGTCGCGATCGGGCCGGTGTCTACCGCCAGTACCGCCAACGCGGTGTCGATCGGCAATGGCGCCACGGCCGGGACCAACCCGGGTGACGTGGCGCTGGGTTCCGGCGCAGCCACGGGCGCGGTGGTGCATACGGGCAGCGGCACAATCGCCGGCACCACCTACACCTATGCCGGCGCGACGCCGCTGAGCACGGTCAGCGTGGGCACGGTGGGCAATGAGCGCACGATCACCAACGTGGCGGCGGGACAGGTGAATGGGTCGAGCACGGATGCGATCAACGGTTCGCAGTTGTTCGCCACCAACCAGGCCGTGGACAACCTGAGCAATGTGGTCGCTGCCAGCAGCACGCACTACTACAGCGTCAACGACAACGGCGTGCAGGGCGGCAACTTCGCCAACAACGGCGCCACCGGTATCAACGCACTGGCTGCGGGTGTGGGCGCTACGGCGGCGGCGGACAACAGCACGTCGCTGGGTCAGAACACGGCTGTTTCGGTGCTCGGTGGCGTGGCGCTGGGCTCCGGCGCAGTGTCTGATCGCCCGATCGCACCGACCTCCGGCTCCATCACTGTGGGCACCAACACCATTCCCTACAACACAACCGACCGCAACTTGCTCGGCGCGGTCTCGGTTGGCAACGCCACCGATTTCCGTCAGATCACCAATGTAGCGGATGGCACGCTCGATCAGGATGCGGTGACCTTGCGCCAGCTCAAGGGCGCGATGAGTTCGTTCTCGGTCACGCCGATCAAGTACTTCCACGCCAACTCCAGCGCGTCCGATTCATTGGCCGTAGGTGCGGAGTCGGTCGCCATCGGTCCGCAGACGACGGTGAACGGTGACAACGGCATCGGCATGGGCAATGGCGCGATCGTGCAGCAGACTGCGCCGGGTGGCACGGCCATCGGCCAGAACGCCACCGTGAATCTTGCTGATGGCGTCGCGCTTGGAACCAACGCCACATCCAGTGGCATCCAGGCGCTGGCCTTGGGCGCGGGCTCGCAGGCGGCCTTTGCCGGCAGCGTGGCTTTGGGTTCTGGATCGCAGACCGATGCGGCCGTGGGCACCGCCAGCAGCACCCTCGGCGGTGTCACCTACAACTTCGCCGGAACCACGCCGGGGTCGACTGTGAGCGTAGGCAGCGCGGGTGCGGAGCGCACGCTCACCAACGTGGCTGCAGGTCGTATCAGTGGTGCCAGCACGGATGCGATCAACGGCTCGCAGCTATATGCCACCAACCAGTCGTTGAACTCGCTGTACACGCAGTTCAACAACCTCGCCAACGTCGTCAACAATCTGCCGCCGGCGGGTGGTGGCGGTAACGGCGGCGGTACCAACACGGTGAACAACACCTACCAGACGAGCACTAACAACACGACGGTGGCGTCGGCGACGGGCAACAACTCAACTGCGGCCGGTGCCGGCGCCACTGCGTCGGGCAACAACAGCACGGCCGTCGGCAGCGGTTCCAGTGCCGCGGGTGACAATAGCGTCGCCATCGGTGCGGGTTCGGTGGCGTCCACCAGCAACTCCGTGTCCGTGGGTTCGGCGGGCAATGAACGCACCGTCACCAATGTCGCCAACGGCGTGAACGCCACCGATGCGGTGAACGTGGGCCAGCTCGGCGAGGCCATCAACCAGGCCGAGAACTGGTCGAAAGACTACGTGGATCAGCGCTTCCAAACCGTCGACCGCCAGCTCAATCAAATCGGTAACCGCGCCAACGCGGGCATCGCCTCGGCGATGGCACTGGCGAGCCTGCCACAGGCCTATCAGCCGAATCAGAACTCGGCGGCTGTCTCGCTAGGCGCGTTCCATGGTGAAACCGGTATTGCGGTTGGCATGTCCACCATCACCGAGAGTGGCCGCTACGTCTTCAAGCTCAACGCCACCACCAACTCGCGCGGCGACGCCGGCGCGGGCGTGGGCGCGGGCGTGGTCTGGTAACAGGTGCCGCCCGGTGCCATGCGCCGGGGCGCCTCCCGAAAGCATCGAGGAGTCATCGATATGCGTAAATCATGGAAACAGATCAGCCTGGCGATCACCGCCGCACTTGCACTGGCCGCCTGCG
Source organism: Dyella sp. 2YAF14 (assembly GCF_052114725.1). Classification (NCBI taxonomy): domain Bacteria; kingdom Pseudomonadati; phylum Pseudomonadota; class Gammaproteobacteria; order Lysobacterales; family Rhodanobacteraceae; genus Dyella; species Dyella sp. 2YAF14. Next base: position 13,412 of record NZ_JBFRFH010000007.1, on the reverse strand, counting down.
GCAACGTCAGCCACGACGTAGCCAAGGACGGTCATTCGGCCGGCGAACTGGTGTGGCCGACACCCGACAAGGTCACACCCATGCACAAGGGCGGTACCTTCCCGAATCTCGCCAATCTGCGGCAGATGCGCGCCGGTCTCAACAAACAACAGGTCTCCGACCTGATCGGCTATCCGCACTTCAGCGAAGGTGTGTGGGGCGTACGCGAGTGGAACTACGTGTTCAACTTCCGCAAGACCGATAGCGACGAAGTGACGGTATGCCAGTACAAGGTGCTCTTCGATGATGACCACATGGCGCAAAGCTTCTACTGGAAACCCGAATCGTGCGAGGCCTTGCTTGAGCAGCCATCCCCAGCTATCACCACATCTCCTGCGCCGTCGGTGGAGAAGCGTGTGCTGTCGGCGGACGCCATGTTCGCCTTCGATAAGGGGAGTGTCGCCGATATTCTTTCTTCGGGCCGCAGCGAGCTGGACTATCTAGCCGACCGTCTGCGTGGCAGCGACGCGAGAATACATATAGCCGGCTATACCGACAGGCTGGGCACTGCCACCCATAACCGATCCCTGTCGCAGCATCGCGCAGATGCCGTCCGAGACTACCTGGCAGCCAGGGGTATCCCCGCCAACCGCATGACCTCGGAGGGACTAGGTGAAGCGGACCCTGTGAAGGAATGCCCCAATGGCCCGCAGACCCAACTGATCGCTTGCTTGGCGCCGAACCGGCGTGTGGAGGTCACGGTCAGGGAGTGAGTGACTCACTCGATCGTCCCGTTTGCTCCCCAGTCCCGGCAGACTCCTCCCTGAAGTCTGCCGGGACGCCGTTCTTCGGGATGACCATCGGCTCGGGGGAGCAGGGATCGCTATGGCAAAAGAAGACGAGTTGGGCACGGGCTATATACAACTGGCCCGTGACCTTTCACCCATCGAGGCGCAAGTCTTGCTGGGACGTCTGCATGCCGATGGCTTTGAGGCGCATTTCTGACTTCGAGTCCCCCTGACTCTATCGTCGAAGCGGGTGGCTTTGCCCACCCGGTGCACTCGGCGTCGTGGAAGAGGCCTTCCTGTTTCCCATGGCCGCCGCCAAGTCCGATGAGTTGGCACTGCTGACCGTCTACGGACAGGAGGAGCAACAGGGGCGGGCAACAGGGGTCTATGCGCCGCTCCGCCGCACCTACAAGACGATCTCGCAGTTCAACCAATTCACGAAGACGCTGAGCATCAACGGACCGGCTCCGTTCAATGCCAAGGCGGTGATGGGCAGACTGCCCGAAGGTACGCACCCGACCGACTATCGGTGGACGGGCTAAGACGTCCTGATGTGATAGGTTTATTTGCGACCCGAAACGGACGTTCCTCTTAAGGGAAACAGGAGTTCTGGCCAATGCTTGAATTAAAGGGGAAGGCGACATGGCGACTCTCGAACGCGCCATAGCAATAGCGGCTGCGGCACACGCAGGCCAGGTCGATAAAGGCGGAGAGCCTTACATTCTCCACCCGATTCGCGTGATGCTTCGAATGCAGTCGGCGCCTGAAAGGATCGTCGCAGTGCTTCACGATGTTGTCGAGGACTCCGACGTGACACTGGAGCTTCTCGGGGCCGAGGGGTTTTCACAAGAAGTCCTCTCCGCTGTCGATGCGCTGACGAAGCGTAAAGGCGAATCCCGGTCGGATGCAGCGCGCAGAGCAAAGAAAGATCGTATTGCGCTCGCCGTCAAGCTGGCCGATAACGCCGAGAACATGGATCTTTCGCGGATAGCGGCGCCGACAGAGCGGGATTATGTGAGGCTGGAGGAATACAAAGTCGTCCGGGCAATTTTGCTTGGAGCAGCGGAGTAGGCCAGCGCTGGGAGCGCCCCATCTCGATCCACCTGGGCTGGACACCTCATCAATCACGGTGCCGTAAAGCGGGCATGAGTGAGTACAGGCATTGCGCGGTCAGCAACCCCATTAGGATTGGGAAAAGCAGAACGGCTCCTGGTCAGGTGGCGACGCTAATGTCGAGTCACCCTTGGATGCCTGGATGAGAGGCGACTTTGATCCAGTGAATGACGAGATCACCGAGCAACGGGCGAACGCATATTCGAATCAGTGGCGCGCAAGTGGCTCCTGGCCGGGTCGCGAGTAGAGAGTTGGCAATCTATCGGGTGCAGCTTCGATCTGATTAAACTGGAAGTGTCGTCCAGAACAAGGACTGAGCCCATGAATACTGTCAAGAGAAGTCTGCTGTGCGCGGCTCTTATCACGATGGCATGCGTCCGATGGATTCCGGCACATGCGTTTGAAGCAACAAAGATTCCCATACCTCAGATTTTTCGCGATGCAAAACCCATGCTTGGTCAGGAACTCAAGGTAACAGGGCTGCTACGCTGGGCAGGCGAGAACAGAAATCTGTTTCCAGCGGGCACCGATCCCAACAATCCGCCCGAACCGCTTTGCCTTCCGATTCTTATCAAGCGCTCAGATACGGCCCTGATTCGTCGGGCACAGGAGCTCGACGCAGCTACGGTCGTCATTGAAGGCCGAATCGTGGATCCAGCTCCACCGGGCGAAGTTACCTTGGGGTCTTGCAAGCCAATCGGCATCGAAGTTCGGACGATCGATCCGGTTGGCCGTTGAGGTTTGATGCAGATTGGCTAATGTCCGCTTCCGACCCACAGGGACATCGGCTCATAGGGGCTTTCGATGCTGAGACTTGGATCTGACTGGCTGGCTTTCGTCGCAACGGCGTTGCTCTCCATCGCGCCCGTCGGCGTCGCGTGGAGCAATCAGGTTACGGAGAAGAGCCTGGAAAGAGCGGGTGGGGACGTCCGATCTGGTGGCCATTGCCACGGTCCTCAGGGTCGATAAGAACGGCTGCAGGAAGGACTTCTCGTGCGCCCATCTAAGAGTGACAAAGTCTCTGAAAGGTCCGAAGGTCGATCAGATCGTGCTCCTCGTTGATGGCCCAGTTGCCGAATTTGACCCGGCTTGTGGCGTCACCGGATCGACCTACCTGTTGTTTCTGCAGTCCGTTGGTACTGGCACCTATAGCTCGACAAACGGCCCATTCGGCGCCGTCCTTGTGCAATGAAGGCGTACGGAGACGAGCGGAGGCTCGGACGGCCAAAAGGAATGCAAGCCAAAGAGTCCGCTTGCGACTCGATGCGGACCTGATTGTTTAGACGGGGCTGTCGCCACGCAAGCCCTCCCAACGGGAATGTGAGGTGCGAATGAGCTTGCTATTGGTGGCTCTGGGCTGGACTTATGTTCTCGTTGTGCCTGTCTACTTGTACGCGTTCTCGAGGTTCTACCGAATCGTCAAGGCGGAGAAGCCTGAATGGGTGCGGCGCCGAGGGTCGCTCTCCTTCTTGTATGAAGGGCTGCCGCGCCAAGGCGATCCAAACGTGGCCGTGGCGGTGATCAGAACGGCCTTTAGCTCGCGCGTAAGTCAATTGCAGGCACCAGAAGCAGCTTTCTACGCGCGGTTGGTGCGCACCTTGTTACTCGTCGGCCTGGTGCTGTTCGTGTTCACCCTGTATCTGGTTTTGCGGTTTAAGCCTTGACCGCTCGCCTGGGCCCGTATCGAGATTACGTCCGCTTCCGATCCTGAGCGGACAGCAGGACTCTGTGACTGAAAGAGGCCTGCCGGAAGTGTCGAGGTCGGCTTCGCACATACTCCGCCGCCAGCGTCCCGGGCCACATGCCCGACCTGAGAACCCATGTGGCCGGCGGTCGACGCACTGGCGCAAAGGTCCGCTTGGATTCAAGCAAGCCGCCAGCGCTTGGCCTCAATTCGGCCATAAATGCGTGCGAGACTGCCGCCGTATCTAGGGGGAAATCTATGGATCGGATATCAAACTCTGGCCGTGCCTTGGGCGTGGCCAGATGGATGTTGTGCCTGGCACTAACCTCACTGGCCGGCTGTGGCCGCCACGAAGGCGACAAGCCTGCGTTGCAGGGCCATCCAGTCCCGGCCGCTTCGGTCGCACAGACGGCCAAAGGCAGTGTCTTTACCCTGCTCAGCGAAGGCTCGCGCGCGCAGGACTCGCGCACCGAACTCGTACTGACGTTCAGCACGCCGCTGGCATCCGCTCAGTCGTTCGATAGCCTGCTTTCCCTCAGCGGACCCAACGGCGAAACGATCAGTGGCAGCTGGAGCCTGGGGAGCGATGGCAAAACCCTGGTCTTTCCGTTTGTCCAGGCCAACCAGCACTATGCCGTGCAGGTGCGAGCGGGCCTGATGGCGGCAGATGGCCGGTCACTGGGCGCCGACCTGAAGCGCGACGTGTATTCCGGCAGCGTACCGGCCGCGGTGGGCTTCGCCTCAGTGGGCAGCGTGTTGCCGGCGCGAGGCTCGCGCGGACTGCCGCTGGTGTCGGTGAATGTGCACGATGCGGATATCGAGTTCTTCCGTGTTCACGACGATGCCATCTCCGATGTGTTCTGTGCCTTCCCCGCCAACAAGCATCGTGGCGAGTACGAACTGCAGCATCAGATCAGTCCCTGGGACAGCTGCAATAACGGCAAGCGCAAGCGTCGCCCCATCACGGACATGGGTGATTCGGTTTACGCCAACCACTACACCTTGGGTGGCGACCCCAATGCCCGTACGATCACCTATATCCCCGTGCAAAAGGTCGCTGAGCTGTCGCAGCCGGGCGTCTATATGGCGATGCTCAAGCAGGGCGGTACCTACACGGGCACCTACGACACGGCCGTGTTCTTCGTCAGCGATCTGGGCCTGCACCTTCGCGTTTACCGCGACAACGTGTTGCTGCACGTGGCGTCGTTGCACGACGGTTCGCCGGTGAGTGGCGTCGCGGTGGAAGTGGATGACGCCGATGGCAACGCCAGGCTCAAGGCCACGACGGACGACGATGGCAACGCCCTGATCGCCTACAAGGTCCAATCCACCGACGTGCTGATCGCCCGCAAGGGCAAAGACGTCTCGGTGCTGCCGTTCAACCGCCCCGCGCTGGACATTTCCAATTTCGATGTCACCGGCAGGAAGCAGGCGCCGTTCGAAGTCTTCGCATGGTCCGGGCGCGACCTGTACCGACCCGGCGAGACCTTGCGCGCTTCCGCGTTGTTGCGCGACTACGACGGCCGGCCCATGAAGCCGCAGACGCTATTCGTCCGCCTCAAGCAGCCCGATGGACGCAGCCTGGTCGACACCCGGCTGGAGCCCAAAGACCTCAACTACTTTGAGCTGAGCCAGGCCATTCCCGCGGATGCGCCTACCGGCTTGTGGCAGCTCGAGTTCCGTCTGGATCCGGCCAGCAAGGAGGCCGTGCAGGCCTTTCCTTTCCACGTCGAGGAGTTCCTTCCCGAGCGGCTGAAAGTGGATCTTTCCAGCCCGCAGGCACGGCTGGCGCCGTCGGAGCCGCTGAAGCTGGTGGTGTCCTCCAGCTACCTCTATGGCGCACCGGCCGACGGCAATCGCGTCACGGCCAAGCTCCTGATGAAACCCGAAGTGCATCCGCTGCCGTCCCTGCCGGACGTCTTCTTCGGCAATCCTCTGGTGGATCTGCCTGCCGCTGCCGCGGACGTGCTGGACGCCAAGCTCGACGCGCAAGGCCATCTGGAGCAGGACATCGCTCTGCCCGGCGAGGTGAAACCGGTGGCGCCACTGACCGCGACGCTTTCGGGCAGCGTGTACGAAAGCGGCGGCCGTGCGGTCACGCGCCTGCTCGATCGCGTGTATTGGCCGGCGCCCGCGCTGACGGGCGTGCGACCGCTGTTCGATCCCAAGCAGGGTGCGCCCAGCGAAGGGCAAGCCTCGTTCGAAGTGATGCGTGCCGACATGGACGGAAAGCTGGTGGCGGGCAAGCATCTGAAAGTGCGCCTGCAGCAGGAGATTCGGGACTTCTACTGGTTGTACGAACACGGCGACGAATGGAAGTCCAACGCCAACGTGCAGCTATCGCTGGTCGAAGAGAAGGATGTCGACGTCGCGCCCGGCCAGCGGGTGAAGGTGAATTTCCCCGTGCTCTGGGGCGGCTACCGCCTGGAAGTGTACGACCCCGAAACGCAGCTCACGTCCGTGTTCCCGTTCTTCGCCGGCTACAGTTGGGACGACCAGAACACCGGCAAGGAAGCGCGCCCGGACAAGGTAAAGGTGGCGCTGGACAAGGCGCGATACCGCGCCGGCGACACCATGAAAGTCACCGTGACGCCGCCGCATGATGGACAAGGCGTGCTGCTGGTGGAGTCGGATCACTTGCTCTACATCCGCAACATCAAGGCCACCGCCGGTGCGACGTTCGACATTCCCGTGACCAAGGAGTGGGAACGCCACGATGTCTATGTGGTCGCGCTGGTGTTTCGTGGTGGCGACGCGTCGGAAAAGACCACGCCCGCCCGCGCCATGGGTGTGGAGCACGTGGCCATGGAGCGCAATGACCGGCGCATTCCCCTGAAGCTCAGCGCGCCAGCGCTGATGCGCCCCGGGCACCCGCTCGATGTGACCGTGCGGGCTGAGGGGCTGTCCGGCAAGAAGGCCTATGTCACTGTGTCGGCCGTCGACCAGGGTGTGCTCAACATCACCAGCTACCCGGTGCCTGACGCGTGGGCCTGGATGTTCGCGAAACGCGCGCTGAGCGTGGATGCGTATGACCTCTACAGTCGCGTCATCGAGGCGATGGAAGGTGCGGAGGCACGCTTGCGCTACGGCGGCGACATGAGCGGCAAGGGTCTGCCGCACGGTGCGCGCCTCAATCCAAAGGTGCAGATCGTTGACCTGTTCGCGGCGCCGGTGCAGTTCGATGCGCAGGGCAAGGCGACCGTGCAGTTGCTGGTGCCGGACTTCAACGGCAGCCTGCGGCTTTCCGCGCTGGCCTATGCCGACGATGGTTTTGGCAATGCCGATGGCGCCGTCACCGTGCGGGCCCCGTTGGTGGTCGAGCCGAGCACGCCGCGCGTGATGGCGGGTGGCGACAAGGCGCAGATCAGCATCGACCTGAAGAACCTTTCGGGCAAGGACGGCGTCGCCAAGGTGAGCGTGAAGGGGGATGGCCTTATCAAGGTGGCCGACGCCGCGCGCAGCGTGCCACTGAAGGACGGCGCCGGTACCACGCTGGTCATGCCTGTCACCGCGGACCAGGGTGTGGCCGTGGCGAAGATCGATATTCACGCGGAACTCAACGACTACCAGGTGGATCGCCACTTCGAGTTCGCCGTACGCAACGCGTGGCCTGACGTGGTGAGCACGGTGCCGATGGCCATCGAAGAGGGCAAGCCGGTGCGCCTGGATGGCAGCGCCATAAACGGGCTCGTGTCGTCCACCGTGCGCAACCGCCTCACCCTGAGCCTGTTGCCGCCCTTGCCCTATAGCGCCGCGTTGTCCGAGCTGTTGCGTTACCCCTATGGTTGCATCGAGCAGACCACCAGCAAAGGCTACGCGGCGCTTTATCTGGACGAAAAGACGGCGCGCACGCTGGGCACATCGGGGCTTGGCGAGGCAGGGCGCAAGGCGGCCGTGGAGAGCGCATTGGCGCGCATCGCCTCGTTCCAGGCCAGCAACGGGCATTTCAGTTTCTGGGGTGGCACCAGTCCCATCGAAACATTCATGACACCCTACGTGGTCGACTTCATGCTCGATTCGCGCGAGGCGGGTTTCGCCGTGCCGCAGGAGGTATTGCAGAAATCGCTGCAGCGATTGAACGACGATCTGCTTGCCGGCGGTCATCCCTATTACTCCTACGAGCATCACGATCACCTGCGCATCGCCGACGAGGCGTACTCCGGCTACGTGCTCGCCCGCGTCAACCGGGCGCCGCTGGGAACGCTGCGCGCCATCTTCGACAACGAGCGGCAGAAACTCGTCGGTCCGCTGCCGCTCGTCCACTTTGGTGTGGCCTTCAAGCTCATGGGCGACAACGAGCGTGCGCAGAAAGCCATCCAGGAGGCATTTGCGTGGAACAAGGAGCGCCCGTGGTATGTCGGTGACTACGGTTCGGACCTGCGCGACCTGGGCGTGATGGTGGCCTTGACCCATGCCTATGGCCTGAACAAGCCCGAGTACGACGCCGCCTTGATCGATTGGGCGCGCAACGCGACCACCAAGGTAAAGGCCGGCAACGAGAAAGTGCCGTACTACCACTGGTCGTGGTCCTACCTCAGCACGCAGGAACAGGTAGCGATTGCGCGCGTGGCACACGCATTCGATGCGGGTGGCAGGGGAGCGCTCGCCGCCTCGGTGCGCATAGGCGCCAAGACGGAAACCGTTCCTGATGGACAGACGATCTGGGTGCGCGATCTGACCCCCGCTGACATGGAAAGCGGTGTCACCGTGCAACCAGCCGACAAGGGCACCGTGTTCGCGACGCTCGACGTGGCCGGCATTCCGCTGAAGGCGCCCGCCGCCGATGACAGCCAGGTCGACGTGCGTCGACGTTACTTCACCACCGACGGCAAACCCTGGGCAGGCGGCAAGCTGCGCGAGGGCGACACGCTCATCGCCGAAGTCAGCATGGAAGCGCGCGTCGACATGCCTGACGCACTGCTCACCGATCTGCAGCCCGGCGGCCTGGAAGTGGAAAACCTCAACCTTGGCGGCGCGAAACAGTGGGAGGACATCGTGGTCGACGGCATCCGCCTGACCGAACACGAAGGCGCAGCCAATGTGGTGCACGAGGAATACCGCGACGACCGCTATGCCGCGGCGCTGTCGCTGCGGCGCGGCGCCACGGCACGCGTGTTCTATGTGGTGCGCGCCGTGACTCCGGGCACGTACACCGTGCCGCCTCCGCTGGTGGAAGACATGTATCGCCCTGCGATTCGCGGCTACGGCGTATCTGCCGTCGGGCAACTCACCGTCGAAGAACCCTGAGCGCATCCGGGCCGCGCGCATCGCGCGGCCCGGCCAGCGGACTGACCGATGCACGCTCCCGTTCCCACCCGTCACCACCCGGTACGCGGACCATGGCGTCGCCTGCTGCGGGCGTTGGTGGTGGCATGTGTCGGCATCCTGCTGGCGGCCTTGCTGCTGGATCGCCTGTTTCCGCTGCGATTACCGGGACCCGATACGGGCAGCACCGTTGTGCTGGCGAAAGACGGCACGCCCCTGCGTGCCTTCGCCGATGGCGATGGCGTATGGCGCTATCCCACCACCGCCGCGCAGGTGTCGCCGCTGTATCTCAAGGCGCTGCTCACTTACGAAGACCAGGCCTTCTATCGTCACCCCGGCGTGAATCCACTCGCGCTGGCGCGTGCCGCCTGGGGCGTGCTGCGCCATGGACATGCCGTGTCCGGCGGCTCCACGCTCACCATGCAGGTGGCGCGCATCGTCATGCCGATGCCGCACACGGTCAGCGGCAAGCTGGTGCAGATCGTGCGCGCGTTTCAGCTGGAGGCTCACCTGAGCAAAGCGCAGATTCTGGACGTCTATCTCAATCACGCCCCCTTCGGTGGACCGATCGAAGGCGTCGAGGCGGCCTCCTGGGCCTACCTGGGCAAGCCGGCACGACAGATGTCGCACGCCGAAGCCGCGTTGCTCGCCGTATTGCCGCAATCGCCCAGCAGCTATCGCCCCGACCGTCATCCGGACGTAGCGCGACGCGCGCGGGACAAGGTGCTCAAGCGCATGCAGGAGCAGGGCCTGTGGCATGCCGCCGAGGTTGCCGATGCCAGGCTCGAACCCGTCACTGCGCGCTCCCTGCGCTCGCCTCTGGATGCGGCGTTGTTGGCCGAACGGCTTCATCGCCAGCAGCCGGCCGAGCGCCGTATCGTCACCACCATCGATGCGAACCTGCAGCGGGCCGTCGAAGATCGCGTCAGCGAATATCTGTCGCGCCTGCCGTCGCGCACATCGGCCGCCGTGCTGGTGGTGGACAACGCCACGCTGGAAACGCGGGTCTATGTGGGCACAGCCGAATTTGGCGATCCGCGTCGGCTTGGCCACGTAGACATGGTGCATGCATCACGTTCGCCGGGTTCCACGCTCAAGCCATTCCTCTACGGGCTGGCGCTGGATGACGGACTGATCACCTCACAGAGTCTGCTGGTCGATGCGCCTCAGGATTTTGGCGGCTATCGACCGGCCAACTTCGACGAGGCGTTCCGTGGACCGGTCAGCGTGGCACAGGCGCTGCAGCTGTCGCTCAACGTGCCGGCTGTCGATGTACTCGACCGCGTCGGCGCCAATCGTTTCGTGGCACGGCTGGCCAACGGCGGCATCGACCTGCGCTTTCCTGCAGGCGGTTCGCCCAATCTTGCCGTCATCCTGGGTGGTGCTTCCACCCGACTGGAGGATCTTGTAGGTGCCTATACCGCCTTTGCGAACGGTGGCGTGGCGGGAACACCGCGTTACACGACGTCGCAATCCGCGCAGCCGCGACGGCTGCTCAGTCCGGGAGCCGCATGGATCATCCGCGATATTCTCTCGACCAATGCTGCCGATGTCGCTGGCGCACCGCTCGACGGCACGTTGCGCTCGCAGGACGCCATCGCCTGGAAAACCGGCACCAGTTATGGCTACCGCGATGCGTGGGCAATCGGCGTCACGGATGACTGGACCTTCGGCGTGTGGATCGGCCGTCCCGATGGCACGCCATCGCCCGGCCAATACGGTGCCGTGACCGCGTTGCCGCTGATGTTCAGCGTGGCGACCATGCTTGCGCCCAGTCACGCCAACCCACGCACGGCGCGTCCAGCATCCGTGGGTGCCGTAGACATCTGCTGGCCGCTGGGTGGCTCCGCGAACAACACGCCCGCGGCGCTGTGCCGCGATCGTCGCACGGGGTGGACGATCGACGGCGCACTACCGCCCACCTTTCCCGAGCGCGACGTTTCCGCCTGGATGGGCGGCTTGCTGGCCGTGCGCGTGGACGCGCATCAACGCCGTCTCAGCGCCACCTGCCATGGCGCCGGCGAACACACCGTGACACTGGCGCGTTGGCCAGCGCTCGCCACGCCCTGGCTGGCGCCGGCGGATGCTGCCGCGTCGGCGCTGCCACCGCTCGCGCCAGGCTGCGATCCGGATTCGCTGGAGGTGGCCAACCCCATCCGCATCGCCGGCATCAGCGACGGCGCCATCCTTCGCGCGGCGCCCAACAGCGATGCACCACTTTCGGTGACGTTGCGGGCGTTGGGTACGTTGGAGCGCGTGCAATGGCTGCTCGACGGCCGCCTGCAAGGCGACAGTTCGGGCCCGGCGCCCATGCGGCTGGCGCTCGCCCAACCGGGCACGCACCAGATCACCGCCCTCTCGGCCCACGGCGCTTTCGCACGCCTCACGCTCTCTGTGTTGCCGCCCGCGTCCCCGGCCGGCGCATCCCTGAGGCACAGCAGCCTGACGGCGCAGTAGGCTCCGCACAAGCCGACCTGACAGTGTCTGTATTCGAATCGAGGCGAACATGGCCGGCGCCGCAAGATCGGCAAGATTCAGAGGGCAGCGCGCATGCCAGGATGCGCCGCCAACTCGGTGACGACTTGCCGTATAGACTGCTGAAGCACCAGAAAACGATGAACGCGTGACTTGTTCAAAGAAGGGTTCGGGGGAATCCATGACTGCAGGTAGATACAGCGTCGCCGGCATGATGAAAGCCGCTTGCTTCGTCGCGATGGCCATTGCCATCCCGTCGGTGGCTGCTGCGAATGGCGCGGACGGGGTCGCAATCACTTTGGCGCGATCGGCCTGTTACGGCTCGTGCCCGGCGTACAACGTGACGATCCATGGTGATGGACTCGTGCAGTTCACCACCGGCGCGTCCCCTATCGACGGGGTGGATGCACTGCATCGGCAGTTCGCCCGTTCCAGCAGCGTATTGCTTCCGGGAACGCATGAAGACAAGGTCCGCCCCGAAGTGGTGGAGGCGTTGTTAAAGCAATTTGAAGCGGCCAATTTCTGGCACCTCAAGAACGCCTATCGATACCCCGTGACGGACGGGCCGACTCACATCGTGACCTTGGTAGTGGGCGATCGGAAAAAGACCGTCGTCGACTATATGGGCACGAAAGCCGGGATGCCTCAGGCGGTGGAAGACCTGGAAGCTTCGATCGATCGCATCGCTGGCACGGACCGCTGGGTCACGGGCAGTCCCGGCCTTATCCCCTGGCTCGAGCAGGCCGGGTTCGATTTTCACTCCAACTATGCCGCGGCGCTGGCTGTGGAAGGTGAGATGGATGACGCGGATGAGGCCACGGTCGTCGCGTTCATCGATCGCGGCGCCCCCTTGCAGCAGTCGGTACTACCGCAGGGAAATATGCCAGGCGAACCCGAGGTCGCGGGCATCACGTTGATGGAAAGCTCGATCAGACGGGGGCATGCGAACCTGTTCAAGCGCCTGGCAAATGAGGGTTGGCTTGACAGGCTTGGCAAGGACAAGGCCGCTGTGGTCTTTGCAAGCACTGCGGCGGGATGCTCTCCGGCCATGGTTGATGCGGCAGCGGATGCTGGCGTCGATATCGATTTCTCCCTGCCAGACGAGAGCCTCGACGGTTCCAGGGAGAAGACGGCGCTAGCAGCGCTAGGGAATGCCTACACCTGCCGCCAGATCGAAAATGCGCGCTCCCTGACCGCCGCGCGCCTCCTTGCGCGAGGGGCGAATCCCAACCACCGGGACAGCCTGGGAAGAACGCCTATTTATGGCGTGGAGGACCTCGAGCTCCTGAACGTTTTGCTGCTCCACGGTGCCGATGCCTCCGCTAAATCGAACAATGGGAAAAGCATGGTGTTCGGAAGCTGGAGCGACGCCATCGTATTGCGACTGCTGGAAGCCGGCGCGAGCCCCGTCGGGCGATATGACTATGACGGGAAGACGCTTGCCCAGGAGGCAAAAGCCCAGAACATGCGGCAGGTGACGAAATGGCTGCTCGGACACCCCGAGGCATTTCAACGCTGATCGGGTGAGGCAGGCAGGGTGAAAACGTTGAGACGAATCGGGCATGTCCGCTTTCGACCCTGAGCGAACATTCTTGTATTGGCGTATTGAAAGCTACTAAGGAAGACTGATGCCTGACAGGAATTTTCCCATCGGAAGGTGCATCCGATTTGCCATTCTAGCTGGCATGCACGCGCTCTTGCTTGGTGTAGCCACTTCTCTTCCTGGCTGGCTAGCGGGCTGCGTCGTGTTCGTTAGCTGGCTGCCCTGGCTGCCACTCGCCTGGCTGGGTCTGCCCGTTATGGTGGCGCCCGCGATACCTATACCCAACCTGGCCGGAAACCTTTGGAGCATCGTTGTATGGGCGGCTTTTTATTGGTGGCTAGCGGGTCTTATTGGCCGACGGGCAGGGCACACCAAATCAGGTCCTGTCATCGCCGAGTAATGTGCGCTTTCGACTCGAAGCAATGAGATGGACTCCTCCCCGTCTTCGGCATCGAGTGCCAGACTGGAAGCGATTAGAACCAGTCGCTGGCGAAGAGGAGTCCACCCATGAAGCTTACGCGCATCGGAGTAGACGTGGCCAAGCAGGTCTTCCAGGTCCACGGGG
>NZ_JBFRFH010000006.1:0-225142 GCF_052114725.1 Dyella sp. 2YAF14 | reverse complement strand
ATCCCAACACGATGCTGCGGGCGTTATCAGGCCATTTTCTTTGGGTTACTTTCGACGCGAAGCTAGTCCCGTGGGATCTTTTGGGCCAGCAAAAGAAAAGTGACTCGGTCGGCGGCAGCCGATCGAAACGCCCGCCGCGTAGGCGGCACCCTGGCGGCAACGCGACAATCAGAAACCGAGGCTCTGGATCCCGGCCTGCGCCGGGATCACGAGCAAGTGATATCTGCGCCAGGATGAAGAGCGAAAGTCAGCGATGACCCAACGCCTCATCCAACACCCCCAACAACTCCTCATTCCGATCCAAACTCTGCTCCCAATACATCACCCCACCCAACCCCTTCGCCTTGACGAACGCCACCTTCGCCCGCAACGACTGCGGATCCTCATAAGTAACAAACGTGCGCGTCTTGGCGTTCCACAAATAAGGCGCCTGCGCCTTCGCATCCCAGTGCCGCACATAGCCGTTCTTGTCGATATAGCTGGCCACCAGCTCCTGCCACGAAGGACTGCCCGCGTACTTGGCGTACTTCTGCTGCAGACCATCGTGCGCCGGATCGACACCTGAGAACGCGCGCCCATAGAACGCCGCGCCAAGATTGAGCTTCTTCGCCGGCACACCCGCCGCAAGGAACTGCGCCACCGCCTTGTCACCCGCACGATCGTCCGCCGGAGCCACATCGGCCAGATGCAGCCCCGCGTGATGCCCGGTGGTCGGCGTCAGGCTGTTGTGGAAGTCGTAAGTCATCAGGTTGATCCAGTCGAGCGAACGCGACACACGCTCCAGCTCGATGCCCGCCACGAATTCGCCGTCGGCGGCGGCGATAGTCAGCAGGTAGTGACGCCCCTGGTGCGCCGCGCCCAGCTTGTCGAGACGGGCACGCAGCGCTTCCAGCAAAAGGCTGAAATTGCGCTTGTCCTCAGGGCGATGGCTGATGCCGGGACCCGCCAGCGTGGGATATTCCCAGTCCAGATCCACGCCATCCACATCGTATTTCTCGATGAAGGCGGCCACGCTGTCGGCCATGCGCTGGCGCGTGTCGGCTGCCAAAGCCACATCGGAGAAATAGTCCGCGCCCCAGCCGCCTACGGAGACGATGATCTTGAGGTTGGGATTGATCTTGCGCAGACCGGTGAAGGTCGCCAGCGTCTGGCCTGCGACGGGGCTGGGAAATTGCACATCCCCTTTGACGTCCACCTTCGCAAACGCATAGTTGATGACGTCGAGCTTCTGCGCACTCACCGGCGGCAACGGCTGGGAATCGGAGACATAGCCGACGATGCGGTAATCTGCCGCAGGGGGTGCGGCCTGCGCGTGGGCCCCGCTCCAGGCGACGCCCAAGGCCATCGCCATCGTCAGCGCAGCCTTCAGGCCACAGCGATTTCCCGCATTTTCCAGCCTTCCTTTCATGCTCGGTCCTTTGCGTATGACGTTGCGCAGCGCAGGGGCGCGCCTGCACCTCCCCGCTACTGTGAAGTCTTGCACTGATTGGAATCAGTGGCTTGCGACATGTTGTCCGTTCGTGAACGCTACGACTATACTTCCGAGACTTTCACCATGTACCAGCCGGAATCGTGGGGACGATGCTGATGACTCGACTGCAACTGCTTGGCCTGACCGTGGCCGCAGCTCTTTTCGCCACTGCCAGCGTGCATGCCGAGGGTGATAAAGCTGCCGGACGCAAGTTGATCTATACGTGCAATGGCTGCCATGGCGTACCCGGTTACGCCAACGCGTATCCGAACTATCCGGTGCCGCGCATCGCCGGCCAGAACCAGCAATACATCATCAGTGCACTGCACGAATACAAGGCCGGCGAGCGCAAGCATCCGACCATGATGGCCCAGGCGCAGAGTCTGTCCGACCAGGACATCCAGGACATCGCCGCCTACCTGTCCAGCCTCGCCAAGTAAGCCAAGGACCCGAACGCATGCATCGTGCACTGACCCTGCTTTCCTTCGGCGCCGTCCTGGCGGTCGCTTCCACCCAGCTGCTGGCTGCCGGCAACATCGAAAACGGCAAGCAGAAGGCAGCTACCTGCTTCGCCTGCCACGGCACCGACGGCAACTCGATCGATCCGCAGTACCCGCGCCTGGCCGGCCAGTACAACATGTACCTGCAGCAGGCCCTCAACGAGTACAAGACCGGTCAGCGCGACAACGCCATCATGAAGGGTTTCGTGGCGCAGCTGTCGGACCAGGACATCCAGGACGTTGCCGCTTACTTCTCCAGCCTGCCGACCAAGCTCGATACGCTGCAAGGTCATATCCAGGGCGACAAGTAAGCCGCACTGCAATAGTGAAAAGGCCCGCATCGCGCGGGCCTTTTTTTTGGACGTCCAGACGGCTGTTGATCAGCTTAGCGCGGACTGGCCTTCCTTCTTGCTGTAGTACGGATTGCTGCCGCCACTATGATCGGTGGCGTCGCGCACTTCGGTGATTTCCGGCACGCGTTCGCGCAAGGTCTTTTCCACGCCGTGCTTGAGCGTGACGTCGACCATGCCGCAACCATGACAACCGCCGCCGAACTGCAGGATCACCACGCCGTTGGCGTTGACTTCCAGCAGGCTCACGCGGCCGCCGTGCGAGGCGATCTTGGGATTCACCTCGGCCTCGAGCACATAACGCACGCGCTCGATCAGGCCAGCTTCCTCGCCCGGGATCTCACCCTTGATGCGCGGCGCGCGGATATTGAGCTGGCCGCCGGTGGCGTTAGGCTCGAAATCGATACTCGCGCCTTCCAGCCAGGGAGCGCTGTCGCCCTCCACGTTGAAGTCGAAACCATCGCAGACGATGGTCCATTCCTGCCCGGTCAGCTCGTCGGGCTCGGCAAACTCCAGCTCGCAATTGGCCGCCGGCGTACCCGGGGCGGTCACGCGCAGGCGGATGCTCAGCCCTTCGATGCCCTGCTGCGAAAGCAGGCGCAGGAAGTGCCGTTGCGCGCGTTCTGAAATGTCGATCATGTCTACTCCAGCTGAAACACCGGCCTGGCCGGGAATACAGCACCATTTTAGTCCTATTTTGCGTCGCCTGCCCGGCTTTGACTTTTCCTGGCGTAGCTTCGACGCTTCGCACCTTTCTCTCACGACGGACGATTCGCCATGAACCGCAGCCAACTCGCCAGCCAGCACTGCACGCCGCGCAAGGGCAAGGAACACGCGCTGGACGCCGCCAAGCTCAAGGAACTGCTCGTCGCGCTGCCCGGCTGGAAAGTCACCGACGACGGCAAGGCCATCGTCAAGGATTTCAAGTTCCCTGACTTTCACCACACGCTCGGCTTCATCAATGCGGTTGGCTTCATGGCCAATCAAGAGGACCACCACCCGGATCTGGAAGCCGGCTACGGTCACTGCCAGCTGTTGTGGTCCACGCACGACGTCGGCGGCTTGTCGATGAACGACATCATTTGCGCGGCGCGCGTCGACGTTCTGCTCGAGCGTTGAACTCAGCGCACTCCACGCTGCGCCTGCTTCCCGTTGCGGGTTTCCTCGCAGCGGTAGCGGTGCTGCTGTGGTGCATGGCGGCGCTGTCCGGCTGGATCACGCGCGGCCAGTTGATTCACCAGGCCAGCCACGATGTCGCCACGCTGCGCGCTGGCAGGCCTCTATGGGAGTGGCGGCTGCGTCACCCCTCCGATCTGGTGGCGAGCCGCGTGTTCGGCGCGGCCGAGCTCGCCGCCACGCCCGACGGACTGGTGATCACCAGCCGCGACGGCACGCCGTTTGAAGTCGGCCTGCCGCTGGCCGGACCGATCGACCTCGCGCACTGGCCCGTGCTGCGCATCGACGTGCAGGGCAACCGCGAGGGCGTGCTGGACGTGAGCTATCAGCCGACTGAGTCGGGTACACCGTGCTCCGCCGATCGCGCCGCCATGATTTCGACCAAGACGGCCTCGTTGTCCATCGATCTGGCGAGGCAGGCGTGGCGGGCTATCGATGGCGCGCCCTGCGGCGCTCCGGACGTAGTGGCGTATCTGCTGCGGCTGCGGGTGACGATCCCGGCGGGAGCGACGCTCGCCCTGCATCGGGCCGCACTGGCCTCGCCCGAGCCCGTCTCGCTGCCGCCCAAGATCGACCGCCAGATGGCCGACATCCGCTTGCTCGGCTCCGAATCCTCGGTCAACTGGACCCCCACACCCCAGCAACTGGCCAGCTACCGAACACCAATGGTCCGATTGCCGGAAGGCGCTACCGCGGAAGCCATGCTGTTGTGGCGGGACCGGGTGCGCCAGTACTGGCCGGCCGCCATCATTCTTCCCTTCGGGCAGGCACTGCCGCGCGCAACATCGAACCATATGCCGACCTGGCTCGATGCCGGGGTGGCTGCGCTTTATCTCGCGTGGCTGGCCTGGCTGGCCATCCGGCAGCGTCCGGGCGTGGTGCGGCCATGGACCGAAGTGGCCGCGATCGCCTTCGGTCCACTTTGGCTCATCGCCGGATTGCGCTGGGGACCGGGAGCGTCCATCCCGGGCATCACCGCCTTTCTGGCGGCGCTGGTCTATGGCGGCCAGAGCGAATGGCGCCGACGGCCGGTGGAATGGGGCTGGCTCGGACGAAGCTGGTCCGATTGGATCTATCCCCTGCTGCCGCTGCCCGTCGCCCTGGCGCTGACCCTGGCTGACGGCCACCACCTGCTCCATCTGGATGTTCACCACATCCTGGCCTACCTCGCCTGGGCGCTGCTGCAGCAGTGGGCGATGCTCGCCCTGGTCCTGGGTCGGCTGGAACGGACCGGCCTGCCGCGCCCGGCCATCCTCCTGGTCACGGCGGCCTTGTTCGGCCTGCTGCACACCCCGAACGGCTCACTGATGCAGCTGTGCGTAGCGGCCGAGCTGTGGTGGGCGTGGAGTTTCATGCGCTCGCCGCGCCTGCTGCCCATCGCCGTCGCTCACGCCGCCAGCGCCTTACTTGTGGAAAGTGGGCTTACCGGTCATCTCTTGCGTTCGCTCGAGGTGAGCGCGCGCTTTTTCCAGTAGACGACGGATCTTGTTGCCCTTCACCGCCAGAACGTCGAGGAAATCCTTCAGATCGTCGGGCATCGGAGCTGAAAAGCTGTAAGAACGGCCATCCAGCTCGAAACTCATGTGCGAGGCGTGCAGGAACAGCCGATTGAGGCCGAGCTCCTTCATGCCCTTGTTGATCTCTTTGTCGCCGTACTTCGGGTCGCCCGCCAGCGGGTGGCCGATATGGGCAGCATGGACGCGAATCTGGTGGGTGCGGCCCGTGCCCAGGGTTGCCTGCATCAGACGACCGCCTGGGTACTGCTCCATTTCCTGGAAGAAGGTGAGCGACGGCTTGCCGTTGTCGGACACCCTCACCATACGCTCGCCGCCCTGCAGTATCGACTTGAGCAGCGGCGCATTCACGCTGAACTTCGCTTTGTTCGGATGGCCGACCATCAGGCAGAGGTACTGCTTGACCACCGAGCCGTCGCGAATGGCCGCCTGCAAGCCGGTCAGCCCGGCGCGGGTCTTGGCGAACACCAGCACGCCGCTGGTATCACGATCGAGACGATGGACCAGCTCGACATGCTCGGTGGGACGGGCTGCCCGCAACAGCTCGATGGCGCCATGGCTGACTCCGCTGCCGCCGTGACTGGCGATGCCGCTGGGCTTGTCGATGGCAATAAAATGCTTGTCTTCGAAGATGATCGAATCAGTGATGGCTGAGACCATGCCCGCCGCTGGGCCCTTGGTCTCGACCTTTTCGGCCACCCGCACGGGCGGAATTCGCAGCATATCGCCCGCCACGAGACGCGTATCGGGCTTGGCGCGCTTACCGTTCACACGCACCTGTCCGGTGCGCAGAATGCGGTAAATCATGCTCTTTGGTACCCCCTTGAGCAGCGTCATGAGCGCATTGTCGATGCGCTGACCGTCCCGCTCGGGGCCGATCTCAACTTGACGCACACCGTGAGGTGCGTCGGGGGAAGTTACCGTCTGCATTGAATAAAACCTGCCGAAATAGGATACTCGGGCGGCGTTTGGTCTTGCCCCGCCGAAGTTCGGATAGGGGCGGGACACCCACCCCGTGACGTCGGCGAGGATAGCGCCGGTCGCCTCTTTGGCAGCCGGTTGCTGCTCCCTTACATCGTAACGGTTCGGGTTGTCGTTTGTCCGGTTTCCTAGGGAACCCGGGGCGGCTGGCGCGACCTAAGAATCATCCCGGCACCGAGAACGATGCCGTCATTTGCCGCTTAACCGCAGCGGCGCGATCCCCGGCAGGCCGCCGAAGTGACTGGCGCCACCGAGGCACGCGACGCGCGGCAAGCCGAGGAAAAATTACAATGAAACGTATGTTGATCAACGCAACTCAGCGTGAAGAGTTGCGTGTGGCCATCGTCGATGGCCAGACCCTTTACGATCTCGATATCGAAATCCCGTCCCGCGAACAGAAAAAGGCCAATATCTACAAGGGCCGCATCACTCGTGTGGAACCGTCCCTGGAAGCCTGCTTCGTCGACTACGGCGCCGAACGCCACGGCTTCCTGCCGCTGAAGGAAGTCGCCCGCGAGTACTTCACGCCGGGCCTGGACCCCAACAAGGCCAATATCCGCGACCTCATCAAGGAAGGTCACGAAGTGGTCGTGCAGGTGGAGAAAGAGGAGCGTGGCAACAAGGGCGCAGCCCTGACCACCTTCATCAGCCTCGCCGGCCGTTACATGGTGCTGATGCCGAACAACCCCAAAGCGGGTGGCGTGTCGCGTCGCATCGAAGGCGAAGATCGCCAGGCACTGAAGGAAGCACTCGAGCACCTCAACGTCCCTGACGACGTGGGCCTGATCGTGCGCACCGCCGGCCTCGGCCGCGATGCCGAAGAGCTGCAGTGGGATCTCGATTACCTGCTTCAGCTGTGGAAGGCCATTTCCGGCGCCGCCCAGGCGCAGAAGGCCCCGTTCCTGATCTATCAGGAGTCGAAGCTGTTCATCCGCGCCCTGCGCGACTACCTGCGCAACGACATCGGCGAAATCCTCATCGACGAGGAATCGCTGTACAACGATGCGCGCGAGTTCATGCAGCAGGTGATGCCCAACGCCCTGCGCAAGCTCAAGATGTACCGCGACGAGACTCCGCTGTTCTCGCGCTACCAGATCGAAACCCAGATCGAGAGCGTGTTCGACCGCCAGGTCCGCCTGCCCTCCGGCGGCTCGATCGTGGTCGACCAGACCGAAGCCCTGACCGCCATCGACATCAACTCGTCGAAGGCCACCAAGGGCAGCGACATCGAAGAAACCGCGTTCAACACCAACCTGGAAGCGGCGGTGGAAATCGCCCGCCAGCTGCGCATCCGCGATGCCGGCGGCCTGATCGTGATCGACTTCATCGACATGGACAGCCCCAAGCACCAGCGCGAAGTGGAAGAGCGTCTCAAGGACGCCCTGAAGCTGGACCGCGCCCGCGTGCAGATCGGCCGCATCTCGCGCTTCGGCCTGCTGGAGATGTCCCGCCAGCGCCTGCGTCCGTCGCTGGGCGAAGCCACCCAGATCGTGTGCCCGCGTTGCGAAGGCCATGGCCATATCCGCGGCGTCGAGTCGCTGGCCCTGTCCACGCTGCGTCTGATCGAAGAGCACGCCATGAAGGACAACACCGGCCAGGTGCTGGTGCAGGCTCCGCCGACCGTGGCCAACTTCATGCTCAACGAAAAGCGCGCCAGCGTGGTTGAGATCGAGCTGCGCAACAAAGTGCACGTAGTCATCGTGGCCGACGACAAGCTCGAGACGCCGCATATCGAAATCCAGCGCATCCGCGAAGCTGACATGGGCGAGCACAGCAAGCCCAGCTACGAGCGCCTCACCGCGGTCGAAGCGTCCGCCGTGCCGAAGATGGGCCAGGCCCTGGGCAGCAGCGAGCAGCCCGCCGTCAGCGGCATCGTGCCGTCGTCGCCGGCTCCCGTGCGCGAAGAAAGCGCTGCCGAACCTGTCGCGCAGGCACCGGCGGCACGCCAGCCGGCTGCCGCACCCGCCCCCGCCGGCGGCGTGATCTCGCGCCTGCTCGGCTGGTTCCGCGGCACGGCTGCACCGGCCGCGCCGGCGCCGGCCGTCAAGGCCGAACCGGCAGGCTCCAACCGCAACAATAACCGTCGCGACGAGCGCGCTCGCCCGGCCCAGGGCGGCCAGCCGCAGGGCAACCGCCAGCAGCAGCAGCGCCGCGAACAGCCGCAGCAGGGTCAGAAGGGCCAGCAGCAGGCCAAGGGCGGCCGCCAGCAGCCCAAGCAGGAGCGTCCGCCGCAGGCCCAGCAGCAGCCCAAGCAGGATCGCCAGCCGCAGCAGCCCAAAGGCGAAGGCCAGCAGGCGGCTCAGGGCGAGCGCAAGCAGCAACAGCCGCGTCAGGAACAGCAGCCGCGCCAGCCGCGTCAGCCGCAGGGTCAGGGCCAGCAGGCTCAGCCCGCGGCGACGGCAGCCGCCGCCGCACCGGCAGCCAGCCATGCGCTGGCAGAACGCCCCGCCAACGCTGCGGACGCCGAGCTGATCAAGAACCAGAATCTGGTGGCACCGGGCGAAACCACGGGCGAAGCTGTGGCCGCGGATACGGCTCCGGCCGTCGCGGGCGCCGCGGAGGCCGAGGGCGGCCAGTCGCGCCGTCGTCGCGGTCGTCGCGGTGGCCGTCGTCGTCGCCGTCATGAAGACGCCACGCAGACCGGCGCTCAGGCCGCGGAATCGGCCGATGGCCAGGATTTCGATGACCTCGACGATGAAGACCGGTCCGAGGCAGCAAGCGCTGCCGCTCCCACTGCGACCTCGGCCCCGGCCCCGGCCCCGGTTGCACAGGTGACCGCGGCGGTGGTCAGCACTGCCGCGGCCGTGGTGCATGCGACTCGTGAGGAATCGCCGGCCGCTACGTCCGACGTGGCGTCCATCAAGTCCGAAGAAGCCGCTCCCGTAGCCGCAGCGCCGGCACCGGTGCACGCGCCCGAGCAGGTGATCAGCGCCGTGGCGCCCACCTCGTTCAATCTGCCGACGCTGCCGCCAATTCCGGCTGCCGAAGCGGTGGTGGAATACGTCGCCGAGCATGTGCAGGTCGAAGCGCCCGCCTTCCGCGAAGCGTCGAACGCCACGCCGGCGCACGAAGAACCCGTGATGGCAACGGCCGCTCCGGTGTTCGAAGCCGCGACGCACAGCCCGATCACCGACGTCCCTGCGAGCACCACGCACGCCGTGGAACCGGTGGTCACCCCGGTTGCCGTCGAGGCCACGCCGATCGAAGCCACCACCACCATCGACTTCCGCGCTCATCTCGATGTGTCGCCGAAGATCGAGCCGGTGTCGGCGCCGATCAGTCACGCTGCCGTTGCCGAGCCTGCCGCTCCCGCGGTGGCCGAGCACAACGAGGTAGCGGTCAAGGCCGAGCACCTGGTTGAGCCCGAAGCGACGCCAGTGGCGTCGCCTGCACAGGGCGATCTGCTGGCGCATGCCGCACTGTCGCAGCCGCAGGCCGTCGAGCCCGCAGCGCCGCATGCGGTTAGCGAAGAAACGGCAGACGACGTCAAGAAGGACGCCTCCTCGCACGGTTGAGGACGCGTCTAGTCGATAAAAAAGAAGCCGGACGAATGTCCGGCTTTTTTTATGCCTGCCCTGCGAGAAGATCAGCCGCCAGGCTGGTTGTTGCCCACCTGGTTGTTGTGGGTATCGAGCAGGCCGTGGATCGTCATCAGATGCGCCAGGCTGATCACATGATCCACCTGCAGCTTTTCCATCAGGCGCTGCTTATAGGTGGATACGGTCTTGGGACTGAGATTGAGCTGCTCGCCGATCATGGTCAGGGCTTTGCCACGGACCAGCATCATGGCCACCTCGAGCTCACGGCTGGACAAGGCATCGAACGGAGAACCTTCCCCGTCCAACGTCGCCAGCGCCAGCTGCTGCGCCACCGCCGGGGCCAGATAGCGTCGACCGGACGCGACCTGACGCACCGCGTCGAGCAGCTCGTCGGACGTGCAACCCTTGGTGAGATAACCCAGCGCGCCGGCATCGAGCAAGCGCTTGGGAAAGCGTGCGTCATCAACCACGGTGACGATGATGATGTGGGTGGCCAGCTTGGAGCGCGATACGCGCTCGGTCAGCTCGATGCCGCTCATGCCGGGCATATGGACATCCACCAGGGCGATATCCGGCGCCTTTGCGCGGATCAGTCTCAACCCTTCTTCGGCAGTTCCCGCTTCGCCGCAGATCTGAATATCCGGCTGCTGCTGCAGGATCATCCTGAATCCCGTGCGCACCAGCTCGTGATCGTCAATTAAAACTACCTTGATCACCAGTCTCCCTCCTTGGGTTTGTCCTAACGACCATAGGCCGCCACCTGGGTTAATGCAAGCAGCTGAACTACTTAAAAAACAGATCCGCAATAAGGGCCTACCGACGTGAAGGGCATTGCCTTACATGTCTCATCGCCAGCACGCCGACGAGCTCATTCGACACCGGTTGACCAGTTCCGTAAGGCCACCGCGTCAAGGTCGAAATCCTCGACCATCACGGTCATCTCGTGGCCATCCTCATCAGTCCACTGCTGTTCGCCGACGCGACGAGCCACCCCATGGATGACCGCACCCTGCTCAATCCTGCCGGCACTCTTGCACTGGCCCACGACAAAGCCTTCGGGCAATTGCGCCGCAACGCGATCCTCAAAAGGGCCGAGAAGTCTGATGCCGCTCATGACATCCCTCGATAGTGCGAATCGCAGCGGTGATCGTGCGAATGGTGCCGGACCCGGGATCGACAAGTCAGTGGGTTAGCCACTTCCCAGCCTTCGTTCCGGAAGTTACTCCCAAAGTTACTCACAAACCCGCCATGTACCCAGGCCTGAGTCGTCGTGGGGCTGTCGATGGTATCCGTCTCGGACGCGGTCGACTACACCGCAAGTAGTAAGGATTCGCACTGCCCTGCCGACCTATATTCGAGAAGAGCAGATGCGAGACCGGGCAACCCGGTTACAGGGGAAAACTCACGAAACAGTTCGTTGCGGTCCCATTGCTGGACGGTCTTGCTTTTGCGGCGTTCGCGCTGCCGACCACTACCCTAGCCAGGGGTAGCCATAGAAGTGGCCTTTCACCCAATACCGTATACGTCAGAAGCCACTAGGGGAATTGGTGATGCCCAAGAAATATCTTGCACCATTGGTTGCGGCTGCGCTCCTGGCAGCGTGTGTATCAATGCCGCCCGTGACGATTCGTGAACGTGTGCCGACAGGCAGTGATATTGCCGTGGTGATGTTTAGGGACTGCGCAATCACTGGCCAGGAGGATTGCGACGGCTCAGGCCTTAGCGCCGGCGCGATATTCGCTCGAGTACTTGCGCAACAGCCGGGCATGAAGGCCATGCCCCTAAGTCGGCCAATCGGGCCGAAGGTCCAACTCGACGATGAACAAGCCGTGGCCTATGCGAAGGCCAAGGGCTTTCAGTACGTCGTCAATGGTGAGGTAGTGGACTACTACCGAGTTGCTCCCTTTACCTTCCGGACAGAGCGGGCGGGAGTGTCAGTACGCGTGCTCAGAACGTCTGACGGTCAAATGATGGCCTTCTTCAGCGACCGAACCAACTCAGGGAGCAATCTGACGACGCCAGACGCTCTCATCGAGGACATGGCACAGCACGTCGCTGCATCTCTTTAGGGTGACGTAGATGCTCGTTCGTGCTTCGTCGGACGCCCCAGTCCCTGTTACTCGCTGTTCTCAGTGACCAAGCCCCTTTGCTAATAATTGCTACTTTGGTGCGCGGCCAAAACTGGGCATCCTGCTATTTGACTCTATTTTAGAAAAGCCAGCGGCGGCTCCGTGCTTCCCAGTCAGGGAGATAGCATCAGGCGATGCAGCCAGTTGACATAGTTTGGTAGGCTCCGAACACATAAAAATCAGGCCCATCAAGTAGCCAGCCATGCCATTGCAGCCTCCGCTAACTTTCGTTCGAAATATGCTTCCCTTGAAGGCTGTCCTGCTTCATATCCAGCGCGCAGACGGAAATGTTGTCGCGCATGCAAGCGGCTTTCTGAGGCGCTCCGGTGGCAAGGTGTATCTATACACTTGCTGGCATGCAGTGACTGGCTACGACAAGCACAATCTAAAAGTAGGCCATAACCTGCCAAATCGCACGAGCGTACTAGTGGATATGCAAGACGCCCGTCAGAGACAGGAGGGAATCGTTTCAATCGGCGGGTTGCAAACGGTCTCCATTCCCCTTTACGAGCCAGGTTTATCTCCTCCGGCTCCGCGATGGTTTCAGGACGACCAACACATTCCAAATGGCGACCTAAACGCGATCAATCTTTTTGTTCCCTTTTGGCATGACGTCATCCGGCTAGAGGTACCCGAGGAAGTCAGGTACGTGGACGTACAGGTAGTAGAAGAAAGCGACGTCATCCCAACCGGGCAAATGCTGGAGGTCGGTGACAAGCTGTATGTTGTCGGTTATCCGTATGGGTACAGTGCTGGCGGCTCGGGCCAACCCACTCCTATCGTGCTAACGCGGTTTGTCGCCGCAACGAGGGCCTTTGGTCGGACGAGAGAAATACTGATGGAGTCTTCTGGCGCAAGCGTAATGTCTGGCGGGCCAGTGTTCGTTGAAAAGCCAACCGGGATTCATCTCATCGGCCTATACACAGGCCTCATCTATCCAGAGAATGCCGGCCACATTTCTCCCGAGAGTACTCCCAACTATGCAACTGCTTTGGGGACAGTTTGCGACCTGTCAATTCATCTCAACGGACACTTGCAGTTCGTTCGGAATCCGAACTCTCCCGTCCAAATAGGCCCGTAGTCTCGACGATAGCTCGCGGGCCTAACGCTTACGTCAGGATGCAAACTCGTTCAGTCCGATGGCACGTCGCGCTCACGCGTGGTCTGCCCCCTGCACTTCCAATCGGGGACTGCTATTCGTCCCAACACCCATATTGGGAAGCATCTCCACCATGTCTTTCGCCGCCACCTGAGCGCGCCACGGCGTTAGCCAGTCGCCCAAAGCATGTCGTTACCGCACGCGCCGAGCGCGAATGAATCCCTGACTGTTCACGGTGCCACCGCCGCTTACCGTTTGCCCGACCAGAAATACGTTGGCCGTAGAAGACAGTGAGATGCGCGCGACTGGCGCGACGATAGAAAAGGCATTGCCTGCCGGCACGCTAATACCACCACACTGTGCGTAACCTGGGATGGCTGGAAGCGTAGCCGAGGTCAGGCTTATTCCTCCCACGGCAGCGGTAAGAGTGGCACCTGTCTAAGGAGTGTAAAAGACATGTCCTTGCACATCCCAATCGCCCGCCGAGAGAGAGAGCGTCGCAATATTGGTGGGCGTAGCGCTAGTGATGGTGGTTACTGTTGACGTGACACTGGAATACTCCCCAACGCTTCCCGCATTGGCATTGTTGTTCGTGGTAGTCCCCACAATTCCGCTAGTTTGGCTGGGTGCAATGGCACCCGTCGCACTCAGCGTCGTGAAGGCACCTGAATTGGGTGTGGTGCTACCAATGGGGGGCGGTGCTACCAGCGAGAGTGCATTGTTAGAAGCGGCAGTGACAAGCCCCTTGGCATTGACGGTAAGCGAAGGGATCTGCGTCGACGTGCCGAAAGTACCGACGTTGGAATTTACGGTTGCCAAAGTCGAAACAAGAGATCCGGTGGGTGAAGTCACATCCCCTGAAAGCTCAAGCTAAACCGCACCAACCTAGCCATTGACTGACTAGACAGCAGGAAGCGTTGCCCCACTGATAACGACGATATTGGCACCCATCATGATCTAAAGCTCCACAGCATGTTGACGGAAGAATAGATGGCTGGCGCGCCAACATAGTCGAGCCAGGACCCTCAGCCCCTACTTCTTTAGCCGTTCTCAGGGTGTGTTTCCGTCCCGAACTGTCTGCTATGGGTCGAAAGCGGACATGCGTCGTCATCATCAAACAAATCGGATTTCAGTCCTTTTTGACTGCCTTCCATAGACAAACGATTGAAAGGAAGGCGATGACTCCCGTTGCGCAGGTGAGCCCGAGAAACGTGATTCCGAAGAGCAACGGATGCTCGTCACGATGGAAGGTAGCCCTCCCTCCACCACGACTTCCGGCGACCACTACACCGGCATCAAGCGAATACAGCATCCCGCGGATACAGCCGAAGACATAGATGCCGAAGGCCGTGCCGATGAGCGCCCAGGCTAGCCTTGCCGCCCAATTGCGAGCGCCGTCGGAAATGGCCTTGTTGAAGATCGTGATGATAAGGCCGGCGCTGAACGTGCCGGCACACGCAAAATCCAAAATCGTTGCCATGCTCTGACCGCCTCCCTGCATGAACTCATCGCGAAAGTCTGCCACAGCCCATCGCTTACCCCAAGGTCCGCTATGGGTCGGAAGCGGACATGTCCCTCTACTCATTCCAATGAACGTGCTACTAACGTCGCGACGGTCTTCGCCGCGCCGAGCGCCAAGACCTCATACTTCTGGCCCGTTTTCGCGTCAGTGAACTTGATGCCGGCCGCCGCGACCGCAGCCGGCACCATCAGCTAGGATCGCGATGCGTCCATTAATGAAGCATCCGCTCGCTCACCACGGAAATGCACTTGCCAACTCTTTCTGGCTCATTCGCCCTCATCATGCATCTGTAGTCACTGCGCCGATACGTGGCGCCTTTCATGCAGCGCTTCAGGCCGGCATCGGCATTTCCGAGCAAGTGTTCACGCAGGGATTCCGCTTCTGCCGCGGGAGCGCGAGCGACCGCATACTCAATCTCCTTGTCGGTCATCTGCTGACACTCCACTTCGGAAAGCGGACGCCAACTGCAAGACGCCAGCAGAACGCTGGCAACGATTAGACAAAACCAATGCTTCACTTCCCTGCTCCTTGGGTGTCGGCGTGTGGTGCGAGGCAACCAGCGACCTCCCGATGTGGGTCGCAACAAGCAGGGTAATCGTAAAATACTGCGCCTGTCGATATTTCGTACGGGTTGCAATTTTGACCGGTTACACGATTCCGATCTGCTGCCGAATGGGTGTCTTGGAGCGCATCCCTGGACCTTATAAATGCAGCATTGCTTTCAAAGACTTCACCCACCCCCACCCTCGATAAACTCAATCGAGGCGACGCGCGGCATCGGTGCATCCTCCATTCCAGGCGATCGCGGAGGTCTACTTTGGGTCGGAAGCGGACGCTACGCCGGAGCTCTATCTTGATCCCATTGCCGTCAGAAAGTGGCCTGCTGCGTTTACCAGCCATCCCCACATCCGACGTTCGTAACTCCGCGTCAGTTCACGGTACGAGCTAGCGCGCATCCGCAGATCCTTCGCCCGATCGTCTTGAGACATCGCAGCTCGTCCACACAGAATCCGCTGCATTGCATCGGTGATGGCGTAACCATCATGCCAAAACGCATGCTCATCGTTACCCTCTGCCTCGTCCATCGGCGGCATCGTCCTGCGTGCGCGAGCGCGATACGCGCGGCACCTCACTGGCCTCGGCGGGAAACTGGGTCTCGCCCTCACGCGGCAGCGGCTCGTCAGCCTCCGGTGCGGAATCTGGGTCCGCCTGCTGGTACAACACGGCATTGATGCTCGCCGCGACAGCGTCAAGGCCATAGCCGGGGCGCTGGTGCATGTCGTTGTAGTCGGTGGGCTTGTCCTTGCGCTTGCCTTCCGTGTCCAGGTCGTCGGATATGTCATGGAAGTCCGGTACGGCGACCAGTCCGCCCACGGCATGCGCCGCCTTGCGCGCGTGGTGCACACCCGGGTTGTTAATCGGCGTGATAGACCAGCGATCGTTGTCGGCAGCGAGCACGATCACGGCATCGGGGAACTTGGCGCGGATTACCTTCTTCTTTGCCGCTACTTCAAAGTTCATGTGATGCACCTTGTCCAGGGGGCGTTCCCCGTGGCTCTAAGGTGCTGTCACGACGCATATGGGAGTACACATTCGTCCCGAGTGCTCTCGACTTCTCTGTCGTGACACGCGGGCACCTGAATATGGCTCAGGTACCGCGCGCCAGAAACATGCGGGAAATCAAGGATGCGCAATTTTTCTTTGCAGATTGGGGCGCAGATCCAGCCGTCCGTCCGAGGTGCCTGGATTCGGTCGCGCGCGATGGTCCCATCACGACTCCTTGATAGCCAGAGAGATCGCGATGGAGCTGTAGCGACAAACAAATGGGCGGGCCAAGACGTCACGACGCAGGCATCAACTACAAGTTAACGCCTTGAATGGACGCGACAGTCGTGATCACCGAGCTTCTCGCGCGCGGCGCCGGGTAGCTGCGGCCAGGGCGCAACGGACACCAACGGGCACCAGAAAAGGGTCAGCCGGAGCGCAACGGACACCAAACGGGCACCAGATTCAGTGCTAACGTCATCATCCAAGGGGTGCTTGCACGTAAGTGCCTGTTTTTATGGTGCCCGGAGCGGGGATCGAACCCGCATGGAGTCGCCTCCGAGGGATTTTAAGTCCCTTGCGTCTACCAGTTTCGCCATCCGGGCCGATACGGAAGGATGCGCATCCTAGCACGCGTGCGACGGGCGCTCGCAGGGATGCGGCCAAGAAAAAACCCGCCTGGCGGCGGGTTGATACTGGTGCGCAATGGAGGCCTGGGTCGGAATCGAACCGGCGTACACGGCTTTGCAGGCCGCTGCATGACCACTCTGCCACCAGGCCATTGCGCACGGATCGTAACCTGAAACAGTCACCATCCGTTTGAAAAAACAAAACCCCGGAATGCCGAGGTTTTGCCGAAAACTGGAGCGGGAAACGAGACTCGAACTCGCGACCCCGACCTTGGCAAGGTCGTGCTCTACCAACTGAGCTATTCCCGCGTCTGAGTCGGAAATAATAGCAGAACGAAGGCATTTGTGAAGAGTCTGGCAAGACTTTTTTCATCATTCTGCCGAGCCCTGCGGTCGGCGTCTCGAAACCTCGCGGCGCAACCCGCCGCCACCCCATAAGCGTATTCCGGCAACAGTCCGTTCCCTTTGCAGTGACTGGTAACCACGCGGCGCGGGCTTATCTTGTGTGCAGGCGCTTTTAGGCGCTACCCACTATCAGGAGTGCAGCATGATCGACCGCCGACCTTTTAATAGCCTGGGCGGAGCCAACCACGGCTGGCTCGACGCCAAGCATCACTTCTCGTTCGCCAACTATCACGCCCCGGCGCGCATGGGCTGGGGTGCGCTGCGCGTGTGGAACGACGACACCATCGCGCCGCAGACGGGCTTTCCGCCGCATCCGCATGCGGACATGGAAATCATCACCTATGTGCGCGAAGGCGCCATCACGCATCAGGACAATCTTGGCAACAAGGGCCGCACCGTGGCTGGCGATGTGCAGGTGATGAGTGCCGGTTCGGGCATCACGCATGCGGAATACAACCTGGAATCGGGCAATACGCAGATCTTCCAGATCTGGATCATTCCCGATGAGCACGGCAAGCCGCCGTCGTGGGGCACCAAGCCGTTCCCGCCGGGCGATCGTTCCGGCCGCTTCGTGACGCTTGCCAGCGGCTTCAACGACGACGCCGATGCCCTGCCCTTGCGCACGAATGCGCGCGTGCTGGGTGCGACGCTGAAAGCCGGCGAGACCGCGGTGTACGACTTGGACACCACCCGCTACGCCTATCTCGTCCCCGCCAAGGGCAAGATCGAAGTGAACGGCGTGGCGCTGGATGCGCGTGACGGCGCTGCGATTCGCGACGAATCGAAACTTACCGTGACGGCGCTGGAAGATGCCGAGCTGGTGCTGGTCGATACGGCAGCGTAATCGTTAGCGGAGGATGGCGCCGTCCATCCTCCGTCGACCAAGGTGGGAGTGAACCACCGCAGCGACCTTGCTAACCTCGCCTGATCCCACAGCGCGAGGTTGGCGATGGCACACGGCATTCACACGATCGACACCGGTTTCGTGCGCCCGCACTTCGATGCGGCCTATCTGCTGGTGGAAAACGCACGCGCGGCCTTCATCGACTGCGGCACCAACTATGCCGTGCCCAACATGCTCAACGCGCTGGACGCGGCAGGGCTTGCGCCGGCCAACGTCGACTGGCTGATTCTCACCCACGTTCATCTCGATCATGCCGGCGGCGCCGGCGAGTTGATCGCGCAGCTGCCCAATGCGCGCGTGGTCGTGCATCCTCGCGGCGCGCGACACATGATCGATCCCAGTCAACTATGGGCCGGCGCATCGGCGGTCTATGGCGAAGAAGTGATGGAAGCCACGTATGGTCGGCTGCGTGCCATTCCCGCCGAACGCGTGGTGGAGGCGCCGGACGGACATGTGGTTTCCCTATCGGGTCGCCCGCTGCTTTGCCTGGATACACCCGGACACGCGCGCCATCATCTGAGCGTTTACGACGAACGCGCTAGGGTGTGCTTCACCGGCGACACGTTTGGATTGTCGTATCGCGAATTCGACACCGCGAGAGGTCCCTTCATCCTGCCGACGACGTCGCCGGTGCAGTTCGATCCGGAGGCCTTGCATGCCTCGATCAACCGACTGATCGCGCTGCAACCTTTGGCGATGTATCTCACTCACTACGATCGCGTCGAAGGCGTCGAAAGATTCGCCGATGATTTGCACGCGCAGATCGATGCGATGGTGTCCATCGCCCAATCCGCCGGCGATGCATCAACGGACGCAGCACCACGCCATGAGGCAATGAAAACCGCGTTGACCGAGCTCTATCTGACCCGCGCACAAGCACATGGCTGGTCGGGTGACCGCGCGCAATTGCTGGAGATCCTGGGCATGGACGTGGAGCTCAACGCGCAAGGCCTCGGCATCTGGCTGGATCAGCAGCGCCGCGCCAGCTAAAGATCAAGGCCGCGATGCGTCGATCAACTGATTGGCGACTTTGACCAGCGATTCAGCGGGGCCATGCGGTCCGAATAGCTGGCCCGAGGAATACGTACCCTCGAGCAGCAGGAGCAGGCCATTGGCGAGCAGTGCCGGATCTTTCGCTCCCATCGCCGTCGACAGTTCGATCAGTCGCTCGCGCAACTTCTGCTTGTGTTCCTCGGCGACCTTGCGCGCGGGATGATCGTCGCCGGGATATTCCACCACCGCGTTGGTCAATCCACAGCCGCGATAGCCTGCCTGGGTGGCGCGTTGAGCCAGCCCTTCGAAGTACGCCATCAGTTGTGCCCGCGCATCATCGGGATGGATTTGCGCGCCAGCCTCGAACACTTTCCAGAAAGCCACTTCGTAGTCGCGCAGGTATTCGGCGGCGAGTTCGTCCTTGGACGCGTAGCTGCGGTAGAGACTGGGCTTGGTCACGCCGGCGCGCGTCACGATCTCTTCCACACCGATCGCGCGGATGCCTTCGCGATAGAACAGTTCGCGCGCGGTACGGCGAATGCGTTCGGCCGCCTTGGGTTTGGCGTCGGAGGTGGGTTCGGTCGGCGGGGTCTGGCTGCGTTTGGTCGGCATGGCTGATCAGGGTTGACAATGTTACCGATCGGTACGTACGATTCGCCCATTCTACGTACCGGTCGGTAACATGACTATACAGCGCACCCGTCCCTTCGGCCAGAAGTACGCCTTTGTCGTTGCCGGCGTGATCTTTCTCGCCCTGCTCGCCGCCGCCGGCGTCCGCGCTGCGCCGGGCGTGCTGATCCTTCCCCTGGGCAAGGCCTTTGGCTGGAGCCGGGACACGATTTCCCTCTCGGCCGCCCTGGGCATCTTCCTGTACGGCATGGTTGGTCCCTTCGCAGCAGCGCTTATGCAGGCCGTAGGCGTGCGCCGGACCTTGATCGCGGCCCTGGTCCTGATGACGCTGTCCATCTCTGCCAGCGCCTGGATGACGCAGCCCTGGCACCTGATGCTGAGCTGGGGACTGTTCTCCGGCATTGGATCGGGTTGCGTGGCCATCGTGTTGGGCGCCACCGTGGTGAATCGCTGGTTCATCACCCATCGCGGTTTGATGATGGGCTTGCTCACCGCCAGCACGGCTACCGGCACCCTCGCCTTCCTGCCGGCGCTTGCAGCGATTGCCGAACATGGTGGCTGGCGGCCGGTGGTGTGGACTGTCGCTGCGGGCTGCGCCCTGCTGATCCCACTCGCCTGGTGGCTGCTGCCGGAGCGTCCGTCGGATATCGGTCTGCGCCCCTATGGCGCGACTGAAGATGAGGTGGACACCGCACCGCGTCGCAACCTGCTCGCCATCGCGTTGGGAACCTTGGCGACGGCATCCAGGCAGCGCACGTTCTGGTTCCTGTTCGCCACGTTCTTCATCTGTGGCTTCACCACCAACGGCCTGATCGGCACGCACTTCATCGCGATGTGCGGCGACCATGGCATTCCCGAAGTGCGCGCGGCGAGTCTGCTGGCGATGATGGGTGCGTTCGACCTGGTCGGCACCACGCTGTCGGGGTGGCTGACCGATCGCTGCGATCCTCGCAAGCTGCTGTTCGTCTATTACGGCCTGCGCGGGCTATCGCTTATCTGGCTGCCCTATTCCGATTTCTCGCTGACCAGTCTGTCGCTGTTCGGCATGTTCTACGGCCTGGACTGGATCGCCACGGTGCCTCCGACGTTGCGCCTTGCTTCTGAAGCGTTTGGCGATCGCGATGCGCCTGTGGTGTTTGGCTGGGTGGCCGCCGGTCATCAGATCGGTGCCGCAAGCGCCGCGTTCTTTGCAGGTGCGCTGCGCACGCAGAACGGCGACTACCTGCAGCCGTTCGTGGTGGCAGGCGTGACCGGCCTGATCGCGGCGGGACTGGCCTTGATGATACGGCGTCGCTCGCCGCTGCAACCCGCGTTGCAGCCCGCGTGATCAGGCAAGCCGGGTGCCGTTGGGAACGGGTCGGTCGATCGCCGTGAGCACCACGCCTTCATCGGTGTGGAACCCGGTGAGCAGAAACTGCGAGCGAAAAGGCCCGATCTGCTTCTCAGGGAAGTTGATCACGCCGACAATCTGGCGTCCGAGCAGATCTTCGGCGCGATAGAGATTCACGACCTGCGCGCTGGTCTTCTTCTCACCATAGGGTCCAAAATCCGCCCACACTTTCCACGCCGGCTTGCGCGCTTCGGGAAAGGGCTCGACGCGCGTCACGGTGCCGGCGACGATCAACACTTTTTCGAAATCGGCCCAACTGATTTCGTTGACTGTGTTTATGCCGCTCATCCTTCCAACCTCGTCTTGAACCAGTCCTTGCTCTGCTGCCACCAATAACTGCTCTGCGCGCCAATGTAGCCGAACGGTCGATACGTGGGCGCCAAGCCATAGGGAGCAAACTGCTTCCAGCGGTCATCGCCCTCGGCCAGCGCCGAAGCCAGCAGGTCGCCTGCCGCACACGTCGGTGCCAGGCCGTGCCCACCGAACGCCTGCGCCCACCATAAACCGTCGCCGCTGCTGCCGATCTGCGGCATCTGGTGGCGCGCGTAGCTCATCAGGCCGGACCACGCGTAATCGACGCCCACGCCTTTCAGTTGCGGAAACACACGCAGCAAGTCGCGCATCAGCAATGCCTGCACCGCACGCGGCGAGCGATCGCGCACCGAAATGCGGCCGCCCCACAGCAGGCGGCTATCCGGTAGCGGACGGTAGTAGTCAAAGGCAAAGCGCGAATCGTAGACAGCCGCCCGCGTCTCCAGGCAATCCGCCATCCGGTCGCCCAGCGGTTCCGTCACCATCACATAAGTGGCGATGGGCAGGATGGCGCGATCGACCTGACGGCGCAGCCCGGCCAGATAACCGCCGCACGCAAGGACGACCTGATCGGCGTGGACCGAACCCTGCGCGGTTTCGATCCGCCAGCGCGTGCCCTCCCGCCGCAGTTGCCATACATCGGTATTCTCGTGAACACGTACGCCCTGCGCCGCCGCTGCGCCAGCAAGTCCGATGGCAAAGTTGAGTGGATGCAGATGCAGCGCATCGCGTTCGTACAGGCCGTCGTAGTAACGCGTGGTATGCACGCGCCCGCGCAACTCGTGCTGCGGCAGCCATTCCCAGCTCACGCCGTAGTGGCGTGCGAGCAGTTCCTGTCGTTGGCGCAGCACGGCGGGATCGCGGAACCAGTTGGCCCAGATGATGCCTTCGTCCACCAGGTCGCAGGGAATGTCGTGCTGTGCGACGCGCTGGCGAATACGCGTCACCGCCTCGGTCGTGAGCCGAAACAGGGCCTGTGCCGCCTCTTGTCCGCGCTGGTCGAGCAGCGCCTGCTCGCCCAGCGAGTAGCCGCCAAAGACGAAACCACCGTTGCGCCCGGAGGCACCGAAGCCGACGCGCTCACGCTCGAGCAACACCACATCGCGGACGCCGCGTTCGGCCAGGCCGAGGGCCGTGTGCAGGCCGGCAAAACCGCCGCCGATGATCGCCACGCGCGCATCGGTCTTGCCTTGCAACGGAGCGTACGGCGCGTATGGCGTCGCCGTGGCGAGGTAGTAAGAAGCGGCCGGTGACGAAGTCATGCGATGGACGTGTGGCTGTCTCGGGTCGGGCCATCAAGCATAGCGCAGCCCCGGCATGTCATTGGGCCATGCCGATGATCACGACGCCTCAGTCGACCACGTTCACGCCCAAGGGCCTGAGGTCGCTGCGCCCTCGGTCATCGACCACGCGCACCTCGTAGTTGCCTGCGCTGGCCGGCTGCCAGAACATCGACTCGCCGGGCGCGCTGCGTCCCACGTAGGCATCGTTGACGAACCAGTACATCTCGCGCACCGAAGCGTCCGCGTTGGCGCTGAAGGCGATGCGATCCTGGCCGTTCGACTTCAGGCGCAGCGCGTAGATGCTGCCGCGCAGAGGCGAGGTGATCGACGGAGGCTCGCCGTCCACGCCGCTCAGTACGCAGCTGTCGTTACGCGGTGGCGTGCGGCGCGGGATACCGGCCTGCACGAACACGCGCTGCAGTTCGGACGGCCAGAATTCGTAAACCTCCACGTGCGTCCGCTTGCCCGCATACGGTGGACAGGCCGGCTTGCCGGTGTCATCGTCGATCACCACCGGGCGGTGCACCTGGCTTACCCGGATTGGCGATTTGCCGGGGATGAACCACGTCATGCCGCGTTGCGGACACCACTGGTTGGGCAGATCGCCGCTCGCCAGGCAGATCTCCACGCGCCGAAGTTGCGCCGGCATATGTCGCACGGGTTCGCTCATCTGCGGCTGCGCGGCGCGCAAGGCGTCTTCCATCTGGAAGAACAACGGCGCCGCCGCGTCGACGCCGACAAAGGCGGGATTGCTGCTGCCATCAAAGTTGCCGACCCAGACCACCAGCACGTACGGCCCGAAACTGCCAGCCGTCCATGCATCGCGAAAGCCCCATGATGTGCCGGTCTTCCAATACACCGGCAGACGATCCGGCTGCGCACCGGTGGTCTCGTCCGGCCGCGGATTCTGCCGCAGCATGTCCATCGCCATGAAGCTGGCCTCTTCGCTGAGCAGGCGCGTGCCATTGCTGGGCGCGTTGGTCGCAAGCAAGCGCAGTGGGCGCAGCTCGCCACGATTGGCGAGCATCGCGTAGAGGCCGGCCAGCTCCTGCATGGTCACTTCGCCGCCGCCGAGCACCAGGGCGAGTCCGTAATGCTTTTCGCTCGCCATGCGACTGATGCCGGCATCGCGCAGGAACTGGTAGAAGCTCGGCTGCTGGAGCTGCGACGCCACCCACACAGCCGGAATATTGCGACTGCGCACCAGGGCCTCGGTGGCGGTCACCGGCCCGAGGAAGTGCCCGTCGAAATTCTCCGGCGCGTACGGGCCGAACGCGGTCGGCACATCCCGCAAAACCGTCTGTGGATGGAGCACGCCCTTGTCGAATCCCAGCGCATAGATGAAGGGCTTCAGCGTTGAACCCGGCGAACGCTTGGCCAGCGTGCCGTTCACTTGCCCCTGGATATCCGCATTGGCGTAGTCGGCTGAACCGACCATTGCCTTCACGCCCATGTCGCGCGTGTCCACCAGGATGGCTGCCACATTGCGAATGCCGCGACCGCTGTTGCGCTCGACGTAGTGATCGACCTGCCGCTCCAGCACGTGCTGGAGATCGAGATCGAGGGTGGTGGTGACGCGACTGTCCGTATCGCTGGACAGCACCCTGCGCTCGGCGAGTACCTGATCCACGGCATGGGGTGCTTCGAACGGTAGCTTGGATAGCGGACGCAGGCGCAACGGCAAGGCGAACAGCGGCTGCAGACTCGCGTCCTTGGGATGCAGCGCTTTCCATTTCGCGTAGAGGCGATTGCGCGAAGTGCTGAGCCGTTGGCTAATCAGATCCGGCGCATCCGCACCGGCCTGCAGCCGTCGGCTTGGATCCTGCGGAATCACCGCAAGCGTCAACGCTTCGGGCAGACTCAGCGCATCGCCGGGTTTGTCGAAGTAGGCCAGGCTCGCAGCACCCACGCCTTCAACATTGCGTCCGTACGGCGCAGCGTTGAGATACGCCTCGAGAATCTGATCCTTGGAATAAAACAGTTCCAGCTGCAGCGCACGGCCGATTTGCTGCAGCTTGCCTGCGGGCGTGCGCGTATTGAGCCGCCAGAGCAAGCGTGCCAGCTGCATCGTGACGGTGGAACCGCCCTGCCGATTGCCATGGCTCACATAGGTGACCCAGGCACCACGCATCAGCCCATAGGGATTGAAGCCGGGGTGCCAGCGATACCAGCGATCCTCGTGCAGCAGCACGCCGTCAACCAATGCGGGGGATACGTCCTTGAGCGGCACCCATAGTCGATAACGCTGATCGCTGGCCAGCGTGAGGCGCAGCAATCGGCCTCGCGCGTCGTACACCGCGGTCGACGACGGCAGCCAGGCACTCAGGGGATGGTGCGGCCACACGCGCACTCCCACCAGCAATGCCGCCAGCAGCGCGACGCCGACCAAGGCATTCTGCCAGCGCACGATCCAGCGAAGCAGAGCGCGGCAACTACGGGCGATGAGCGGCGGCGTGGTCATGCGGCGTGTCCGTGGGAGCACCCATGCGCTGGCATGGGCGCTCCGCTTTCCTCAAGGCTGACGGACGACCTCCAGGGTGACGCCGCCAGCCGTGCGCGCCTGCACGCGACGGTCGTACAGCGCCTCGCCATAGGCCGGCGGCACGATGAACTTGCCGGCATTGGTCGCCTTGATGCGGTAGACGAATTCGCCCACCTCCGGCGTGGCCGTGCCGTAGAGCACCACCCGATCCTCTCGCACGTCGGTGTACTGCAGCGCCCAGCTGGTGTTGCCTACGCCGATCGGCGAACGCCAGGCGCTGGCCTTGACCTCGCTATCGCCACCGGCGTCGTTTTGCTCGCTGCCGTCCTGCTGCTGATCCGTCACCGCCGGCGGCGGCTGGATCACCGGTTCGAAACCGCCGGGCAGCAAGTCGACGATGGCCACGTTGTCGATGCCACGATCGTCGGTGGCGCGGATTTTCACGTGCACATCGATTTCCTGACCGATGGTGACCTTGTCGATCGCCTTGCCGTTGACGTCGGTGTAATCGCGGGTGATTTCCAGCCCGTCCTTGATCGCCTTGGACGGCTGATCGCGATCGAAGCCGCCCTGGCTCACCACACGCCACGCCGGCAGCGTGCTGTCGTTGGTGAAGCGCAGGCGCTTGGCGTCCGCATCCCAACTGCCCGCTTGCAGCAGATTGCCCTGCAGCGCGGCGATGGCCTTGACCGCGCCGTCGGCGTGCACCTGATCGATGCGCAGTTTGTCCAGCTGCGTGGTGTTCTGCGAGGCGTAGCTATCGAGCGCCAGCAGCACCATCGACGAGGACAGCGTGTTGTTCCAGCCGCGTTCCAGCGGCTCGGTGATGTTCTCCATCACACGGGGCGACAGTGCCCGGGTGCGCTCGGGGAAGTGTTTGCTGAGCAGGTACAAGGTGCTCGCGTCGCGGATCAACGAGTCGTAGTAATAGCCGTAGCGATAGTCTTTGTCGGCCGCACTGCGCTCGAGCAGTTTCTGCGGGCCGGCGATCAGCTGCGCAGCCTGCTTGTCCTGCTTGAGCAACTGGTAGGAGGACGCCAGCCAGGCAGCGGCGAGATCGCTTTTCCATTGATCCGGGTACGCATCCTGCAGACGCTTCTGCACGGCAGCCAGGTCGTTGGTGGTGACGTTGCCCTGGCGGGTCAGCAAGTACACGGCATACGCGCGCTGGCGCAGCAGATCCAGCCCATCGAGCGTGTCGTCGCTGGCCAGCTGATGCAGGTACTTGTTGCCGGCATCGAACATGTCGCGCGGAATCTCCACCCCACGATCGCGTGCTTCCAGCATGAAGTGCATGGCATAGGTCGACACGAACGGATTGGAGTCCGGCGTCGCCGACCACAGGCCGAAGCCGCCCTGCCCGTTCTGGCGCGAGTGCAGCACGTCCAGGAACTGGGTCAAGGCTTCCTCGTTGCTGAGCTTCTTGCCGCTCATCGCCGGCTGCAAGGCATCCGCAAACACCTTCACCTGCGGCCACTTCGACAGCACCAGCCTGGGAATGGCGGAACTGACGATCTGCTCGCTGCAGTAGTGCTGGAAATTGACCAGATACGTGGTCAGGCCGCTGGACAACACCACCGGGATATTGGAAATGGCCGCATCACGCGACGCATATTCGGTGAACAGGCGGCGTAGATCCGGCTGATCCTGCTTGGTACCCGCATCCACGCGGCCCACATCCACCTGGGTGCGATAAGCCGACGCCGGGCGCACGGAAACGTCTACGCTCTGGTGGGCCGACTTGTCGCCATAGCCCGCGGTGAAACTCAGGTTGCCGGAGCCGAGCTTGTCGGTCGCCTTGACGCGGAACGTGACCACGCCCTCGCGCATCTCGCCCAGATTCAAGCTCTGGTTCGGCGCGCCGACCACCTGCAGCTGCGGCCCTGTCTTCAAGGTCACCGCCACGGGCACTTGCTTGCCGCCAAGTCCGGTGAGGTTATTGGCAACACCCACGCTGACTTCGACTTCGTCACCCGGCGCCAGCGTCGTGGGCACATTGGGCGAGAGCACGAAGTCGCCGCGTACCGTGGTGCCTCCCTCGTAGGTGCCGATGCGATCGGACGACACCGCCACCGCCATCACGCGCAGCTTGCCGTTGAAGTAGTCGGGCACCCGATAGGTGAGATCCTTCTCGCCATTCACCTCGACGATGCCGGACCAATACGCCACCGGCTTGTCGCGCTTGCGCTTGAACGGATTGAGCTGGCGACCGATCGCGCCGTCGGCGTCGCCGCCGGGTGCGGCCATCGCCATCAGCTTCTCGAAGTCGGGCAGGATCAGGTCGAGGATCTGCGAGGTGCCCACTTCGAGCATGCGCTTGCGGAAGAAGAACTTCAGAGGATCGCCCAGCTTGTAGCGCGCCACCTGCAGGATGCCTTCGTCCACGGCAAACACCACGGCGCGGGTCGGCTGCGGGGCGCTCAATTTGAACGTGACGGTTTGGCCGGGTTTCACCAGCGCCGGCGCATCCACCTTGATGGCATTGCGGCGTGCGTCCAGATTGACCGAGAACGGCACCACGCCATAGCTCAGCGGGCTCATGAAGATTTCATCCGAGGAAGGATCGCGGATGTACTGCACATTGATATAGCCGTTGCCCTCGAAGTCCGCCGGCACGGTGATGTGCTGCACAGAGCTGCTGGTATCGGCGTGGAACCAGGCGTGCGCATAGACCTTGTCGCGCTCGATGGTGATCAGGCCACTGCCCGCATAGGGCGCTCGTATGGCGATATCCACCGATTCGCCGGGCGCGTAATCCTGCTTGCTCAGATTGAGCTGCAGCTCCGCGTTGCGATCCAGCGAACGCGACACGTTGGCCGCACCCGCCACGGAGTACTCGACGCGATTGACTTCCACGCCGTCGCTGCTGCGCACGATCACCAGCGCATAGTTGCCCGGCTTGTCGGTCGGCAGCGCGTAATCCATGCCGTTGGCCGGAATCGACAGCGGCTGCTCGTTGAGCGGCACTTCCTTGAGCTTGGACTGGTACTTGAAGACGCCCGAGTCCTGCTTGGTCAGCACCGAAATATAGCGACGTTCGATCAGGCGCGCCTTGAGCTCTTTGAGCGCCATCGACTTGGCCGTGTGGTCGATCGCCACCAGATGCACGTTGCGCGACGCATCGCGGTTGATGTAATCGAGGTTGTCGACGGATTTGTAACCCACTACCCAGTCGTTGCTCGACACCAGCGTCTGCGCTGCCGCGGCCACGCTGCGACCGCCCTCGGGCTCGTACGCCTTGACCAGGAAGTACAGCTGATACGTGGCGTCGGCGTATTTCTTCAGGTCCAGATCGAACTCGGCATGGCCTTTGTCGTCGGTCTTGCCGTCCTGCAGCTTGTCTTCATAGCCCTCTTTGGCGCGGCGCACATCGTAGAAGTGATAGTCGGGCCAGCTGCGGAATGCCGGCCATGCCGGACGCAGCGTCACCGACGCTTCCACGCGACGATTCGCGGCGGGCGTGCCGAACAGGTTCATCACGTCGACCACGCCCTTGATCTGGTCCGGCTTGACCCAGCCCTCGGTCACTTGCCCGGCGAGCTTGGCTTCGACCTTCATGCGATCGGGCAGGAATTCCTTCACCTGCACGGTGGTGCTCCCGATCTGCGCAGCCGCCTTGCCGTCCTTGACGATGTAGAGGTTCACCGTCCAGGTACCGGTCGGCGCGGTTTCGGCGGGCGCGTAGTCGAGTTCGCCAAAACCGGTGGCGTCCATCGACATTGGCAACTGCTTCACTGTCATGCCGCGCGGATCGACGATCTCCGCCTGCAGCGGCACGCCCGCCACGCTGCGCGTCCAGCTGGCAGCGCGCACGATCAGTCCCACATGGAAGGTATCGCCCGGTCGATAGATGCCGCGATCGGAGAACAGGTAGGCCGACAGCTGGCCTTCGTTCTGCGCATTGCGCTCGCCGCCCACGTCGAAACGCGAGAAGTCGAGTTTGCGGTCATAGCTGCTGCTGCCGCCAATGGGCAGGAACGACAAGTCGTCACCCTTTTTCACCACATACAGCGTCGGCTGCTTTTCACGCTCCAGCCCCTTGAAGCTTGGGAAATGCACGACGCCATCCGCCGAGGTGGTATCGCTGAACAGCGTCTGCCCGTTCACCGCCAGCACGGATACCGAGGCACCGCCGACCGGCTGGCCGGAGCGGATCGATTGCACGAACACATCCTGGCTGCCATCCAGCGAACGCTTCACCAGCATGCCCAGGTCAGTGACCACGATCATGCGCGTGTCAGCCGCAGGCACGCTGCCATCGTCATCGTTCGACATCTCGCCCTGGTCAGCTTCGCCATCTTCCGATTCGTCGCCTGACGCATCGTTGGTGGGCGCTGCCTGCGGTTCGTTCTGCGCAGCCTTGCGAGCGTCTTCCTGCTTTTTTTCCGCCACGGCGTCGTAGCTGGACAGGTGCAACAGGAAGACGCCGTGCTTGCCTTCCTTCAGGTATTGGCCAAGGTCGACGCCCTCGTAATGGGCCTTGGCCGGATCGTCCTTGGGGAAGCTGCGCTTCTGTTCAAAGCGCTCGACGATATGGTCTTCGCTGAAGGCGTAGCTCAGGTCCGGATGCGCGTACGAACCCTGGTTGAGGCTCACCAGATGTTGCAGCTGATCCGGCAGCACGCGACCAATCTCCACGCGCATGCCGGGAAGATTGCGCGACACGACCGAGACACGCTTGCTGCCCGATATGGACAACAGCGAACCGTCCGCCATGAAGCGCAGCAGCTTGGGATAGTTGGGTACCGTGACGACGCTGCCATAGGGCTTGCCCAGGATGTAGCCACCAAAGGTCTTCAGCCCTTTGTCCACCCGCACATACACACGCTGCCCGGGCGACGCGTGGAACTTGAAGCTCTGCACGGCGTCGTAGTCATTCTCGGTGGGCACCATCTCAAGCTTCAGCGGCTGGCTCTGGCGCAGCTGCGCCTCGCCCACTTCCCCTTCACTCCACGGATACGGCGGCGCATCGTCATCCTGCTGCTCTGCGGCCTTGCGCGGCGGCAGCACCCACGCCTTGATCAGACCAGCCAGCTCGGTGTCGCGAACGGCGCCGCCGACATTGACCAGCAACACCTGTTCGGGTTCGTACTTTTCGTTGTCGACCAGGGTCGGCTCGATGCCGTCGATGGTGAGGCTGTAAAGGCCAGGCACGCGCACCTGCGTCTTCAGCTCGGCAGCGGTGGCGTCGCCGCCACGCGCGCTGCGCACTCCCTTGGCGATGGTGTAGGCCACGGCGCTTTCGTCGCGCGGCAAGGACAGCGGCTGCGAGTGGATCCAGGCATGCAGCTTGTACTGGTCGTAGGTGACCGTGTACTTCAGCGGCGCGTCGCGGGACCCGCGCTGCATCAGGCCCACTTCGATGCGCTTCTCGAAATCGGCGGTGTCGACCGGGTAATTGAACGTCACCGGCTGGATGGTCTTCTTAGCGGTGGCGTCCTGCGGATCCTGATAGAACTCGCCCCGCTCCACCTTGGCCTCGAATGCCGGCGTGTCGAACTCGAAGTGGTCGTCAGCCATGAGCACCTGGCGGGCGAACGCCTTGGCGACATCGAAGCGCACTTCGTAGTGCTTGCCGACCGGCCAATCCTCGGCGGGGACGAAGCGCAAGGTGCGATCGTCGACCCACGTCCACTGCCCCTTTACTGCCGGTTGCATGGCAATACCGGCGGTAACCGGCTTGCCCACCTGCTCGATGGGCGCAGCTGACCCGGAGAACGTCACCATCAGCGGACTGATGACGATCGGTTGCTTCGTATAGTCCGTGATGGAAGGGGCCGATGCGCTCAGCGTGATGCGCGTTGGCTCAACCGGCTGGGGACGATTCTTGTACCACTGCCAGCCGAACCACCCCGCGGCGGCGAGTACGAGGGCCGCGAGCAGTGCGCCGGCGGCATGCACCGGGCGACGGCGAATCCAGCCGCCGGTCGCGGGCACCCAGGTGGGCGCCGACCAGCTGACCTGTCCGAACAGCGGACGCAGTATCAGGCCCAGGCCCGTCAGTAGCCCGCGCAGCAGGCGCAAGGGCAACAACAGCAGAAATCGCAGCAGATCCATGATGCCTTCCCGTTCTTCATCCGATGAACACGACTGGGGACACTGTGATCGATTTGACGCGCGCAATCGATCAGAACA
Organism: Dyella sp. 2YAF14; assembly: GCF_052114725.1. Lineage (NCBI taxonomy): Bacteria > Pseudomonadati > Pseudomonadota > Gammaproteobacteria > Lysobacterales > Rhodanobacteraceae > Dyella > Dyella sp. 2YAF14. The sequence continues at coordinate 194,153 of NZ_JBFRFH010000006.1, read as the reverse complement.
TTCCTCGGGCAAGCCGGTCTCGGTGCAGCTCAGGTGCGCCAAAACGCCCGCCTCTTGCGAAGCGGACTCAACATCACCGGCTTACCCCACGAACAGCTTGCGCGCCAAAGATGGCAAAGCGCGGCAAGGATTCTGGCATGGTTGCGTCAGCGACGCATCGGCGCCGCCCGCCCTTTGAGACTGTTCCCGGCCCGCGTTGCGCAAGGCCAGATGAGGTACCGGCCGGGGCCGGTACGTCAGGCAAAGATCAGAGCGTGGCCATGATCTCGCGCACGACCGGCGCGAGCTTGGGATCCTGCAAGGCCATGTGCATGGTGGCGCGGACCAGGCCGGCCTTGTTGCCGCAATCGAAGCGCGTGCCTTCGAAGCGGTACGCCAGCACATCGCCCTGCTCCTTGAGCAAGGCATCGATGGCGTCGGTCAGCTGGATTTCGCCACCGGCGCCGGGCGTGGTCTGCTCGAGCAACTGGAAAATGCGACCCGGCAGCACGTAGCGGCCGACCACGGCCAGGTTCGACGGCGCGTCGGCCGGCTTGGGCTTTTCCACCATGTGGCGAATCTTGGCGCTGCGCTCGTCCACCGGCGTGGCATCGACGATGCCGTACTTGTCGGTGTCGCTGTGCGGCACTTCTTCCACGGCGATCACGCCGGCGTTGGCCGACTGGGCGAGCTCGGCCATCTGGCGCAGCGCGCCCTTGCCCTTGTTCCAGATCAGGTCGTCCGGCAGCACCACGCCAAACGGCTCGTCGCCCACCACCGGCTTGGCGCACAGCACCGCATGCCCCAGACCGAGCGCTTCGGGCTGGGTCACGAAGATGGCGCGCACGTGCCTGGGCAAGGTGCCCTGCACCAGTGCGAGCAATTCGTCCTTGCCCTTTTCCTGCAGCTTCGCTTCCAGCTCGTAGGCCTTGTCGAAATAGTCCGCGATGGCGTGCTTGTAGCGGTTGGTGACGAAAATCAGCGTGTCCGCGCCAGCGTCCACCGCTTCATCGACGGCGTACTGGATCAACGGACGATCCAGCACCGGCAGCATTTCCTTGGCAACCACCTTGGTCGCGGGAAGAAAACGCGTGCCGAGACCGGCGACAGGAAACACGACCTTGCGCAACGGCTTACTCACTCACTTCTCTCCTGATTCATTACGACGCAGCGTCACCACGTTATCCATCTGCACCGAATCGCTCCAGCGGAACGACGGCAGCAGATTGGAGACGCATTGACGCAGCGTATCCTCGTCGTAAGCCACCACAGCGTCCGCTGCCTTGGCCATCTGCGTGTTGAGCAAATCCCATTTCACCGGACGGTATTGCGCAAGAAAGATCTTCACGTGCGTCGTCTCGATGTAATTCTCGAGCGGGTGGAACAGCTCCTCGAACAGCTTCTCACCGGAACGCAGACCGGTGTAGACGATGGGAATTTCCGTTCCCGGCTTGCGACCGGCCAGGCGGATCATCTGCTCGGCCAGATCGCGGATCTTGATCGGCTCACCCATGTCCAGCGCAAAGATCTCGCCGCCCTTGCCGATGCTGGCTGCCTGCAGGATCAGCTGGCAGGCCTCGGGGATGGTCATGAAGTAGCGGGAGATTTCCGGATGCGTGATGGTGAGCGGGCCGCCGTTGCGGATCTGCTCGCGGAACAGCGGCACCACCGAACCTGCCGAATCGAGCACATTGCCGAAGCGCACCGTGATGAAGTGCGTATTGGAATGCTCGTTGAGGTTCTGGCACCAGATTTCCGCCAGACGCTTGCAGGCGCCCATCACGCTGGTCGGGTTGACCGCCTTGTCGGTGGAAATCAGCACGAAGGCTTCCACCTGGTGGCGATCCGCCAGGTCGGCCACGTTGCGCGTGGCCAGCACATTGTTTCGGAACGCGGCGCGCAACTGGCCCTGCAACATCGGCACATGCTTGTAGGCCGCGGCGTGGAACACGACCTGCGGCTTGTATTCGCCGAACAGCTTGCGCATTGCGGCGACATCGCCGCAATCGGCGAGGACGCCTTCAAAGATCAGTTCCGGATACTCGGCGCGTAACTCCTGCGAAATCCGGTAGAGATTGAATTCGCAGTTGTCGACCACGCACAAGGCCTGCGCTCCCAGGCGCGCGACCTGGCGGCAGAGCTCCGAACCGATCGAACCGCCGCCGCCCGTCACCAGCACGCGGCGACCGGTAAGCGTGACGCGGATGGCCGTCCAATCGAGCTCCACGGTGTCGCGGCCGAGCAGATCCTCGATGGCGACTTCCTTGATCTCGTTGAAGTGCGCGCGACCGGAAACCACGTCTTCCAGCTTGGGCACGGTGCGATACGGCAGGCCACTGAGATCGCACAGCTCCACCACCCGGCGCATTTCCTGGGTGGTGGCGCCAGGCATGGCGATGAGCAGCATCTGTGCAGCCACTTCGCGTGCCAGCTCGGGAATCTGGTCGATGCGACCAAGCACCGGGCGACCATTGATGCTGGCGCCGCGCAGGCTTTCCTTGTCGTCGACGAAACCCACCACGGTGAAACCGTTGTCGCGATGCAGATCGCGCGAGAGCGCCTCGCCGGCGCGATCGGCACCCACGATAAGCACGCGCTGGGCCGGCTTGGCCTGGAACAGGTCGACCCGGCTGTCCTTCCAGAAGCGATACGCCAGGCGCGGTGTGCCGAGCAGGACCGACAGCACCACCGGGTACACCAGCAGCACCGAGCGCGGCACATCGGCAAGGCGGTTGTAGAGGATGAGCACGGCCGCGATGGCGAGCGCGCCGATGATCGCCGCACGCAGGATGTTCCACAGGTCCGGCAGGCTGGCAAAGCGCCACACGCCCTTGTACAGGCCGGTCCAGCTCAGGACCGCGCCCTGCACCAGCAGGACCAGCGGAAACTCCAGCGCGTGGAAGCTGATCGCCGCGTTGTCGATCATGGCGTAGCGCAGGGCCTTGGCGATCCACCATGCCAGCGCAGCCATCAGCAGGTCGTGGAGGACCACGGCCGTACGCGGATGAATGACACCGACCCAATTACGTAGCGACATGTCGACCCTTGTCCAAAACACGCCGCAGACTACGGCGCTTCATGAATATCCAGACGGCGGTCGCTATCAGGTAGGTACCGGTAAAGACCGGCACCGACCACGCTGGCCTGGCCCATGCGAGGAGCGCCAAGGGCGCTGCCACCAACACGTTCCAGGCCAGATAGCACGCCCCCCCCGTGGCATGCGTGAAACCACTGCGTACCATCCACTGGTACAGGTGTTCACGGTGTGCAGTGTACCAACGGCGGCCACTGACCATACGAGCCAACAGAGTAAGGCTAGCGTCCGCTACAAAAGATGAACTGAGGATCAAAGCAGGCCACAGTAAGTGCCAATCGACCCGCCAGAGCGTTGCGGTCAGGGCGAAAATCAGCAATCCCATGGTGCCGCTGCCCACATCTCCCATGAAAATGCGGGCCCGGGGCCGGTTGAAGACCCAAAAACCCAGGGCCGCCCCGGCCAGGCAGGCGCAGGCCGTCGCCAAGGCCAGTTGGGCGGCTGCAGAGGCCAACAGGGCCAATCCCACCCCGACGAAGATCACCTGCTGGGCCAGCAGGCCGTCGATGCCGTCCATGAAGTTGTGCAGGTTGATGCTCCAGCCGCCGGCGAGAACCAGCACCGGCACCCACCACCAGGACATCCCGGTGATCGCGAGCGCCATCGCCAACAAGCCAGCCGCCAACAGCTGGATGGCAAAGCGCGGCAGGATCGGCAGCGAGCGATGGTCGTCCCACCAACCCACCGCAGCGACCAGCAGCGTGGTCACGGCGAACGCTGCCACCACGACCGGCGGCAGTGCCACCGGCAGCATGATGAGGCTCAGCGGCATGGTCAGCAGCACCGCCACGACGATGCCGATGCCACCGCCACGAGGCGTGGGGACCGTATGGGAACGACGCTGCCCGGGCATGTCCATCATGCCGCGGCGATGCGCGTAGGCGATGGCGCCGCGGACGACCACCATCGCAATCACCAACGCGGCCAGCACCATCCCTAACGCCAGCGTAGCGGGAGTCATCCTTGCCTCATTCGTTGGCTACGCCGTGGATGGGACGGATCGTGCTCCAGTTCTTGCAGCTGGGGCATTGCCAGTGGTGCGCCTTGGCGCCGAAGCCGCAACGGCTGCAGCGATACATCGCCTGGCCCTCGAGCAGCTTCTTGGTGAGGTCGCGCAGGATCAGGAAGTTCTCGCGCGCCTCGCCTTCCATCTTGTCCATGGTGGCGTCGATCAAGGCCATCAGTCCGCGCACCGAGGGACGCTGGCGCAACTGGGAGGTGAGAAATTCAACAGCGGTGCGCTCACCGTCGCGCTGTTGATACAGGCGCGTCAGCGCGAGCACCGGCGAGATGCCGTGATAGCGCTCGAGGATGTCGCGCATGAAGTGCTCGGCATGCTCCATCTGCTGCGAGCGTGCATAGCTGTTGAGCAGCGGCGGCAGGATTTCCGGCACGAAGGCGATGTCCGCCTCGACGGCATGCTCATAGGCCTTGGCCGCTTCCGCGTGCTGACCTTCTTCGGCGTATAGACGTCCGGTCAGCATGAAGGCTCGCACGCAATCGGCCTGGCAGGCAAACGCCTGGCGCAGATATTCGCGCGCTTCCTGGCGGGCGCCGTGCTGTCGCGACTGTTCGGCCAGCTCGCAATAGAACTGGGCGATCATGTTCGCCTCGTCTTCGCCCGTCATCGCTTCCAGGCGGCGCGCATGCTCGATGGCCTTATGCCAGTCGCGCTCGTGCTGGTAGATCGCAATCAGGTGGCGCAGCGCGGACGGCGCATGCGCATCCATCGCCACCAGATCGGAGAACAGGGTTTCGGCGCGATCGAGCAGGCCGGCGCGCATATAGTCCTCGCCCAGCTCCAGCAGGGCGACGGTCTTCATGGCATCGGACAGACCCGGCCGCGAGACCAGATGCTGGTGCAGGCGGATCGCACGATCCACTTCACCACGACGGCGGAACAGATTGCCCAGCGCAAGATGGGTTTCCACCGTGTCGCGGTTGTATTCGGCCAGCTTGAGGAACACCTCGATGGCCTTGTCCTGCTCCTCGTTGAGCAGGTAGTTGAGGCCGCGGAAGTAGTCCGACGAAAGCTCGCTCACCTGCGCGCCTGAGCGCCGCACACCGGCCCGGCGGGCGGTCCACCAGCCACTGGCAAATGCTGCGGGTACGAGCAGGACGAGGACGTAGAGAAGCGCGCTCATGCACCAGCCGGAGAGGTTTTCGCCTTGCCATCCGCCGCGGCCGTCTTGCGGCGCAGGCGGCGATGGCGAGAACTGACGCCAAGCCAGGCGGTGAGTCCACCCAGCAGCCAGCCGATCACCAGCGCCAGCAACAGGGCGGCGCCTTTGGGCAGCTGCAGGCGGGCAAAGCCGAGGTCATAGGCGACCAGATCGGCATTGAGCGCGCCGACGACGATGCCGGCCGCAATGAAGAGGAGAAGAATCAGCGTAACGATCAGGCGCATACGGGGACTTTACCCGATTGCCGTGGAGCGGCACAGGCGGCTGTTCGGCCGACCTTCAGAATTGCGCCGCCGTTCGTTTTTTCCTGCTCCGTCCGCTGAAAAAAAGAAGGCAGGAACGGCTCATCGCCGTCCTGCCTTCCAAAGATCGTGGTGATTCCCGTCGAACGGGTGATCAATCCAGATTCAAGTTGACGCGCTCGCGCAATTCCTTGCCCGGCTTGAAATGCGGGACATGCTTGCCCGGCAGGGCTACGGCGTCGCCGGTCTTGGGATTGCGTCCCATACGCGGCGGGCGGTAGTGCAGCGCAAAGCTGCCGAAGCCTCGGACTTCGATGCGCTCGCCATTGGACAGGGCATGGCTCATCTGTTCGATCACGCTCTTGACCGCCAACTCCACGTCGGCGAACGCAAGGTGGGTCTGACGCCGTGCCAGCGCCTCAATCAATTCGGATTTGGTCATGGGTCCCCAATGTCCGTGACGTGTAACCGCGGGGCGACGTACCGCCGCCCCGCATTCCTGCTTTGCTTATTGCTTAGTCAGCCTTGTTGAGCTGCTCTTTGAGCAGCGCGCCAAGCTTGGTCGTGCCGCCGGAAGCGGACGAGTACTCAGCCATGGCATCGGCAACGTCTTCTTCGTCCTTGGCGCGGATCGACAGCTGCAGCTGGCGGCCCTTACGGTCCATGCCGGTGAACTTGGCTTCGACCTTGTCGCCAACCTTCAGATGCTGCGTGGCATCGTCGATGCGCTCCTTGGCGATGTCGTTGGCGCGAAGGTAACCCTCGACGCCCTCGCCCAGGTCGATCACGGCGCCCTTGGCATCCACTTCCTTGACGGTACCGTTGACGATGGTGCCGCGCGGGTTGGTAGCCATGAACTGACCGAACGGATCCTGCTCCATCTGCTTGATGCCGAGGGAGATGCGCTCGCGCTCCGGATCAACGGCCAGCACCACGGCTTCGATCTCGTCGCCCTTCTTGAAGTTGCGAACGAGGTCTTCGCCAGACGCCTGCCAGGAGATGTCGGACAGGTGAACCAGGCCGTCGATGCCGCCGTCCAGACCGATGAAGATGCCGAAGTCGGTGATCGACTTGATCTGACCGGACACCTTGTCGTTCTTCTTGTGCATCGCTGCGAAAGCTTCCCACGGGTTCGAGCGGGTCTGCTTGATACCCAGCGAGATGCGGCGACGCTCTTCATCCACGTCCAGGACCATGACCTCGGTCTCGTCACCGACCTGCACCACCTTGGCCGGGTTGACGTTCTTGTTGGTCCAATCCATTTCGGAAACGTGCACGAGGCCTTCCACGCCCGGCTCGATCTCAACGAAGCAACCGTAATCGGTGACGTTGGAGACCTTGCCGAACAGGCGGCTGCCGACCGGGTAGCGGCGAGCGATGGCGACCCACGGGTCGTCGCCCAGCTGCTTGAGGCCCAGCGACACGCGGTTGCGCTCGCGGTCGTACTTCAGCACGCGGACGTCCAGCTCGTCGCCGACGTTGACGACTTCGGACGGATGACGCACGCGCTTCCACGCCATGTCGGTGATGTGCAGCAGGCCGTCGATACCGCCCAGGTCCACGAACGCGCCGTAGTCGGTGAGGTTCTTGACGGTGCCCTTGACCACTGCGCCCTCGGTGAGGCGCTCAAGCAGCTTCTCGCGCTCTTCGGAGAACTCGGTCTCGACGACGGCGCGGCGGCTGACCACAACGTTGTTGCGCTTGCGGTCGAGCTTGATGATCTTGAACTCGAGGTCCTTGCCTTCCAGGTAAACCGGATCGCGGACCGGACGCACGTCGACCAGCGAGCCCGGCAGGAATGCGCGGACGTCCTTGATGTCGACGGTGAAACCACCCTTGACCTTGCCGGAAATCTTGCCGGTGATGGTCTCTTCCTTGTCGAAGGCCTGCTCGAGGTCGTCCCATACCATGGAACGCTTGGCCTTCTCACGGGAGAGCTTGGTCTCGCCGAAACCGTCTTCCAGGGCGTCGAGGGCAACCTTCACCTCGTCGCCTACCTGCACTTCCAGCTCTCCGCTCTCGTCCTTGAACTGCTCGATCGGGACGATGCCTTCGCTCTTCAGGCCAGCGTTGATCACGACGACGTCGTTGCGGATTTCCACAACGATACCCGTGACGATCGCGCCCGGCTTCAGCTTGGAGATAGCCTGTTGGCTCTGTTCAAACAGTTCGGCAAAACTTTCAGTCATGTTGATTCCAGAAATGAGAAAAGGCCTTAAGTCCTATGCGCGCCGTGGAATGAATAGCGCACAGACAGTCGGCCCACCGGTTATGGGTGTCGCCGGATCGCTCCGTTGGCACCGTTGACCAAGACCCCTGCCGCGGCAGGGGCGCCAAAAGCCGCCGGCAGCCCTGGTCAGGACTGCACGACAGCCAATACTTTCGCGACGACGACGTCGATGCCCATGCCGGTGGTATCGATGAAAACCGCATCGGCGGCCGGCTTAAGCGGCGCGACGGTTCGTGACGCATCACGTTCGTCGCGCGCCTCGATCTCGCGCTGAAGAGTGCCAAGTGTAACGCTCAGCCCCTTTTCCTTCAACTGCTTATAGCGCCTTTTCGCCCGCTCGGCGGCACTGGCGGTCAGAAACACCTTGAAGGGCGCCGAGGGGAAGATCACGGTACCCATGTCGCGACCGTCGGCAACCAGGCCCGGGGCCTTGCGAAAGCCCAGCTGCATCTCTACAAGTGCTTGACGTACCGAAGGAATCGAGGCGATGGCCGAGGCCGCCCCGCCAGCCGTTTCAGTCCGCAATTCATCCGTGGCATCGTGCCCGTTGACCATGATCCGGGTATCACTGCCATCGGTCGTCGCCACAAAGCGGATCTTGGTGGTCTGGGCGCAGCGGGTCACCGCCTCGGCGTCGGACAGGTCCAGCCCCTCCATGCCCGCCGCATAGCCCACCGCGCGGTACAGGGCGCCGGAGTCCAGCAGGCGCCAGCCCAGTTTCTCAGCGACCATGCGACTGATGGTGCCCTTGCCCGACCCCGAGGGTCCGTCGATGGTAAGTACGGGGACGGACTGCGATGAAGTCATGGGGGCTCCTGACGGCGACGAAAGAAAACGCATATGCTATCGCGTTGGTCCTCGCACGGAACGGGAGGATGTCCACTCGCCATCTCTTTCCGTCAGACCCTATGCAACTTCACACCATGACCGATCTGCGCCGCGAATTCGATCAGGCCGCCGAAGATATCCAGCGGCTTGGCCAGCGGCCGGACAACGACACCCTGCTCAAGCTCTATGCCTTGTACAAGCAAGGCTCCGAAGGCGATGTCCATGGCGACCCGCCGGGCTTCTTCGACTTCGTGGGTACCGCAAAGTACGAGGCCTGGGCCCATCTGCGCGGCGTTTCCGAAGAGGAAGCAATGCAGCGCTACATCGAGTTTGTGCAGGAACTCCTGAGCTAAGTCCCGCCCCGCATCGGGGCCGAACCCTTGTTGTATGCCCTCTCCGTCGGCTCCCAGTGAGCAGGCGATCGCGATGTTGTGCCCGCGCCTGGGGCACGAGGACATCGCCGGCCCTTGCTTTCAAACGCCTACCACAGGCACATTCATACGATCGTTTGAACCTCGTCGACGGTCCGCATGAACTTCCCACACCTGTTCTCCCCGCTCGACCTCGGGCACACCACCCTGCCCAATCGCATCCTGATGGGCTCGATGCATACCGGGCTGGAGGACAAATCCAGCGACTACGACAAGCTCGCCGCCTACTTCGCCGAGCGTGCGCGGGGCGGCGTCGGCCTGATGGTGACCGGCGGCATTGCGCCCAGCATCCAGGGATGGCTGAAGCCGTTCGGCGGCAGGCTGAGCATGCCGTGGCATGTCGCGCGCCACCGCAAGCTGACGCGGGCGGTGCATGGCGAAGGCGGCAAGCTGTGCATGCAGATACTGCATGCGGGGCGCTATGGCTATCACCCGCTTTCGGTCGCGCCATCAAAGATCAAATCCCCGATCACGCCGTTCACTCCGCGCGCGCTTTCCAGCCGCGGCGTTGAGCGCACTATCGGTGATTTCGTGGCTTGCGCGAAACTCGCCCAGGATGCCGGCTACGACGGCATCGAGGTGATGGGTTCGGAAGGCTATTTGATCAACCAGTTCCTGGCCTCGCATGCCAACCAGCGCAGCGATGCCTGGGGTGGCGATGCCGCCAGACGCATGCGTTTTCCCGTGGAAATCGTGCGCCGCACGCGCGAGGCGGTGGGTCGCGACTTCATCATCATCTATCGCCTGTCGATGCTGGACCTGGTGCAGAACGGCCAGGACTGGAGCGAGATCGTCACGCTCGCCAAGGCGATCGAAGCGGCCGGCGCCAGCATCATCAATACCGGCATCGGCTGGCACGAAGCCCGCGTGCCCACCATCGTCACCAGCGTGCCGCGCGCGGGCTTTGCGTGGGTCACCAAAAAGCTCAAGGGTGAAGTAGCAATTCCGCTGATCACCACCAACCGCATCAATATGCCGGAGGTGGCCGAGCGGGTTCTTGCCGACGGCGATGCGGACATGGTGTCGATGGCGCGCCCGTTGCTGGCCGACCCCGAGTGGGCGCTCAAGGCGAAGGTGGGACGCAGCGATCGCATCAACACGTGCATTGCGTGCAACCAGGCGTGTCTCGATCACGTCTTCAAGAATCAGCGCGCAAGTTGCCTGCTCAATCCGCGCGCCTGCCACGAAACCGAGTTGCGCATTGAGCCGACAAGTTTGCGCAAGAAGATTGCCGTGATCGGTGCCGGCCCCGCCGGCCTCGCCTGCGCGAGCACGCTGGCCGAACGCGGCCACGCGGTGACCTTGATCGACAAGGCCAGCGAAATCGGCGGCCAGTTCAACTACGCGAAGCGGATTCCCGGCAAAGAGGAATTCCACGAAACCCTGCGTTATTTCCGCCATCGCCTCGACGACGCCGGCGTGACGGTGAAACTTGGGCACGTCGCCAGCGCTGCCACGCTCGCCGCCGATGGCCACGATGAAGTGGTGGTCGCCACCGGCATCACGCCGCGTCATGTGCAGTTTCCCGGCAGCGATGACCCACGCGTGCTGAGCTACCTCGACGTGCTCGCGCGCAACAAGCCCGTGGGTCAACGTGTCGCCATCATCGGCGCCGGCGGCATTGGCTTCGACGTGGCCGAATTTCTGGTGGAACACGCGCCATCGGCCACGCTCGACGTCGCGCGCTGGACCCGCGAATGGGGCGTGGACATGCAGCTCGACAACCGCGGCGGCCTCGCCCCGGCCCATCCCGAAGCGCCGGCCCGCCAGCTATGGCTGCTGCAGCGCTCCGAAGGACGCCCCGGCGCCCGCCTCAACAAGACCACCGGCTGGGTGCATCGCGCCACGCTCAAGGCCAAGCGCGTCACCATGCTGGGCGGCGTGAGCTACGAGCGTTTCGACGACGCGGGCCTGCACATCAGGGTGGATGGGCAGCCACAGGTGCTGCCGGTGGACAACGTGATCGTCTGCGCCGGGCAGGAGCCGAATCGGTCGCTGGCGGATGCCCTGATGGCCGCTGGTGTCACCACCCATGTCATCGGCGGCGCCGATGTGGCTGCCGAGCTGGATGCCAAGCGCGCCATTGACCAGGGTACGAGGTTGGCCGCCACGCTTTGACCAAGCCTCAGTCCCCTGTGGGAGCGCACCCTGTGCGCGACTGGGGCGACCTCAGTCGCGCACAGGGTGCGCTCCCACAAGGGAGATGGTGAATCATGCCTCGGCCACAAACGACAACGCCCGGCCTTTCGGCCGGGCGCTGCGTCTGAAAAGAAAGCGCCCCGCTGGGCGACGCGTCGATGTGGGTCAGGGGGGAGGAAGACCAGACATCGCGGGGATAGCGTCGCAGCGGGGCGAGGGTCGCCGCCACCTGGGGGGAGGGGACGGTGGCGGGACGGAAGAAATAATATGATCGACGGGTTATAGAAACAAATATATATTTAGGCATCGACTTATACGAAAACCCTATTAAAGCCCTCCCATGTTCGACTTCAGACAGCTTCGTTACTTTGTAACGGTCGCCGAGGAGCTGAGCTTCACTCGCGCAGCCCAGCGGCTCTACATCTCCCAGCCACCTCTTTCCCAGCAGATACAAGCGCTTGAGAACGACTTGGGAGTGCGCCTGCTGGAACGGAACAAGCGCAACGTCGCGTTGACCGAATCCGGCAAGCTGTTCCTGGATCAGGCCAGACAGATCCTGGCCAAGGCCGAAGAGGCCCGCGCCCAGATGGCGGACGCCGCCACCGGCTTCAGCGGCAAGCTGCGGCTGGCCTATACGGTGTCGGTGACCTTCCACCCGGCCCTGCCCCAGACGTTGCTGCGCTACCGCAGCTTTGCCCCCCAGGTACGGCTGATCCTCAGCGAGATGTACACCGAGCAGCAGTACGCCGCCCTGCTGGCTGGCGAGGTGGACGTGGGCTTCGTGCGCGACGAACCCGAGCACCCCGGCATGGCCAAGCTTCTGCGGCTAGACGTGATCGACCGCGAACCTCTGCTGCTCGCCCTGCCCGCCAACCACCCGCTGGCCGACCGCGAAAGCATCTGGCTGCGCGAAGTGGCCATGGAGGCCTTCGTGGTCCAGCCTCGCGAACTGGCCGCCACGCTGTACGACCGCTTGGCGCAGATCGCCGCCAAGGCCAACTTCCACCCGCTGATCAGCCAGCAGGCGCAGCAGATCAATGGTCTGCTGGTGCTGGTGGCCGCCGGCATGGGGCTGGCCCTGGTGCCTGCCTCGATGCGCTCGGTCAGCCTGCCCGGCGTGAAATACCTGCGGCTGGAGGATCCCGATGCCTATATGCTGCTTGCCCTCGCCAGCCGGATCGACGAGCCCTCGCCAGTGGTCCGGCGCTTCCTGAGCGCCATGACCGAAGCAGATTGACCGCGACGACCGCCCGATCCGTCATGAACAGTCAATTGGCAGTCGATCCAAAGACTTGTGCGACTCCTGGAAACTGTTTACACTTGCCGTCTTGTATTTTTCTTTTAATAGTTTCAGGAGCTGGCCGTGAAGGTGCTTTCCTCTTTGAAGTCCGCCAAGGCGCGGCACCGTGACTGCAAGGTTGTGCGTCGTCGCGGCAAAGTGTTCGTGATCTGCAAGAGCAACCCGCGTTTCAAGGCTCGTCAGCGCTAATTGCTAGCTGCGATGAGTCTTAAGAAGAAGGGCCGCGAAAGCGGCCCTTTTTTGTTGCCTTGAGTTTGAACAGCGACCGGCCTTTCTGTAGGAGCGCACTTGTGCGCGACAACCCGGCGAAGCGTTGAGCTTCAGCGCTGCGGTCGCGCACAAGTGCGCTCCTACAAGGGATGGTTCCCCGCGAGATCAGGCGTAACGCACGCCCGTGATCTCGTAATGCTTCACACCATTGGGCGCGGTGAACTCGAAGCTGTCACCTTCGCTCTTGCCGATCAGCGCGCGCGCGATCGGTGAGGAGACGGCGATCAGGCGCTGCTTGATGTCGGCTTCCAGGTCGCCCACGATCTGATAGGTCACCGCTTCACCGCTGTCCTCGTCTTCCAGATCCACGGTGGCGCCGAACACCACGCGCGAACCGGCCGCAAGACGGCTGACGTCGATGACTTCGGCCGTCGACAGCAGCGCTTCCAAGGCCGCGATGCGGCCTTCGATGAAGCTCTGCTGCTCGCGTGCCGCGTGGTACTCCGCGTTCTCTTTCAGGTCGCCATGCGCGCGCGCCTCAGCGATGGCCGCGATGATATGCGGCCGATCGGTGGACTTCAGCTTTTCCAGCTCGCTACGAAGGCGCTCGGAGCCTGCCTTGGTAATGGGCGCACGACTCATGCTTTCAGTTCCTTGTGCAGTTCCTGCAGGCTGTGCACCGAGCCGTCGCCGTGATAATCCAGCGAATGCACCAGCGCGCGGGCGCCCGCGACCGTGGTGGAGTACGTGACGCGCTGCTGCAGGGCTTCACGTCGGATCGAGAACGAGTCGGCAATCGCCGCCTTGCCCTCGGTGGTGTTGACGATATAGACGATCTCGCCGTTCTTGATCAGGTCGACGATGTGCGGACGGCCTTCGATCACCTTGTTGATGCGCTCGCAGGCCACGCCATGCTCGGCCAGGTACTTGGCCGTGCCGTCAGTGGCGACCAGGCTGAAGCCGCGCTCCAGCACTTCGCGGGCGACCGGCAGCAGGCGATCCTTGTCGGCATCGCGCACCGATACGAACACCTTGCCCTTCGGCGGCGTCTTGATGCCGGCGGCATCGTGACCGCGCGCAAAGGCGGCGCCGAAGCTGCGGCCCACGCCCATCACCTCACCGGTGGAGCGCATTTCAGGACCGAGGATCGGATCCACGTTCTGGAACTTCAGGAACGGGAAGATCGCTTCCTTCACCGAGTAGTAGCTCGGGATCACTTCGCGCGTGGTGCCCTGCTCGATCAACGAGCGGCCGGCCATGGCGCGTGCGGCGATCTTGGCGAGCGGCACGCCGGTCGCCTTGGATACGAACGGCACGGTCCGCGAGGCGCGCGGGTTCACTTCGAGGATGAACACCGTATCGCCCTGGATGGCGAACTGCGTATTCATCAGGCCGATGACCTTCAGCTCCTTCGCCATCGCGGTGACCTGGCGGCGCATTTCATCCTGCACCTCCTGCGTCAGCGAGTACGGCGGCAGCGAGCAGGACGAGTCGCCCGAATGGACGCCGGCCTCTTCGATATGCTCCATGATGCCGCCGACCAGCACGTTGCCTTCGGCGTCGGCGATGATGTCCACGTCCACTTCGACCGCGTGATCGAGGAAGCGATCCAGCAGCACCGGCGAATCGTTGGAGACCTGCACGGCATCGCGGATGTAACGCGAAAGATCGGCATCGCTATAGACGATTTCCATCGCGCGGCCGCCCAGCACGTAGCTCGGACGCACCACCAGCGGGTAGCCGATTTCGCGTGCCGAGGCCAAAGCCTCTTCCGGCGTGCGCGCAGTGCGGTTCGGCGGCTGCTTCAGGCCGATCTTCTCGATCATCTGCTGGAAGCGCTCGCGATCCTCGGCCAGGTCGATGCTGTCGGGCGAAGTACCGATCACCGGTACGCCAGCCGCTTCCAGCGCACGTGCAAGCTTGAGCGGCGTCTGGCCACCGTACTGCACGATCACGCCCTTGGGCTTCTCCAGATCAACGATCTCCAGCACGTCCTCGAGCGTGAGCGGCTCGAAGTACAGGCGATCGGAGGTGTCGTAGTCGGTCGAAACCGTTTCCGGATTGCAGTTGACCATGATGGTTTCGAAACCATCCTCGCGTAGGGCGAGCGCTGCGTGCACGCAGCAGTAATCGAACTCGATACCTTGGCCGATGCGGTTCGGGCCGCCACCAAGCACGACGATCTTGTCGCGATTGGTCGGGTTGGCCTCGCACTCTTCCTCGTAGGTCGAGTACATGTAGGCCGTGGTGGTGGCGAACTCGGCGGCGCAGGAGTCCACGCGCTTGTACACCGGGCGCACGCCCAGCGTACGACGCAGATGGCGCATGGCCGCTTCATTGGTGTCGAGCAGTTCGGCCAGGCGCGCGTCGGAGAAGCCCATGCGCTTCAACTCGCGCATGCGCGCGGCGTCGAGCACGGTGATGCCCTGCGTCTGGACGTCCTTCTCGGTGAGCACGATGTCTTCGAACGCCGCCAGGAACCAGGGATCGACGCGGCTCAAACCGTACACGTCTTCCAGCGACAAGCCGGCGCGGAACGCATCGGCCAGATGGAACACGCGATCCGGACGCGGCTCGCGCAGTTCGCGCTTGAGTGCGTTGACGCCCTCTTCGGTGGTCAGATCCAGGCCGGTCGGGTTGAGGCCGGTCTTGCCGATTTCCAGGCCACGCAGCGCCTTCTGCAGCGATTCGTGGAAGGTGCGGCCCATCGCCATCACTTCGCCGACGGACTTCATCTGCGTGGTGAGGCGCGCGTCGGCCGAGGGGAACTTCTCGAACGCGAAGCGCGGAATCTTGGTGACGACGTAATCGATGCTCGGCTCGAACGAGGCCGGGGTGAGACCGCCGGTGATGTCGTTCTTGAGTTCGTCGAGCGTGTAGCCCACCGCCAGCTTCGCCGCGATCTTGGCGATCGGGAAACCGGTGGCCTTGGAAGCGAGCGCCGACGAACGCGACACGCGCGGATTCATCTCGATCACCACCACGCGGCCGTTCTCGGCATTGATGCCGAACTGCACGTTGGAGCCGCCGGTATCCACGCCGATCTTGCGCAGCACCGCGATGGATGCATCGCGCAGGCGCTGGTATTCCTTGTCGGTGAGCGTCTGCGCCGGCGCGACCGTAATCGAGTCGCCGGTGTGCACGCCCATCGGATCGAGGTTTTCGATCGAGCACACGATGATGCAGTTGTCCGCCTTGTCGCGGACCACTTCCATCTCGAATTCTTTCCAGCCGAGCACGGATTCCTCGACCAGCACTTCGCCCACCGGCGAAAGCTCGAGGCCGCGCTTGACGATCTCTTCGAATTCTTCGCGGTTGTACGCGATACCGCCACCGGAGCCGCCCAGCGTGAAGCTGGGGCGGATGATGGTGGGATAGCCCACCTTCGTCTGCGTGATCAGCGCCTGCTCGAAAGTACGAACCACTTCGGCCTTCGGGCACTCCAGGCCGATCTCGGCCATGGCGACGCGGAACAGCTCGCGGTCTTCGGCCATGCGGATGGCTTCGCGCGACGCGCCGATCAGTTCGACGTTGTACTTCTCGAGCACGCCGTGGTCGGCGAGATCCAGCGCGCAGTTGAGGCCAGTCTGGCCGCCCATCGTCGGCAGCACCGCATCGGGGCGCTCCTTGGCGATGATGCGTTCCACCGTCTGCCAGTTGATCGGCTCGATGTAGACGGCGTCGGCCGTCTCCGGGTCGGTCATGATGGTGGCGGGATTGGAGTTCACCAGGATGACGCGGTAACCCTCTTCCTTCAGCGCCTTGCAGGCCTGGGCGCCGGAGTAGTCGAACTCGCAGGCCTGGCCGATGACGATCGGACCGGCGCCGATGATGAGGATGCTCTTGATATCGGTGCGCTTAGCCATTCTTGCGGGCCTCCTGCATCAGGGCGGCAAAACGATCAAACAGGTAGCTCATCTCGTGCGGGCCGGGGCTCGCTTCCGGGTGACCCTGGAAGCAGAACGCCGGACGGTCGGTGAGCGCGAAGCCCTGCAGCGAGCCATCGAACAGCGAGGTATGGGTGACGCGCACGTTCGCCGGCAGCGTGGCCGGATCGACCGCGAAACCGTGGTTCTGCGAGGTGATCAGCACGCGGCCATCGTCCAGATCCTTCACCGGATGGTTCGCGCCGTGGTGGCCGAACTTCATCTTCAGCGTCTTGGCGCCCAGCGCCAGGCCCATGATCTGGTGACCCAGGCAGATGCCGAACAGCGGGATCTTCGCCTCTAGGAACTGCTTGGTGGCTTCCACGGCGTAGTCGCAGGCCGCCGGATCGCCGGGGCCGTTGGACAGGAACACGCCATCGGGCTTCATCGCCAGCACGTCGCCAGCCGGCGTCTGCGCAGGCACCACGGTGATGTCGCAACCCTGCTCGGCCAGCAGGCGCAGGATGTTGTACTTCACGCCGTAGTCGTAGGCCACGACCTTGAAGCGTTTGGACGGCTGGTTGAAGGCGGTGCGATCGAGGTCGTAGACGCCCTCGTTCCACTGGTAGGACTCGCCCACGCTGACCACCTTGGCCAGGTCCATGCCATTGAGGCCGGGGAAGGCGCGCGCCTTGGCAAGTGCGTCTTCGACGTCGATCTGCTCGCCGGCGACGATGCAGCCGTTCAAAGCGCCCTTGTCGCGCAGGATGCGGGTCAGGCGGCGCGTGTCGATGCCGGCCAGGGCCACGATGCCGTGGCGCTTGAGGTAATCGGTCAGGCTTTCGGTGCTGCGCCAGTTGCTGGCACGGCGCGGCACGTCGCGCACGATCAGGCCGGCGGCGTGGACCGAAGCGGACTCTTCGTCCTCGACGTTCACGCCGGTGTTGCCGATGTGCGGATAAGTCAGGGTGACAAGCTGTTTGGCGTACGAGGGATCGGTGAGGATCTCCTGGTAGCCGGTCATGGCGGTGTTGAAAACCACCTCGCCGACAGTTTCGCCAGTCGCGCCAACGGCGTAGCCGTGGAACACGCTGCCGTCTTCGAGGGCAAGCAGAGCGGGAATAGGCATCGGAGGACCGCCTTTTAGGTGCAGCAAGGTCCGCAAGCCGCACCAAAGCAGGCTTGAGGACCTTAGTCGAGGAATGTTGCAGGGCGGGTCGCAATGATAGGTGCAARCCCCCTTGGTGTCCACCAAAAACAGCTGAACGCCACCGGGAGAAAAGCCCTGCGGGCCCCTGTCCGGGCAGTACACTAGCGCGGTCTCACCCATGCTCGGACATCCATGAACTCAGTCGCGCTGCTCGATCCCGCCCGTCTTGACCGACCGGACACCGACATCAGGGCGGAGCCGTTCCCGTTCCTGATCGCGCACGGTCAGTTGCCGGACGAGGCGCGCGGCGACCTGGAGCGCGATTTTCCGCGCTATGCGAGCGCCGGTTTCTTCCCGTATGACGCCAGCGACTGCGGCCCCTCGATCAATGCACTGGTGAACCGCCTGAGCTCGGCCGAGTTCGCCCGCGCCATCGGCGAGCGCCTGGGGATCGAGAACCTGGGCCAGTACCCCACCCTCATCACGCTGTGCCGGTCGCTCAACAAGCGCCACGGGACCATCCATACGGACAGCAAGTCCAAGGTGGCCACGGCTCTGCTCTACCTCAACAACCTCTGGCCGGACACCAGCGACGGCTGTCTGCGCTTTCTGGGCAGTATCGACAGCATCGACAGCATGATCGCGCCGGAGCTCAAGCCGCTCTACGGCGAATTTGCGGTGTTCAAGCGCTGTGAGAATTCCTTCCACGGCCACCTGCCCTACGAGGGCGAGCGCCGCGTGATCCAGGTGGCCTGGCTCACCAGCGAAGAAGAAAAGCTGCGCAAGACCAAGCGCGGCAAATTTGCGCGCGCGTTCAAGAAGATCTTCGGCTCGCTTGATCGCAAGCTGGGCGCCGACCGCGATCGCAACGCCGCGCATCGCGACTGATCAGCGAGGGCGCACTCAGCGGTGCGCCCTGCCCCGGGTGCTTACAGCTGCGTCCCGTAGTGCCACGCGATATAGGCAGCAAACACGCCGTAGAGCAGCCCCACCGGCACCAGAGAGCGGGCATCCACGCGTCCGCGACGGAACAACTGCCACAGGTAGATGATGGCCACACCGGTGAGCACGCCCGCCACCATCAGCGGCGCATCGAACAGCCACGGCGTGGCAAATAGCGCCAGCGAGCTGGGGATGGTCGCCTGAATCATCATGGCGCCGGAGATATTGGCCAGCGCCAGGCGCTCCTTGCCCTGACGCACCCAGATCAGCGCATTCATGGTCTCAGGCAGCTCGGTGGCCACCGGGCTCAGCACCAGCGCCACCAGATGTGGCGAGAGATTGAGCGCAATGCCGATCGCTTCGATCTGTTTGACGAAGGTATGCGACGCGAAGGCAATGACGATCAGCGCCAGCGTGGTCTGCGCAATCACCCACCAGATCGACGGATCGATCGCCTTGGGCTGGAACTTCAGCGGCTCGAGTTCTTCTTCCTCAGGTGCGGTGTCGGAAGACTTCAACTCGCGCCACACGTACAAGCCATAGGCGGCCAGGAACAGCACACCGAGCCACGGCTTGAAGGCAAATGCGACCAGGCCAAGCGTGCACTTCACCACGAAGATCGCCAGGAACCACGACTGATCGCGCGCCAGGCGTCCGTGCGCCACACGCACTTGATGGTCGGCACGCTGCAGCTTGTGGCGATTCATCCACAGCGCCACGCCGACCACCGCGTACGCGATCGTCGCCAGCACCAAGGGGCCGCCGAGCGCGGCGCCCACGCCAATGTCTTTTTGCTCGGGCGTCTTGCCGAGGATCACCGCGACAAAGGTCACCGCGCTTTCCGGCAACGCCGTGCCGAAGGCCGCCAGCACGGTGCCTGTAGCCGTCGCGCCCAGGTTGAGCTTCTGGCCGAACCATTCCACGCCGTTGACGAAATATTCGCAGGCGAGATAGATCGCACCGGCCGAGAGCAGGAACAACAGGGCAATGAGCATGCTTTTTCCAAGGCCGGGCGAGCGGAAAACCATTGGCGCAGCGACGCGAGCTCGCCCGGCAGGGTGAGCGCGTCGCGGCCAAAGGTCTCGCCGGGCTGCCGGAACCAGAAGGAACCGGTGACCATCCACGCCATGAAGCCGAAGCTTCAAGTCTGTTGACGCGGATTCCTCTAGAAGCAACCGGAGGCCGGTTGCGTGGGGTGAGGATGGCTACTCCCCAATGACAACACACGGGATTTTAGAGGCCCCGCCGCCCCCAGGCAAGCGAGCGCCAGGAACGCGACGCGTTTTCGCGCCGCATCGGCTCAGCGCGAGGCCCGATCCGCCAGCATCGCATCGAGATCGTAATCGCCCGCTTCGCGACCGCTGAGCCAATGTGCAGCCTCAAGTGCGCCGCGGGCAAAGATCGAACGATCGGTGGCGCGATGGACCAGCTCCACACGTTCACCCTGTCCCATCAGCAACACTTCGTGCTCGCCGACGATATCGCCGCCGCGCACCACCGCGAAGCCGATGGTGCCCTGCTGACGCGGACCCACCCGCCCTTCGCGCGCGTACACCGCGCTCTCGCGCAGCGACGTGCCGCGTGCGGACGCTGCCGCCTCGCCCAGCGCGAGCGCCGTACCCGATGGCGCATCTTCCTTGCGGTTGTGGTGCGCCTCGATGATGTCCAGATCCCAATCCGGCAAGGCTGCAGCAGCCTGGCGCAGCAGTCGCGTAAGCACCGCCACGCCCAGGCTGAAGTTCGCCGAGCGCAGCAAGGCGATGCGGGCCGCCGAGGCGTTGAGGCGTTGCGCAAAGGTCGCGTCCAGGCCGGTGGTGCCGGTGACCAGCGCCACGCCATGCGATTCGCAATAGGTCAGCGCTTCGGCCAGACCCGCCGGGCCGCTGAAATCCACCACCACGTCCAGCGCATCGGCCGCCGGCCATTCATGCGTATAGGCCAGCGAGCCCTCGCATGCATCGACGGGCTGACCCAGCCTGGACGATTCGGGCGAGGCGATTGCAGCGACCAGCGCGAAGCGGGCATCGTCCTTCACCAAGGTCAGCAAGGCCTGTCCCATGCGGCCAGTGGCGCCATTGATGGCAAGGCGGACGGGCTGGGTCATAGATGGCTTCCTTTCTCGGGCACGACGGACATGAGAGGCGATGCTACCGCCTGCGGGCGCCCGCGTGCGTAGCCGCCGTCAACGGGGTTCCACAAAAAGCAAAGCCCCGGCGGGAGCCAGGGCTTTGTGGGCCGGCGGATCGCGTGAACTTACGAGGTGACGCGCGACCAGAACTGCTTGACGCCATCGACCCAGGTCTTGGCGCGCGGCGTGTGCTTGTCGGCCTCGCCATCGGCAAAGGTTGCCTCAAGCTGCTCGAACAGGTCGCGCTGCTGTTTGGTGAGACGCACCGGCGTTTCCACTACCACGCGGCAAATGAGATCACCGTTGCGAGTGCTGCGCACCGACTTCACGCCGCGGCCGCGCAGACGGAACATCTGGCCCGTCTGCGTTTCCGGCGGAATATTGATCGGCACTTCGCCTTCCAGCGTGGGCACCAGCAACTCCGCACCCAGCGCCGCCTGCGCAAAACGGATCGGCAGCTCGCAATGCAGATCATTGCCGTCACGCTGGAAGATGGCGTGATCGCGCACGCGCACTTCAACGTAAAGGTCACCGGCTTCGCCACCGGTCGGACCGGCTTCGCCCTGCCCGGTCAGGCGGATCCGATCGCCGTTGTCGACGCCGGCAGGAATGTTCACCGACAGCTGGCGAGTTTCTTCCAGACGGCCTTCGCCATCGCACTGCTTGCAGGGCTTCTCGATCGCCTGGCCGCTGCCGCCGCAATGCGGGCAGGCCTGCTGGATGGAGAAAATGCCGTTCTGCATGCGCACGCGGCCATGGCCTGCGCAGGTCTTGCAGGTCACCGTCTTGCCGTCGGCCGAACCGCTGCCGTTGCAGTGATGGCAATTGACCTGGGTGGGAATCTCGATCTTCTTCTCGACGCCGAAGACGGCTTCTTCCAGATCGAGCTCCATGATGTAGCGCAGGTCGGAGCCGCGACGCGAACGTCCGCGTCCGCCGCCACCGCCCATGCCGAAAATGTCGCCAAAGATATCGCCGAAGATGTCGCCCATGTCGCCAAAGCCACCGGCGCCGCCGCGACCGCCCATGCCGTGCTCGAACGCGGCATGGCCGTGCTGGTCATACATCGCGCGCTTCTGCGCGTCGGCCAGCACTTCGTAGGCCTCCTTGGCCTCTTTGAATTTCTCTTGCGCATGCGGATCGTCCGGACAACGGTCCGGGTGGTACTTCATCGCCAGTCGACGGAACGACTTCTTCAGTTCGACCTCGGTGACGGTACGTTCTACACCCAGGACTTCGTAGTAATCACGCTTGCTCATCGTTGCATCCGGCATGGACTGCTCTCTTACTCATGAATCGTAGGACCCATGTCTACTCAACAAACAGCCCGCGCCTAGGTGAACTCCCGGGCGCGGGCTGCGTCAGATCGGCAGCGCCGACCGGCCAATATTACTTTTTCTCGTCCTTGACTTCAGTGAACTCGGCATCGACCACGTCGTCGTGGCCGGCCGGGCCGCCCTGCTGCTGACCGCCCGCGTGTGCGCCGGCATCAGCCTGGGCACCGCCCTGGGCCGCGGCGTACAGCGCCTGGGCGACCTGCTCGAGCTTCTCGATCTTCGAATCGATGGCCGACTTGTCGTCGCTGTCCTTGACCTTTTCCAGATCCGACAAGGCGCCTTCGATCGTGCTCAGCTGATCGGCCGGCACCTTGCCGCCGTGCTCTTTGAGCGCGCTGCGGGTGGCGTGGACCAGCTGGTCGGCCTTGTTGCGGGTGCCGACGAGTTCGTGGAACTTCTTGTCTTCTTCCTTGTTGGCCTCGGCGTCGGCCACCATGCGGTTGATCTCTTCCTCGGACAGGCCCGAGCCGGCCTTGATCTCGATCTTCTGTTCCTTGCCGGTCTTCTTGTCCTTGGCCGAGACGTGCAGGATGCCGTTGGCGTCGATGTCGAAGGTGACCTCGATCTGCGGCATGCCGCGAGGTGCAGCGTCGATGCCCTGCAGGTCGAACTTGCCCAGCGACTTGTTGGCGCTGGCGCGCTCGCGCTCACCCTGCAGCACGTGCACGGTCACCGCGGTCTGGTTGTCGTCGGCGGTGGAGAACACCTGCGAGGCCTTGGTCGGCACGGTGGTGTTCTTCTCGATCAGCTTGGTCATCACGCCGCCCATCGTCTCGATGCCGAGCGACAGCGGGGTGACGTCCAGCAGCAGCACGTCCTTGACGGTGCCGCCCAGCACGCCGCCCTGGATCGCGGCGCCGACAGCGACGGCCTCGTCCGGGTTGACGTCCTTGCGCGGTTCCTTGCCGAAGAAGTCTTTCACCGACTCCTGCACCTTGGGCATGCGGGTCTGGCCACCGACGAGGATCACCTCATTGATGTCGGACACGCGCAGGCCGGCGTCATTCAACGCGGTGCGGCACGGCTCGATGGTGCGCTTGACCAGGTCTTCCACCAGCGCTTCGAGCTTGGCGCGGGTGAGCTTGATGTTGAGGTGCTTCGGACCGGAGGCGTCGGCCGTGATGTACGGCAGGTTCACTTCGGTCTGGTGGCTGGAGGACAGCTCGATCTTGGCGCGCTCGGCGGCGTCCTTCAGGCGCTGCAGCGCGAGCGGATCCTTGCGCAGGTCCATGCCCTGGTCTTTCTTGAATTCTTCGACGAGGTAGTCGATGACGCGCATGTCGAAGTCTTCGCCACCCAGGAAGGTGTCGCCATTGGTGGCCAGCACTTCGAACTGCTTCTCGCCGTCGACTTCGGCGATCTCGATGATGGACACGTCGAACGTGCCGCCGCCGAGGTCGTACACGGCGATCTTGCGGTCGCCGCCCTTCTTGTCCAGACCGTAGGCCAGTGCGGCGGCGGTCGGCTCGTTGATGATGCGCTTGACGTCCAGGCCCGCGATGCGGCCGGCGTCCTTGGTGGCCTGGCGCTGGCTGTCGTTGAAGTAGGCCGGCACGGTGATCACGGCTTCGGTCACCGGCTCGCCGAGATAGTCTTCGGCGGTCTTCTTCATCTTCATGAGGACCTTGGCCGAGATCTCCTGCGGAGCCATCTTGCGGCCATCAGCCGTTTCGACCCAGGCGTCGCCGTTTTCGTGCGCCACGATGCCGTAGGGCACGATGTGCAGGTCTTTCTGCACTTCCGCGTCGGTGAACTTGCGGCCGATCAGGCGCTTCACCGCGTAGAAGGTGTTCTTGGGGTTGGTCACGCTCTGGCGCTTGGCCGGCGCGCCCACCATGACTTCGTTGTCCTTGGTGAAAGCGACGATGGACGGCGTGGTGCGATCGCCTTCCGAGTTCTCGATGACCTTGGCGGTGGTGCCGTCCATCACGGCAACGCACGAGTTGGTCGTGCCCAGGTCGATACCGATGATTTTACCCATGTTGTTTACTCCCGAATTCTTTAAGCGACCCCTCGGCCGCAACTGTTTTGTCAGATGGGGTTTGCCGCGTGGCATCTCAATGCCGACAAGACCCCGGATGCCTTGCCACCGTTGCCGACAGGGGACGCCATTCAGGCGTCCTCGACCGCCGGCGCGGGCGTCATTCCTTGGCGACCGCCACCAACGCCGGGCGCAGCAGCCTGTCGTTCAACACGTAGCCCTTCTGCAGCACGTTGACGACCGTGTTGGGGGCCGCGCCCGGGGCCTCCACCATGCTCACCGCGTGATGCCGCTCCGGATCCAGCGGCTGACCCAGCGGATCGACCTGCACCAGGCCGTTGTTCTCGGCGATCTTCAGCAGCGACTTGAGCGTGAGCGCAATGCCCTCGCGCACGCTGGCGATATCACCGCCTTCCACCTGCAGGCCGCGCTCCAGCCCGTCATAGACCGGCAGCAGCTCGTTGAGCAGCTTCTCGTTGGCGAAGCGGCGAGCCTGCTCCACGTCGCGATGAAGTCGGCGACGCTGGTTCTCGATTTCCGCCTTTTCGCGCAGCACGGTGTCGCGCAGCTCTACGTTGCTGGTTTCCAGTTCGGCGATACGCGACTTCAGCGCTTCCAGTTCGGCGCTGCCCGTCTCGCCCTGCTGGCCTGGCGTCTCGTTGGACACCGTTGGGTCGTTGCTTTGCATGAATCACTCCAAGCCTTATCCGTGGCCGGTGCATCGCGCACCAACCGTCAAACACTTGCGGGTAAAACCCCGCCTCCCGAGCGGGTTATAAGGTCGTAGCGACGCGATTCAAGGCGTCGCTAAGCAATCCGGCCGTGGCTTGTACCACGGGAATCACCCGTTCATAGGCCATGCGGGTGGGTCCGATGACCCCCACCGCGCCCAGCACGCGACCCTGCGCACCATAGCTGGCCGTGACCACACTGCAACCATCAAGTGCGGCAAAACCCGATTCTTCGCCAATAAACAGCCGCACGCCGGGGGCCTTGGCACACACTTCCATCAGCTGCAGCAGCTCGTTTTTCTGCTGGAAGGCCTCGAACAGCTCGCGCAGGCGCTCTAAGTTCGCTAGTTCCGAATAACCCATCAAGTTGGTCTGGCCGCTGACCAGCACGTCGTCGCTTTCGGTCTGGGGTGCGAACGAGGCCGCGGCCAGTTCCACCGCGCTGGACATCAGGCGGTTGAGTTCGCCGCTGGTCTCGCGCAACTCGCGCAGCAGATGGGCGCGGATATCGTCCAGGCGCAGGCCGGCGAACTGGGTATTGAGGTAGTTGGCGGCGTGCTCCAGCTCGCGCGCGTCCAGCGGCTTGGCCAGCTGCACAATGCGGTTCTGTACCTGGTTGTCCGAGAACACCAGGATCACCAGCACGCGGGCGTCCGGCAGGGCCACGAAATCGATGTGGCGCAACGGGAAATCCGCCTGGCGCGGCACGGTGACCACGCCGGCGAACTGCGTCATGGCCGAAAGAAGCGTCGACACATTGCCCAGCAGGTCGCGGGTGGTGGTGGGGCCCGGCGGCAGCTCGCGGCGCAGGCGGGCCATCTCGTCCTGCGGCAGCGGCTGCAGTTCGATCAGGCTGTCCACGAACAGGCGCAGGCCACGCGGCGTAGGCACGCGGCCGGCCGAGGTATGCGGCGAAGCGACCAGGCCCGCCTCTTCCAGGTCGGCCATGATGTTGCGGATGGTGGCCGGGCTGACGTCCAGGCCGGACGAACGCGAAAGCGTGCGCGAGCCGACAGGCTCGCCATCGGCGAGGTACTGGGCGATCAATGTGCGCAAGAGGCGTCGTGCGCGGGCATCGAGAGGGGCGGCTGGCATGCTGTATCGCTTCGTGAGACACACAAGAAATAAGGTCTTGCGGGAAAGTTTGCAAGAAACGGGGATGGGGGATCGGTCGCGAGGGTGCAAAAACCGATGCCGGTGATCTGCCGGACGCCGAAGTGCGCGCCCCCACTACCCGCTCCCCGGCCCCATCCCCTTACAATCCCCCGACTTCACCAAGCCGCCACCCATGCTCACCTCGCTCTACGTTCGTCATTTTGCCGTCGTCGAAGAAGCCGAGATCGCCTTCGGCCCCGGCCTTACCGTGGTCAGCGGCGAGACGGGCGCCGGCAAATCCCTGCTGGTGGACGCGCTGATGCTGCTGGCCGGCGCGCGCGCCGACAGCGGCATGGTCCGTGCCGGCAGCGACCGCGCCGAACTCACCGCCGAGTTCGACCTGACGAACCTGCCCGAAGCCCGCGCCTGGCTGAGCCGGGAGGAACTGGACGACGAAGACAGCTGCCAGCTGCGCCGCGTGATCCGCGCCGAGGGCAGCTCGCGCGCCTGGATCAACGGCCGTCCGGCCAATGCCAGCCAGCTCGGCGAGCTGGCCACGCTGCTGGTGGAAATCCACGGCCAGCACGAGCACCAGGCCCTGCTCTCGCGCGCCCATCAGATGGAGCTGCTCGACGCTTATGCGGGCAATGAAGCCCTGGTGGCGCAGGTACGTGAGCTGGCGCAGCAATGGCGCGAGCTCGGCAACCGCATCCGCAAGCTCAGTGGCGGCGACGACCGCGAGCAACGCATCGAACTGCTCAGCCACGAACTGGGCGAACTGGAAAAGTGGGCGCTGCCGCCGGACGATCTGGCCGAGCTGGAAGCCAGCCACAAACGCCTGGCCAATGCCGGCCGCCTGGCCGAAGGCGCCGGCGGCGTGGTGGAACTGCTCGATGGCGAGAGCGAATTCGCGCTGCGTCGTGCGCTCGGCCGCGCTCAGCTGGAAATGAGCAAGCTCGCCGCGCTGGACGATCGCCTGGCCCCGCTGCTGGAGCTGCTGGACAACGCCTCCATCCAGCTCAGCGAAGCAGCCGATGGCCTGGGCCGTTATGCGCTCGACGTCGATCTCGATCCCAACCGCTATGCGGAAGTGGATACGCATCTCACGCGTCTGCACGAACTGTCGCGCCGCCATCGCGTAACGGTTGCCGAGTTGCACGACAAGGCCGGCACGCTGCGCATTGAGCTGAGCGAACTGGAAGGCGCCGGCGATGCTTTGGAAAAACTGGCCAAGCAGCGCACGCGCCTGCAGCAGCAATACGACGAACAAGCCGGCCAACTCAGCCAGGCACGCCAGCAGGCCGCCGAGCGCCTGGGCGGTGAAGTCAGCATCCTGATGGGCGAGCTGGGCATGAGCGGCGGTCGCCTGGTGGTGGAGCTGGAAGCGACCAACGAAGGTGATCCCGATGTGCAGGGCCGCGAACGTTGCGAACTGCTGGTCAGCGCCAACCCCGGCCAGCCGCCGCGCGCGCTGCGCAAGGTGGCCTCGGGCGGCGAGCTGGCGCGCATCAGCCTCGCCATCGAAGTGGCCACACTGGGCAAGGACACCGTCGGCACCATGGTGTTCGACGAAGTGGATACCGGCATCGGCGGCGCCGTGGCCGAAGTGGTGGGGCAGAAGCTGCGCGCGCTCGGCGCGCAACGGCAGGTGCTGTGCGTCACCCATCTGCCGCAGGTCGCTGCGCAAGGCCATGCGCATCTGCGCGTGAGCAAGGACAGCGATGGCGAGTCGACGCGTACGCGTATCGAGAAGCTCGATGCCAATGGTCGCCGCGATGAGCTCGCGCGCATGCTGGGCGGTGTGGAGATCACTCGTGAAACGCGGGCGCATGCGAAGCAGATGTTGGAGCGGGCGCAGGTTTAATCAGGTTGCGCGTACACCTGTGGGAGCGCACCCTGTGCGCGACTGCGGCGTCGGGTCGTTAGCGCTCCGTAGGTTTGTCGCGCACAGGGTGCGCTCCCACAAAATCAACATGGGCGCAGGTGCTGGAAACCCTTGTGGGAGCGCACTTGTGCGCGACCGCAGCGTCGCGTCGTTGACGCTCCGTCGGTGGTCGCGCACAAGTGCGCTCCTACAACAATCAAAAGCGTCGCGTCGTTGTCGCTCCGTAGGTGGTCGCGCACAAGTGCGCTCCTACAAAAATCAAAATCGCGATGGTCCTGTGGAATCAGTTCTTGCGCGGCAACAACCCGCGTTCGGCGGCCATGCGATAGAGATCCAATTCCGAACCGGCGCCGAGCTTGCCCATCAAACTGGCGCGGTGGATGTAGACGGTCTTCTGGCCGATGCCCAACTCACCGGCCACCTGCTTGGGTGCGCGACCTGCGGCCAGCAACAGGAAGACTTCACGCTCGCGTGCCGTCAATCGATGGATGGGATCGCGCGATTCGCTCGGCCGCTCGGCGCGACGCTTGCGCAGGTCGGAGCTGAGAAAACACTCTCCCTGCATCACCGCACGCAGGCCGGCGACCAGTTCTTCGGGGGCCACGCCCTTGGTGACGTAGCCGCTCGCGCCGCGACGTAGGGCTTCGGATACATAGGGCTCGCCGTCGTGCATGCTCAGCACCACGATGCGGGTGTCCACGGCGACGCTGCGCAGATGCTCGATCAACGGCAGCCCGCTGCCATCGGGCAGCGAGAGATCGAGTGCCACGAGATGGGGACGACAGGTGCCGACCGCTTCGACCGCATCGTCGGCGCAGCGGCATTCCGCCACGACCTCCAGATCCGGTTCCAATTCGATCAGCCGCTTGAACCCCTCGCGGACAATGGCATGGTCATCGACCAGGACAATGCTGTACATGAACGCATGTATAGCAGCCTGCGGGGCGGTTGACGATCACCCTGCGCATGCGACCGGCCAAAAGCACGCCGGTGGCCGCCTAGACGCCCTCCCGACGCCATGTAACATCGACCGCATGCGACCTAAACACCCCGTGCTGCCCGGTTCCAGCCTCTTGCTCGGCATCGGCTATCTGCTGCTCTGGCTGCTGCTGTGGCCCACCGAGCAACCCTATTGGATGCTTCCCTACGGCCTGCGTTTCGGCGCACTGCTGCTGGCGCCCATGCGCATGTGGCCTTGGCTGCTCGGCGCGGAGTTTGCCGCCAGCGGGCTGATTTCCTATGTCCACCCGCAGCCGATGGGTTGGCATGGTTTCCTGCTCGGTGAATTGCCCGAGCCCCTCGTCGTCGCCACCTGCCTGTGGCTGATGCGACGCGCGAACCTGCACGCCAGCCTGCGCGATCCCGAAGACGTGGCCCGCCTGCTGCTGTCAGCGGCCTTCACCGTGGCAGCCACCACGGCGACGGATGCGGTGCTGATGGCCTTGGTCCATGCCAGCCCCACCACCGAGCTGATGATGCAGGCGTTGGGCCAGGACCTGCTGGGCAACTACGTCGGCGTGCTGCTGGTGGTGCCGCTGCTGGTGATGCTGCTGCGGGCTCGGCTCGACAAGCGCGGCCTGGGGCGCCTGTTGATGGACGGCCTGCTGGTGCTGCTGCCCTCGCTGGCCATCCTGCTGGTGCTGTCCTCGCACGCGGCACCGCAGCCGCAGTTCGCACGCGTGCTGTCGCTGGCGCCGGTGCTGTTCTTTGCGTTCCGCCATGGCTGGCGCGGCGCCAGCCTGGCCATGCTGATTTCGAGCCTGGGCATGACGCTGGTCGATCACCTCTCCGGTCATGGCTCGCCCGGCGCACCCGGCGAACTATTCCTGGCGGTGGCCGGCACCGGCGCGCTGATGCTCGGCTCGGCGACCGATGCGCTACGCCGCAGCAGCGAGCGGGTGGCGGAGCAGAACGTCTATCTCGCCGCCGTGAACCGCCGCCTGGATCACCTCGCACGGCAGCTGCGCGACGCCGCCCGCGGCAACCTGCGTACCGAAGAAAACCAGCGCCGCCACATGGCCGCCGAGCTGCACGACGAGCTGGGCCAGAACCTCACGGCCATCCAGACGCACCTCAAGCTGGCGCAATCGCGGCTGGCGCAAGCGGGCATGGACGATATCGGCGTGTCGATCAACGCCATCCTCGGCCATATGCGTCGCGCCCTGCACCGTCTGCTGGACGATCTACGGCCCGCCGTGCTCGACGAATTCGGCCTGTTGCGCGCGCTGGACGAAGGCCCGATCCGCGACCTGCTCAACGCCGCCGGCGTGGCCTATCGCACCGAACTGCACGGCGACCCGCGCCTGCTCGACGACGACACCCGCACCGTGGTCTATCGCCTGGTGCAGGAAAGCGCCACCAATGCCGTGAAGCACGCCCATGCGGACACCTTCCAGCTGCGCCTGCGCATCGGCGAGCGCCAGGGCGTGGCACTGGCCCTGCTGGACATCCGGGACAACGGGATCGGCCTGCCGGCCCGCATGCCGCGGGGCGGTCGGGGCATGCAGGGCATGCGCGACCGGGTGACTTCACTGGGTGGGCTGTTCCGGGTCCGGCCTGAGGCCCAGGGCGTTCATCTTCGAATATTGTTGCGCAGCAACACACAAACTGGTGACGTAGCTCGCACTTAGGATCGTTACATAGGAAATTTTCCGATACCCGAGGTGTGAAGGGTTCGTTACGCTGGATTCATCGATGTGGGGGAGCCACCATCGCAAGATGGTGAGCCATGCCAACCGTGGGGACGGTGGGCATGAAGAACGGCAGGATGCCGTTCCGCCGAAATCGGTGGCAAAACCGGGACGCGCGAGCAACTCGCCCTCCTAGGAGCCATCCGGTATCGGATAAGCCGCCGGGCGGACAGGAGTCCTCCCGCGGCTTTTTTTATGGGCGAAGGTTTTGTATCTTGCCGACCGGCCACGAAAAAGGCCGGCAACGTCTCCGTCACCGGCCTTCCGGACACCGCACGCCTTGGCTTACTTGCTGCCCTTCTTGGGGCGCACGTACAGCACCAGGCTGTGATCCTCGATCACGTAGCCGTGGCGGGCGGCGATCTCGGCCTGCAGGCGCTCGATCTCCTCGCTCACGAACTCGATGACCTTTCCGCTGTCCACATCGATCATGTGGTCATGATGCTTGCCGCGGTCCAGCTCGTAGACGGCCTGCCCGCCCTCGAAGTTGTGCTTGACGACGATGCCGGCCGCCTCGAACTGGGTCAGCACCCGGTAGACGGTGGCCAGGCCGATGTCTTCCTGGTGGGCCAGCAGGCGTTTGTAGATGTCTTCGGCGGTGAGATGGTGAGCTTCCTCATCCTCGAAGATCTGCAGAATACGCATGCGGGGGTGGGTCACCTTGAGCCCGGCTTTGCGCAGTTCTTTCGTTTCCTGTTCCATAGCAAACTCCACGCACACGGCGCCACGAGGCCGTTAGTGTATCATCCGACACCTTTACGATCCGGACGCAACACGCATGCATAAGCTGATTCGCACGCTGGGTTTTGCCATGCTGGCCCTTTCGCTGGCCAGCTGCCGTCTTATCTATACCCCCGACGTGCAACAGGGCAACCTGCTCGACAAGAAAACCGTGGATCAGCTGCAGCCCGGCATGACCAAGCGCCAGGTGCTGGTGCTGATGGGTTCGCCCTCGGTCAACTCGCCCTTCAGCCAGAACGAATGGAATTACGTCTCCACCCAGCAGCACCGCGGTGGCGACATCAAGGTGCGCTCGCTCAAGCTCACCTTCAATAACGACGTGCTGGTGCGCACCGAGGGCGACTTCTTCGCCGAAGACGCGCAGAAGCTGGTCAACGACACCAAGAAGTACCACGCCAGCTACCCAGTGGACGAAACCAAGGGCGACAAGTCGACCGGCGGTGGCGACAAGGGCGGCGACGGCGGCGGCAACAACGGCGGCAACGACGGTCACTAAGACCCGCCGGCCGGCGTCAGCCCTCGTGGGCGCGGCGCCGGCGTGCTTCTTTCGGATCGATGGTGAGCGGCCGGTAGATTTCCACCCGGTCGCCCTCGCCCACCACGTGCTCCGGTCCCACCTTGCGGGAAAAAATGCCCAGTCGGGCCGGATCCACGACCAGTCCCGGAATGTCCTGGACGATGCCCGAAGCTTCGATGGCCTGCGCCACGGTACTGCCCGAGGGCAAGCTCACCTTGCGCAGCCAGCGGCGCGAGGGTTCGGCAAAGACCACCTCGACGGTGACCTGCTCAGCCATAGGTGCGCTCCGCCTCGCGGCAGAAATCGTCCACCATGCGGCTGGCCAGCCCCTGAAAACCCAGTTTGATCGCCGCGCCACCGAGCTTGCCCGCGTAATCGAAATCCAGCGCGAACGAGATCTTGCAACCGGCGTCGCCCAGCGCGATGAACTCCCAAAGCCCATCCAGGCTGCGGAACGGTCCATCGACCAGGCTCATATGCAGACGACTGGGGCGCACGGTGGAATTGCGCGTGGTAAAGCTCTGGCGAAACCCCATGTACTTGAGATCCAGCCGCGCCACCAGCACATCCTCGCCACGCTCCAGCACCTGAGCGTCGACACACCAGGGGAAGCGCTTTGGGTATGCTTCAACGTCATTGACCAGATCGAACATCTGGTCCGGCGAATATCGCACCAGGGCGCTGCGGCGGATCTCGATCACTTCAGCCTCTTCTTGAGCATCATCTTCAGTCCCTCCACGGACGGGACCATCATCAGGGCAATGAGCCCGAAGTTTAACGGACATGGCCAAGCCTAAGGACAAAGACAAAAGCTCGGGCGGCACCATTGCGCTGAACAAACGCGCACGCCACGAGTACCACATCGACCAACGCTTCGAGGCGGGACTCGAGCTGCAAGGCTGGGAAGTCAAATCGCTGCGCGCCGGCCGCATCAACTTCGGCGACAGCTATGCGGTGGTGTTGCGCAGCGAGATTTTCCTGGTGGGCTGCTCGATTCCGCCGCTGATCAGCGCATCCACGCACGTGGTGGCGAACGATCGCCGCACGCGCAAAGTGCTGCTGCATCGCGAGGAAATCGACACTCTGATCGGCGCGGTCGAGCGCAAGGGTTACACCCTTATCCCCATGGCCCTGTATTGGAAGGGCAACAAGGTCAAGGTGGAAATCGGCCTGGCCAAAGGCAAGCAGGCGCACGACAAGCGCGATGCGGAAAAGGAACGCGACTGGCAGCGCGAAAAGCAGCGCACCATGCGTTCGCACAACAAGCTAGCCTGACATCCTCCGCCACGAGCCCGGCTCGCCTTCGGAAAGTCCCACCACATCTTTGCGCAGCGACATGTTCATGGCATCCACCGAGGTGCCAAAGCCAAAGCGCTCATAGATGCAGTGCGCGGCGCCCGTGGAGTGCAGATTGAGCGAGTCGATGTCCTGCTCTCTTGCCGTCGCACCCACTGCGGCGAGCAAGGCAGTAGCCAGGCCCTGGCGACGATGAGTGTGCTTGACGAACATGTTCAGCACATACCAGCCCACGCCCTGGCGGAAATACGCCGATGGCAGATGCGTATACGGGTGCACCATCACGCACCCGGCCACCCGCCCTTCCACCTCGGCCAGCCAGGCCAGCAGCCTGCCCTCGGGCATGGCTTCTTCGATCCACCCGCGCAAGTGATCGGCAAAGCCCTCCGGCAGCTGCTGCTTGAGCTCTTCCTCCAGAAAGGCGCAACGCAAATCCGTCAACACACCTGCATCGTGCAGCACCGCCTGACGTATCCGGACCATGGCCGTTCCTTTGGGTGGTGAGGGGCAAACCATAGCGGCGTCGTGCCAGCTTGTAGAAATGCCTTCTGCCTACATATACTGGCTGACCAGTTACTGTTTCAGTTTCCCCGGGGGTGTCATGGCTTCGACGGGGGTAGTGAGATAGCTTGGTGCATGCCGAGGGGGCAGCTTTCCTCGTTAATCCAGCCGCAAACTTATAGTTGCCAACGACGACAACTACGCTCTGGCCGCTTAAGGCCTAGCCCCGAACCCACTTGTGCTCGTGCTCGTGGATGTAGGGTCATTATCACGAGATCGCCCGAAGCTGCCGCCTGTCGGTAAGGGCTAAATCAAGCAGGCTGGTCCTTCGATGCGCTTCGCACGCTGTGCTGTCGCGGGATGAGATCTAACGGCGAGCTAAGCATGTAGTACCGGGCGTCAAACGCCTTCGGACGCGGGTTCGACTCCCGCCACCTCCACCAATACGGAAAGGCCCGGCGAGTGATCGCCGGGCTTTTTTGTTGGCGGGCGACGTATATTCATGCCGTCCCAACCCAACGAGTCGAGGTGCATCCATGACGATGGCCACTGACCTGCGCGTGCGTACCCTGGGAAAGGTGGTCGTTTCCGCCGTCATGTTCTGCACCGCCACCCTCACCCTGATCGCGGTCACCCAGGATGGGCACCTGCCCCAACTCCTGCAATCGAACATCGGTTCCATCGGCCTCTACGTCCTGTTGATGGTCTTCTGCGGCTACCTGGTCAGGACCTGCTGGAAGAGAGAAGAGGCCGTGGGCGCGGCAGACGCTTCGCTGTGGCGGGTCGTTGCCACGTTCTTCAGTGCATTGGCGTTGCTGATGTTCCTGGTGGCGCTTGCGTTTTACGCGTGGATGGGGAGCAGGAGCTAACGTTACTGGTCAGCCTATCAATCAAGCAGAGCGCTCTGGTTCCACCTTCAATGGCTACCCATGACGAACAGCCCAGCGAGTGATTGCCGGGCTTTTTTCTTCGCGGAGGGATGATTCCGTCGAACTGCACGCGCCCCGCTCTTTCTTGCGCTTTTTTTGATGCGGATGAGAGGGAACCCTGATTGAAACTACCTGTCTAATCTGGCTTGTCGCAACACGCGCCGACGGCACGCGCATGTTTCGTGTCGATCATTGGCGTAGTGGGGTTTGATGAAGCGTTCCGGGCAGGTCCGACATCGACAGGAGGGGGATAGTGCGCGCGGCCTGGCATTACTCGACAGCGAAACGCGTGAGACCCTTGGTCGCAAACGTTGGCGACAGCCGCCGCTAACGCGCCCGACGCTGGTGCTGGCGTTGACTTTGGTGTGCGTGCTGCACGCGCTGTTCGCGCTGGCACTGTGGCTCGAGATGCAGCCCAAGCCGCAGCATCCTGCGGTGGTGAATGTCGATAACGACCAGGCGCTGATTGTGCGTCTGATTGAGCCTTCCAAAAAGCCGCCCGCCGCGCAGCCACCAGCGCCACCCGCACAGCCCGAAAAGTTGGCGCCGCCGAAGCCGGAGCTGGCTGCCCGCATTCCTCCGATCACCCACGAAAAGCCCCGTCGTGACGCCATGGTCGTGCAGGATCATTCGGCAGCTCCTGCGCCGACGACATCCGTAGCGACGCCGTCCGCCACAAGTTTGTTCGCGAAGGATGGTTCAGTGCACCTGCCATCCACGACGGATGCTGCTTCGACTACAGCAAGCACTAACCCCGAACCGCCCAAGCCTGCGGACGATCGCCAGATCATGCAGCACGACAGCAACCACATGCACTACAAGGCCACCCGTTTCGAAAAATACTTCCCGCCCCCGAACGAGACCGCCGGTGGCGCAGTGGGACGCCATATCGGCGATGTGATCAAGGAAGTTGCCAAAAGCGTGTGCGATCCCACCAAGAGCAGCACGGCTACCAACCTGCTTTGCGGCGCACCTCCGCCGCCCGCCTCGTCCAAGGATCGCGATGAGCGCCTCAACCTGCCGCCAGCACCATTGGCCGACAATCCCAATCCGCCGAAGGTACCGCCGCTGTCGAGCTGTATTGACGAGTACAAGGCAGGCGAACCGTTGTCGAGCGGCTGCCCCATCAATACGCCTGATCTGGCCTTCAAGGCCGAGATGCGTGAATGCATCGATTTGTATCGTGCGGGCAAGCGGCTCAAGACCTGGTGCCCGCTCGATACGCCAAAGCGTGCGGCGGCTGAAGCGGCGGTGCCAGCGGATGCCACGGGCCCGGGTGCGCACTGAAAACTGTCGCCAGAGCCGAGGTCAGATGCACTCACGCCGACATCAAGGTGTCGGCAGTGCGACGCTCATTGACCCGCCAGTATCCGCTTCACCCCGCACAGGCCCCGCTCGCCACATAGGCCACGTTCGTCGCCACGGGTGTGGCTACACTCGAACGCATGAACGTACTCTCGCCTCTTCCCTCGGTGTCCAATCACAGCGGCTGCAACGCGTCGTTTGCTCCGAAATCCTTGGCAGCATTGTGGGCAGCGTTCTGGCTGCTCATGATCAGCGTCTCCCTCCAGGACGCGCTCCGTAGCCCGCTTATCCGGTGGTGGGAGCCAGTCCTGTGGGAGGGAAGTTCAGCGCTGGTCGCGACCGCATGGATGATGCTGGCAGTGCGTGTACGTGGACGTTATGCGTCTTATCTGGACAGGCCCTTGAGCTGGTTCGGCTGCTATTTGCGATGGTTGCCACTGGTCGTGATTACGTGGCTGGCGGCGGTTTACGCGATACGACACGGCGCATACGCCCTCGTGGGCCGTACCTACGAGCACCCCGGCTGGGGCTTTGTCGTCGTGTACGAGAGTTTCAAGCTGACGATCTTTGCGGGATTGTGGCTCGGGATCTTGTTCGGCATGGATTCCTATGCGCAGTGGCAACTCCATCGACACCGTTTGCTGCAAACACAGAAAGCGTTGGCCGAGGCGCAGCTTGCCCAACTTCAGGGTCAATTGAGGCCGCACTTTTTGTTCAATGCGCTCAATACCGTCTCTGCCCTGATGTATACCGACGTGGCACGAGCCGACCGGTTGGTGGCAGCGCTCGGAGATCTGCTGCGCATCAGCCTTCGGTCAACCGAGAACGAGATGACGACGCTTGCCGAAGAACTTCGGACGCTCGAGCTATACGCCAACATCATGGGCGAGCGATTCAGAGATCGCGTGGAACTGAGCTGGCAGACCGATGACGCGCTGCTCGACGCCCCCGTACCGGCCCTGCTGCTGCAGCCGCTGCTTGAGAATGTGTTCAAGCATGGAGTCGAGCGCACCGTGGCACGGGTACGTATCCAAATCAGTGCACGAGGCGAAAACGGCTCGCTCGAAATCGTCGTGAGCAACTCCGGCTCCCTGCTGGCTCCCGAGCATCGCGACGGGGTCGGATTTCGCAACTGCCGGGAGCGGCTGAGCATCATTTACGGAAACTCGGCATCGCTGCTGGTTCGCAATGAGGGTGCCGGCGTCGCCGCGCGCGTCTTGATCCCTCTGACGGGCGCCCTTCCATGATACGCGCCATGATTGCCGACGACGAAGCGCCGGCTCGCGAAAAGCTCGAACGCTGGTTGGCGGATCAACCGGATATGGCCGTGGTTGGATCGGTCGAGGACGGCTTGTCAGCGGCGCACTGCATTGAGCAGTCTCGCCCGGACGTAGCCTTTCTCGATATCCAAATGCCCACGCTGTCTGGACTCCAGGTGGCGGCACAGCTCGAACCATCGCGCGCACCACTGATTGTCTTCGTGACCGCTTATGACGAGCATGCGGTGAGCGCGTTCGACCTCGATGCCGTCGATTACCTGCTCAAGCCCTATGACCAAGAGAGGTTCACGCGCACCCTGCAGCGCGTCAGGGAGCGCGTACGGTCCCATGAGACCGGCGCCAGTGCCGTGGCGACTGGACGAGCACAAGCCACTTCTTGTGAGCGACTGCTGGTGCCCGATCGCGAACGACTTCAGCTGATCGATGCTGCTTCCGTCGAATGGCTTGAGGCCGACGACAATATGTTCAAGTGCATACCGCTGGCCGTACTTACTTGCTGCGAAGGACCTTGCAGGATTTGCTGTCCCAGCTGGGAGAGCAACGCTTCGTACGGATCCACAGATCGACGGCGGTGAACCTCGGTTGCATCCAATCGCTCACCCCGCTCTTCAAGGGTGACTACGAAGTCCATCTTCGCAATGGCCGCACTCTTCGGCTAAGCCGACGTTTCCGAGCAGCCTTGTTCGCCCGCATGGGGCGGTAAGGTTCCGCTCACCACACCCACATCTCCGTTCGCCCCTGATCAGCTGTCAGTCGATCACTGGTCGATCAGTCTTCCTGCTATCGCCAACACAGGAGGCTGGACACATGCGCAGAACCGACGACTGGAAGCAGCGTTACGATTTTCTGGACTGGCTGAGAGTCCTTGCCATCTTCGTGCTGTTCTTCTTCCACACGGGAATGATCTTCGTCGGCTGGGGCTGGCATATCGTCAACAGTCAGACCATACCCTCTCTTGAGTGGCCCATGGACATCGCACATCGCCTGCGCATGCCGCTGCTGTTTGTCATTGCCGGCGCGGGCATGTGGTTCGCACTTCAGCGTCGCACGACAGCGCGGTTTCTGCAGGAGCGGACGATCAAGCTACTTTTGCCCCTGGTCGTTGGCGTGTTCCTGGTCGTACCGCCGCAGATCTACTACGAGCGACTACTTCGCGGGCAATGGCACGGGAGCTACCTGGCGTTCTATGCCTCGCGAGTGCTGCAGTTCATCCCCTATCCAGCGGGAGATTTCAGCTGGCATCACCTTTGGTTCATCCTCTATCTTTATTCGTACGTCCTGTTGCTGCTGCCCGCGATGCTCTGGTGGCGCCGAGCCCAGCCTCGCGCAACACCAGGCGCGTGGTTGTGTTTGCTGGGTCTTCCTCTTGGCATCAACGAAGCTCTGCTGAAACCGTGGTTTCCAGAGACGCATAACCTCGTCAGCGATTGGTACATTTTCAATCACTACTTGCTGCTGACTGCCTATGGCTACGTCATGGCAGCTGTGCCCGGCATCTGGAAGTGGCTGTCTGAATTTCGCAAGTGGTCGCTAATCGCAGGACTCGGGTCTTTCATTGCTCTGCTAGCGTTATTCAACACCGGTGTTATCCAACACGGATCGGCGGCCGACGGGATCGGTGCCAACATCTTCACCTGGCTTTGGATAATGGTTTTCCTGGGTTACGGCTATCGTTACCTGTCGTTCGCAAATCCGTTGCTTATCTGGGCGAGAGAGGCCAGCTACCCCATTTACATCCTGCATCAGACGGTGATCGTCGTCATTGGGTACTACGTCATCCCGTACTCGTGGACGCCGTGGATAAAGTACCTCGTGATCCTGGTCCTCAGCATCAGCGCGTGTGTTGCCCTTTACCAGGGATGTATCCGGCGGTTTACGGCCCTGTGTCTCGTCTTCGGAATGAAAGCTCAAGATGGAGGTGCTGGCCTTGGTCCGGCACTGGCGCGGCGTGCGACAGGTGATGATATGCAGTAGGCAACCAGGAAAAGGGGCAGGTTCACTTCTCAGATCGAAGGCGGGCGATCGAGGTGAACCTGACTTCGTTTTTGGCGTAGTTTTTTGGCCGACCCCGCTGCCGTCCATCAAACCTCTGCCAGCTACAGCAGCATCACGCCCCCTTCGCCGGGTGGCGCTATCCACTTTCTTCACTTCTTCTTCGCGAGGATCTCCACCACGCGCCGGCCGGTGGTTGCCAGCCGCGATCTGCTGACGGGGATAGTGCATGACTTTCGCGATCAACCATCCGCTGGTGGTGTTCGTCATCTCGTTTGTTGCCATGTGGATCGCCGCGCACTTGGGCGCATGGTGGTCCCGGCGCCGTCCGCTGGCGGATGGGGAGTCGCACGAGATGTTCAATATCGTGCAAGGTGCCACGCTCACCTTGCTCGGCTTGATCATCGGCTTCAGTTTTTCCATGGCGATCAGCCGTTACGACCAGCGCAAGAACTACGAAGAAGCGGAGGCGAACGCGATCGGTACGGAATA
Organism: Dyella sp. 2YAF14; assembly: GCF_052114725.1. NCBI lineage: Bacteria > Pseudomonadati > Pseudomonadota > Gammaproteobacteria > Lysobacterales > Rhodanobacteraceae > Dyella > Dyella sp. 2YAF14. The sequence continues at coordinate 154,659 of NZ_JBFRFH010000006.1, read as the reverse complement.
CGTGCGGCTGGATCTGCTTGCGCCTGCCGACGCATCGAAGCTGCGGCCGTTGCTGGCGACCTATCTCCAGCATCGCATCACGTTCTACGAAACCACCGATCGCAGCCAGCTGCCCGCCATCACTGCGCGCAAAAATCAGCTGCAGTCGCAGCTTTGGAGTGCGGTGGTCACACCGGCTGGCCAGCAGCCCACGCCGATCACGGCGCTGGTGGTGGCAGGCATGAACGATGTGTTGAATTCGGAAGGCTATACGCAGGCGGCCTGGTGGAATCGCATACCCATCGCAGCATGGATGCTGTTGGGCGCCATCGCGATCGGCTGCAACTTGCTGGTGGGCGTTGGCAGCGGGCGGCGGCCGGCCGAGCCGTTCTTCTTGTTGGTGCTGCCTTTGGTGGTCGCCATCTCGCTGATGCTCATTGCTGACATCGACAGTCCGCGCGGCGGGCTTATTCGCGTGTCCCCGCAAAACCTGGAGGCGCTGAAGGCGTCCCTGCCCGCCTCTTAGGCGTTGGTCAGGGCGGGCCTTCGACAGCCAGAACGGTGGCGGAGTCATCTACCTCGCAGTGGTAGAGCGCGGTTTTCGCGTTGAAGTTGGCGGCGAAGGTGAACTGCCTCCCGTGCCCTGCCGGCAGTTCGTCGACTAGGCGCCAGCCGTCGATTTCACCCTGAAGACGCGGGCGAAGCTGCGCTTCGCAGGAGGCGACCTGGCGGTCATGACGCGCCGCCGCTTCGGCCGTTGGCGCATCCGCGGGTTGATGCGAGCGATGCCAACAGGCAGCCGCCATCAAGGTACCGATGACGACAACAGTGAGTATCGTTCGAACGATCCGTCGTTTGGTTCGCCGCTTCATGCGCCGCGCACGTTACACGTCGTCGTTGGCGCTGACCGCCATGTTGCGCTTGTATGCATTTGCACGGGTGAGGATGGCGATGGCTTCGCGGAAAATCATCGGCACGGCAGGTGGCAATTCGCCTTGCTCGCTGGAGGCCGCGAAGTCGCCTTCGGCACCGGCGATCAGTTCGTCGATCAGGCCGGGCTCTTTCATATCCATGCGTTGAAGCAGGCTGAGGAGGATGTAGGAGCACGCATGGGCCTTGGCGTCTGCCGGTGTGAAGTCGCGAGCCATGGTCGACACCTTTGAGCGCGTGGATGGGCGGCTTGGAATGTAGCGCCGAACGGCTTCGGGCGGACGACCCACTCCGCGGCGTTTTCGGGCCGGCGGACTTGGACCATGGAATTTCGCGTTAAATATCACCCACATGCAAGCGGTTGGCGCGGCGTCCTGGGCGCCTACGAAGCCATCACGGACAGCCGTTGAGACTGTGCGCGCGTAGCGGGCCACGCTCACTGGGGAGATCGGACCGTTGCAGCACGGCAGGCCGGCGCAGTTGCCGTCCTTCATGGTTCTCTTGCTTTCGGCGACACGAGCCATGCCAACACAGGCAGCACACAACGAATCCGTCAACCGGCGGTTCCGTTACATCGTCGTCACGCTCTACCTCATGGTGGTGGGGGTGATGATGTGGCAGTTCACCTTGCAGTGGCGGGGCTATCGGGATGCTCACGAGGCGCAGAAACAATTCAGCGTCGTCCAGGCTGCGCTGCACGCCATGGCGGATGTGTCGAAAGAACGGCGGCCTGCTGTTGCCGTACTCATGCTGGAGGAATCCGAAGCAGCCAAGTGGCGCGATGTGCTCGATTCTGCGCGGCGAATGACCGATCGGCAGATGGACGAATTGGGCGCAGCCCTGCGCGACCCCGACTGCGATCAGTGCGCAACGATTGCGCCAGCGTGGGATGGTGTGCGCGCTCAACTCGTGCAGGCGCGGCAGGGACTGGATGCCATGCAACATACTGCCCACTCCGACACAGAGATCGTCAACGGCTTCAACCGCATCGTCAAAGTGATCCCCCGTTTGTCGTCGATTGCGCAAACCGGTGCCACTGGCGTGATTCGTGAGAACGCCGACGTGCAAAGCTATCTGCTGGTGGCGCGGCTGTCGGGCTTGCTGAGGGAACAAGCCGGCCTGGTTGCGCAGCAGTTTGCGCCGGCGCTGGTGAAGCATCGTCCGCTGACCGAACAGGAGGCACTGGAGATCGCTGCCAGCCTGGGCAAGATCGAGCAGCTGCGGCAATTGCTGGTGCCGAGCGTGCGGGTGCTACCGCCCGAACTGCTGCAGGACTATGCCGAACTCGAGCGCCGCTACTACGGCGACGCAGTGGCTCTGCTCAACCAACTGCGCCAGGAGGCAGCTGTTGCCTCGGGCAGCAAGTTCACGCTCATGGAACTTTCTGACCAGTATGGCCCACTGGTAGCGCCGATCGACCGGTTCCGCGACGACGCGCTGACCTTGGCCAGTGACACCATCGACAAGAGCCTGCACCGGCACCTGCTCTACCTGCTCGCCAGCGGCGTCTTGGCCGTTGCCCTCACCGCCCTCTTGGTAGTGATGATCTGGCGTTTCCGCGAAAAGGTCATCCGCCCCTTTTCGGAGGCGCAGCAGTTCATTCTCGCCGTGGCGTCGGGCGACACGGCGGCGGAAATTCCCCATGGGCATTACGGCAGCGAGGTGCAGGATCTGTTCGCCGCGCTCAACGTGCTCAAGCAGAACGATCTCAAGCGCCATCAGCTGGAACATGAGCGCAATCGCCTGATCCGCGAATTGCAGACCATGGCCGAAACCGATCCGCTCACCGGCCTGCTCAACCGCCGCGCGTTCGAGAGCCGCGCCCGCGTTCTGCTGGCCGACAAACGCGGTAGCGATCCGCTGGTGGCGCTGATGATGCTGGACATCGATTTCTTCAAGCGCGTCAACGACACCTATGGCCACGAAAGCGGCGACAAGGCACTCGTGGCGCTGGCCACGCTGTGCCGGGAAACCGTGCGTGCGGACGATATCGTGGCGCGCTTCGGCGGCGAGGAGTTCGTGATACTGCTTCGCGTGCAGGCGGCGCAGCATGCTCAGGCGCTGGCGGAGAAGCTATGCAAACAACTGCGCGTGCAGACCGTCACGGCCACCGACGGCCAGCAATTTGGCTTTACCGTCAGTATCGGCATCGCCTTTGCACAGCGCGTGGCCGGGGCCAGGCTGCAAGTGGACGCATTGCTGCGCGAGGCCGACGCCCTGCTCTACCGCGCGAAGTCCAACGGACGCGATCGCATCGAAACGGATCCAGGCTGAGCTCAACGCGGCCCGGTCGATGGATCGTCCGCGTACAGCACCGCCGCCAGCAAGGGCCATCGCTTGAGTGCGGCCAGCCACACGTCTTTGGCCTGGCTGTCGTAATACCGCGCCGGATCCACGCCCTCGACATAGCTGGCATAGGTCTCGATGTCGCTCGGCTTCATCCTGGCATGCGGATCGCGTGGCGCGGCCATTACTTGCCCTCCATCCAGACACCGTCCGGCGTGTGAATCACATAACCGTTGGCCGTGTCCATGGTGACGGTGTTTTCGTTCTCGCCCACCATGCGGGTCTGCGGCAGATCATGCGCGTACTGCTGCAATGCCGGCGCATCGGCCTTGAACGGGCTGTTCGCCACCAGGTTCGACATCAGCTGCGCGAGGGCGAGATAGCTGGTCGGCGTATCGATGGAAATGGCGTGGCCCGGCGGCTCTTTGCCGGCCGGCAGACCGATCAGTTTCACGCCCACCGGCACATCGATGATGCGCGGCGTGGGAATTTCGCGCAGGCCGGAAATCTGCCCCGCATCACCGCGCAGGGCGGCCCCATGCTCAGGCACGAAAATCACCACGGCTTTGCGACCGGAGTGGGCGATCAAGTCGGTCAGCCGATCGATATCGCCAAGCAGCCGGGTCAGGCGGATGGGATACGACTGCAGGCTGGTGAGATTGCTGTTGGGCAGGCGGTTGCCGTCGTGCATGCTCACGGTGTTGTAATAGAGCGCCACCGGGCCGCCGCCCCTGGTTGCGCGGTCCTGGTACCACGTTGCGAGCGCATCGTAATCGTCGACCAGAGAGGAGCCATCGAATTCCCGCATGAACGGCGGCAGGCCTTCGATCGATTGCGGCTGGATGCCCGGTCGGCCAATCTCGCGCTCCACGATGCCGCGGAAATCGTCGAATCGACCGTTGTGGTTCATCAAGTACTCGACGTCATAGCCAGCCGCCGCCAGATCGGCAAACACATGGCATTCCTGCGGAGCGGCGCTATACAGCTCCTGATGTGCGTCCTGTCCACACGAGGCACGAAAAAGCCGAATCGCGGCGGGTCCGCTATAGCTCGCCGCGCTGCTGAATTTCTTGAAGACGTAGTCGAATTTGCCGAACAGCGGGTTGTCACGCATGTTGGCCACGTCCAGGTCGTCCCAGGACAGCGAGCAGATGTGGATGATGATGATGTCAAATTGCACGGCAGGGTCGGTGCTCATCGGGAAGAACGCAACGCGCCGGCTCTTTTCCGCATGATGGAACGCAGCCAGTTGCTGGTCATAGCTGCCGGTGGAACTGTCCGTCCCGGCGTTCGCCGTATCCGCGTCGGCCCGTGGATTGACCGCATAGCTCGCGCCGCCGCTGGACTTGGCAATCAAGGTGCCCATGCCCTGCCATAGCGGGAACACGACAAGCGCCAATAGCACGAACGTGGTCACGCGCACCCAGCGGTTGACGATGGCGTAGATCAACAGCACCAGTATCGGGATATAGACCATCGCCGGTCTGAACAGGCGGCGGGCCAGTTCCATCATGTAGGCGGGCGAAAACGAGGCCAGCGCGGGGATCTGCTTGAGCGCGTAACCGATCGGCGGCAGCTTCGATTCGTGATACAGCAAGGCCGCGCCCGCCAGCACGGCCAGCACGTGCCTGGTCACGCGTTGCCAGCGCTGTTGCAGCGGCACGAGCAGCGCCAGCGCAAACAGCAGGTTGAGCCACCAGACCGGCCGGATGCTGCCTACCGCGGCCAGGTAGAGCGCGGCGATGAAATAGAGATTCCAGATGCCCATGCCTTACTCCATTAGCCCGACCGGCGCGGCCGGCGCACGACGGCAGCCTCGACGGCATCAAGGCAGGCATCGAACAAGCGAAGCACGCCTTGGTAACCCATCTCGATCACTTCGACAAAGCTGTGCAGCGGCGCATCGGGCACCAGTTCTTCTTCCCAGCGCACCCAGGCATCCGCACGACCAAATGTGCACTGGATCAGTTGCGTCTCCTTCTCATACGACCACTCCTCGAACTTCATGCCGAGGTGTAGACCGCTGTTGCGCGCCACCACTGCGGGGAAGTAGTAGTCGATATCGCCACGCGACAGCGCCACGCCCAGCGGGCTGCCGCGATCCAGTTCCATGGACTCGGGCAGGATGATGCCCAGGCCGCCGGTCGAATAATTTTCCGTACGGCAGGCGATGGTCTTGCCGTCGGGCAGTACCAGGGTTGCGGGCACGACCAGCGGCACGTGATGGGATACGCGCACTTGCCGAGCCTCTTTCGCCACGCCCACGGCGGCGCCCAGCATCGCCACGTTGAACAAGGCCCACACCATGTTCATCAGCACGGTCGCCGGCTCGTCGCGCTGGGTGGTGAAGATGCGCACGATGCCTGCCACCAGCGCGCAAAGGTTCAGTGCCAGCAGCCATACATAGGGCTTGGAGGTGGCCCAGTCGAGATACTCCTGCTCGATCAGGCCGCCCTTGGCCGTTACATTGAACTTGCCCTTCTTCGGATTGATGAAGGCCACCGTGGTAGGCAACACCGTGTACCAGGCCAAAACCGACTCGTAGACCTCGGCCCAGAACGAATGGCGGTACTGGCCCTGGATGCGCGAGTTGGCCATGCCCGAGACGAACAGGTAGGGCAACACATAAGCCATCACCGACAGCGCATCCGCAGCAAAGACGTGCAGGCCAAAGAACAGAAAGGCGCCTGGCATGCACAGGAAAATCAGCCGCGGAATGCCGTAGAAGAAATGCAGCATGGCGTTGCTGTAGCAGATGCGCTGGAAGAACGTGAGGCCTTTGCGCAACCACGGGTTATCGATGCGGAAGATCTGCGCCATGCCGCGCGCCCAGCGGATGCGTTGGCCGATATGTCCGGACAGGCTCTCCGTGGCCAAACCCGCCGCCTGCACGATGCGCAGATAGGCCGTGCGGTAGCCGCGACGATGCATCTTCAGCGAGGTGTGCGCGTCCTCGGTGACCGTTTCAATGGCGATGCCGCCGACTTCCATCAGCGGCGCGCGGCGAATCACCGCGCAGGACCCGCAGAAGAAGGTGGCATTCCAGAAATCGTTGCCATCCTGGATCAGTCCGTAGAACAGGCTGCCCTCGTTGGGGATGCGCATGAAGGTGTCGTAGTTGCGCTCGAACGGATCGGGCGAAAAGAAGTGGTGCGGCGTCTGCACCATCGCGCACTTGGGGTCGGCGATGAACTCGCCCATGGTGGTCTGCAGGAAGGAGCGCGTGGGGATGTGGTCGCAGTCGAAGATGGCGATGAATTCGCCGCTGGTCATGGACAGCGCGTGATTGATGTTGCCGGCCTTGGCGTAGCGATGTTCTTCACGGGTGAGGTAGCCCACCCCAACCTCGTTGGCAAAGCGATGGAATTGCTCGCGGCTGCCGTCATCGAGCAGGTAGACGCGCAGCTTGTCGTGCGGCCAGTCCATGCTCTTGGCGGCGAGCACCGCAGGACTCACCACGGAAAGCGGCTCGTTGTAGGTGGGGATATACACATCCACCGTGGGCCAGCTGTCGGTGTCGTCGGGCAGCGGCTTGGGCTGGCGGTTCAACGGCCACGCGGTCTGGATGTAGCCGAAGAACAGCACGATCCACGTATAGATTTCCGCCGCAAACAACAGATAGCCGAACAAGGCCTCGACCGGCGTGGCGAAGTTGAGCGTCTGCGTGACGCGCCACCACATGTAGCGTCCCGTCATCAGGATCGACAGCGACACCATCAGCATGGTCGGCCAGCGACCTGGGATCCGCCGCGCCAGGACCATCACCACCAGCACCGCGACAAACAGGCGGAACTGGTCGGCGATGGGCAAGGGCGTGGTCCAGAACCCCACGGCCACCATCAGGGCGAGCAGCAGGATCACCGGCTTGAGATGAGGCACGCGATCCAGTCCGGACGACCAATGATTCACGCGCTCGCCAATGCGGGCCCACGGCACCGACGGAAGCTTTGAAGTCACCGCATGCCCTGCCCGGCCCGCGATGCCATGCACCGGTGCCAGCCAATGACCGAGGCGGCCCAGCAACATCGAACGACGACGTGCGCCGCGATGATGCCGCGCGCTGCGCAGATTGGCGGACAAGCGCACGCGACGGCGATGGGGACGGAAGAAGATTCGTTTGAGCCACGTGCCCATGCCCTCGCCTTCAGCGACAGCGAGCTCGACGCGCAGTCGCCGTGCCAGTCGCTCGGCCCACCACGCAGGCCAATCGCGCTGGCCCGGCGGCGGCTGGCGAAACACCAGCCGCAGCAACCACGTACCGCGGCCTGCCTCGGCATCTACGCCAAGCTGCTGCGCCAGCGTGCGGCGCAAACGCGACAGGACCGAGGTGGCGCCCGGCGTGCTCATGCCGAACCTCCCGCCGCCGCGCCAGGCTGGTAGGCGCGTCGAACCCAGCTCGACAGCCAGGTCGCCAGGCCCTGCATATCGTGCGCTGCCTGCGAATGCGGTGCGCTGTGCACGAAGCTCTCGTTGCGGGCAAGCGCGTCGGGAATGCCGCTGTCGGCATGCACGCGGTAGGTAGAAAGTGACGAGCCCAGCGTGTCGCGCAACAAGGCGAGTATGTCAGTGTGCAATTGCGAGGCCGGCGACACGCCATTGGCCACGTACACCGTTTCCTTGCCGAGTGACTTCAGTTCACTGCGCAGGCGCGGCAGCGTGGCGCAGGCCAGCGGTGCGGGTGGCAGCACCACCATCACCAGGTCGGCCGCCGCCATGGCTTGCGCGGCGTAAACGGAAGGCCAGGCCGGCGTATCGATGAGGGTCACGCCGTGGCCGGGCAGATCCACCCGCGCCAGCAGATCGCGCAACCAGGTCGGCTGCTCGTGCAGGGCCGCAGACAACGACGCAGTCGAGGCGAGTGCGGCATCGCCACGCGCGCCACCCCAGGGCAGCCAAAGCACGCCGTCGTCCGTCTGCAGCGCTGCATCGCTCCAGTCATCGTTGCTCGCAAGCACCTGCGAGTGGAGTCCACGCTGGGCCGGCGTACGCAAGCCGCAATAGAACGTGAGCACATTGCGCGGATCACATTCCACCGCCAGCACCGCGTGCCGGCGTTCCGACAGCAAGCCTGCCATCGACGCGGTGAGCATGGTGCGTCCTGCACCACCAACGGAGGCGATGATGGCAATCGTCTTCATGCTTTCTTTCCCGCGCCGCCCTGGCGCTTGCCGAGTATGACCAGGCCTTCCAGCTGCGGCGGCAACTGGATCTTGCGCCGACGAAGCAAGGACTGGGTGCGCGACCACAAGGAGCCCAGCCGGAAACGCCAGAACAGCCACCATAGCGGCGCCGCCAGTATCAGGCCCAAGATGAAGTACCCCAGGAAGGTGCTCATGCCCGTCTCACCTCCCTGCCTTCAGCGGCAGCGATGCAGGACGTGGTGGACGGCGCATGGTGGCGGCCGCCGCGTTGATCGCCTCCACGCTGCCGAGCAAGGGAAGTCCGGACGGTGTCGCCTCGGTCATGACGCTCTCTGCCGGTGATTCGGCGACCGGTGGCGCAGGCGAGGCGATCGGTTCGGGAGGTGCGACCAGGCCGGTGTAATCGGGCGGCGGCAGTTCGGCGATTTCCTCTGCGAGACCATTGAGCGTGGAAATAATGGTTTCGCGGTCACCGCAGCGCAGCTCGCCGCGAAACAGCTCCGATAGCGGCCGCTCGAACACCTTTTCCATGGCCTCGCCAGCGTTCTCCACGTGGCAGGCAAAAAAGAACAGATACAGACTGTCGCCGCTGGCCGTGCACAGATCGCCGGTGCGACGGATGCGGCAGGCCTGCAGCGCATCGATGCCGGCCACGTCCGGCTCCAGCGGCAGCCGCAGCAAGACGTTGGGCAGGCGTATCGGGCGACTGCGCTCCACAGCCTCGCGCACCAATTGGATGAAGCGCTGCGCCGGCACGTAGCCGGTGGTGGAATCGCGCATCGCCGCCGAAAGCGCGCCGAGGTAGTCGTCCGGCACGGGGCGCGAGAACAGCTGCCCTTGCACGCCATCCACCGCGATTTCGACCTGCGCCATCGGCATGCTGCGCGCAATGATGGCGTTGGCGCCCAAGGTCAGCATCAGCAACTCGTAGCGGATACTGACGTTGTCTTCGCGGATCAGGATCTTCAGTGCCTTGCCGCATTGGCGGCGCAGGTAGTTCACCTGCCTGGCCAACGAAGCGACGCTTTCGTTGATGCCGTAGTGCAGGATCACCGTGGCCGCCACCGCCCGACTGGCCGCCGATACCAACGCCTCATTGTCCGGCAACACCTGCCAACCCTTGGGCACCACCCGCTCGCGCGCCACCGTGCCCTGGGCCACCATCACCACGCTCTCATCGGGTGCGAGCATGCCGGCCACTTCGCCGCTGGCGGGATCGTCCGGCACCGCGATCAAACGGTGATCATTGGCCGAAAAGCGCAGCGGAATGGATTCGCTGGCCGATAGCGCCCCGCGATTGTCGCGCCAGAACGCCACCTCCCAACGAAACTCGCCTTGCACATGCACCAGTTGCGCGGCGCCCGCGAACTGGATCTGGAAATCCGTGAGCGGCCGGAAGTCACCGCTCTGCTCCACCAGCGGCGGCAACATCACCAGCAGCACGGTGTGCCGCGTCTGTGCGCACCAGCCTGCCAGTGCAGCACCCTGCCGGATCAGCGCCGCCCGATCCTGCCAGGCAAAACAGGTCGCCACGCCTTCGACCAGAAACTGGCTTGCGGGCGTCGCGCATTGCGCGGACAGCGCCTGCAAGGATTCCATCAGCACGTCGCAACCGTCGCGGTTCGGCGGGATCTTCAGACTGCACACATTGGACTTGGGATGCACCGCACCCGGGTGGTCGATATCCATGCCGTGCTGGTGCAGTGCCTGCGCGACATCCTCCGCCGACCGCGTGGAAAGCACGGTCACCGGCGTGAGCAGCGCATGCGCCGCGGTCTTCCAGAACAGCGCGTCGCGTGCCGGCGAGCGACTGGCGTACACCGCATACACCTGCCCGGTCGCCAGCGCCGACAACGACGACGGCAGGCCTTCGATGGCCAGCGACTGATTCAGTCGCAGCAACGCACGTGGCGTCGCTCGATCGGTCGATTCGTAAGGCGATGGAGGCAGGTTCGTCACGACTCTCGTCCCTAGCGGCAAGGTGATCCCGTCAGTACGTGGAATACGGTTTGACGGGGTTGGGCGGGAACGGCACGGGCAGCCGTTGCTGGTCGAAGAAGTAACGCAGGTAAATCGTGCCAAGGTTGGGCGCGTAATCGCGTGAACGATCGAGCTTGAAGCGCGTGCCGATCACCCAGTGCGGCGTGAGCCGGTATTCCAGCGCCGCTGCCACCGTATAGCTGAAGCCGCCGCCCGAACCGGTGCCGAAATACGGCGAGCCCACATCCGCGGCAGCCATGCGGGCCACCGCCTGCTGTTGGAGATCCGGGCGCGTGGGGAAGTACGGCGCCTCCTCCTCATTGGTGGAAGAGTTCCCGACCGAGGCCTCCAACTCCCATGACCAGCGCCTGTAACGACCGGTCCAATCCAACGGGATGGAGGCCGAAAAATAGCGACCGGGGCTGTAATAGCCGCCGTTGCCGAAGGTGTAGAAATGCTGGTTGTTGGCGTAGTGCCAGTAGTTGATCACCAGGCCGCTGGAAAACTGTTGATCGACGCCCACGTAGACCGGCACGTCGATGCCGGTGCGTACTTTGAACTCATGGTTGGTCTCGGTGTTCTCGCCGGTGAGCACGCCAAAGCCAACGGATGCGAACAGCGTCGTGCGGCCCAGATCCTGTGCGCCGCGCACGGTGAAACCGCTGCGCACCACGCCGCCCCAGGCCTCGCCGGTAACCGGATCGCGCGCTCCGGCATACGACACCAGGCTGCTGGTCACCGGACGGCGCGACACATCCAGCGTCACCGATGCATCGTAGAAATCGTGGCGATAGAGAAATCCGCCGAGGATGCTGTTGACGGTGAAACCGATCGGCGTACTGCCGATGTCGGCGCGCCAGCTGTTGCTCGCGCCGTTGAAGTCGTAGCCGGCCGCCAGCGCGACACCCTTGTCGGTCTGATCCAGGGGTCGCAGCCCGGCATTGCCAAGCGCCGCGATCTTGCCGAACTCGAAGGCAGGATCGAACCGGTCCGCCGGCAAGGTGCCGGCATTGAGCAGGACCGTATCGGCATGGAAAAAGTAGTGCCCTGTATAGCCATCTGGAAGACGCAGGTAGACCGGAATCTCCGTGGCGTCCAGGCGCGACATGCCGCTGCTGCCCGATTCATTGGACTGCAGCACACCGGTGGCCACCTGCCCTTGCCGGCGATCATCCAGACCCTGCAAGGCACGCTGCGCCGAGGTGAGTCCGTCGTCCGCGCTGGGGGTTTCGCCCTCGGCCTGCTCCTGCGTCAACGCCGTGCGGTACAGCTGGGCTGCTTCGTCGTAGTGACCTTGCGACTGTTCAATGCGACCCGACTGCAGGGTGACATCGGAGCGATCGGTATACGGCTGCCGCAAGGGATCGACCACGGCGCGCGCCTGCTCGTTGCGGCCCAGGGCGGTGTAACGGCGCGCGATGGCCAGACGCGTATCGACATCGTCCGGCGGGGTATCGGCCAGCACCTCGTCGACCATGGCCAACGCGGCCTTGCGATGCCCCATGCGCTCTTCCATGCGCGCGATGGTGAGCCGCGCGTCGGCATCGCCAGGATGATCCACCAAGACTTTGCGGGCATAAGCTTGCGCGCCGCGATAATCGCGATGGGCCTCGCGTAGATCGGCCTGGGCAAGCAGCCAGCGCTTTTCCTGCTTGCTGTGTTCGGGTACGTCGTCCAGCGTGCGGTCGGCTCCCGCGAGATCGCCTGCATCGATCTGCCGCGCGGCCTTGCGCATGGACAGGCGCAGCAGCTGGTCGTCGAACTGCGCCTGCTGTTCGGGCGTGACTCCGGGGCGTGATCGCGCATCGGCAATCCACCTGCGCCACTCCTCGTCACGATTGGCTGCACCAAGCAGCTCGCCATAACGCAGGCGCACGCCGACGGCGGGATCGTTAGGGTGCGCATCCAGCCAATCGCGCACCAACTTCAAGCCTTTGTCGGGCTCGCCCAGGCTGATCCACTCTCGTCCGACGCTCGCGAGCATTTGAGGATCATGGCGCACGTCCAGCGCAATCCGGTCCAGCAGCGCTCGCGCCTCCTCTTGACGACCTTGAGCTTCAAGCTGATGTACTTCGCGCAGGTCTCGTTGCGCCTTGAGGTTGGCCGCGAGTTCGCGCATGCCGTCGGAACGCTCGCTCGCTGGCACCTGGGCAAGCACGCTGCTGGCGGTGTCGATATCGTCAAGCGAATTGAGATAGAGCGCGCTGGCGTAGCGCATGTCGGGTGCGGGCGCCACGCGCAGGCCGTCTTCCATCACCGAACGACCCAAGGCGGGCAGACCCAGGTCGCGATATTGGCGGGCCAGCGTGTAGCGCAGCCAGGCATTCTTGGGCGTCAGGCGTACAGCATCTTCCAGCTTCAATACGGCTGCGCCGCTTTTACCGTCGGCAATCAGCTGATCCGCTTCGATGGACAGCAGTTGCGCGCGCAGGGTGATCATGGCGTCGCTGGAACCGTTATAGCGCTGCTCCACCTGCGCGATGAGTGGCGTGAGCTCTTGCGTGCGATGCGCGGCGATCAACACCTTGGCCAACAATTCCAGCGCATCGACGTCCGGCTGCTCCGCCTCCACCATCGGGCGCAGCACTGCCTCGGCTTGAGCCCATTTCTCTTGCGCGATCAGCGAGGTCGCCAGCACCTTCTTGGCATCGCTCTGGTTGGGCTGCTGGCGCAGCGCCTCGCGGGCGAGGGTTTCGCCCTGCTCCGGGTGCCCCTGATCGTTGGCCGCACGCGCCTTGGACAAGGTGCCCCAGAACGTCGCCGTGGCCATCAGGCTGCGCCATTTGCCGGCGTTGTCCGGATCGAGCTGAAGCGCTCGCGCGAACAAGGCACGCGCTTCGTCGTGCTTGCCTTCGCGCATCTTGGCCAGGCCTTGCTCACCAACCGCTTCGCCTTGGCGAGAGGTGGAGGAGCGCACTGGGGCAGAGGACGTCGTCGAGGTTTCGCTGGACGGCGCTGCACCCTTCGGCGGCGGCACGTAGCTGGCACCGCCCTTCTTGGCCAGCGCAGCGAGCGCTGCCTTGGCGCTGTCGTCGTTGGGCACTTCCTTGAGGTAGCGCTGATACCACACGTAGTACGCGGGATCGTCGCTGCCGGCGCTGTTGAGCGCGCGTCGCCACAGTTCCAGGGCTTGCGGACGGTTGGCATCCTGCCGCTGGTAGAGGCGATAGATGATGTCCAGGCCTTCCAGTCGCGTCGACGCGCGATCGGTCAGCATGTCTGCCAGCGTCATGGCCAGGCCCAGATCATCCGGATCCTGCCGCACACGTTCGCGCAGTTCATTCAAGGCCTTGTCGCGCTGGCCTGCCGCGGACATCGCGCGATAGTAATCGCCAGCCAGCGATCCGTTGGGCGCACCGCGCGGAAACAGCGCCTGCATCTGCTGCCACGCTTCTTGCGACTGGCCGGCGCGCATCGCCAGGCGCGCCTTCGCCAGCGCGGTCTTGTCGGTGGTCGCAAGACGATAGGCATCCGCCAATTCGAGCGTGGCCGGATGCCTGGGATAAAGCGCCTGCAGCCGCTGCAGCAACTTTGCCGCTTCAGCAGGTCGATTGGAGCTGAGCTCGATCTGCCCCATCAAGGCCAGCGCGTCCGGCTGGGCGGGATCGATCAGCAGGGCTTTCTCCACGATGCCGCGCGCCATATCCGGACGATTCTTGGCCTGCCATACGCGCGCTGAATCGAGCAGCTGTTTCATCGCCGGACTGGGTGCGCCGGCCGTGGTCTGCGCCAACGCCAGCGACGGCATGGCGCCACCGGCAACCAGCAGCGCGATGGCAGGTGCGAACAAATGATTCAGTGCGCCGCGGGACACGTCGAGGTCCAGGCAGGAACGACTGCACCGTTCGCATCGAAGCGGTACTGGCCATCGAGATGGCCAAGACCGAACAAGGTCAGCACCTGGCTGTAATAGCCCAGCGGCGACTGCGCGGCGAGTGTGCGCGTGCGTTGCACCTGCGCTTGCGCGAGCTCGTTGCGGCCAAGAGCAGCGAGATACGGTGCCACCGCGGCGGAAAAACCGGCATTGCCTTCGTTGCTGGCCGCGACGCCGGTTTGCGTGTCCACGCGCTCAGGCGGAAAACCATGCGCGGCGACGAATTCAGCCAGCGGGCGGAACGTGTCGAGCACCGCGGCACGCTCCGGCGCATCCGGCGCCAGCAGTCCGGCCCACAGATACACACGTATCGCGTTGTACGCACTTTCAGCCTTGCTGGCCGGATCCGCGACAAAGCCCTGGTCGCGCTTGTACATCACCCAATCGGGGGAGAAGCCATGCGGCGCCGTGCCGGTGACCAGCCTGGTCGAGCTGTCGAGGATGGCCTTCCATTCCGTTTGCTGCGGCAACGCACTCACCAGATGGCGCATCACCTGCAGCGGGACATAACTGGGATTGAGTCGCCACACGTCGTCCTGCGGATGAAAACCCACGGGACCGGGCAACACGGTGCGGCCGAGTCCTGGCAACACCGCCGTTTCCTTCGCCACGATGGCCTGAGCCAGCACGGTGCCCAGCGCGGTGTAGCTGCGCTCGTGCCACAGGCGCCCCGCTTCGAGCAGCGTATAGGCGATCCAGATATCGGCATCGGAGGCTGCATTGCCGTCGAGCACGCCCCAGACCTGGGCGGCATCCTTCTTTGTTTGGCGTCCCCACTGCCAGGCCGGCAGATGCCTGGTCAGATCGCCTTGCGCGAGGTTGTTCTGGGTCCAGTTGAGCACGCGATCAAACGTGGCCCGATCATTCGCCACCAGCGCGAAGAACAGCGCATACGCCTGCCCCTCGGACACGGTGACCTGTTCGGGCGTGCTTGCATCGACCACGCGGCCGTCGGCACTGAGCGTGCCCTGCTTGAAGTGCTCCCAGTCCGGCCATGCGCAGGATGCAGCCTGTACATGGCTGGAGGCGAAGGTCACGCCGACCACCAGCAGCGCGCGTAGCAACGGAATCGAGGCGCGGCGCATGGATCACCGCTCAAGTCGATGTGCGGCGAGCCGACCCAGCGCCCAGAACACGGTGAGTGCCACGAACAGTCCCGCAAGTATGCCGGCCAGCGCCATCAAGGCCGGATATCGGGAAATATGGATCCACAGCCAGGCGTACCACGGCAGATGTCCCACGTAATAGGTATCGCCCACGCTAAGGCCCACCACCACTTTCTGCCGCACCACGGTGAGGTCACCGCGTACCTCGCCGAGCTTGGTGTCGTCGCCGAGCACGTCGAGCAGATCACCCAGGCGATCGGACGCATTGGCCGCCAGCGCCACCACGCTCCGGCCCTTGGTGTACGGCGACTGGAAACCCACGAAGGCGGCGGTCGGTCCATTCACGCTCATCGCAGCGCGCGCCACCGGGCCCTGCCCTTTGGGGCGATCAGTGAGTTCACGCACGGACAAATCGTTCTCGCTGCGTTCGATCAGCATGGGCAAGCCCTTGCCCCACTTCGCCATCAGCTCCCCGGCGGTACCGGTGCCGATTACCAGCAGATCGCGGTCGCGCACCGATTCCACGGCGCCAGCAGGCACCACCGATACACGCAGGGCCGGCAGTCCGCTCCAGCGTCCGAGCTGTCCGAGCATGGTGAACAGTGCTTCCTGTTCGTGCGCGTCTGGCGCATCGGGAATCACCACGGCCGTATCGGCCATATCCGCCATGCGCGTAAACGGGAACCCGCTGGTGGCGAAGAACGCCAGGTTCGGCATCGCCGTGTAGTGCACGAACTGGCTGAAGTCGACGTTTGAATCGGGATCCACTGCCGCACGTGCGCTGTCGGTAGCCGCGGTAACGCATAGCCCGTTCTTCTGCGAATCCATGTGGAACTGGAACTGGAACTGGTTGGTGCTGCCGATGCGCAGCGCCGGCACGCGGATCTCTTCCGCGCCGCGCGCTTCCGAACTGGACAGCAGAGGCACATTGAATTGCCTCTCGACGCCGGAAGGATCGGCCGGGCGCAAGCGCAGCGAGCGCAGTAGCTGATCGTTGACGCCGATATTGAGCACCGAGTCGTTGTAGTTGGACGGCGCCGTATATCGGTAGTGCACGTTCAACGGCACGCTGTGGCGCGCCCATGCAAACAGATCGGGCGGCAGGCGCATGTCGACGCGGATCGGCTGCGGATTGAAGCCGGCCGCTTCGAGCTGCGCCGGATCGGTAACCAGTTCCTTGAAGCTGACCGGGCGATCCACCGGCGCCCAGTTCGGCGCATCGTACGGTCGACGCTCCGGCCCCAGATCCACCGACTTCACGATGGCCTGGTCACCGGACATGCCCACCTGGCCAATCACCAGCGCATTGGCCGCTTCCTGCAACTCCTTGGTGTCGCGCCCGGCCAGCACCAGCAGCTTGCGACCTGACTGCGGCGGGCTGGCCGGATTGGCCATCACGATGACCGTGGGGCCTTTGATATCGCCCAGCTTCACGCCCTCAGGCATCGCGTTGGGCAGGGCGAAGGCGATGGCATGCCCATCCGTCGGCGGCGTCTGCGCCACCGGGAAGCGTGCACCGCGCCAGCCAGCCAGCGCGCCGAACCATGACGACACCACGCCTGCCGCACGCAGCGTCTGCGCATCGGCATGTGCGGGCAGCAGGAAGGGAACCACCAACGACCGGTTGTCGCGGCGATCGAAGAAAGGCGCCGGCAGCAGGGCCAGGCTGTTGGGCAGCCCGATTTCCGAGGTAGTGAGCGTGAGCGTGGTATCGGGGCTGATGTCGGTCCACAACGAGGTGTGATACGGGTCCTCGCAGTGATCGAGCGAGTAGTGCGCAATCATCTGCACACCGATACGGTTGAAGTCGGTGAACAGGCGCGGATCGAGCACGACATCCTTGCTCACCGTCTGCCCCGCCTGCTCCTTGTCCAAGGGCAGCGTGGCGACCACCTCGCCGTTGAGGAACACCTTGAGGTGCGAGAGCGAATAGATCAGCGACGGCGAATAGGTATAGACCAGCCGCAACTTTGCGCCGGTCACCACTTCGTCGTTGCGCACGGCCACATTCAAGGTGCCGTTGGGGTCCTGCCCGCGCAGTTTGATGGCGCCGTAGACGCCCATCTGTTTCAACGTAAGGTCGCGGGCCACCCCGGCGGGTGCCACTTGCGCCGAGGCGTCGCTGCTGGGCGCCGAAGTCGCGGGAGCTGGCTGAGCGACGCCGTGCGCTGCGTCCTGGAGGGGCTGCGCATCGGCGCTCGCCACCAGCCAGCCTCCCACCAGCAGTAAACCCCAACAAACATGACGTAGCTGCCGCATGGAATGTCGCCCTGGGTCAGTGACGGAACGTCGGAAACGGGCTGGCTGATCAGGCAATCCCCGTCCCCTGCGCTGCTGCCTCTACCAACGAACCCACACGATCCGCGGAAACCGATTGGCCAACGCCAATGAACCCTGCCCTCTACGGCGTCTCCACGCTCATGCCCCTGCTGACGATGGCTTGCTCGGCATCCACGATCAGGTGCTGACCAGCATTCCGTGGAGCATGTGCGCAACGCATGAAATCGGGGCTTTCGACCGGTTTCGCGCGCTGGCACAGCGGCACCTCGTCACTCGGCAGAGACGATTAAAGAAACCGGCATAAAAGAAACGTGAATAGTCACACGAAGCACAACCTGGCAACGCCGAAGTGTGCGGCCGTGCATGAACCTGCGAATTCCCTGGCGCGGCGCAGCAGTTTCCGGTGACTACATCCGAAAGGCCGTAGCGTCGATCGCCTGGTCGATCAATGCATCCCATCCATCGCACACAACCGTATGGACGTCTTTACGTCCGATGACAAAAGGCAACCATCAGGCCACGCCGGTCTTGCCGCCATCCATGGGAATCACCGCACCCGTGACATAGCTGGCCAGCGGCGAGGCGAGGAACACGGCGACGTTGGCGATCTCGCGCGGCTCGGCCATGCGTCCCATGGGAATTTCCGCCAACTGGTCAGCCAGCACTTCGTCGATGGTCCGGTGGCTGGCGCGCGCCAAGGCATCGAGGCCCTCTTGCAAGCGCCCGGTATGCGTCGGCCCGGGATTGATCACGTTCACGCGCACGCCCTTGGACGCGTACGCACTGGCGTAACCCACTGAAGCGAGCATCAAGGCCGCATTGGCCGCGCCGCCGCCGATATGCACGGTACTGACCTGACGCCCGCCCTGCCCCACCACATTGACGATGCTGCCGTGGCCGCGCGCCGCCATGCGGCGGATCACCGGGTCGATCATGTGCATATAGGTGAAGTACTTCGCCTGCATCGCGTCATGTAGCGCATCGGCGTGCAGATCCGCGATGGGCGTGCGGCGCGCGGCGCCCGCGCAGTTGACCAGGACGTCGATCGGGCCGAATTCGTTCTCGATGTACTCGGCCACCATCTGCGCGGCGACGATCTCGCGCAGGTCCGCCGCAGCAACGTCCATGCGCAGTCCTTCGCGCTCGAGGTCGTGCTGTGCGGCATGCAGGTGCGCGAGGTTGCGCGAGATGCCCACCACCTTCGCCCCTTCGCGTGCAAACGCTTGCGCACACGCCAGGCCAATGCCCTTGCTCGCGCCGGTGATCACCACGACATGCCCAGCCAGACCGACGTCCATGCAGCGTTCCTTGTACCCATAGCAACGAAGGTCATTGAAGCACGCTGCCCGCAGCGCGCGCGTGGAGGTGATGCCTGTCACCTGCGATGGCTGATGGCTGGCCCTGCCGCCGGCCTGCCTCCCTGGACACCATAAGCGCCAGCTTCCGGGCCCAGGCCTGCCCCGGACCTCGTTCAGCTTTATAGGCCATCAGTCATGTTGCGAATTTCAATCCCAGCTATTGACGCCTCAGGATATGGTGTTATAGTTCACTACAACACCGGTCCACGAGAGCACTAAAGGAGAACGCCATGAAAGCGAATAACCTGCTAGCCCTGACCGCCGCCGCCTTGTTTACTACGGTTGGCCTGGCCGCCATCAACTCCAACGTCAACAGTCTCCCCGTCAGTGAGATCAACGGCGTCAAGGTCATCGACCTGGCTCCGGTCACGGTCCGCCCGTCCGCTGAAGACCTCCGCGCCGCCGCCATGCTGGCCGACGCCAACGTCGCCACCCTGAGCACTGCCCCGCTGCTGTCGGCCGAAGCCGCCTCCAACGTGGTGCTCGGGAGCCAGCTGGCCATGCCCTACTATTCTTTCGGTAGCACCAAGTTCGGCCGTATCAGCAAGGAATAACAGTATGACCATCACCTGGAACGACAGCGTCCCGATCTACCGCCAGCTCCGCGAACGCGTTGTGGCGATGATTCTGGACGGCGCCTTGAACGAGGGCGACCCGCTGCCGTCAGTACGCCAGGTTGCTGCGGATTTCCAAATCAATCCGCTCACCGTCTCCAAGGCGTATCAGGAACTGGTCGACGATCAACTGGTGGAAAAAAGGAGGGGATTGGGCATGTTCGTCATCGATGGAGCCAGGGAAGCGCTACTCAAGTCCGAACGAGAGCGCTTCCTGCGGGAGGAATGGCCCGCGCTCTTCGCCCGCCTGCAACGCCTGGGGCTGGACCTGAAGACCCTGCTGCGCGAAGCCCCGAACAACGCGGGCAGCGAAGGGAGCCAGTCATGAACGCGGTCGTCACGGCCACTGGTCTGAACAAGAGTTACAAGAATGCGCACGCCCTGAACGACGTGAGTTTTCGCATCGAGTCCGGCCGCATCGTGGGCCTGATCGGTCCCAACGGGGCCGGCAAGACCACCGCACTGAAGGCCATCCTCGGCCTCACCGATTTCAAGGGCGAGTTGAATGTGTTGGGCTTCGATCCACGCACGCAGCGCGACCAGCTGATGGAACAGGTGTGCTTCATCGCCGACGTGGCGGTGCTGCCGCGCTGGATCCGGGTAAGCGAGGCCATCGATTTCGTGGCCAACGTGCACCCGCGCTTCAACCGGGCCAAGTGCGAAGCCTTCCTGGCGCGCACCAAGCTCACCCCCAATCAGCGCGTGAAGCAGATGTCCAAGGGCATGATCGTGCAGCTGCACCTGGCGCTGGTGATGGCCATCGACGCCCGCCTGCTGGTGCTGGACGAGCCCACGCTCGGGCTGGACATCCTCTACCGCAAGCAGTTTTACCAGAGCCTGCTGGAAGATTATTTCGACGAGAACAAGACGATCATCGTCACCACCCACCAGGTCGAGGAGATCGAAAACATCCTCACCGACCTGATGTTCATCCGCGACGGCAAGATCGTGCTGGATACCGACATGGACACGGTTGGCGAACGATTCGCCGAGGTGATGGTGAGTGCCGACAAGGCCGCCACCGCCCGCAGCATGAAGCCGCTCGATGAGCGACAGGTGTTCGGCAAGAGCATCTTCCTGTTCGACGGCGCCGACCGCGCCACGCTGGAAAGCATGGGCGAAGTCCGTCGCCCGACGGTCAGCGACCTGTTTGTTGCCACCATGAAGGGAACCTACGCATGAAAACCTTCTACTGGTTGCTGAAGCGAGAATTCTGGGAGCACCGCGGTGGCTTCCTGTGGGCCCCGATTGTCACGGGCGGCGTCTTCCTGGTGCTCAACGTGATGGCCATCATCACCGCCGAAGTGCTCAGCGCGCGTCATGGCGTACGCATCGGTGGCAACGACATCCAGATGATGATGCAGCACGCCGATGCCGGCGACTGGAAACAGGTCGGTGCGGCGGCCGACGTGGCGATGATTTCCTCGATGGGATTCATCGGCATCGTGATGGGCATCGTGGTGCTGTTCTACTGCCTCGGCTCGCTCTATGACGACCGCCGCGACCGCAGCGTGCTGTTCTGGAAATCCCTGCCGATTTCCAACACGAGCACCGTGTTGTCCAAGGTCGTCAGTGCCGCCATCGTGGCGCCGGTCATCGCGGTCGTGGTCAGCATCATCTGCGGCCTGTTGCAGCTGTTCATCTTCTCCATCGTGCTGTCCTTCCATGGCATCAACGTGTGGCAGTTGCTGGCACTGAGCCATCCGCTGCGCGCCGTGGCCTCGCTGGTCAGCAATGTCCCGCTGTATGCACTCTGGGCCCTGCCCGCGGTGGGCTGGCTGATGCTCTGCTCGGCCGGCGCACGCAGCAAGCCCTTCCTGTGGGCGGTGGCGGTGCCGGTGGTGCTCGGTCTGCTGGTGAGCTGGTTCGGCATCATGGGCTTGTTCAATCTGTCCTCCGCATGGTTCTGGACCAACGTCGTACAGCGCGCACTGTTGAGCGTGTTCCCGGGCTCCAACCTGGTGTTCGACAGGCACAGCGCGCTGAACATGGGCGACATGAACGACAACGATCCGCTGGCAATACTGTCGCCAATGCACACCTACGGCCTGCTCGCCTCGCCTGACCTGTGGATTGGTGTGATTGCCGGACTGGCCCTGATCGCCGCCGCCGTGTGGTTCCGCCGGGTTCGCGACGACAGCTGATTGACGGTCTTGTCCCGCCTGCATCTTCCGCAAGGACGCGGGGTGCAGGCGGGACAAACTTTTCCCGCCGCCCAAGCTGCGGCAGACTTCACCCCTCACACCACGGAGTGTCGCCATGTCGTTCCGCTACCTGCCCTGCGTGCTCGCCCTTGCCGTGCTGACGTCCGCTTGCAGCTCAGGCAATGATGTCCAGATCTTCGGCGGCGATACCGATGTGATCAACGGCCACATCACGCTCCATGATGGACAAGTCACCATCAAGGCGTCCGGCGCCCCCGACGCCACGGTCGATCAGAACGGGCAGTTGGCCATCGATGGCCACGAGGTGGCGATCAACGACGCGCAGCGTTCGCTGCTGCAGCGCTACAACGGCGCGGCGCGGCAAATGCGCGAACATGCGATGGAGGCGGGCAAGGCGGGCGTAGCTACTGCCACCAAGGAGCTGGGTGCCGTCACCGGCAAGATGACCGGTGCCGACACTGCCGAGCAAACCAAGCAGAAAGTCGAGGAAGCCGCTGCAACCATCAAGCAGGCCGCCGCCAAGATCTGCGAGGACGTGGCGGACATGAAAACCGCGCAGGACGCGCTGGCGACCCAGCTCGATGCATTCAAACCGTATGCCACGGCGGTAAGCGACGAGAACGTCGAGAAGTGCCGCAAGGACACCAGGCACTGACGGAACCGCCTTTGTGGGAACGCACCCTGTGCGCGACTTGCGATGCGTCACCTAACGCACGAGCGTCGCGTACAGGATTGGCTCCCACATTGTCAACCGCCGCTGCCACCGCCGCCGTGGATACCGCCGCGCGTGAGCGTCATCGGATCCAGCAGCTTCTGCAGTTCGCTCTTTGAGAGCCCGGTGGTTTCCAGCGCCACATCCATGATCGGGCGCTTCTCTTTGTAGGCCTTCTTGGCCGTAGCGGCGCCCTTCTCGTAGCCGATCACCGGATTGAGCGCGGTGACGAGGATGGGATTCTTGTCCAGCGCTTCCTTCACCCGCGCCGTATTCACCTTGAAACCGGCGATCGCCTTGTCCGCCAGCAGCACGCTGACGTTCGACAGAATCCCGATCGACTGCAGCAGGTTGTGCGCGATGAGGGGCAGCATCACGTTGAGCTGGAAATTGCCCGACTGACCCGCGATGGTGATCGCTGCATCGTTGCCGATCACTTGCGCGGCGACCATCGCGGTGGCCTCCGGAATCACCGGATTCACCTTGCCCGGCATGATCGACGAACCCGGCTGCAGCGCCGGCAGCTCGATCTCACCCAGGCCGGCGAGCGGGCCGGAGTTCATCCAGCGCAAGTCGTTGGCGATCTTCATCAGCGCGACGGCCAGCGCCTTCAGCTGGCCGGACAGCTCCACGGCGGCATCCTGCGCAGCCATGCCTTCGAAATAATTGTCCGCCGCATCGAAACGCACGCCGCTCAGCTTCTTCAATTCACGCGCCACCGCGGCACCGAACTTCGGATCGGCATTGATGCCGGTGCCCACGGCCGTACCGCCGAGCGGAAGGCGGCGCATGCGCTTGAGGCTGTCTTCGATGCGTTCGATGGCGCTGCCAATTTGCGCGGCCCAGCCGGAAAGCTCCTGGCCAAAGGTCACCGGCATCGCATCCATCAGATGCGTGCGGCCGGTCTTGGGCACGTTGCGCAATTCGCGCGCACGCCGGTCGATGGTGCGCTTGAGGTGCTTGAGCGCCGGCAGCAGTTGTTCGCTGGTGGTCAGCGTGGCGCTGACATGAATCGCGGTGGGAATGACGTCATTCGAGCTTTGCCCGTAATTGACGTGGTCGTTAGGGTGAATCTTGCCGCCCGCCTTGTTGGCCAGATGGGCAATCACCTCATTCGCATTCATGTTGGTACTGGTGCCCGAGCCGGTCTGGAATACGTCGATCGGAAACTGATCGTCGTACTCGCCCTCAGCCACGGCCAGTGCCGATTTGCGGATGGCGTGCGCCTGGTTCTTCTTCAGGTAACCCAGCAGGAAATTGGCGTCGGCAGCCGCGGCCTTGATCAGGCCCAGCGCGCGGATAAAGGAACGCGGCAAATGCATGCCGGAAATCGGAAAATTGTCGACAGCGCGCTGCGTCTGGGCACCGTAAAGCGCCTTCGCCGGCACCTTCAACTCGCCCATGCTGTCGTGTTCGATGCGGAACTGGGTCATGTCCTTGCGATTCCTCTCGGGGGATTTCGGGAATATAGGTCGGGGCGTGTTAGGGCGCCGCCAAGGGGGGATAGCGTCCCAGCTTGTCTGTGGGAGCGCACCCTGTGCGCGACAAGCACGCAGCGGTGTACCGCTCCGTAGGTCTGTCGCGCACAGGGTGCGCTCCCACAAAGAGCCGACCGGCAAGATTGATCCGCCCCGCTCAGGCCTGCGTCTCCCTTGTAGGAGCGCACCTTGTGCGCGACCGCAGCGCTGGCGTGTACCGCTCCGCAGGGTGTTCGCGCACAGGGTGCGCTCCTACAAGTGAGCTGCTAGCCCGGGTAGCGCCGGCCGTTGTTCGGCTCTTGATGTGGCTCTCGCCCCCGGGGTCCCCGTATGACGCGGCGGGCGGGTGAAGGAAAGCCCAAAGGGATGACGAGCAAAAAGCGGCCTGCGGCGCATTGACCACCAAAACCCACCCCCAAAACCCCCTCCCCCTCCCCTGTTGTAAAATTCCCCCTTTCCCGCCTCCGGAACACCCCCGATGTCCTCCCATGCCCTGACCGCCCTGTCCCCCCTGGACGGCCGTTACGCCAGCAAGGTCGAAACGCTGCGCCCGATCTTCAGTGAATTCGGCCTCATGCACCGCCGCGTGCACGTGGAAATCGAATGGCTGCTGGCGCTGGCCGCGGACCCGGGCATCGTCGAGCTGCCGGCATTCACCGCCGACCAGGTGGCCAGGCTCAAGGGCATCGCGGGCGACTTCAGCGTGGACGACGGCGCGCGCATCAAGACCATCGAAGCGACCACCAACCACGACGTGAAAGCGGTGGAGTACTTCATCAAGGAACGCATCGGCAACGATGCGTCGCTGGCGCAAGCCAAGGAATTCGTGCACTTCGCCTGCACCAGCGAAGACATCAACAACCTCTCCTACGCCCTGATGCTGCGCGATGCGCGCGACCAGGTGCTGTTGCCCGCGCTGGACGGCATCATCGCCCAGCTGCGCGAGCTGGCTCATGCCAATGCAGGCCTGCCGATGCTCTCGCGCACGCACGGCCAGACGGCGTCGCCCAGCACGCTCGGCAAGGAGCTGGCCAACGTGGTCGCCCGCCTGGAACGCCAGCGCAAGCAGCTCGCCGCGGTGGACGTGCCCGGCAAGATCAACGGCGCCGTGGGCAACTACAACGCGCACGTGATCACTTATCCCGAACTGGACTGGCGCGGCTTTTCGCAGCGTTTCGTGCAAAGCCTGGGCCTCGATTACAACGCCTACACCACGCAGATCGAACCGCATGACGGCGTGGCCGAGTACTGCGACGTCGTGCGTCGCGCCAACATCATCCTGATCGATCTGGCGCGCGACATCTGGGGCTATATCTCGCTGGGCTACTTCAAGCAGGCCTTGAAGGCCGGCGAAGTGGGTTCCTCGACCATGCCGCACAAGGTCAACCCGATCGACTTCGAAAACGCCGAAGGCAACTTCGGCCTCGCCAATGCCCTGCTCGGCCACTTCGCCGAGAAGCTGCCGATCAGCCGCTGGCAGCGCGACCTCACCGACTCCACCGTGCTGCGCGCACTCGGCACCGCGTTCGGCCACACCATGGTCGCACTCGAATCGCTGAAGAAGGGCCTGGGCAAGCTCACCGTGAACGCCGACCGCCTCGGCGCAGATCTCGACGCCAGCTGGGAAGTGCTGGCCGAAGCCGTGCAGACGGTGATGCGCCGCTATGGCCTGCCCGAACCGTACGAACAGCTCAAGGCACTCACCCGCGGCCAGGGCATCACCAAGGACTCCATGCGCACCTTCATCACCGGACTGGACCTGCCCGCCGACGCCAAGCAGCGCCTGCTCGACCTCACGCCGGGCGGCTATATCGGACTGGCCGAGTCGCTGGCCACGCAGATCTGATCGCGTAACGTTACTTCTGTTTCACTACGAGGGCCGCGCATCGCATGCGCGGCCCTTCGTTTTCAGGCCGCCTTGAGCAGCCCTTCTGCCTGCAACGCCGACTGCACCTTCGGACGCGAGGCCACGCGTTGCTGGAAGGCGACGATTCCCGGGAAGTCCGACAGATCCAGCTTCACGTGCTGCGCCCAGTTCGTCACGGTGAACAGATAAGCATCGGCCGCGGTGAACTGCTCGCCGATCAGCCAGTCGTGCGTGGACAGACGCTGTTCCAGGAAGGCATAGCGCTTGCGCAGATAGGCCTGGCGCTCGTCGCGCACGGCGTCCGGCGTGTCGGGCTTGAACAACGGCGAGTAGCTCTTGTGCAACTCGGAGTTGATGTAACCCAGCATTTCCTGCAAGCGATAACGGGCGGTGGTGCCATGGGCGGGCGCCAGGCCGGTCTCGGGCTTCAGATCCGCCAGGTACTGCACGATGGCCGGTCCCTCGGTCAGCAACTCACCGCTTTCCAACTGCAACGCCGGCACATAGCCCTTGGGGTTGATCTGCAGGAAGTCTTCGCCGCTCGCGGTGCGCTTGGCCTTGTTGTCGACCTTGATCAGTTCCACAGGAATACCCGCTTCCAGGGCAACGATATGCGGCGACAGCGAACAGGCGCCAGCGGCGTAGTAGAGCTTCATGGTGGTTCTCCTTGAGGGGACGGGATCAACGCGATCCGGGTTCGCGAAGGCCACCGATGCTAGCCATCATGGTTACTGTTGGATACCACCTAACCGCCGGTAACCTCTAAAATCCGGTAACCGCCGAGTTACCGAAGCCCCCCAGGAGCACCCCATGGGTCTGCCGCTACGCAAGAGCAAAGTCTGCCCAGCACCCACCTGCCCTCTCAGCGAAGTGCTGGGCCTGCTGCGCGGCGCCTGGGCGCCCAACGTGATCTGGCAACTCAGCGGCGAACCACGTCGCTTCGGTGAGTTGCGCCACGACATGCCGAAAATCTCCGCACGTGTGTTGAGTGCGCGTTTGCGTGAGCTGGAAACGCGAGGGCTGGTGACGCGGCGCGTGCTCGATTCGTCGCCGCCATCCGCGGAGTACTCCCTGACGACGCTGGGGCGCGAGTTGCTACCGGCCATCGATGCGTTGGCGAATGTGGGGAGGAAGTTGATTGAGGAGTGGGAGATGCATCAGCGGAGGGCGGCGGTGCGCTGAAGCTATCACCTTCGCCCGCTGAGGGCCTGTGGCGCCTTAGAACAGAGGCGCGTCATCCCGCCTCTCCGTGGGGCGGCTATCTCCTGTAGGAGCGCACCCTGTGCGCGACAGCCACGCCTGGGTGTATCGCTCCGTCGGTTCGTCGCGCACAGGGTGCGCTCCCACAGATTTCTGCCCACGCCCAAGGCTGCGGGCAGAACACATCTTCACTCCACCTCGTCCGACCCCTCATTAACTCCCTCGAACAGGAAGGTCGACAAGTAGCGCTCGCCGGTATCGGGCAACATCGCCAACAACACCGTCCCCTCCGGCGCATCCTTCGCCACCTGCAGGGCCGCAGCCAGCGTGGCACCCGAGGAAATGCCGACGAAAATGCCTTCCTTCTGCGCCAGATCGCGCGCCGTATCGCGTGCCAACACATCGTCGACAGGAAGGATTTGGTCGGCGACCTCGCGATTGAGCACCGCAGGCACGAAATCCGGCGTCCAGCCCTGGATCTTGTGCGGCTGCCATTCCTTGCCGGAAAGCAGCGCTGCACCGACTGGTTCGCTCGCGATGATCTTCACTTCCGGGCGCGCCACCTTCAGCACCTCGCCCACACCGGTGAGGGTGCCCCCCGTGCCCCAGCCGGTGACGAAGTAATCCAGCCGCTTGCCGGCGAAATCGCGCAGGATTTCCGGGGCCGTGGTATTGCGGTGATAGGCGGGATTGGCCGGATTGTCGAACTGGCCGGCCAGGAACCAGCCGTGCTTGTCGGCCAGCTCCTTGGCTTTGCGCACCATGCCGCTGCCACGTTCCGCCGCGGGCGTCAGCAGCAGTTTGGCGCCATAGGCGCGCATCAGCTTGCGCCGCTCGACCGAAAAGGAATCGGACATCACCGCCACGAACGGATAGCCGCGCGCCGCGCACACGGCGGCCAGCGCCACGCCGGTATTACCTGACGTGGCTTCCACCACGGTCTGGCCGGGCTTGAGCACGCCGCGCTGCTCGGCGTCGATGATGATGGCGTAAGCAAGACGATCCTTGACCGAACCGGCCGGATTGAATGCCTCCACCTTGGCGTACAGCGTCACGTGCTTGGGCGCCAGACGGTGAATGCGCACGATCGGCGTGTTGCCAATGGTGTCGAGGATGCTGTCGTAGATCATGAAGTGACTCCGGTACGCGGCATGGATGAAGGTGGCACGAGGCGCGATGGTGCACCCGTCAAGGGAAAGGTTGTGTCAAGCCGCAACCGCTTTCGACGAATGCGGCAGCGACGGGACGAGGGCGCCCAGCGGCCGGCTGCCGAACCATGACAGCGAGGTGGCGAGGCTGGCCACCTCGCCGATGATGAGCAGCGCCGGCGACCGTACACCGTGTCGCCCCGCCTGCTCCGCCAAGTTAGCCAGCGTGCCGACGATCACCCGTTGTTCCGCTCGCGTGCCGTTTTCCACCAGGGCGAACGGCGTGCTCGCTGCGCGGCCGTGCTCAACCAGCTGCTGCGCGATCAGGTCCAGCTCGCCGGTACCCATGTAGACCGCGAGCGTCTGCCGCTCCTGTGCCAGCGCCGGCCAATCGAGCGTGTCGATGGACTGCTGGCAGTGCGCCGTCACCAGCCGCACGGACTGCGCATGATCGCGATGCGTCAGCGGCACGCCGGCGTAGGCGGCACACGCCAGGGCCGCCGTGATACCTGGCACCACCTCATAGGCAATGCCGTGGCGGCGCAGGAATTCCAGCTCCTCGCCACCGCGACCGAATACGAATGGATCGCCGCCCTTCAGGCGCACCACACGGCGACCTGCAGCGGCATGTTCCAGCATCAGGGCGTGGATCTGCTCCTGCGTGGTGTGATGGTTGCCCGCCTGCTTGGCCACTTCGATGCGCTCGGCGTCGCGGCGCGCCAGGCCTAACACCTCCACGCTGACCAGGCGGTCATGCAGGATCACATCCGCCTCGTTCAATGCACGCAACCCACGCAACGTGAGCAGGCCGGGATCGCCGGGGCCGGCGCCAAGCAAGACCACCGAACCGACAGGCCTGGTTTCGGTCGCTTCGAGCAAACGCTCGGTCGAGGCTTCGGCCAGTGCCCATTGGCCTCGACGCAGCAGGCTTTGCACGGGTCCGCTCAACAGACGCTCGTAGAAACGACGACGCAACGCGACATCCGGCAGTCTCGCGCGGATGCGGTGACGCATCCGCGCCAACAAGGTGGCAACGGAGCCGACCACCGGATCGATCAACACTTCAAGCCGTTCGCGCAGCAGCCGCGCGAGCATCGGCGCGTGTCCACCGCTGGAAATCGCAATCGTCACCGGCGCGCGGTCAATCACGGCCGGCACGTGGAAGCTCGATTGCTGCGCGTCGTCGACGACATTGACGAAAATGCGCCGGGACTCGGCCAGGGCAGCGATATGCCGATGGAGCTCGGCATCCGGGGTGGCGGCGATCACCAGCCATGCCTGGTCAAGCCAGCCATCCTCGAAACGGCCACGCACCCATCGCACCCGCCCATCGTTGGCCAAACCGAGCAGCGCAGGCGTGAGGTCGGGCGCCCCCACCGTGACCTGCGCGCCGGCCTCCAGCAATGCGGCGACCTTGCGCTCACCCACCACGCCGCCGCCCACCACCAGGACCTGGCGGCCGGACAGATCGGCGAACAATGGGTAAAGCTTCATCGAACCTCAGGCTCCATGAGATGCACGGCTGGAGCACCCAAGCTAGGCACGCGCAGATGGCCGTACAAATGATTTCTGCTGCGCCAGACATGACGGCCCGTTATAAGGCGATCGGATCTACCGGCACGACGAAGTATTGACGCAACGCAGCAACCGCTGTATAGACGTCTAATTGTGACCGCCCCGTTACGGTAATCATGGACCATCATCGCCATTGGCTGAAAACCACCCCGACCGCCTGCCAGTGCAGCGCATCGGCGGATGAGCACGCGCGATGTATCCGCAGCGCGACACCGAGTCCCTACTCTCTCGATTGCCTGTGGAACCCCAACCATGACGCTGACCCAATTACGCTATCTCGTCGCCATCGCTGATGCCGGCCTGAAC
This sequence comes from Dyella sp. 2YAF14, assembly GCF_052114725.1. Lineage (NCBI taxonomy): Bacteria > Pseudomonadati > Pseudomonadota > Gammaproteobacteria > Lysobacterales > Rhodanobacteraceae > Dyella > Dyella sp. 2YAF14. The sequence goes on along the minus strand of NZ_JBFRFH010000006.1, from coordinate 124,660 downwards.
ATCACCCTCGCGGCCGAGCGGGTGCATGCCACCCAGCCCGGCCTGAGCAAGTTGTTGCGCCAGCTGGAAGACGAGCTCGGCTTCCAGCTGTTCCACCGCAAGGGCCGCAGCCTGCACGCCATCACGCACGCCGGCACGCACGTGCTGGAACGTGCCCGCACCATCCTGGCGGAAGCGGCCAATATCCGTTCCATCGCGGCCAACCTGCGCAACGAATCGCGTGGCACGCTGCGCATCGCCACCACACATACGCAAGCTCGCTTCGCGCTGCCTTCGGCGGTGGCGGTGCTCAGTCGCAGCTATCCGCAGGTGAGCGTGCATTTGCAGCCGGTGAACGATTCGGACGTGATCTCCTTGCTCGAGGTCGGCCAGGTCGATCTCGCCATCGTCAGCACGGCCGCCGGCGGGCCGCCACCGAACGGCATCGCCCTGCCCGCCTACCGCTGGAACCGCAGCATCGTCGTGCCCAATGGCCACCCCCTGGCGCGACAAAAGCAGGCGCCCACGCTGGAACAGCTTGCTGCCCATCCGCTGATCAGTTACGACTCTTCATTGAAGCCCGAATCCTCATTGACCCGCGCCTTCCAAAGCGCCGGGCTCGATCCGCAGATCGTCATGACCGCCAGCGATGCCGACCTGATCAAGACCTACGTGCGCGAGGGATTGGGCATCGGCGTGCTGGCTGAAATGGCCTATCAGCCGGAGCACGACACCGACCTGTGCGAACTGGGCGCGGACCAGCTGTTTGCCGCTTGCACGACGTGGATCGTCTTGCGCCGTGAGAGTGTGCTGCGCGAATACACGCTCGATTTCATCAGTGTGTTTGCGCCGCACCTGGAGCGTCGTGCGGTGAGTCGCGCGCTTGCTTCCGGGGGCACGGGGACCTCGCATTGGGCGGGGGTGCCGCATTGGCGGGAACGGAAGGTGGCGCACAAAGCGACGGAGACGCTCGTCGAGGCGCAGTAATACGTAGAGGTTGTTGGGCCACAAAAGAACAACCATGACCCCGGCTGCGGGTGAATAGGTGCGGAGCGCTCCTTGTGGGAGCGCACCCTGTGCGCGACAAACCTACGGAGCAGTACACCCCAGCGCTGCGGTCGCGCACAAGTGCGCTCCTACAAAAGAACAACCACGGCCCCAGCTGCGGGTGAATAGGTGCGGAGCGCTCCTTGTGGGAGCGCACCCTGTGCGCGACAAACCTACGGAGCGCTACACCCAGGCGTGGCTGTCGCGCACAGGGTGCGCTCCCACAGACAAACCAAAGGGCGCTGCCACGCCTAACTGCGCAACAACCCCCGCTGCTCCAGCAGCGCCACAATATGCCCCGCCAGCACCAGCGGCTGCGACGCGCTCCCGTCAATCCGCAACTCAGGCTGCACGGGCTCCTCATAGGGATCACTGATCCCCGTGAAATGCGTGATCGCCCCGGCGCGCGCTTGCGCATATAAACCCTTGCGGTCGCGCGCTTCGCAAACATCCAATGACGTCGCCACATGGATTTCGATGAAATCGCCGTGCCCTTCCACCAGGGAGCGCGCTTCGGCACGTGCATCCGCATAGGGCGCAATCGGCGCGCAAACCGCCACGCCGCCGTGGCGTACGATCTCGCTGGCCACATAGCCGATACGCGTCACATTGGCATTGCGATCCTCGCGCGAGAAACCCAGGCCGCGGGACAGATGCTTTCGTACCTCGTCGCCATCCAGCACGGTGACCGCGCGAGCCGTGCGTTCCAGCAACTGCGCGACTACCGCCTGCGCAATGGTCGACTTGCCGGCACCGGATAGGCCAGTGAAGAACAAGGCGAAGCCCCGCGACGCCTGCACGGGATGGCGCTCGCGCAGGATCTTCACCACGTCGGGGAAGGAGAACCATGCGGGAATATCGCTGCCATCCTGCAGGTGGCGACGCAGCTGCGTGCCCGAGATATCACGGACTTCGTCGCCGGGCTGGACCTCATTGGAGGGCATATAGGCGTCGCGGTTGGCCACATACACCATCGCGGGGAACGGCACGATGCGGATGCCGAGTTCATCCTGGTGACGCTCCAGCAGATGTTGTGCGTCGAAGGGACCGTAGAACGGTTTGCCAGCGGAGTCGTTGCCAGGCCCCGCATGATCGCGCCCCACGATGAAATGGCTCGCCCCATAGTTCTTGCGGATGATCGCGTGCCACAGCGCCTCGCGGGGACCGCCCATGCGCATCGCCAGTGGCAGCAGCGAAAGCCGCGCGCTGTTCACCGGGTACTGCGGCAGCAAAGCCTGGTAGCAGCGCACGCGAGTGTAGTGATCGACGTCGCCGGGCTTGGTGCGCCCCACCGATGGCTGCAGCAGGAGTTTCGCACCCACTTGCTGGGCAGCGCGCAGGGTCAGTTCACGATGCGCGCGATGCATGGGGTTGCGCGTCTGGAACGCCACGATGCGATGCCAGCCCTGCGAAGTGAACCATGCTCGCAGACTGCGCGGTGTATCGCGCAGCGCAGCGAAGTCGTAGTGCGACGGTGACTGGATGCCGCGCACGCGTCCACCCAGATTCACCGGGCGATACCGATCCAGCAGGTCAGCCACACCGGGATGCCCGCGATCCAGCGTGCCGAACACGTGTTGTGCTTCGTGCTCGCGATCCGGGCGATAGATGTCTTCCACCTCGAGCACCGCGATGGGGACGCCTTCCACGTCGCGCAGGGCGACCTCGCTGCCTACGGTCAGGCGTTCGGCGAACGCCTCGCTCACATCCAGCGTGATGGGTATCGGCCACAATGTGCCGTCGGCCAGGCGGTATTCGGCAACCACCCGATCGTAGTCGCGCTGCGAGAGGAAACCTTCCAGGGGCGAGAACGCGCCATTGAGCAGCAGCTCCAAATCGCACAACTGGCGCGTATTGAGATCGATCGCCGGCAGGCCCGCGCTGCGCTGCTTGAGCACGGCGGCCTCTTCCGCCTGCAGATACAACTCCTTCAGCACGCCGCCGTGAGGCGCGATCAGCGAAACGGGGGCGTCGTCGAGCAGCGCAGCTTGGGGCTGCGCAAGGGCACTCTGGCTCATGGTGTCGTTCTTCTTCGGTCGGGGCGAAAACCGGCGGCGTGCGCCGGGGCGGTTCTTAGGGTGTTCGGTCAGGCCAGGCCGTGAAGCCCGCATTCGCGCTTCAGGCCAAAGAAACGGGTGGCATCCAGCTCGGAGCCAGGCTCCCAGCGGTGCGTGGTATGTACGTCGCCAATGGAGATGTAGCCCTGCTCCCACAATGGGTGGTACGGCAGGCCGTGCTTGCGCAAGTACAGGCCCACGTCGCGATCGGTCCAGTCCGCGATGGGATGGAATTTCCAGCGGTTGTCGCGACGCTCGGCATAGGGAATGGCAGCGCGCGTGCGTGCCTGGCTGCGACGCAATCCCGCGAACCACGAACCCGCTTGGAGTTCGCTCAGCGCTCGCTGCATCGGTCTCACCTTGCGCAGCTGGTTATAGCGATCGATGCCCGCCACGCCCTGCTCCCACAAGCGCCCTTCCCGCGCTTCGAGCCAGGCAGCACTTTCCGCCGCGCTATACACCTTGACGTTAAGCCCGAGTCGCTCGCGCAGCTCGTCGATAAAGCGATACGTCTCGGGAAACAGATAACCGGTGTCGATCAGCACGATGGGAAGATCCGGCCGCTGCCGCGTCAACAGGTGCAGCGACACCGCCGCCTGCGCGCCGAAGCTCGACGACAGCACATGCGTACCCGGTGCATGGGCCAGTGCCCAGATCACCCGCTGCTCCGCCTGCAGACCGCCCAGCCACACATTCAATTCATCGAGAGCGCGCTCGCCGTGCTGCGCATCCTCGAGCAGCGCCTGCTTCATGCCACCACCTCCAACGGGATCTGCCGTGTCGATGCGGCGATCACGCCGCTGCGCAGCAGGAAATCACCGAAGCCCTCATCGACTACCCGCTCATCCGCGTAACGTGCGAACAGCGGCGACAATGCATCGAGGATCGCCGGCTCGTCGACGTTCTCCCGATAGACCTGGTTGAGTCGCTGGCCACGAAAATCCGCGCCCAGTCGCAGGTCGTAGCGGCCCGGTCCACGCCCGACCAGGGCAATCTCGCCCAGATACGGGCGAGAGCAGCCGTTGGGGCAACCGGAGAGTCGCAGCAGGATGGGCGCGTCGCGCAGACCGAAGGACTCCAGCAGTGCTTCCAGCCTGGGCAGGATATCGGGCAGATACCGTTCGCTTTCCGCCATCGCCAGGCCGCAGGTGGGCAGCGCTACGCAGGCCACGGCGTGACGGCGGACACCGCTGTCGGTGCGATAACCATCCAGCCCATGTGCCGCGACGATCGCGTCGATGCGCGCACGCTGATCCGTACTCACGTTGGCGACAATCACGTTCTGGTTGCAGGTGAGGCGAAAATCGCCCTCGTGGATCTTCGCCAGCTCGCGCAATCCGCTGAGCCAGCGACGCTCGCCCACATCCGCAAGCCGACCCGATTCGATCTGCAGGGTCAGATGCCAGCGCCCATCCTCGCCTTCGATCCAGCCGTAGCGATCGCCGTTGTGGTCGAAGTGGTAGTCACGCTCCGCTTCCAGCGCAAAGCTCACGCGCCGTTCCACTTCCGCCTTGAAGACGTCCACGCCGCGATGATCGAGCGTGTATTTCAGGCGTGCATGCTTGCGCTCGCTGCGGTTTCCCCAGTCGCGCTGCACCGTCACGATGGCTTCGGACACGGCGAGCAGGCGTTCCGGCGGCACGAAGCCGATGATCGTTCCCAGCCGCGGATACGTGCTCGGATCACCATGGGTCGCGCCCATGCCGCCGCCGATGGCGACATTGAAGCCCTTCAGTTCGCCATGCTCGATGATCGCGATCAGACCCAGATCCTGCGCGAAGACATCGACATCGTTGAGCGGCGGGACAGCCAGGCCGATCTTGAATTTGCGTGGCAGATAAGTGCGGCCGTACAGCGGCTCTTCGTTTTCCGGCTCGTCGACCAGCGGTTCGCCGTCGAGCCAGATCTCGTGATAGGCGCGTGTACGCGGCGACAGTTCTTCGGAGAGTCGCGTCGCCCACGCATAGGCGAGCGCGTGGGCGCTCGATTCCACCGGATTGGCGGTGCTCACCACATTGCGCACGACATCACCGCAAGCGGCGATCGTGGTCGCCAAGGCGTCGTGGATGGCGGCAATGGTGGGCTTGAGCTTGTGCTTGATGATGCCGTGCCATTGAAACGTCTGGCGCGTGGTGATGCGTAACGTGCCGTTGGCGTAGTCGCGCGCAAGACGATCGAACACCAGCCATTGCGTGGGCGTGACCACGCCGGACGGCAGGCGTGCGCGCAGCATGAAAGAGAACGCTGGCTCGAGCTTCTGCTTGCGGCGTTCCTCGCGCTGGTCGCGATCGTCCTGCTGGTAGCTGCCGTGAAATTTCAGCAGCTTGTTGTCATCGTCGCTGATCGCGTTGGTGACCGGATCGCGCAGGCCTTCGACGATGCCGCCGCGCAATTGGCGGCTCGCAGCCTTGATGCGTTCGAAATCGGAGAGCGGTGTCGTCATATCAGTACACGTCGCGGGCGTAGCGGCCCTGCTGGAGTAAACCGGACAGCCATTCCTTCGCCTGTTCGTGCGATTGGCCGCCGTGCGTCACCGCCACGTCGATCAAGGCGGCATGAACGTCCTTGGCCATATGGTTGGCGTCGCCACACACGTAGATGTGGGCGCCCTCCTGCAGCCACGCATAGAGATCACGGCCCTGTTCACGGACGCGCTGCTGCACGTAGACCTTGGCGTCACTGTCGCGCGAGAACGCCAGGTCGAGCCGATCCAGTGAGCCATCGCGCAGCGCTGCCTGCCATTCGGTCTGATAGAGGAATTCGCTGGTGAAGTGACGGTTGCCGAAGAACAGCCAGTGGCGTCCACGCGCAGCCGTTTCGCGGCGCTCCTGCACGAAGGCGCGAAACGGCGCCACGCCCGTGCCCGGGCCGATCATGATCACGTCGCGGCTATCGTCCCGGGGCAGGCGGAAGCGCTCGTTCTCTTCGATGAAGATCGGCACGCGGCGTTCGTCGGTCGAAGCGGCAAGGAAGGAAGACGCCGCGCCCCAGCGTTGTTCGCCATGTGCCTGGTAATCGATCACGGCCACAGTCAGATGCACTTCGTCGCCCACCGCTTTCTGGCTGGAAGCAATCGAATACAGGCGCGGCGTCTGCGGACGCAGTGCGGCCACCAGTTCGTCCGCTGACCAACCCTCGGGATGGCGACGCCACAGGTCGATCGGTTGTTCGTCCGCCAACAGCGCGGCCAGGCGTGAGGATTGATCGGGGCGCAGCAGCCCCGCGAGTTCCTGATCGCCACTCACATCGGCCACCGCGGCGATCACCGGCCGACTCAGGCGCGTGAGCTCGCGCTCGTGCGTCAGCCACTGACGTAATGGCAACTCCCGACCGTCGTGGAACACCGCTCGCTCGCCGTCGAGCTTGAGCAGGTTCAGCCATCGATCGACCAGCGCAGGTGGGTTCTGCGGCCACACGCCCACGGCGTCGCCGGGCTCGTAACGCAGGCCCGATCCTTCGAGCGACAACTCCACATGACGTACGTCCCGGCCGGCGTCGCGCGCCACGATCGGCTGGTTGTCGAGGACCGGCGCGGCAAACGGGCGATCCCGATGATGGCTGGCGCGCGAAGGCACCGGTTGCAGCGTCGCCAGTCGTGCCGCCGGCTGGGTTGTACCAAGCGCCTGCCTGGCCTGTTCGAGCGTGCGCTCCGTCCATGGCACCGCGACCGCGTCGACGTCCACGTCCGCTTCGCCCAGCGGCGCCAGACGCGAGGCACCGAGTTCGGCAAAACGCTGATCGAGCTGCTGACCGATGGCGCAGAATTGCGGATAGCTCGAATCGCCCAGCCCCAGCACCGCGTAGCGCAGGCCGGGCAACTTGGGCGCGCGCTTGCCCAGGATGAACTCCACCAGGCCGCGGGCATCGTCTGGTGGCTCCGCATCGCCCTGAGTGCTGATCACCACGACCAGATGCGTTTCCCTGGCCAGATCGCGCTGGGCGTAGCCATCGGCCCGCACCAGGCGCACCGCCAGCCCGGCAGCTTCCGCACGGGCGCTGAGTTGGGTGGCGATGCGCTTGGCCTGCCCGGTCTGGCTGCCGTACAGAATGGTCAGCCGCTCGCCGATGGCTTTGGCCGCCTGCAACGGCACGATGCCTCGCTGCAGCTGGTCGGCGCGAGCCGCGCTCCAGGCCGCGACCCAGTAGAGCTCGGCGGGACTCAGCCCCTCGGCCAGGCGCTCCAGTGCCGACAACTTGTCGCCATCGATGGAGCCCATACCGGCTTGCGTTGCGACGACCGCGTTCACTGTCCACCTTTGGACGTCCAGACACCTGGACACTCAAACTAGTCATCACCTCTTGTCATGTGAAAGGACGTGTTGGCATAACCATATGTCCGTCGGCTCATTTCCGGCAGGCAGGCCGCCCTGACCGACCCGCCGTGGCTTTTCCCCTGACGACGATCAACGGGACCGTCATCGCCTTCGCTTAGAATGGGCAGATGACCAAGTCCCCCACCCTCCCCATCGAAGTCCGCGGCAGCGCCAAGCAGCCGCTGGGCATGAGTCCCGCCCAGTTCCTGCGCGATTACTGGCAGAAGCGCCCGCTGCTGATCCGCCAGGCGTTTCCTGATTTCGCCTCGCCGATCGAGCCGAACGACCTCGCCGGCCTGGCGATGGAAGAAACCGCGCTGTCGCGCCTGATCATCCACGACGAAGGCCGCGACCGCTGGAAGGTCAAGACCGGTCCCCTGACCGAAAAGGACTTCGCCAGCACGCCGGACAAGAACTGGACCCTGCTGGTGCAGGATGTGGACAAATGGGATGCCGACGTGGCCGCGCTGCTGGAAGACTTCAACTTCCTGCCCAGCTGGCGCCTGGACGACATCATGATTTCCTACGCCGAGCCCGGCGGCGGCGTCGGCCCCCACGTGGACCAGTACGACGTGTTCCTGCTGCAGGGCCTGGGCCAGCGCCATTGGGCGATCGACACCAACCCCGAAGCTCCCAAGGATTTCCGCCCGGACGTGGAACTGAAGCAGCTCCAGGTCTTCGAGCCAGACCACGAGTGGCTGCTCGAACCGGGCGACATGTTGTATCTGCCGCCGGGCGTGCCGCACGACGGCATCGCGTTCGGGGGACCGTGCCTGACCATCTCGGTCGGCATGCGTGCGCCGTCGCAGGCCGAGCTGACCGGCGACCTCGCCGACTATCTGGCCGAACGCCTGCCGGATGAGCTGCGCTACACCGATCCCGACCTGACCCCGGCCAAGGCCGTCGGCGAAATCGACCGCGCCGCGCTCGCACGCCTCAAGCAGGCCCTGCCGTTTGCCGCAGCGCTGGACGACGCCACGCTCACCGACTGGTTTGGCCGCTTCATCACCCGCTACCGTAGCGCCCAGCAGCCTGTGCCGCCGGAAAAGGAACTGACGGAAGCCGCCCTGCGCAAGCAACTGGACGCAGGCGCCGCCCTGCTGCGCCACCCCTGGGCACGCATGGCCTGGGCGCGCGCCAAGCGAGGCGCCATGCTGTTCGTCAACGGGCATGCCTACCCGACGTCGGTGGATGTCGCCGAGCGCCTGTGTGCCGAGCGCGAACTCACCCCGGGCACCAAGGTGCCGGAAGCCGAGCTCGCCTTGCTGCTCACCCTGGTCAACGACGGCCACCTGGTCGCCCACAAGCCGCGCCGCCGATGAGCGAGCGGGACGCCCACGACGATGCACCGAACGCGGGCGAAGGGCCGGCCACGCCGCCCCTGCCCGTGCGCGACCGCACCGAACTGGCCGATGCCCGCCTTCGTCTGCTGACTGCAGCCCGGCGACGGATCGCGATCTACCAGCCGGTCCTGAGCGACGATGTCTATGGCGGCGTCGCCGAGCTGGCCGAGCTTCGGCGCCTTGCCACCTCCGGCCGCGGCGCCGAAATCCGGCTGATCCTGCATGCGCCGGAGGACGCACTGCGCGACAACCATCGGCTGGTGGCCCTGGCCCAGCGCCTGTCCAGCATCGTGCTGGTGCGCACGCCGCTGGAAGAAGTCGACCTGGCCTACGCCTCGTCTTACCTGCTCACGGATCAAGGCGGCTATCTGTTCCTGCCCGATGCCCGCCGCGCCGACGGCCGCGCCGCGCTCGCCGATCGGGCCGCGCAGGCGCCGCTGCTGCAGCACTTCAACGAAGTGTGGGAGCGCTCGGCACGCGCCACCGCCTGGCTGCCGCTCGATCTGTAACTGAACGGAAGCCTCCCGTCGCGCCGGGCGGTGACATCGGCGCCAAACGCGCTTTCAACGATGCAAATCCGCGCTCTACGACGATCGTCGGTACCCGATAACTCGAAATATCGATCATCGACCCCACTTAGAGGTGCAACCTGGGTTGCCGCGTCGCAGCACCCCAAGGCTATAATTAACGGGATTTTTCCCAGCCATCCGGCCAACCCCGGTCGGAACGGCTGCTGCTTCCCTTCCTCACCGGTGGTGACGTGAGCACTAATCTGATCCGCGAGTTTTTCGAATCCTCCCAACTCGCCGGCGGTAACGCCGATTACGTTGAACAGCTCTATGAATCGTGGTTGGCAGACCCTTCGTCGGTCGAAGCTACCTGGAGCAAATACTTCGAGACTTTCAAAGGCCGCGAGTCAGGGGACGTTCCCCACTCTGCGGCCATTGCGCGTATAGAGGCCGCACAAAAGCAGCGCCGAAACGGGGTTGCCGTCGCCGGCGCTCCGGTCGACGACGCCCACGCCCGCAAGCAGGCCGGCGTCCTGCGCATCCTCACCGCCTACCGTTCGCGCGGCCACCTGGCCTCGAACCTCGACCCGCTCGGCCTGGCCGAGAAGCTGCCGGCTCCGGATCTGGAACCCTCGTTCCACGGTCTGTCCGATGCCGACCTGGACACCGAGTTCGACTGCGGCAACTTTGCCGGCGGTGGCCAGCGCATGAAGTTGCGCGAGCTGATTGCCCGACTGAAGAAGGTGTACACCAACACCCTCGGCGTCGAGTTCATGCACATCAGCAATCATGAGCAGCGCAACTGGATCTACACCCGCCTGGAGCAGGCCAACGGCACCGCCGGCCTCGACGCCGCGGGCAAGAAGCGCGTGCTCGCCGAGCTGACCGCTGCCGAAGGCCTCGAGCGCTACCTGCACACCAAGTACGTGGGCCAGAAGCGTTTCTCGCTGGAAGGCGGCGACAGCTTCATCCCGATGGTGGACGACATCGTCCGCGCCGCCGGCGACAACGGCATCAAGGAAGTCGTGATCGGCATGGCCCACCGCGGCCGCCTCAACATGCTGGTGAACATCCTCGGCAAGCCGCCGCGCACGCTGTTCAACGAGTTCGAAGGCAAGTTCGACCACCCGGATGATCCGGCGCACTCGGGCGACGTGAAGTACCACATGGGCTTCTCCGCCGACGTCAAGACGCCCAACGGCGGCACCCACGTGGCGCTGGCGTTCAATCCGTCGCACCTGGAAATCGTCAACCCGGTGGTGGCTGGCTCGGTGCATGCGCGCCAGGTCCGCCGCCGCGACACCGAGCGAAAGCAGTCGATGGCCGTGCTGGTGCACGGCGACGCAGCGCTGGCCGGCCAGGGCGTGAACATGGAATTGTTCAACATGTCCCAGGCCCGCGGCTTCAAGATCGGCGGCAGCCTGCACATCGTGATCAACAACCAGGTGGGCTTCACCACCTCCAACCCGCAGGACGCCCGCTCCACGCTGTACTGCACCGACCTGGCCAAGATGGTCAACGCGCCGGTGTTCCACGTGAACGGGGACGACCCGGAAGCGGTGATCCAGGCCACCCGCCTCGCCTACGATTTCCGCAAGCAGTTCCGCAAGGACGCCGTGCTCGACCTGGTGTGCTACCGCCGCCACGGCCATAACGAAGCCGACGAGCCGGCAGCCACCCAGCCGGTGATGTACCAGATCATCCGCAAGCGCCCGACCACCCGCGACCTGTATGCGCAGGAGTTGGTGAAGCAAGGCGTGATCGCCGAAGGCGACGGCCAGAAGATGTTCGAGGACTACCGCGCCCGCCTCGAGGCCGGCGAGCCGATGACCGAGCTGACCAGCTCGCTGGTGAAGGACATCGAAGTCGACTGGGACCGGTTCATCGGCGGCAAGCTGTCCACCGAGACCCCGACGGGTTACTCCAAGCAGCGCCTGGTGGAGCTGGCCAACCAGATCCTCAAGATGCCCAAGGATCTGACCCTGCAGTCGCGCGTGGCCAAGATCTACGAAGACCGCGCCAAGATGGCCGCCGGCGAGCAGCCAGGCGACTGGGGCTTTGCCGAAAACCTGGCCTACGCCTCGCTCATCGACGAAAACTACAACCTGCGCATCGTGGGCCAGGACGTCGGCCGCGGCACCTTCTTCCATCGCCATGCCGTGCTGCATGACCAGCAGACCGGCTACACCTATATGCCGCTGGCTGATGTGCGCAGCGGCGCCGACGTCGAGATCATCGACTCGCTGCTGAGCGAAGAAGCGGTCATGGCGTTCGAGTACGGCAGCGCCACCGCCGACCCGTACACCATGCACATCTGGGAAGGCCAGTTCGGCGACTTCGCCAACGGTGCCCAGGTCGTCATCGACCAGTTCATCAGCTCGGGCGAATCGAAGTGGAACCGCCTGTGCGGTCTGTCGCTGTTCCTGCCGCACGGCTACGAAGGCCAGGGCCCGGAGCACTCCTCCGCCCGCCTCGAGCGCTTCCTGCAGCTGTGCGCGCTGGACAACATGCAGGTCTGCGTGCCCACCACGCCGGCCCAGGCGTTCCACATGATCCGCCGCCAGATGGTGCGCCCGACGCGCAAGCCGCTGATCGTGATGACGCCCAAGTCGCTGCTGCGCCACAAGCTGGCCGTGTCCTCGCTGGACGAGCTGGCCAACGGCAGCTTCCAGCTGGTGATCCCGGAGCATCGCGAGCTGGCCGCCAAGAAGGTCAAGCGCGTCGTGCTGTGCTCGGGCAAGGTCTACTACGACCTGCTGGAAGACGCCGAAAAGCGCGGCCAGACCGACGTGGCCATCGTCCGCGTGGAGCAGCTGTATCCGTTCCCGCGTCCGCAAGTCACTGCCGAGCTCGAGAAGTACGCCGCCGCCAAGGAAGTGGTGTGGTGCCAGGAAGAGCCGATGAACCAGGGCGCCTGGTTCCAGATCCGCCATCACCTGCAGGCCTGCATCAACAGCAAGCAGAGCCTCTCGTACGCGGGTCGCGCGCGCTCGCCGGCACCGGCTGCCGGCCATCTCAGCACGCACGTCGTCGAACAGGCGGCGCTGGTTGAGCAGGCGCTGGTTACGCCGGTCGGCACCGACCATTCCGCAGAATAAAATCCTGAAAAGTGCGGCCATGGATGGCCGCTTTTCCACTTTTTAGCGTTCAGGGATGAGCGCACTTATCCAAGGAATCCACATGTCTATCGAAGTCAAAGTTCCCGTCCTGCCCGAGTCCGTCTCCGACGCCACCATCGCTACCTGGCACAAGAAGGCCGGCGAAGCGGTGAAGCGTGACGAAAACCTGGTCGACCTCGAGACCGACAAGGTGGTGCTCGAAGTGCCCTCGCCGGTCGACGGCGTGCTCAAGGAAATCAAGTTCCAGTCCGGCGACACCGTGAACAGCCAGCAGGTGATCGCGGTGATCGAGGAAGGCGCCGCCGCTGCTGCACCGGCTCCGGCCGCTGCCGCCCCTGCCGCTGCCCCGGCTGCTGCACCCGCCGCGCCGAAGGCTGGCGCTGCCGGCAATGCCGACCTGTCGCCGGCCGGCCTGCGCGTAGCCACCGAGCAGAACATCGATGCATCGAAGGTTGCCGGCACCGGCCGCGACGGCCGCGTGACCAAGGAAGACCTGCTCAACGTCGGCAAGGGTGGCGCCGCTCCGGCCGCCGCTGCGCCGGCTGCCAAGCCGACCCCGGGCTCGCGTCCGGAAGAGCGCGTGCCGATGACCCGCATGCGCGCACGCATCGCCGAGCGTCTGATGCAGTCGAAGAACTCCATCGCCATGCTCACCTCGTTCAACGAAGTGAACCTGGCCGAGGTGGTGAAGATGCGCAAGGCGCTGGGCGAGTCGTTCGAGAAGGCCAACGGCGTCAAGCTCGGCTTCATGAGCTTCTTCGTCAAGGCCGCTGCCGAAGCGCTGAAGCGCCATCCGCTGGTCAACGCCTCGGTCGACGGCAACGACATCGTCTATCACGGCTACCAGGACATCTCCATCGCCGTGTCCACCGACAAGGGCCTGGTGACGCCGGTGCTGCGCGACGTGCAGGACATGAACTTCGCCGACGTCGAGCGCGGCATCGTCGATTACGCCAAGAAGGCGCGTGACGGCAAGCTGGGCCTGGACGACCTGCAGGGCGGCACCTTCACCATCACCAACGGCGGCACCTTCGGTTCGCTGCTGTCGACCCCGATCGTGAACCCGCCGCAGAGCGCCATCCTGGGCATGCACGCCATCAAGGAGCGCGCCATCGTCGAGAACGGCCAGGTGATCGCCGCCCCGATGATGTACCTGGCGCTGTCCTACGACCATCGCATCATCGATGGCAAGGACGCGGTGCTGTTCCTGGTCGATATCAAGAACCAGCTCGAGAATCCGCAGCGCATGCTGCTCGGTATCTGATCGCGCGTACGGATCGTCTCGGCGATCCGTGCAACCAGGTAACGAAGCTCTGGCGGCGAGCGTTGGCATTGAATCCACGCTCGCCGCACATATCTCCCGCTTCATAAGTGACGAGCTCCCCGGCCCGTCACACAGCTAGGAAACATCATGAGCGAAAAATTCGACGTCATCGTCATCGGCGCCGGCCCGGCCGGCTATGTGGCCGCGATCCGCGCCGCGCAGCTGGGCCTGAAGACCGCGTGTATCGACGCGTTTGTCGGCAAGGACGGCAAGCAGGCTCTCGGCGGCACCTGCCTCAACGTGGGCTGCATCCCGTCCAAGGCGCTGCTCGATTCGTCCAAGCAGTACTACAACATCGCGCACAACCTGCCGGTGCACGGCATCACGGTGGAAGGCGCCAAGGTTGACCTGGGCACCTTCATCGGCCGCAAGGACAAGATCGTCAAGCAGTTCACCGGCGGCATCGGCCAGCTGTTCAAGGCCAACAAGGTCACGCCGTTCTTCGGCACCGGCAAGCTGCTCAAGGGCAACGACGTCGAAATCACCGGCAACGACGGTTCCAAGCAGACCATCAGCGCCACCAACGTGATCCTCGCTTCGGGCTCCGTGCCGATCGAGCTGCCGTTCGCCAAGTTCGACAACAAGTTCATCATCGACAACGCCGGCGCACTGGATTTCACCGAAGTGCCCAAGCGCCTGGGCGTGATCGGCGCCGGCGTGATCGGCCTGGAACTGGGCAGCGTGTGGAAGCGCCTGGGTTCGGACGTGACCGTGCTCGAAGCGCTGCCGGACTTCCTCAGCGTGGCCGACGCGGACATCGCCAAGATCGCCTTCAAGGAATTCGGCAAGCTGGGCCTGAACATCAAGCTCGGCGCCAAGCTCACCAAGGCCGAGATCAAGGGCAACGAAGTCGCCCTGACCTATGAAGACAAGGACGGCGCGCACGAGCTCACCGTCGACAAGCTGCTGGTCGCCGTGGGCCGCCGCGCCTACACCGACGGCCTGCTGGCCGCCGACACGGGCGTGAAGCTGGACGAGCGCGGCCGCATCGTGGTCGACGAGCACAACCACACCGGCGTGAACGGCGTGTGGGCCATCGGCGACGCCGTGCGCGGCCCGATGCTCGCGCACAAGGGTTCCGAGGAAGGCGTGGCCGTGGCCGAGTGGATCGCCGGCAAGGCTGGCCACATCAACCTCGACACCGTGCCGTGGGTGATCTATACCGAGCCGGAAATCGCCTGGGCCGGCAAGACCGAGAAGCAGCTGAAGGACGAAGGCATCCCGTACAAGGTGGGTACCTTCCCGTTCGCCGCCATCGGCCGCGCCGTGGCCATGAACGAGGCCATCGGCCAGGTGAAGATGCTGGCTCATGCCGAGACGGATCGCATCCTGGGCGTGCACATGGTCGGCCCGGGCGTGTCCGAGCTGATCGCCGAGTGCGTGGTCGCGATGGAGTTCAAGGGCTCCTCCGAAGACCTGGCCCGCATCGTCCACGCGCATCCGACGCTCTCGGAAGCCGTGCACGAGGCCGCCCTGTCGGTCGACAAGCGCGCCATCCACAAGGGCAACTGAGGACACCGCGCCGCGCCTTCACGGCAGGCGACACGGAATCCGCGGCCCGCTCGTGGCAACATGAGCGGGCCGTTTTGTTTTTTCCGTCATTCCGGCGCAGGCCGGAATCCAGGAGCCGCAACGCACGGTTATCGCGAAAAAGGGCCGACCAACGGCTACGCGACAACCCAACATTGCCGCCACTGGATTCCGGCCTGCGCCGGAATGACGAATTTATTCCCACAGGTTCGTCGATCCCCATGCCCCAACCCACCGCCCTTTGCGTCTACTGCGGCTCCAGCAGCGGCAGTCACCCTGAATACGTCGAACAGGCCCGTGCCTTCGGTACGGAAATGGCCCGCCGCGGCATCGCGCTGGTCTATGGCGGCGGCAAAGTCGGCCTGATGGGCACCGTGGCCGACGCGGTACTGGCCGCCGACGGCAAGGTAATCGGCGTCATTCCGCGCCAGCTGGTCGATCTGGAAGTGGCCCACGTCGGCCTCAGCGAGCTGGTAGTCGTAGACACCATGCATCAGCGCAAGACGCGCATGTTCGAGTTGTCCGATGCCTTTGTCGCCCTGCCCGGCGGCTACGGCACCATGGACGAGATGTTCGAAATGCTGACCTGGGCCCAGCTGGGCCTGCACCGCTATCCCTGCGCCTTCTACGACGTACGCGGCTACTACACACAGCTGCGCGCCATGATGGATCACATGGTGACCGAACGATTCGTGCGCCCCGAGCAGCGCGAAAGTGTATGGTTCGGACAGGACATGGCGCAGCTGTTCGACTGGCTGGACAGCTACGAGGGCGTCCACACGCCCAAATGGATCGACCGCAGCAGCGTCAAAGCCTGACCCCGGCACGACGCCTTTTAAGGATTGGCCATGAGTACACCCAGCGCCTTTCGCGCCTTCCGTATCCATAACGATGACGCCGGCTATCGCGGCGGCATCGAAACCCTCGCCGCCGATGCGCTGAGCCCCGGCGAAGTGCTGGTGCAGGTCGCTTATTCGTCGATCAATTTCAAGGACGCCTTGGCCGGCACCGGCAAGGGCAAAATCCTCCGCCAGTACCCGCTCAATGGCGGCATCGACGTGTCGGGCACCGTCGTCGCCTCGACCGACCCGGCCTTCAAGGAAGGCGATGCCGTGCTTTGCACCGGCAGTGGCCTGTCCGAAACGCGCGATGGCGGTTATGGCGAATACATCCGCCTGCCCTCGGCGTGGACCATCCACCTGCCCAAGGGTTTGAGCCTGCGCGACAGCATGATCATCGGTACGGCCGGCTTTACCGCCGCGCTTGCCCTGCTGCGCATGGAAGACAACCGCCAGACGCCTGCGTTGGGCCCGCTCGCCGTCACCGGCGCCAGCGGCGGCGTGGGCATGCTGGCCATCGATATCTTCACGCGCGCCGGCTACGCTGTGCATGCGATCAGCGGCAAGGCGTCCCATTTCGACTTCCTGCGCGACCTCGGCGCGGCCGAGTGCATCGATCGCCACCAGCTCGTTTTCAGCGGCAAGCCGATGGATTCGGCGCGCTTCGGTGGCGCGCTCGACAACGTCGGCGGCGCCATGCTGGCCGGCCTGCTGCCGTTGATCGCGCCCTACGGCAACGTCGCCATTTGCGGCAATGCCGGCGGCATCGGCTTCGAAAGCACGGTAATGCCCTTCATCATCCGTGGCGCCAGCCTGCTGGGCATTGCCTCCGCCGGCACGGCGCGCGACCTGCGCGACCGCGTCTGGGAACGGCTGTCCAGCGACTGGAAACCGCAACATCTTGAGCGCATCGCCACGCGCGAAGTCACTTTGGAGCAGTTGCCCGACGCATTTCCCCGCATGCTTGCGGGCGATTCGTTTGGGCGTACCGTAGTACGCGTAGGTAGCGCAAGCTGAGCTTACGCTCAGCTTGGAAGCTCTGCCTCAGCGTCATAGAATCCAACGAAACAACAAGGGGAATTCCACCTTATGGCACGCATCCTGATCGTCGACGATTCGCCGTCGCAGCTGTTGGGCATCAAGCGCATCGTCGAAAAGCTCGGGCATGAAGCGCTGACCGCCGAGGACGGCGCCGCCGGTGTGGAGGCTGCCCGGCGCGAGCGCCCCGACCTGATCCTGATGGACGTGGTGATGCCCAACCTCAACGGCTTCCAGGCCACGCGCACCATCAGCAAGGATCCGGACACCCAGCACATCCCGGTCGTGCTGGTGACCACCAAGGATCAGGAAACGGACAAGGTGTGGGGTCTGCGCCAGGGTGCGAAGGCCTATGTGACCAAGCCGATCCGTGAGGAAGAGCTGGTGAGCACGCTGAAGGAACTGCTGCCGGCGTAAGCGACGCGGCTGGCTTCATGAAAAACGGCGCCCTCGGGCGCCGTTTTTCGTTGGATCGCTGGGGCTCAATGCCGCGGATCGTAATCGCCAAACTCCTCACGCAAGGCTTCGTACGCCTTCTTCTGCGCATCAGTGTCCGCCAGCGGTGCACGTATCGACAACTCCACCAGCTGATCGCCGGGGTGCGCGCCGGGAAGGCCGCGCCCTTTCAGGCGCAATTTGCGACCCGATTGCGAGCCTGCCGGAATGCGCAGATCCACCGTGCCGGCCAGCGTCGGCACCGGCACCGTGGCGCCCAACGCGGCTTCCCAAGGCGCAATCGGCAGCACGTGCAGCACGTTTCGGCCGTCCAGACGGAAGCGGCCATCATCGCGTATGCCCACTTCCAGCAGCAGGTCGCCGTTGGATGCGCCACCCGAACCACTATGGCCCTGCCCAGCCAAACGTATCACCTGACCTGGTTGGATGCCTGCTGGAATCTTTACTTCCAATACGCGCTCGCCACCGCTGCCATCCTGCAGCGCCAGGCGCGTGCGACCGCCGTCAAAAGCGGTCTGCAGATCGATCTGCACATGCGCATGCACATCGCCGCCACGACGCGCGCGTGGCGCGCCGCGCGGACCGGGGCCAGCTCCGCCGCGTCCGCCAAACAGGCTTTCGAAAAAGTCGCTGAAGTCGCCGCCGCCGTCGCCGCCGAAATCGAAGCCGTGGTTCTGGTTCCAGCCCGGCGGCGGCCGGAACTGTTCGCCGCCGCGGTAGCCGCCAGCGCGCAGCTCATCGTAGGCACGACGTTTTTCCGTGTCGCGCAGCACTTCGTTGGCTTCGTTGATTGCCTTGAATTTCTCTTCCGCTCCCGCGTCTTTGTTCTTGTCGGGGTGAAACTTCCTGGCCAGCTTGCGATAGGCAGTCTTGATCTCTGCCTCGGTCGCTTCCGGCTTCACGCCCAAGATGTCGTAATAATCTTTGAATTCCACTGCCACTCCCCGGCAATTCAGCCGCCCAGACTCACGGGCGGAACGCTCGATCTGCACCCATCGGCCGGCACCCTTCGCCCGGCTCGCATGGGTCACGCATGGCGAGGCCCCGCCTGCGTCGCTATGGTCGACCACATGGGTGCGAAAACGGCGTGATTCAAGGCGACAAGCCGGCCCCATGGCGCTAGCATCGCCTCCTTCCCCATCATCACTGGCACTCTGCCATGAGCATCCAGGTCGGCGACACCCTGCCCGACGTCGAGATCCGCGTCGTCCACGATGGCATCGAACCCGCCCAGACAGGCGCCTTGTTCGCGGACCGGAAGGTCGTGCTGTTTGCCGTACCGGGCGCCTTCACGCCCACCTGCTCCAACAAGCATCTGCCAGGCTATGTGAAGCATTTCGCCGAGTTCCAGCAGCGCGGCGTGGAAGTGATGTGCCTGGCCGTGAATGACGCCTACGTGATGCAAGCCTGGGCCGCCTCGCAGAACGTGCCGGCAGGCATGTGGATGCTCGCAGACGGCAACGGTGCGTTTACCAAGGCGCTCGGGCTCGAACTCGATGGCAGCGGTTACGGCATGGGCCTGCGCGCGCGACGTTTCGCACTGTATGCCGAGAACGGCGTGGTGAAGCAGCTGCAGGTCGAAGCGCCCGGTGAATTCCGCGTTTCCACCGCGGAAGCCATGTTGGAAGCGCTGGGCTGATAACGGCGCCGCTGGTGCGGCGTCCCAGGCGTTGAACATCCGCTGCACTGTTTCTTGTCGTGACGGCGAGTAACGTTGGACCCTTCAGTTCCCATCAAAGCGGAGCCACGCCATGTCCAGCCGAGTTCAGCGCATTCCCGGACCCGATCATCCGATCGAGGTGACGCCGAGCAAAGACCACGTCGTCGTGCGCGTGGCAGATCGCGTCGTTGCCGATACGCGACGTTCGCTGAGCCTGCAGGAAGCGAACTATCCTGTAGTGCACTACATCCCGCGCGAGGATGTGGACATGTCCCTGCTCGAACGCACGGAACACAACACCTATTGCCCGTACAAGGGCGACGCTTCCTACTTCAGCATTCCCTCCGCAGGCGACCGCGGCACGAACGCGGTTTGGACGTATGAACATCCGTATGACTCGGTGACGCCGATCAAGGATTACGTGGCGTTCTACGGCACGCGTGTGGATGCGGTCGAAGTGACGCCGGGCTAACCAGGCAAAAAAAACCCGGCCGTAGCCGGGGTTTTTTCACCAAGCGAGCAAGGCTCACTCGCCGTCGGCAGGTGCTTCCGGAGCGGCATCGATCGGGCCTTCTTCGCCCTCGACTTCGCCGTTTTCCACTTCCGCATCGAGACGCACGACGCTCACCAGCTTCTCGTCGGACGGCAGGCGGATCAGCGTGACGCCCTGGGTGTTGCGACCCAGCTGCGAGACTTCCGCCACGCGGGTACGCACCAGCGTGCCCTGGTCGGAAATCAGCATCAGCTCGTGCGCTTCGCTGGCCTGGATGGCAGCGACCAGATTGCCGTTGCGCTCGGAGCACTGGATGCCGATGACGCCCTGGGTGCCGCGGCCCTTCTTCGGGAACTCGTCAAGCGTGGTGCGCTTGCCGTAGCCACGCTCGGTCGCGGTGAGGATATCGCCCTCGGCGGCAACGATCAGCGAGACCACTTCGGCGCCTTCGCCAAGCTTGATGCCACGCACGCCGGTGGCCGTCCGGCCCATCGAGCGCACTTCGGATTCATCGAAGCGTACCGTCTTGCCGTTCGACGCAAACAGCAGCACATCGCTGTTGCCGCCGGTGAGCGCGACGTTGACCAGCGCATCGCTCTCGTCGAGGTTGATGGCGATCTTGCCCTTCTGCAGTTGGAACGCGAACTCGGTCAGCGGCGTCTTCTTCACCGTGCCCTGCTTAGTGGCGAAGAACACGAACTGGTCTTCGGTGTATTCACGCACCGGCAGCACCGCCTGCACCTTCTCGCCCGGACCCAGCGGCAGCAGGTTCACCATCGGCTTGCCGCGCGCGTTCGGGCCGGACTCCGGCAGCTGATACACATTGAGCCAGTAGACGCGACCGCTGCTGGTGAAGGTGAGCAGCGTGTCATGGGTGTTGACCACCCACAGCTGCTCGACGAAATCCTCGTCCTTCAGCGCAGAGGCCGAACGACCCTTGCCGCCACGGCGCTGCGCGCGATACGTGCTGGCCGGCTGGCGCTTCACGTAACCGGTGTGCGACAGCGTGACCACCACGTCTTCCGGCGCGATCAGGTCGAGGACGTTGAGGTCTTCCTGCGAATGCTGGATCTCGGTGCGACGCTTGTCGCCGAACTCTTCCTTCACTGCTTCAAGTTCATCGCGGATCACGGTGAGCAGACGCGCCGGGTCTTCCAGGATTTCGATCAGACCACGAATGGTCTCCAGCACCTGGCGGTACTCGTCGGACAGCTTTTCCTGCTCCAGGCCGGTGAGGCGATGCAGGCGCATGGCGAGGATTTCCTGCGCCTGCACTTCGGACAGCTGATAACCCTCGGCCTTGAGACCTTCGCGCGGATCCATGTCCTCCGGACGCGAGGCTTCAGCACCGGCCGCTTCCAGAAGCGTGGCGACCATGCCCGGCTGCCACTTGCGCGCCAGCATGCGCTCGCGCGCTTCGGCCGGCGAGGCGGATGTGCGGATCAACTCGATCATCTCGTCGATATTGGCCAGCGCAACCGTCAGGCCTTCGAGGATGTGCGCACGGGCGCGAGCCTTGCGCAGATCGAAGATGGTACGACGCGTCACCACTTCACGGCGGTGGCGAATGAAGGCCTCGAGAATGTCCTTGAGGTTCAACAGGCGCGGTTGGCCGTCCAGAAGCGCGACCATGTTGATGCCGAACGTAACCTGCAGCTGCGTCTGCTGGAACAAGTTGTTGAGCACCACGTCGCCCATCGAATCGCGACGGATCTCGATGACCACGCGCATGCCGTCCTTGTCGGACTCATCGCGCAGTTCGCTGATGCCTTCGAGCTTCTTTTCCTTGACCAGCTCGGCGATCTTTTCGATCAGGCGAGCCTTGTTCACCTGATACGGCAGCTCGTGGATGATGATCGTTTCGCGGCCGTTCGACTCGGTTTCGATCTCGGCGCGTGCGCGCACCAGGATGCGGCCGCGACCGGTGCGGTACGCCTCGACGATGCCCGACGAACCGTTGATGATGCCGGCGGTCGGGAAATCCGGACCGGGGATGTAATGCATCAAATCGTCGATCGACAGCGTGGGCTCGTCGATCAGCGCGATGGTGGCCGACACCACCTCGGTGAGGTTGTGCGGCGGCACGTTGGTGGCCATGCCCACGGCGATACCGGCCGAGCCGTTGATCAGCAGGTTCGGCACGCGGGTGGGCAACACCAGCGGTTCGTGTTCGCTTTCGTCGTAGTTGGGACCGAAGTCGACAGTGTCCTTGTCGATGTCGGCGAGCAGCTCCTGCGTGAGGCGCGACATGCGCACCTCGGTGTATCGCATCGCTGCCGCGTTGTCGCCGTCGACCGAACCGAAGTTACCCTGGCCGTCGACCAGCATGTAGCGCAGCGAAAACGGCTGGGCCATGCGCACGATCGCGTCGTACACCGACGAGTCGCCATGCGGATGGTATTTACCGATCACGTCACCGACCACGCGGGCCGATTTCTTATAGGGCTTGTTCCATGCATTGCCCAGTTCGTTCATGGCGAACAGAACGCGGCGATGGACCGGCTTCAGACCATCGCGGACATCGGGAAGGGCGCGTCCCACGATCACGCTCATGGCGTAATCGAGGTAGCTCTGACGCATCTCGTCTTCGATATTGACGCGAATGACTTCTTTGGCGAGTTCTGCCATCAATCGGCTTCCATGATGAAGGTAGAGGGCCCCGGCGCGCTCCCCCAGGAACTAGGCGCGGGCTGCCTTGAGATAACCCGTGAAGTGTACCACGTTTGACGCGGGATTCACAGTATTTTCACTATATGGATCAATGGCTTACGCGGACGTTTTGGCGCCCTTGAAAAGCATCAGGCGCGCTGTCGAAAAATTGAACACGGCAGCCACGAAAGAACCGCCCGCGGTGGCGATGGCAGGCCAGCGGTGCAGCATCGGAAAGCCCATCAAAAGCGCGGCATAGGTGCCGTAATTGACCAGGGCGCCCACGCCCATCAGGGCCATCCAGTGCAGCCATTCGGAGAACAGCCCGCGCCCGCTTTCGCTGTGCTTGAAGGTCTGCCGGCGATTCCACAGCCACGTTGCGGTGGCCGCCAACGGAATGGAGACCAGACGCGCGTAATACGGATTCCAGCCATTCCAGCTCACCAGAGCCTGGGCGAGGCCGGCGTCAACGATGAAGCCGATGACGCCACCGATGGTGAAAAGGAAGAATTGCCGGGATAGCTTCATCGACCAAACAGCGCCTGCATGGCGATGGTGGTCGGACGCTCGATCACGCCGCGCTCGGTGACGATGGCATCGATGAGCTCGGCCGGCGTCACGTCGAATACCGGATTCCACGCATCGGCGCCTTCCACCACCGTGCGGCGGCCGGCCACCGCCAACAGCTCCGCCGAATCGCGCAGTTCGATCTCGATGTCGTCACCCGACGCGGTCGCCATATCGACCGTCGACGACGGCGCCACCACCATGAACTTCACGCCGTGATGGCGTGCCGCGATAGCGAGCTGGTAGGTGCCGATCTTGTTGGCGGTGTCGCCATTGGCGGCAATGCGATCGGCCCCAACAATCACCCATTGCACCGCACCCGAACGCATCAGATGCGACGCGGCGGAGTCGGCGATCAGCTTGGCGGGAATGCCGTCGCGCACCAGCTCCCACATGGTCAGGCGCGCGCCCTGCTGCCACGGTCGCGTTTCGCCCGCAAACACTTGCTCGATGCGACCGCCAGCCACGCCTGCGCGGATGACGCCCAGCGCCGTGCCGAAACCGGACGTCGCCAGCGAGCCGGTATTGCAGTGCGTGAGCACGCCCGAATGCGGCGCGATCAAGGCCGCACCCAGTTCGCCCATATGGCGATTGGCGGCGAGGTCCTCGTCCTGGATGGCCTGGGCTTCGCGTTCGAGTGCGGCAGCATCGGCGCCCGCGGCGATGCGCGACTTCATCCGATCCAGCGCCCACATCAGGTTGACCGCGGTGGGACGGGCTGCGCGCAGCATGGCCAGCGCCGGTTCCAGCGGTTGACCCTGCTTGGCCGCCAGCACCACACCCCACGCCGCCGCGATGCCGATCGCCGGCGCACCGCGCACAGCCAGGTCCTTGATGGCCTGGGTGACATCGGCGGCGTTGGCGCAGTCGATCCAGCGTTCTTCCTGCGGCAGCAGGCGCTGATCAAGCAAACGGAGATGGTCACCCTGCCACTGCACGGCACGGATGCGGTCGTAACGGTCGTAATCCATAAAGCAAAAACCCAGCGATGAAAACGAAAGTCGGCGGCGCGTCAGCGCGCCAGCCGGGAGATCAGGGGCCGTCGGGCATGACGAGCCAGAGAATGAGATAAGCCACGATGCCCGAGCCACCCAGGAAGGTGAGCACGATCCACAGCACGCGTACCAGGGTCGGATCCCAGCCGAGGTACTCGGCGATACCGCCGCAGACGCCGGCGATTTTGCGGTCCGTCAGTGATCGATGCAGGCGCTTTTCCATGACTGTGCCCTGTGGTTGCGGTGGATGAAACTCAGTTTCTCGTACTGAGCCACTGATGGATAGCCGGCGGCACTTCGCGCTGCGCGCGTCCCGACACATAGATGCCGATATGGCCGCCCTTGAAGGCGATCTGCGTGTAGTCGGTGCTGCCCACATGCTGCTGCAGTGCGCGCGATGCATCCGGCGGCACGAGGTGATCCTGCTCGGCGAAAATATTCAGCACGGGGTGCGTGATCATGCCCAAGTCCACCGGCTTGCCGCCGATGATCAGGTCGCCCTTGATCAGCTTGTTCTGCTGATAGAAGTCCTTGATGAATTCGCGGAACGCTTCGCCCGCCTGGTCCGGCGAATCGAAGATCCAGCGTTCCATGCGCAGGAAATTCTGCAGCTCCTTGGGGTTGTCGAGGATGTCGACCAGGCCCACGTATTTCTGCTGATTCAAGCGCACGGGCTTCAACGTGAGATACACCCAGTTGAGCAGTTCGGCGGGAATATTGCCCATGGTGTCGACAAACAAATCGACGTCCATCTGCTGCGACCAGCTCGACAGCATATTGTCCGGCGTCTGGAAATCGACCGGCGTCACCATGGTGATCAGGTTCTTGACCTTCTCGCCGTGCGTGGCGGTGTAGCACAGCGAGAATGTGCCGCCCTGGCAGATGCCGAGCAGGTTGATCGCGTCCACGCCCGCGTGCTTGCTCACGGCATCCACGCAACGGTCGAGATATCCGTTGATGTAGTCGTCGAGTCCCAGCCAGCGGTCGGCGGCATCGGGATAGCCCCAGTCGAGCAGGTAGATGTCTTCACCCTGTTCGAGCAGGTTGCGCACCATCGAACGATCGTCCTGCAGGTCGGTCATCCACAYGGTGTTGACCAGGGCATAGACGATCAGCGTCGGCGTCTTCGCCGTCGGCTTGCCCTGCCCCTTCATGTGCCACACCGAGAGTTTGTCCTCGCGGTACACCAGCTCGCGCGGCGTATTGGCGTATTCGGGCTCGAGCTGGCGCTTGAGATGCTCCATGCCCGCAGCCAGCTTGCGCTGGAAAGCGGTGATTTCGCCCATCAGCGCGGCCGGATCGAGGCGTAGCGGTGGTTGCATAAATAGTCCTTACTTGCGCGTGCGCTTGACGCCGCGCGCAACGGTCTTGCGGGCGGCCACGGCAGATGATTTCTTCGAGCCGCTGACGTCGATGCTTTCGGTGGCCCGCTTGGTGCCGCGCGACGGCGCCTTCTTCTCGACCGGCTTGACGGTCTCTTGCTTGGTCGCCAGCTGGCGCTTGAGCGCTGCCACTTCGGCGCGAAGGCTCGTCAATTCATCCTCGCGCTGCGGTGCACGGCCTTCACGCAATTCGCGACGAAGCTCATGCAGGCGCTTGCCGAGCGCGGTGACCTCGCTGCGCGTCGGCATACCCATCTCGCGGCACAAGGCATCGAGCTGTTGTTGCTGCAACTGGCGCACGCGGCCCTGTGCATTGACCATCTCGCCATAGGCATGGCGGAATTCTTCCGACAGCGCGATCTGCGCGTAGGCCTCTTCGGCCGCATCCACCCACAGATCGTAGAGCGCCTTGAGCGATTCGATCTGCTTGGGCGACTCGGCCAACCCGGCCAGCTTGGACTGCAGGCGTTCAAAACCTTCCGTATTGGCGCGCTGGATCAGGGCCTGGTACTTGCCGGCCCATTCAGCGTAATCCTGCATGGCCGTCGCCAGCGCCTGATGCATGCGCTGGCGTTCGCGCGTGTAGCCAAAGGCGGCCATATGCTCGACGTCGAACTTCATGCCGCCAAAGCTCGGCGGGTTGGTTTGCATCCAGCCCTGCCACATCTGCGCGAAGCTCTTGGCGGCCTCGCTGTCGATGCTGGCAAAAGCATGCGCAAACGGCTGACCGCCCAGCGAAGAAAAGAGCTGCTGCAAGGACTGCTGCCAATCGGCGGGCCCCTGCCCAAGGCCACTGCTCGCGGCGCCTTGCAACCAGTCGCCATAACCCTTGAGCGCGGCCATGCTGCGCGCCATCAAGTCGTCGCCGGCGCCCATCGATCCGAACGGCGAGGCTCCTGCACCGAATGGCGCCGAAGCGGTCGGCTGCTGCAGATAGCGTGTCCAGGCTTCCCAGGATTGCTGCGCCATCGCCTGGTAGTCCTTCAGAAAGTCATTCGCCGGGTCGGCCATGCCCACGTCCTCTTCATGCTCAAGCCATCGTAGCAAAAGCCTGTTGCGACGGACGCAAAAAGCGCATTAGTTCGGGCCCAAACTCGAGCGCATCGCAGCGCACCATCAGCGGGCAGTCATGCAGGGCCCAAGAGCCTGTTGACGCTCTCCGCATGGCCCGCGCCGGGAGCTGTTTGCGCTCAGGGCAAGGAAGAGCGAAGGAGTGTACGTCCGTACACGACTGAGTGATGACGCCGACCTGTGTGCAAACAGACCCGGCCCGGGCCATGCGGAGAGCGTCAACAGGCTCTAAAGCAAAAGCCCGGCTTTCGCCGGGCTTCTGTTGGTACCTTGGATCGACGACTTAGGCGTTGGTGCCTTCGTCCTCGGTCACGGCCTTCATGGACAGGCGGATACGGCCCTGCTTGTCCACTTCGAGCACCTTGACCTTGACGATGTCGCCTTCCTTGAGCTTGTCGGAGACCTTTTCCACGCGCTCGCTGGAGATCTGCGAGACGTGCACCAGGCCGTCCTTGCCCGGCATGATGGTCACGAACGCGCCGAAGTCCATCAGCTTGGCAACCTTGCCTTCGTAGATGCGGCCCGGCTCGACGTCGGAGACGA
Source organism: Dyella sp. 2YAF14 (assembly GCF_052114725.1). Lineage (NCBI taxonomy): Bacteria > Pseudomonadati > Pseudomonadota > Gammaproteobacteria > Lysobacterales > Rhodanobacteraceae > Dyella > Dyella sp. 2YAF14. The sequence continues at coordinate 97,746 of NZ_JBFRFH010000006.1, read as the reverse complement.
TCTGCTCGATGCGCGCCTTGGCGGCGTTGGCGGCTTCGCGGTTGACCGAGGCGATGATCACGGTGCCGTCATCGCTGATGTCGATGGTGGTGCCGGTCTCTTCGGTGATCGAGCGGATGGTCGCGCCACCCTTGCCGATCACTTCGCGGATCTTGTCCGGATGGATCTTGATGGTGAGCAGGCGCGGGGCATACTCGCTCATCTCGGTGCGGGCGGTGCTGATCACCTTGGCCATTTCGCCGAGGATGTGCAGACGACCACGCTTGGCCTGTTCCAGCGCCACCTTCATGATCTCTTCGGTGATGCCGTCGATCTTGATGTCCATCTGCAGCGCGGAGATGCCATCGGCGCTACCGGCCACCTTGAAGTCCATGTCGCCGAGGTGATCTTCGTCACCCAGGATGTCCGACAGCACGACGAAGTCGCTGCCTTCCTTGACCAGACCCATGGCGATACCGGCGACCGGCGACTTCAGCGGAACGCCCGCGTCCATCATGGCCAGCGACGAACCGCACACCGAAGCCATCGACGAGGAACCGTTGGATTCGGTGATTTCCGAAACCACGCGCACCACGTACGGGAACTCTTCGATGCTCGGCTTGACGGCCTGCACGCCGCGCTTGGCGAGGCGGCCGTGGCCGATTTCGCGACGCTTCGGCGCGCCGAAGCGACCGGCTTCACCGACCGAGAACGGCGGGAAGTTGTAATGGAACAGGAACGGATCCTTCGACTCGCCTTCCGGCGCATCGATGATCTGCGCATCGCGGGTGGTGCCCAGCGTGGTCACGACCAGCGCCTGGGTTTCGCCGCGGGTGAACAGTGCCGAACCATGGGTGCGCGGCAGCACGCCGACACGAATGGAGATCGGGCGGACGTCGTCCAGGTTGCGACCGTCGATGCGGATCTTCGTCTTGAGGACGCCGTCGCGCATGGTGCGGTACTCGAGCTCGGCGAACTCCTTCGACAGCTCGGCCTTGTCCCAGCCCTGGGCTTCGACATCACCAGCCAGCGAAGCGAGCACGTCGCTCTTGATGGCGGCGATGGCGTCGCGGCGCTGCAGCTTGTCGCGCACCTGGAAGGCGGCTTCGAGCTGGTTGCCGACGGCGCCGGTGAGGGCGGCGATCAGCGACTCGTTGCGGGCCGGAGCGGACCATGCCATGGACGGACGAGCCGCCTCGGTGGCCAGCTCGGCGATGGCGCGGACGGCCACCTGCAGCTGCTGGTGACCGAACACCACGGCGCCGAGCATCACTTCCTCGGACAGCAGCTTGGCTTCCGATTCCACCATCAGCACGGCGTTGGCCGTACCGGCGACGACCAGGTCAAGCTCGGAGGTCTTCAGCTCGGTGGCGGTCGGGTTCAGCAGGTACTTGCCGTTGGCGTAACCGACGCGGGCAGCGCCGATCGGACCCTTGAACGGGATGCCGGCGAGGCTCAGCGCCGCGGAGGCGCCCAGCATGGCCGGGATGTCGCCGTCGACTTCCGGGTTCAGCGAAACGACCTGTGCGATGACCTGCACTTCGTTCTTGAACTCTTCCGGGAACAGCGGGCGCACCGGACGATCGATCAGACGCGAGGTCAGCGTCTCTTTCTCGGTCGGGCGGCCTTCGCGCTTGAAGAAGCCACCCGGGATACGGCCCGCGGAGTAGAACTTCTCGACGTAGTCGACGGTGAGCGGGAAGAAATCCTGCCCTTCCTTCGCCTTGGCATTGGCCACCACGGTGACCAGCACAACCGTGCCGCCCATGCTGACCATGACGGCACCCGAAGCCTGGCGGGCGATTTCGCCCGTCTCCAGTGTGACTTCGTGATTACCGAACTGGAATGACTTGGTTACTTTCGCCACTGTCTTTTCCTGAATTGGGAAGTGCGGCCAGAGTTGGCCGCTTTTTGATCTTCGCGATCACGAATGAACGCGAACACCAACACTTAGCGACGGAGGCCGAGGCGCTCGATGAGGCCCTGGTAACGAGCCAGGTCACGATCCTTCAGGTAGGCAAGCAGACGCTTGCGCTGGTTGACCAGCTTCAGCAGGCCACGGCGGGAATGGTGATCCTGCTTGTGCTCTTTGAAGTGGCCGGTGAGGTGGTCGATGCGAGCCGACAGCAGGGCGACCTGCACTTCCGGCGAACCCGTATCGTTCGGCACGCGGCCGAAGTCAGCGATGATTTTGCCGGTCTGTTCAGCGGTAAGGGACATTGGTATCTCTTCCTAAAAAAGCGGTGCGAAGCTTGCGCAACATCACGTGGGTGACGTTGCGCAAGCTTCGCCTAGATGAATGAAAAGTCTGGAACAAGCTCCGTATTGTAGCGACCGGAGCCCTATGACAACAAGACCGTCATAGTCAGTGCTTATGTTTGCCATCTGCGGGCAGGTTAAAACCCCGCACGATGCACAGTTTTCCGCCCACCGCCTCGCTCAGGGCAAGCAGGCGACCGTCGTCGGCGAATACGGCATGCCGACCGGCCAGGGCCGGATCCACCGGAATCTGCTGGCCCTGTGAGACAGCCAGGCTGCGCTCGGCGTCCAGGTGCATGGCGGGCAGATCGGCCAGGGCCGCGGAAACCGGCAGCAAGAGCGGCAGCAGCGCATCGTCCCCCTGCTCCAGCGCCGCCTGCAGCTGCTCCACCGTCACCATGGCCGGCTCCCGGAACGGTTCGACCCACAGCCGGCGCAACGCCGTCAGATGGGCGCCGCAGCCCAGGTCCTCGCCCAGGTCGACGGCCAGACTGCGCACATAGGTCCCCGAGCCGCATTCCACGTAAAGCGTGAGGCTGTCGTGGGTACGCGACACCACCTCCAGCCGGTAGACCTCAACCTCGCGCGAGGGCACATCCACGGCCTCGCCGCGACGCGCCTTCACGTACAGCGGCTCGCCGTCGAGCTTGATGGCTGAATAGATGGGCGGCACCTGGGTGATACGTCCGCGCAGCTTGGCCAGCGAGGCTTCGATAGCGTCGTCGGTGAGCGCGGGCACCGGCCGCTCCAGCACGATCTCGCCTTCAAGATCCGCAGTCGAGGTGGTGGCGCCCAGCCGGCACTCGGCCAGATAGGCCTTGCGCGAGCCCAGCAGCATGCCGGCCAGCTTGGTCGCCTCGCCGAAGCACAGCGGCAACAGGCCGGTGGCCAGCGGATCGAGCGCGCCGGTGTGGCCGCCCTTTTCCGCCCGGAAAATACCTTTGCGGACCAGCTGCAGGGCCGCGTTGGAGCTCAACTCCAGCGGCTTGTCCAACAGCACGATGCCGTGCAGGTCGCGAAATCGAATCTTCCGCTTCATGGAAGTTTTACTCATGGAGCCTGTTCTGCATCTGGCATGTGCGCCGCCTATACCCTCACCGTCGTTCCGGCGCAGGCCGCAATGAAGTGGGGAAGAGACGAATGTCGAGGCGAGATAGGAAGCCGACGCTCAGCCCTTCTCGCCTTCGCCCTCGCCTTCCTCATCGGCAGCCGGCATGCGTGCAGCTTCCTGCCGCAACAGGCTCTCGATGCGCTCGCCCTTGTCGACCGAATCGTCGTACTTGAAACGCAGCTCAGGCACGCGACGCAGGCGCATCGAGCGCGACAGCTCGCGGCGGAATTCCACCGCCAGCTCCTTCAGCGCCTTCATGGCTTCAACGGAACGCTCCGGCTGCAAGGCCGTGATCCACACCGTGGCCCAGTCGAGATCGCGGGTGACTTCCACGTCCGACACGCTCATCAACGGCAGGCCGTGGTCGCGCACGGCGGCATGGACCAGCAGGCCCAGTTCGCGGCGCAGTTCGGCGCCGACGCGGTCGGTACGTTTGAAATCGCGTGAGGGCATGACGCACTCCTAGGTGTTTGCGTTCATCCGTGAACGCGAAGGTCAAAAAGCGGCCGTCCCTGGCCGCACTCATCCATTTAGAGCACGCCAGCACGGCGTGTCCTGAAAAACAAAGCGAGCGATGTGGTCATCCACACCGCCCGCCTCAATACCACCACTGCGAGGGTCGGCCCGACGTGCGGACCGGCCACTGTTACAGCGTGCGGGCAACCTCGATACGCTCGAAGCATTCGATCTGGTCACCGGCCTTGACGTCGTTGTACTGCTTCACGGCGATACCGCATTCCATGCCGTTGCGCACTTCGTCGACCAGGTCCTTGAAGCGACGCAGCGATTCCAGTTCGCCCTGGAAGACCACAGTGTTGTCGCGCAGCACGCGGATCGGCTTGCTGCGCTTGACCGTGCCTTCGATGACCATGCAACCGGCCACTGCACCAAACTTGGAGCTGCGGAACACTTCACGCACCTGCGCGATGCCGATGATCTCTTCGCGAATCTCCTTGCCAAGCAGACCCGAAGCGGCCTGCTTCACCTGGTCGATCACGTCATAGATGATCGAGAAGTAGCGGACATCCAGGCCCGAGGTATCGATCACCTTGCGGGCCGAAGCATCTGCACGGACGTTGAAGCCGATCACCAGCGCCTTGGAGGCGGCGGCGAGCGTGGCGTCGGACTCGGTGATGCCACCGACGCCGGCGGCGATCACGTTGACCTTCACGTTCTCGTTGCCGATCTGGCTGAGCGATTCGCGCAGCGCCTGCACCGAACCCTGCACGTCGGCCTTGACCAGGATGTTGAGCGTCTGCTGCTCGGCGCCCTGGGCCATCTGCGCCATGATGTCTTCAAGGCGGTTGGCCTTGCTGACCATGCGCGTTTCGCGACGCTTGAGCTGACGCTCGGCGGCCACTTCACGAGCCAGGCGTTCGTCGGCCACCACCACGAAGTCGTCGCCGGCTTCCGGCACGCCGGACAGACCCAGCACCTGCACCGGAATCGACGGACCAGCTTCCTGCACGGTCTTGCCGGCTTCGTCGATCAGCGCACGCATGCGGCCGTACTCGATACCGCAGACGACGAAGTCGCCGCGCTTGAGCGTGCCCTGCTGCACCAGCACCGTCGCCACCGGGCCGCGACCGCGGTCCAGGCTGGATTCGATCACCACGCCGGAGGCGGGGCCATCTTCCACAGCGGTCAGCTCCATCACTTCGGCCTGCACCGAAATGGCGTCGAGCAGGTCGTCGATGCCCATGCCGGTCTTGGCCGAGACGGCCACGAACGGCGTGTCGCCACCCCATTCTTCCGGAATCACTTCCAGGTTGCCGAGGCCTTGCTTGACGTGGTCCGGATTGGCGTCGGACTTGTCCATCTTGTTGAGCGCCACGATCAGCGGCACCTTGGCGGCGCGTGCATGCTGCACGGCTTCGGCCGTCTGCGGCATGACGCCGTCATCGGCTGCCACGACCAGCACCACGATATCGGTGGACTGGGCGCCGCGGGCACGCATCGAGGTAAACGCCGCGTGGCCCGGGGTGTCGAGGAAGGTGATCACGCCCTTGGGCGTTTCCACGTGGTACGCGCCGATATGCTGCGTGATGCCACCGGCTTCGCCCGAGGCCACCTTGGTGCGGCGGATGTAATCGAGCAGCGAGGTCTTGCCGTGGTCGACGTGGCCCATGATGGTGACCACCGGCGGACGCGGCTTCTTCTCGCCCTCGAGCTCGGCGTTCTGCGTGTGGGCAGCCAGCGCGGCTTCGGCGTTGTTCTCGCTTGCCGCCACCGGGGTGTGGCCCAGCTCTTCGACCACCAGCACCGCGGTGTCATGGTCGATGGTCTGGTTGATGGTGGCCATCACGCCCATCTTGAAGAGGGCCTTGACCACTTCCGAACCCTTGACCGCCATCTTGTTGGCGAGATCCGCCACCACGTTGTGGTCACCGATCACGACCTCACGCACCACCGCAGCGGTGGGACGGGTGAAGCCATGCGGGCCGCTGGAGGACGGGCTGCTATACCGCGAGGTATCGCGGCTCGGGCCACGGCCGGACTTGCCGCCACGCTTGTTGTTGCTTGAGCGGCGCGCACGGTCGGCGTCGCTCAGGTGCATCTCGCCTGCCGCAAAGCGCTTGCCACCAGGGCCTTCCTCGCGCTCGCGGGCATAACGGGTCTTGTTGCTGCTGCCGGCCGGTGCCGCGGCGCCAGCCGCAGCATTGGGAGCACCCGGCGTGCGGGCTGCAGCTGCGGCGGGCGCTGCTGCAGCCGGGGCGGGCGCAGGGGCCGGCGCGGGCGCGGGGGCCACAACCACGACCTTCTTCTCGCGACGACGCGGCTCGTGGATGGTCGGCACGATCATGCCCAGCGCACTGTGATCGATGCGCTGGACCGACTGTTCGACCGGGGCCTGCTTGTCGGCAGCCTCGGCGCTGACCGGCTCGGCCACCACCGGCGTCGGCTCGCTGCGTGCGGGGGCAGAGGCAGCTTCGGCGGCCACCTGGCGCTCCTGCTGTTCCCTGGCGCGTGCAGCGGCCTCAGCCTCGGCCTGCTGGCGACGCTGTTCTTCTTCAGCCTCGCGCTGGCGCTGAGCTTCGTCGGCGCGCTGCTGGGCTTCTTCCTGGCGGCGGCGATCCGCATCCAGGCGCTCGGTTTCTTCGTGGTCGCGCTGCGTCTGAGATTCCTGCAGCTTGCGCACGGCGTCTTCGCGCTCGACGTCATTGCCCGCTTCTTCGGCGATGACGCTGCGCTTGACGTAGGTTCGCTTGGCGCGCACTTCGACGTTCACCGTCTTGGCGCTGGCAGCGGCACCGCGGCCGCCCGGCGTGGCGACTTTGAGCTCGCTGACCTTGCGGCGCTTGAGGGTGATCTGGCGGGGCGAGCTGTCGTCCGCTTCCGCGGGACTGATCTCGGTTTTGCCATGGGTACGGCGCAGGAAGCCCAGCAGCTTCACCTTTTCGGTGCTGCTGATGATCTGCTCCGGATCGGAGAATTTCATACCAGCTTCGCCCAGCTGCCCAAGCAGCCTGTCCACCGGCATGCCAAGTACCTTGGCAAGTTGTTTGATCGTTACGTCCGACATCGTGTTCTTTCTCCGCCGTTCCCGCGCTTAACGTCCGTGCGGCTTCGCCTGCACAGCCAACCCATCCATGGTGGAGGCATCTCAGCCCTCCTCGGTGCGCTCTTCCAGAGCGCTACCGCCCGCGGTTAGCCACCTTTCTCCAGACGAGCGATCATCGGCGCACGTGCTGCCATGATCAGCGCCGCAGCGCGTTCCTCGTCCATGCCATCGATGTCGATCAGGTCATCAACCGCGAGGTCGGCCAGATCGTCCACCGAGACCACTTCACGCGAAGCCAGCGCAAATGCGGTGGCCTCGTCCATGCCCGGCAGATGCAGGAGTTCATCGGACGGCTGATGCTCGTCGATGCCCTCTTCCACGGCCAGTGCTTCGGTGAGCAGCGCGTCGCGGGCGCGGGCGCGGAGCTCTTCAACAATGTCTTCGTCGAAACCTTCCACGGCCAGCAGCTCGGCGCTCGGCACATAGGCGATTTCTTCGACGCTGGAGAAGCCTTCCTGCACGAGGATGTTGGCGATCTCCTGGTCCACTTCCAGCTTTTCCATGAACAGCTGGCGTGCGGCTTCCTGTTCGGCCTCGCTCTTGGCGGCGACCTGGTCCTGCGTCATCACGTTGAGCTGCCAGCCGGTGAGCTTGCTGGCGAGGCGCACGTTCTGGCCACCGCGACCGATGGCCTGGGACAGCTTGTCCTCGGCGACGGCGATGTCCATCGAGTGCTTCTCTTCGTCCATGATAATGGACTGCACTTCGGCCGGCGCCATGGCGTTGATGACGTACTGGGCCTGGTTTTCGTGCCACAGGATGATGTCCACGCGCTCGCCATTGAGCTCGTTGGACACGGCCTGCACGCGCGAACCGCGCATGCCGATGCAGGCGCCGATGGGATCGGTGCGGGTGTCGTGCGCAACCACGGCGATCTTGGCGCGGTCGCCCGGATCGCGGGCGCAGCCCTTGATCTCGACCAGGCCCTGGCCCACTTCCGGCACTTCGAGCTTGAACAGCTCGATCATGAATTCCGGTGCGGCGCGCGAGACGAACAGCTGCGGACCGCGGGCTTCCGAACGCACCTCGTAGAGGTAGCCGCGCACGCGGTCGCCGACACGGGCCGATTCGCGCGGAATGGTGCGGTCGCGCGGGATGAAGGCCTCGGCATTGCTGCCCAGGTCCAGATAGACGTTGCCGCGCTCGACGCGCTTGACGATGCCGGTAACCAGCTCGCCCACGCGTTCGCGGAAGGCGTCGACCACCTGCATGCGCTCGGCTTCGCGCACGCGCTGCACGATCACCTGCTTGGCGGCCTGGGCGGCGATGCGGCCGAATTCGGCGTTCTCGACCTGCTGCTCGATGTATTCGCCGACCTCAGCGTCTTCGCGCTCGTCGACGGCGTCCATCAGGCGCACCTGGTGATACGGCGATTCCATCTCACCGTCGTCGGCGATGATTTCCCAGCGACGGAACGTTTCGTAATCGCCGGAGTGGCGATCGATGACCACGCGGACATCCGGATCTTCATCCGGATAGCGCTTCTTGGCGGCGGACGCGAGAGCCGCTTCCATGGCCTGGAAAATCACTTCACGCGGCACGCCTTTTTCATTGGCAACCGCGTCAACCACCAGCAAAAGTTCTTTGCTCATTGCAGCAACTCCGTAGACGCCGCCGGCGCCCCATCGGTTTTAAGTTGATTTACTTCGCGGCCTTCTTGCCCGGGGCTTTACCCGGCTTGGGCTGCGGCACATAACCGAGCGCCACCCAGTCGGGCACCACGCGCGCGCTTTCCACCGCGTCATGGTCGAACTCGAAGGTCTTGCCTTCGGCTTCCAGCGAGATCCGCTCGCCTTCGACCGAGATCACCTTGCCGCGCAAGCGGCGACGTCCTTCCATGGGCGCCTTGAGCAAAATCTTCACTTCCGTTCCCGCCACCTTGGCGAACTGCGCCGCGGTAAACAGCGGACGGTCGATACCGGGCGAAGAAACTTCCAACACGTAATGCCCCGGGATCGGATCTTCCACGTCGAGCATGGCCGAGATTTCCCGGCTGGCCGCCTCGCAGTCTTCGACGTTGATCTCGCGGCCCTCGGTGTCGAGGAAGACACGCAGGGTACTCTGCCCCTGCGACGGGGTGAACTCCACGCCGATGCATTCCAGGCCCAGATCGGCCAGAACTTCCGTAAAGCGTTGAGCCAGTGCCTGCGTATCCATGATTGCCCTACCGTTACTGATCGCCAGAAACAAAAAATGGGCTCAAGCGGCCCATTCCATGCTCTAAAAATAGAGCGTCTCGCCGATGTCCCGACCCATCCAGACTCTTTCGGGGCACCTGGGGCGCAGCCAGCATCTAAGCGGCTTGTGACGCACGTGCGACGCTTCCTTGCGCCCAACAAAAAAGCCTCACGAGGAGGCTTTCTTGTTCTAAGAAAGATCTGGTAGCGGGGGTAGGATTCGAACCTACGACCTTCGGGTTATGAGCCCGACGAGCTGCCAGACTGCTCCACCCCGCATCAGAGTCCGCAAAGATTAGCGAGATGGCCGAATTCTTGCAAGCCTTTTCGCTAACTAATTTCACTTCATCGACAAGAAAGCGTCACGGAGATGCGGCCGTGACGCCCAAAAATCAAGCAATCATCAACCGACGAAAACGCTCTGGCACCAGCCGAACAGCGGGCCCCAGACGATGCCGAGCACCAGCAGCGCCAGCACGTTCAACGACAGTACCAGGCGCACCGAGACGTCCTTCTGCAGATGCACTTCGGTGCCTTCCACCGGCTTGTCGAAGTACATCACCTTGACCACGCGCAGGTAGTAATAGAGGCCGATGATGGCGAACACCGCGCCGACCAGGGCCAGCCACAGGAAGCCGGCATGGATCGCCGCCTGGAACACCAGCAGCTTGCCGAAGAAGCCGAACAGCGGCGGCACGCCGGCCAGCGAGAACATCACCAGCATCATCAGGAACGCCGCCCACGGCGAGCGCTGGTTGAGGCCCTTGAGATCGTCGATCTCTTCGCACTCAAAGCCGGCACGCGCCAGCGCCAGGATCATGCCGAACGCTGCGGCGCTGGTGATCGCATAGCTGATCGCATAGAACAGCGACGAGGCATAGCCTTCCGGACCGGCATTGACCAGGCCGACCAGCAGGTAACCCATGTGCGAGATGGTCGAGTAGGCCAGCAGGCGCTTGAGGTTGGTCTGCACGATGGCAACGATGTTGCCGATCGCCAGCGACAGCACCGCCAGGCACGCCAGCATCAGCTGCCAATGCTGGGACAGGTCGCCCAGGCCCGACGCCAGCAAACGGTAGGCCATACCGAACGCCGCCAGCTTCTGCGCGGAACCGATGAAGACGGTCACCGCGGTCGGCGAACCCTGGTACACATCCGGGATCCACATGTGGAACGGCGCGGCACCGAGCTTGAAGCCGATACCCACGATCATGAAGATCAGGCCGAACACCAGCAGATGCGGCATGCCCGTGTGGCCGGCGGCCATGTGCAGGCGCACGAGGTCGAGCGTGCCGGTGGCACCGTAGACCATCGACATGCCGTACAGCAGCATGCCCGAGGCCAGCGCACCCAGCACGAAGTACTTGATGGCCGCTTCCGAGGACAGGCGCGAATCACGGTTGAGTGCGACCAGCGCGTACGACGACAGCGTAAGCAGTTCCAGGCCCAGGTACACCATGATCAGGTTGCCGGCCGACACCAGCAGCATGATGCCGATCACCGCGAAGATGGTCAGCGTGTAGAACTCGCCCACGAACAGCTTGCGGTCCTGCAGATAGGGCTTGGCGTAGAAGAACACCAGGACGGTGGTGAGCAGCGAGAAGACCTTTAGGATCTCCGAGACGCCGTCGCGGATGAACATCCCGTTGAACGCGGTGACCGCCTGGCTGGGCTGGCCGGCGACCACCAGGTAGATGGCCACCAGCAGCACGGCAATCGACAGCCAGTGCAGCACCGGGCGCTGCTCGGGCTTCATGAAGGCATCCAGCAACAGCAGCAAACACGCTGCCGCCACCAGATAGAACTCCGGCAACAGGATCAGTATGTCATTGAAATTCGGCATGATCAGTCCTGCTTAGATCTTGTGGTTGCCAAGCTGGGTCACCAGCTGCGTGACCGACGAATCCATCAGATGGATCAGCGGCTGCGGCCAGATGCCCAGGGCGAACACGGCTGCGGCGAACGCGCCCAGTACAAACCATTCGCGTCCGTTGAGGTCCTTCATCTCCGCCACATGGGGATTGGTGATGTCGCCCCACAGCACGCGCTTGACCATGTACAGCGTGTAGGCGGCACCGATGATCAGGGTGAACGCGGCAAAGAACGCGATCAGCGGATTGGCCTGGAAGCTGGCCAGGATCACCTGGAATTCGCCCACGAAACCGCTGGTACCCGGCAGGCCGCTGTTGGCCATGGCGAACACCACGTAGAAGAAGCCGAACCACGGCATCACGTTGATGACGCCGCCGTAATCCTTGATCTGGCGCGTATGCATGCGGTCGTACAGCACGCCGATGCACGAGAACATCGCGCCCGAGACGAAGCCGTGCGAAATCATCTGCACCATCGCACCCTGCATGCCCAGCTTGGCGGCATCGAGGTTGTTGCTGCCGCGCACCAGCATGAAGGCGATGAAGATGCCCAGCGTGACGAAGCCCATGTGTGCCACGGACGAATACGCCACCAGCTTCTTCATGTCCTCCTGCACCAGCGCGATGTAGCCGATGTAGACCACCGCGATCAGGCTCAACCCGATCACCACCCAGGCGTACGCATCAGCGGCGTCGGGCGTAATGGGCAGGGAGAAGCGCAGGAAACCATAGCCACCGATCTTCAGCATCACCGCGGCCAGCACCACCGAACCACCGGTGGGCGCTTCCACGTGGGCATCGGGCAACCACGTGTGTACCGGCACCATCGGCACCTTCACCGCGAAGGCGATGAGGAACGCGAAGAACAGCCAGGTCTGCTCCTTCATCGACAGCGGCAGCGCCGCCAGCGTGGCGAGGTCAAACGAACCGGCCTTCAGGTAGAGGTAGATCAGGCCCACCAGCATGAAGATGGAGCCGAAGAACGTGTAGATGAAGAACTTCAGCGTGGCGTACACGCGACGCGGACCACCCCAGACACCGATGAGGATGAACATCGGGATCAGCATGGCCTCGAAGAACACGTAGAACAGCAACGCATCCGTGGCGCAGAACACGCCGATCATCAGGCCTTCGAGCACCAGCATGGCGGCCATGTACTGGTGCGGATTGGTCTGGATGACCTCCCACGCGCCCACGATCACCAGGATGCCGACGAAGCTGGTCAGCAGGATCAGGGCCACCGAAATGCCGTCGACCGCCAGGTTGTAGTGGACGCCCAGCGAGGCGATCCATACATGGCTTTCGGCAAGCTGCTTGGTGGCATCCGCCGCGTTGTACAGCGGCAGCATGTAGAGGCTGAGCACGAAGGTGAGCACGGCGACCGCCAGGGCGATCCAACGCGCAGCGTTGGGTCGACCGGAGCCGGCAAGCAACACCGGGACGGCGCCCACCACGGGGAGCCAGATCAGCAGGCTGAGCAAATGATTGAACATGGAGCAGGTTCCCTTATTGCCCGACCAGCCAATACCCGCCAAGCAGCAGGATAAGGCCGAGAATCATCGCGAAGGCGTAGTGATAGAGATAGCCGGACTGCAGGCGACGCATACCACCTGCAATACGGTCGACCAGACCCGCCGAACCATTGACCAGCACGCCGTCGATAACCGCCGCATCGCCGCCCTTCCACAGGGCACGACCCAGCGCCATACCGCCGCGTGCGAAGACGATGAAGTAAACCGCGTCGAACCAGTACTTGTGGTTGAGCAGGTTATAAATCGGCTTGAGCGCGTTCTTGATGCGATCGGCCACGGACGGGTTGAACAGGTAGATGTAGGTCTGGATGATGAACGCGGCGGCGACCAGCCAGAACGGCAGCTGTGCAAAGCCATGGAAGCCGGCAGACATCCAATTGCCGAACTCCTTGGCCATCTCGCCAAGCACATTGTTGGTCTCGTTGACGTGGATCGCCGAGCCAAACCATTCACCGTAGAGCAGCGGCTTCACAGCCAGCCCGCCCACGATGATCGACGGGATCGCCAGCAGGATCAGCGGCAGCGTCACCACCCACGGCGACTCCTTCGGCGTCTCGTGCATGATGCCCTGCTCGTGATGACCGTGGTCATCCTTGTGCGAGACATGATGGTGTTCGTCGTGCGCGGCATGGTCGTCGTGGCCGTGAGCATGGCCGTGGCCATGGCCATGATCGTGCACCACCACGAAGCGCTCCTTGCCGTGGAAGGTCAGATACATCTGGCGGAAGGTATACAGCGCGGTCACGAAGGCGCCGGCCATCACGCAGAAGTATGCGTAGGTGGCACCCCAGCGATGCGACTCGCCCACCGCTTCGATGATCGCGTCCTTGGAATAGAAGCCCGCGAAGAACGGCACGCCGCACAGCGCCAGCGAACCGATCCACATGGTGATCCAGGTAATCGGCATGTACTTGCGCAGGCCGCCCATGTAGCGCATGTCCTGCTCATGGTGCATGGCGATGATGACCGAGCCGGCACCCAGGAACAGCAGCGCCTTGAAGAAGGCATGCGTCATCAGGTGGAACACGGCGCCGGCATAAGCGGAGACGCCCAGCGCCACCGTCATATAGCCCAGCTGTGACAGCGTGGAGTACGCGACGACGCGCTTGATGTCGTTCTGCACGATGCCGATCAGGCCGGTGAACAGCGCGCCAGTGGCGCCGATGATCATCACGAAGCTGAGTGCGGTTTCCGACAGTTCGAAGATGGGCGACATGCGCGCCACCATGAAGATGCCGGCGGTCACCATCGTCGCGGCGTGGATCAGTGCCGAGATCGGGGTGGGACCTTCCATCGAGTCGGGCAGCCACACATGCAGCGGCACCTGGGCGGACTTGCCCATCGCGCCGATGAACAGGCAGATGCAGATGACGGTGGCGGCATCCCAATGCGTGTTCTGGGTGATCTGCAGGGTCTTGCCCACCAGGCCCGGCGCCGCGGCAAACGCCGTGGTGTAGTCCAGCGTGCCCAGGAAATACAGCACGCCGGCGATGCCGAGCAGGAAGCCGAAGTCGCCTACGCGGTTGACCAGGAACGCCTTGAGGTTGGCGAAGATCGCCGTCGGGCGCTTGTACCAGAAGCCGATCAGCAGGTACGACACCAGGCCTACCGCTTCCCAGCCGAAGAACAGCTGCATGAAGTTGTTGCTCATCACGAGCATCAACATCGAGAAGGTGAACAGCGAGATGTAGCTGAAGAAGCGCTGGTAACCCGGGTCGTCGGCCATGTAGCCGATGGTGTAGATGTGCACCAGCAGCGACACGAAGGTCACCACCACCATCATCATGGCGGTCAGGCGATCGATCATGAAGCCGACATGGGCGCTGTAGTTGCCGATCTCGAACCAGGTGTAGATGTTCTGGTTATAGATCGGCGCGCCGCCCGTGGTGAGCTGGTACAGCACGTAGAACGACAGGCCGCAGGCAATCGCCACGCCCAGGATGGTCACGCTGTGCGAACCGGCGCGACCGATGAAGCGACCAAAGAAGCCCGCCAGCAGGCAGCCGACGAGCGGTGCCAGGGCGATGGTCAGCAGAATGGAGGTAGACAATTCCATCGGGTCAGCCCTTCATGCTGTCGATTTCGGCGACATTGATGGTGCTGCGGTTGCGGAACAGCAGGACCAGGATCGCCAGGCCGATGGCGGTTTCCGCCGCAGCCACGGTGAGGATGAAGAACACGAACACCTGCCCTGCCACGTCGCCCAGGAAACGGGAGAACGCGACGAAGTTGATGTTCACCGCCAGCAGCATCAGCTCGATCGACATCAGCAACACGATGACGTTCTTGCGGTTGATGAACAGACTGGCCAGCGCGATGCAGAACAGCACGGCGCCGAGCACGATGAAGTGCGAAAGCGTGATCATGGGGTGGTCTCCTTGCCCGGTGCCGGCTGGGGCGCGACGGGAACTTCCGCGGCCATCTTCACCACGCGGACGCGGTCACGCGGGTTGACGCGAACCTGCTGCGAGGCCTGCTGGTGACGCACGCCGGTGCGCTGGCGCAGGGTCAATACCACGGCAGCCACCACACCCACGGTGAGGATCAGTGCGGCCACTTCGAACGGCAGCAGGAACTGCGTGTAGAGCGCAGTGCCCAGCCAGGCGGTGTTGGACATGCCAGCCATGGTGGCCGGATCGGCGCCCATCACGGCCTGGTGCATCGCACGCACGCCGATCAGCGCGAGCATTTCGCCCAGCATGACCAGGGCCACGATGATGCCGACCGGCAGGTATTTGATGAAACCCTCGCGTACGTGTTCCTGCTTGATGTCCAGCATCATCACCACGAACAGGAACAGCACCATCACCGCGCCCACGTAGACCACGATCAGGGCGATGGCGAGGAATTCAGCTTCGGCCAGCAGCCAGATGCAGGCGGTGCTGAAGAAGGTGAGCACCAGCGACAGCACGGCATGCACCGTGTTGCGCAGCGTGATCACGCCCAGCGCCGCCACCACGGTGACGGCCGCGAAGGCGTAGAAACACACGAGTTGGAACATATTCGTATCGATCATGATGTCCCGTCCTCAGCGATACGCGGCGTCTTGAGCGCGGGCAGCCGCGATGTCCTGCTCGAAGCGATCGCCGATGGCGAGCAGCTGCGGCTTGGTCACCACGTTCTCGCCACGCTGCTCGAAGTGGTACTCATGGATATGCGTTTCGACGATCGAGTCGACCGGGCAGCTCTCTTCGCAGAAACCGCAGAAGATGCACTTGAACAGGTCGATGTCGTAGCGCGTGGTGCGGCGCTGGCCGTCGCTCTCGCGCGGGGCGGAGTCGATGGTGATGGCGAGCGCCGGGCACACCGCCTCGCACAGCTTGCACGCGATGCAACGCTCTTCGCCGTTGGCGTAGCGACGCAGCGCATGCAGGCCGCGGAAGCGGTTGGACTTGGGGATGTGCTCCATCGGATAGCGCATGGTGTACTTGGGGCTGAACATGTAACGCATGGTCAGACCCAAGCCCTTGAACAGCTCGATGAGCAGCAGGCTTTTGAAATAGTGAGTTACGCGGGACATGTTTCTTCAGCCTCCCGTGCCGACGGTGACCCAGCCGAAAAACTTCATGCAGCCGGCGACGAGGACCCAGACGATGGTGATGGGAATGAATACCTTCCAGCCCAGACGCATGATCTGGTCATAGCGGTAGCGCGGAAAGCTCGCGCGGAACCACAGGAACATGAAGGCAAAAACGAACACCTTGACGAACAGCCACAGCACGCTGGCCTGCCCCACGATGCCCCACGAAGCCGGCAGCGGCGACAGCCAGCCGCCCATGAACAGGATCGGCGCCAGGAAGCTGATCAGGATCATGTTGGCGTATTCGGCCAGGAAGAACAGCGCGAAGGCCGAGCCCGAATACTCCACATGGAAGCCCGCGACGATTTCCGACTCGCCTTCCGCCACGTCGAACGGCGCGCGGTTGGTTTCGGCCACGCCCGAGATGAAGTAGATGATGAATACCGGCAGCAGCGGCCACATGAACCAGTCGAAGATGCCCTTGCTGCCGGCCTGCGCATGCACGATGTCGGTAAGGTTCAAGGAACCGGCCAGCACCAACACGCAGACCAGGCACAAGCCCATGGCCAGCTCGTACGAGATCACCTGCGCGGCCGAACGCATCGCACCCAGCAGCGCGTAACGCGAGTTGGACGCCCAGCCGGCCAGGATGATGCCGTACACGCCCAGCGAGGTCATTGCCAGCAGGTACAACAGGCCGGCGTTGACGTTGGCCAGCACCATCTTGTCGTTGAAGGGAATCACGGCCCACGCGGCCAGCGCCGGGATCAGCGCCAGCAGCGGCGCCATGTAATACAGGGTCCGGTTCGCGCTGGTCGGAAGAATCACTTCCTTGATCAGCAGCTTGGTCACGTCCGCGAAGGCCTGCAGCAGGCCGAACGGACCGACCTTGTTGGGCCCCATGCGCACGTGCATCCAGCCGAGCACCTTGCGCTCCCACCACACGTACAGCGCCACCGTGATGACCAGCGGCAGGACGATGCACAGGATGTAGATGACCGGCATGACCACCTGGTTGAAGATCTGTTCGCCCATGTGCTTACGCCTTGCTCAGGGTGAGGGCTGCGCCGTAGGGCGGCAGCGAGACAGTGTCGTCGTGTGCGGCTTCGATCCAGGCCGCGCCATCGGGCACGGTCGCATCGATCGCCAGCGGCAGCACCGCGTCGGCCACGCGCACCGCATCGCCCTCGCCCAGACCCTGGCGCTTGGCTTCGTCCGCATTGATGCGGACGGCCGGCGCACGGTTGAGCGGGTGCTTGCTGAGTGCGGTCGCACGACGGAGCACGGCATCGGTACGGTAGATCGGCCAGGTGGCGAGACGGCTCAGGCCAACCGCCGACGGACGCGAAGCCAGCTCGGCGCGCGGCTGATGCGCACGCTCGCTGATGCCTTCGCGCAGACCGGCCAGGTCATCGAACTCGAAGCCCGCGACCTTCATCACGCCGCCCAGTGCACGCAGCACCTTCCAGCCCGGACGCGCATCGCCCGGCGCCTTGGCGCCGGCGGCCACGCTCTGGGCGAGACCATCGACATTGACCAGGGTGCCGTCGATTTCCGGCAGCAGACCAATCGGCAGAATCACTTCGGCCACTTCGCGCAGCGCATCGCTGGCATAGGCCGTAAACGCCACCACCTTCTGCGCGCCCTTGAGCGCCTTCAGCAAGGCCGCGCCATCGGCGACGTCCTGCGGCTCGACGCCGTACAGCACATAAGCCTTGCGCGGCTGGGCCAGCATCGCCTGAGCATCGAGGCCGCCGTTACCCGGCAGCACGCCGACGCGGCCCAGGCCCACGGCGTTCGCACCGACCGGCAGTTCGTTGTAACCCGCACCCGTCGCCTGCGCGATGAACTGCGCCACGGCCCGCAGCCACGAGGCCTGCGGATGGGTGACGGCGGCTTCGCCGAGGATGACGACGGCGCTGCCACTCTTCAGATCGGCAATCGCGTCCTTGTCGCCCTCGTCGCACGACGCAGCGTGGATCGCATCGGCCAGTGCGGCCGGCGCGGTGGCACCCGCTTCGACCACGCCCTTGGCCAGCGACAGCAGCGCATCGACCAGGGCCTGCGGCGCCACGATGGCTTCGCCGGTCAGCTTGTAATTGAAGTTGAAGCTCGCCGGATTGACCGCGTAAACCTTGGCGCACTTCTTCACCGCCTGATGGATGCGGTGATTGAGTAGCGGCATCTCGTGACGCAGATCCGAGCCCACCAGCAGCGCAGCCTTGACCTTGTCCAGCTCGGCGACCGGCTTGGCGAACGCGGTGGCGATCGCGTTGTCGGCGAAGTCCAGCTGACGCACGCGGTGATCGATGTGCGCACTGCCCAGACCACGGGCCAGGCGCACCAGCAGGTCGCCTTCCTCGTTGGTGGTGGCCGGGTGCACCAGCACGCCCAGCTCGCTGCCCGGCACCGCCTTCAGCGATTCCACGGCGGCGCTCAGCGCGTCGTCCCAGGTGGTGGTGACCCACTGGCCGTTGCGCTTGACCTGCGGCGCGCCGACGCGATCGGCCGCGTACAGACCTTGATGGCTGTAACGGTCGCGATCGGACAGCCAGCACTCGTTGATCGATTCGTTGTCGCGCGGCACCGTGCGCAGCACCTCACCGCGGCGCGTATGCAGCCACAGGTTGGAGCCGAGCGCATCGTGATAGGCGACCGACGGCTTGGCGATCAGTTCCCAGGCGCGCGCCTGGAACTGGAACGGCTTGTTGGTCAGCGCGCCCACTGGGCAGACGTCGATGATGTTGCCCGACAGTTCCGTCTCGATGGTCTTGCCGATGTAGGTACCGATCTGCAGGTTGTCGCCGCGGCTCATGCCGCCGAGCTCGTACGTACCGGCGATTTCGCTGGTGAAGCGCACGCAGCGCGTGCACTGGATGCAGCGGGTCATCTCGGTGGCGACCAGCGGACCGAGGTTTTCGTCGGCGATGGTGCGCTTGCGTTCGGTATAGCGCGACACGCTGCGGCCATAGCCCAGCGCGACGTCCTGCAGTTCGCACTCGCCGCCCTGATCGCAGATCGGGCAATCCAGCGGGTGGTTGATCAGCAGGAACTCCATCACGTCCTTCTGGAACTTCAGGGCGGAGTCGGAGCGCGTGGTGACCTTCATGCCTTCGGCCACCGGGGTGGCGCAGGCCGGCTGCGGCTTGGGCATGGGCTTGCCGCCCATTTCCACTTCCACCAGGCACATGCGGCAGTTGGCGGCGATCGGCAGCTTGCGGTGATAGCAGAAGCGAGGAATGTTGATGCCGATGGCATCAGCCGCCTCGATGATCATGGCGCCCTTGCGGATCTGCGTGGGCTTGCCATCGACCTCGATGTTGACGAGGTCGAGATTGGGTGCTGCGGGCTGCGCACTCATGCGGCGGCTCCAAGCTTGTCGTCGACAATGGAGCGGCCATTGACGATGTAGTACTCGAATTCATCCCAGAACTGGCGCAGGAAGCCCTGCACCGGCCACGCCGCGGCTTCGCCGAACGCGCAGATGGTGTGGCCTTCGATCTGGCCGGCAATGGCCTTGAGACGATGCAGGTCTTCCATGGTGCCCTGACCTTCCACGATGCGATCCAGCACGCGGTGCATCCAGCCGGTGCCTTCGCGGCACGGCGTGCACTGACCGCAGCTTTCCTTGTGGAAGAACTGTGAGATGCGGCGGGTGAAACGCACCGTGCAGACGGTGTCGTCGAGCACCACGATGGCGCCCGAGCCGAGGCCCGTCTTGAGGTCACGCAGCGTGTCGTAGTCGAACGGCAAACCCTTGAGCTGTTCGGCGCGCAGCACCGGCATCGACACACCGCCGGGAATCGCACCCTTCAGCGTGCGGCCCGGACGCAGGCCACCGGCCATTTCCAGCAGCTCGTCGAAGGTGGTGCCCAGCGGCACTTCGAAGTTGCCGCCCTTCTGCACGCAACCGGAGACCGAGAAGATCTTCGGACCGCCGTTCTTGGTCTTGCTCTGCGCCAGGAACCAGTCCGCACCCTTGCGCAGGATGGCCGGCACCGAGGCATAGGTTTCGGTGTTGTTGATCGTGCTGGGCTTGCCGTACAGGCCGAAGTTGGCCGGGAACGGCGGCTTGAAGCGCGGCTGGCCCTTCTTGCCTTCCAGCGATTCCATCAGCGCGGTTTCTTCGCCGCAGATATAGGCACCGGCGCCGAGCGCGCCATAGATGTCCACATCGAGGCCGGTGCCCTGGATGTTCTTGCCCAGCAGACCGGCGGCGTACGCTTCCTTCAGCGCCTCTTCGAAATGCTCGAAGGGCTCGTGATGGAATTCGCCACGCAGGTAGTTGTAAGCCACGGTGGAACCGGTGCAATAGCACGCGATCGCCATGCCTTCGATCACCGCATGCGGGTTGAAGCGCAGGATGTCGCGATCCTTGCAGGTGCCCGGCTCCGATTCGTCGGAGTTGCAGAGGATGTACTTCTGCATGGTGCCCTTGGGCATGAAGGACCACTTCAGGCCAGTCGGGAAGCCTGCGCCGCCGCGGCCGCGCAGGTTGCTCTTCTTGATCTCGTCGATCAGGGCAGTCGGGTCGGGCTTCTCGGCGAGGATTTTCTTCCACGCTTCATAGCCACCCACCTGGGTGTAGCTGTCCATCGCCCACGGCTTGTCGAAATGCAGCGTGGTGTAGACGACCTGATGTTCTTGGGGTGCGGGTCCGTAAGCCATTGCGCCCAGCCCTTACTTAAGACCATCGAGGATTTCATCGATCTTCTGGATCGAGAGTCGCTCGTGGTAGTGACCATTGACGGTCATCGCCGGCGCGCTGGCGCAGGCGGCGATGCATTCTTCTTCGCGCTTCAGATACACGCGGCCATCGGCGGTGCTTTCGCCCAGCTTGATGCCCAGCTTCTGCTCGCAGTGTTTCACCAGATCATCGGCGCCATTGAGCCAGCACGAGACGTTGGTGCAGATGGCCACGTTGTTGCGGCCCACCGGCTTGGTCTCGAGCATCGAATAGAAGCTCGCCACCTCGTAAGCCCACACGGCGGGCAGGTCGAGGTACTTGGCAACGGCGGTGATCAGCTCGTCGGTGAGGAAGCCTTCGTTCTGCTCCTGCGCGGCAAACAGCGCCTGGATCAGCGCCGAACGCTTGCGGTCAGGAGGAAAACGGGCAACCCACTCTTCGATGTGATGACGAGTGTGTTCGTTCAGTACGACGAGCGGGTCGACATTCTTGACCTGCGCGTAATTTCCGGTGGCTTTCATGTGTGGTTTCCTCCGGGCTCAGCGATCGACTTCGCCGAACACGAGGTCATAGGTACCGATCATCGCCACCACGTCGGCCAGCATGTGGCCGCGCACGGTGACGTCCATCGAGGACAGATGGGCGAAGCCCGGCGCGCGCAGATGCACGCGGAACGGCTTGTTCGCACCATCGGATACCAGGTAGCAGCCGAATTCACCCTTCGGTGCTTCCACGGCGGCATAGGTCTCGCCCGCAGGCACGCCATAGCCTTCCGTGAACAGCTTGAAGTGATGGATCAGCGCTTCCATGTCCTCCTTCATGCTTTCGCGATGCGGCGGCGCCACCTTGTAGTTCTGCACGATGACAGGACCCGGGTTGGCCTTCAGCCACTTCACGCACTGCTGGATGATGCGGTTGGACTGGCGCATTTCTTCCACGCGCACTAGGTAACGGTCGTAGCAGTCGCCGCCCACGCCCACCGGGATGTCGAAATCGACCTCGGCGTACTTGGCGTACGGCTGCTTCTTGCGCAGATCCCACTCGATGCCCGAACCGCGCAGCATCACGCCGGTCATGCCCCAGGCCTGCGCCTTTTCCGGCGGGATCACGCCGATGCCGACCGTACGCTGCTTCCAGATACGGTTGTTGGTGAGCAGTTCTTCGTACTCATCCACCTTGGTCGGGAAGTCGCTGGTGAACGCTTCCAGATAGTCGAGCATGGAGCCTTCGCGCCAGGAGTTGAGGCGCTTGAGGTCCTTGCCCTTGTGCCAGGGCGACTCGCGGTACTGCGACATGTGGTTGGGCAGATCGCGGTAGACGCCGCCCGGACGGTAATAGGTCGCGTGCATGCGCGCGCCCGACACCGCCTCGTAGACGTCCATCAGTTCCTCGCGCTCACGGAACGCATACAGGAACACTGCCATCGCACCCAGGTCGAGCGCGTTGGAACCGATCCACATCAGGTGATTCAGGATGCGGGTGATTTCGTCGAACATGGTGCGGATGTACTGCGCACGCTCCGGCACCTCGATACCCATCAGGGTTTCGATGGAGCGCACGTAGGCGTGCTCGTTGCACATCATCGACACGTAATCGAGGCGATCCATATAGCCGATCGACTGATTGAACGGCTTGGACTCGGCCAGCTTCTCGGTGCCGCGATGGAGCAGACCGATATGCGGATCGGCGCGAACCACGGTTTCGCCGTCCATCTCCAGCACCAGGCGCAGCACGCCGTGCGCAGCGGGATGCTGCGGGCCGAAGTTCATGGTGTAGTTGCGGATCTCTTGCATGATCAGTTATTCCGCCAGTTATCGGCCGCTTCGGCCTTGGCCTGCTGCAGGTCGGCATCGTCACGGATGACGCGCGGCACCAGCACGCGCGGCTCGATCGACACGGGTTCGTACACCACGCGCTTCTGCTCGGGGTCGTAACGCACCTCGACATTGCCAATCAGCGGGAAGTCCTTGCGGAACGGATGACCCACGAAGCCGTAGTCGGTGAGGATGCGGCGCAGGTCCGGGTGACCGTCGTAAATGATGCCGTACAGGTCGAACGACTCGCGCTCAAACCAGTTCACGCCCGGCCAGATGCCGGTCAGCGAAGGCACGATCGGCAGCGAGTCGTCGTCGCAGAACACGCGCAGGCGCAGGCGCTGGTTGTTCTCCAGCGACAGCAGGTGAACGATGGAGGCGAAGCGGCGCGGCGAGGAGTCGGCGTGCGGGCGGTCGGCCCACTTGAAGCGGCCCATCGCCTCGCCTTCCACACCGCGCGAGAAGCCGGTGCCGGACACGGTTTCCGTGTCCCATTCGGTCTGGCCGTAGCCGAGGTAATCGATGCCGCAGACGTCGATCGGCACGCCGAAGCGGAACGATGCTTCGTCACGCAGCGCGGTAGCCACCGCGAGCAGGTCGGCGGCGGCCACTTCGGCGGTGACTTCATTGCGGACGACGCTGATCGTCAGCATTTCGCCGAATCGCGCGGACAGGCGCTCGGCCAGCGAGTTGAAAGAGGTATCAGTCATGCTCTGCTGCGCCTTTGTCAGGAACGCGCGATGGTGTTGGTGCGGCGGATCTTCTTCTGCAACTGCAGGATGCCGTGGATCAGCGCTTCGGCCGTTGGCGGGCAGCCCGGCACGTAGATGTCCACCGGCACGATGCGGTCGCAGCCACGCACCACGGAATACGAGTAGTGGTAGTAGCCGCCGCCGTTGGCGCAGCTACCCATCGAGATCACCCACTTCGGGTCGGGCATCTGGTCATAGACCTTGCGCAATGCCGGGGCCATCTTGTTGACCAGCGTGCCGGCCACGATCATCACGTCGGACTGGCGCGGGCTGGGGCGGAACACCACGCCGTAGCGGTCCAGGTCCAGGCGCGCGGCGCCGGCATGCATCATTTCCACGGCGCAGCAGGCCAGGCCAAAAGTCATCGGCCACATCGAACCGGTGCGCGCCCAGTTCATCAGGGCGTCGACGCTGGTCGTGGCAAAGCCGCGCTGCATGACGGGGTTGTCTTCGGCCGGACGCAGGATGTCGTCCACCAGGTTCAACGGCTGCGGGTTGTGCATCACCCGGTCAAGCGACGAGAT
Source organism: Dyella sp. 2YAF14 (assembly GCF_052114725.1). Classification (NCBI taxonomy): domain Bacteria; kingdom Pseudomonadati; phylum Pseudomonadota; class Gammaproteobacteria; order Lysobacterales; family Rhodanobacteraceae; genus Dyella; species Dyella sp. 2YAF14. The sequence goes on along the minus strand of NZ_JBFRFH010000006.1, from coordinate 73,958 downwards.
CACTCCCATTCCAGTGCTCCCTTCTTCCACACGTAAGCAAAGCCGATGACCAGCAGCAGCAGGAACAGCGCCATCTCGACCAGGGCAATCAGGCCGATCTTGGTGAACACCACGGCCCACGGAAACAGAAACGCAATTTCCAGGTCGAAGATGATGAACAGGATCGCCAGCAGGTAATAGCGCACGTCAAAACGCATGCGCGCATCTTCAAAGGCTTCGAAGCCGCACTCGTACGGCGAGAGCTTCTCGGACTCGGGGCGACGCGGGCCGGCCAGCAGGCCGATGACCAGAAGCACCACGCCTAAGCCGGCGGCAACGCCGATGAAAAGCAGAATGGGCCAGTATTGGGCAAGCACGATGAAACGTACCTCCGCGCCTTCATTGGCGCATCAGTGACCGTCGGGGAAACGGTCCGCGGAACTTGGGTTCGGCATGACCCGCGAGGGCCAAGGGCTAGGCGCCACGATCACGTGCATTGGGGGCAGCGAGCGTCCGACTTCCCTCGATCTGAATCGAGGGATCGCGACATTGTATCAGTGCGCTTAACAACAACAAGCCTTGACGGCTGTTTGGAAGGAGATTTGCAGGGGTTTCTTCCAGCGGTCGTAAGCCATTGCGACCAAGGTCTTAGAGCCTGACTCTACATCGTGTGCGTGGGGCGCTCGGATCCGGTCAGGCCGGCCAGGATGTTCTCAATGCGGGTACGCGCCACTTCGCCATCGGACGACTCGTTGAACTGCACGCCAATCCCGGCCGTGCGGTTGCCCTGCGCACCGACCGGGGTCACCCAGACCACCTTGCCGGCCACCGACAGGCGCTCGCCTTCATCGGTGAGGTTGATCAGCAGCACCACTTCGTCGCCCAGGGCGTACTTCTGGGCGGTAGGGGCGAACAGGCCGCCGTGCTTCAGATAAGGCATATAGGCGTTGTAGAGCGACGCCGTGTCCTTGATCTTCAACGAAATGATGCCCTGGCGGGCGGCAATGGCCGGATTCATGACTGCTCCTGTACACCGCTGATGCAGTGCCCCTCAGCCGCATCGTAGCGAGCGGTCGGCCATTGCCACAAGCGAGATGTCGACGGAATGTGACGGCGCTAGAGCTCGCACCAGCCCCAGCGGTCGAAGATCCAGGGCGATGGCAGATTCATATGCAGCTTGAGGAAGCGCGGCCCAGGCGCGGCCGGGTCCAGGCCATGCAATACGTAACGCCCCTGCCCGTCCATGGTCAGTGGCGCCTGGCGCCACGGCCACTGGCGAACGCCCCGCTCGTCGACCAGGGTCAGGTGCAACCAGCGATGGAGCGAAGGAGATGGCTGCCATGGCAGCACGGCCGACTCGGTGGAAACAGCGGTTCCCCGCACCGACTGATACCGCTCGCCACGGTCCGCCAGACGGCGCATCCGCTTGCCGCTCAAGGCCATCTGGCTGCGATGACAGGCCAGCGCGGCCATCTTGGTGGCATGGATGCCGACCGAGGAGTCGAGCTTGACCCGGCCTTTGCCGATGACCTCCTGGCCGTGCACGAGATAGGCCAGCATGCGCGGCGTCTCGACGTTGGCGCGGGCCACCGCCAGGCGGGTCAGGACATGGGCGGCGCCGTGATCGGGGTGGTGATCGCCCAGCGCGGGCAAGGCGACCAGGTTGGGGCGAAACGCCTCCAAGTGCCGGCTCACCATCTCGACGCTAACATCCAGCTGGTCGCAAAGGCGGCTGGTGATGCCCATGTCGGGCCAGCCCAGGGGCAGCAACGCCTCGCCGGTCACGCCCAACTGAGCCAAGGCCTGGGTCACTTCGGCACGCCGGCGCTCACCCCAGCGGCGGCGCTCGTAGGGGCCGATGCGCAACCGGCGCTCCACCCAGCGTTGTGGCCAGGGATTGTTGTCGCCATTGGTGAGCAGGAGGATCTGCACTTCGCCGCCGGCCTGCCGTACCTGCAGGATCAGCTCGCCGGTGGCGATCGATTCGTCATCCGGGTGCGGCGCGACGACCAGCAGTCGCGTCCTGGCATTGAGGCTCAAGCTCACGTCAGCCCCCTGTGACAGGAGGCGCCGGACGCCAGCCGCGATCGAAGGCCTGCGACCACACGAAAGCCACAGGCGTGCCGCCGCTCACCACCAGATGGTGGGTGCCGCGGCTCAGGAACCAGTGGTCCGCCGGCGCGGCGCCATCGAGGCTGCCGCTGAGGCGCTGGTGTCCATCGGTCACCACATAGTCTCCGGGTACGTTCACGTCTATCGTCTGCTGGGGCTGGTGATCGGCAAGCATACGGCCCGCGATCCAGATATCTCCGCCAGCCTCCACATAATTGAGCATCACGAAGCGCGCGCTCGAAGGCGGCAGGCGCCGCAACACCACCAGCATGGTCCGGTGATTGACCAGGTCGTCGACGATGGTGTCCGCCATCTGCCCACGGCGCAGGCGCCGCATGGCCAAGCTTTCCAGCACGGGATAGTAAGGGCGCATGCGGAATATCGTGTCGCCCTTGGGGTCCATCACCGTGTCGGTTTCGTTCGTGTAACGCAGCACGGTCGACAGTTCATTGCGTTGCGCGGCGAGATCGTCCTGCCATGGCGGCGCATCGGCAATGACGGCTGCCATTTCCGCCACCAGCAAAACCATCAACAACACGCCGCGCAGTCGCGGACGCGAGTTCAACCACTGCCAAGTCGCCGCCAGGCCGGCAGAGGCAATGGCAAGCGTCGGCAGCACAGGCAGGAAATCCTGCTTGGTGATGAGTGGCCAGATGAACCAGATCAGCAGCAGGTACAGACCGCCCTGCAAGGCAAAGAACACGGTCCAGTCGAAACCGCCTTCCGAGCGCTGCCGCGCTTCACGCACGCACATCACCACCAGCACCGCTGCAAAAATCAGAAACCACAAACCTTGCTGCGCCGCATGCCGTTTGTTGGCGCCGCCGATGTTGTACTCGGCCAGCCCGTACCACGCGTCTTCGAGCAAACCGTGCGTGCCCAACCAAATGGCAAAAATGGCGGGCACCAGCAGTACGCCCAGCAACGCGGCGATCCAGCAACGCACGCCGGCCCGCGGCGCGTGCGAGGGCCGCATCATCCGCACCACGCCGGCCGCGACGACGGTGGTGACCAGCAGCACCAGTGTTTTCTGCGATACCGACAGTGCACAGCCCATCGCCAGGCCGGCCACGAAGTAACGCCACAGGCGCGGCGGTGCGCCCGCCACGAACGCCAGGCCGAGCAACCACATCGCCATCCACATGTCGTCGGTGCGGAACTGTCCGCTGACGACGAAGAACCGCGGGAATAGACCGGCCACCAGCACAACCACCGCAGCGACGCGCCAGCCGTAGAGGCGTTGCGCCATCCAGCCCGCCGAACCCAGGGCGATCACATACCAAAACTGCATGGCCAGGCGCAGCCAGGTCAGCACGTCGGGACGGTTGTCCAGCCACTTCAGCAGCGGCGAGTGCAGCCATCCGAACAGCGGGCCGTGGTTGTCGAAAACATCACGGTAAGGCAGCAGCCCTTGCGTCCACGCCCATGCGACGTGCGCGTGCTGCGCTTCGTCGGAGTTGAGCGTGTACGCATTAAGCCATGCCAGTCGAAGGACCAGCAGGAACAGGAGCGAAATCCACGGCCAAATGGGGAGCTGGCGTTGGGGGACGAACTTCATCGGCGAAGCGTAGGCAGGCGGCCTGTCAGCGGCCTTTCCCTAGGGGAAACGCGGTGACTGCAACCCGGTTGTCACGCTGGCATCAGTGCCAGCGGGCAAGCAGCTCCAGCAAGAGCAGATCGCCGCGCAACGGGCCACGCAGGGATTCACGCGTGCGATTGGCCGCCATGTACCACTGGTCGAGGCCTTCGGCGTCCAGCTGACTGGCCAGCGGCCCCTGCCCCGCGGTGGCGCGCAATTTCAACTCTTCCGCAGCCGCCTGCGCGGCAAACCACAGGCGTTGTTGCGGCTCGTTGTCCAGCCAGCGACGCGCTACTTCCATGGCCTCGCCACGACCTGCCGCCAAGGCGCCAAGGTCCTTGCGGACTTCCAGCCGGCGCGCGAGCGCACCCTGCTCCGCCCAGGCACGCGCCAGGCCGGGATTGCCGCCCGCCGCGTCGAGCGCAGCAGCTGGGTCTTTGACGCCCTGTTGCTCAAGCCACGCCAAGGACTGCTCGCGCGAGGGCAAATGGAACTCGATGCGCTGGCAGCGGCTGCGAATGGTCTGCGGCAAGCGCCATGGCGCATCGGCGACCAACAGCAGCAGCGTCTGCGGCGAGGGTTCTTCCAGCGTCTTGAGCAAGGCGTTGGCTGCCGCGGTATTCATGGCATCGGCCGGATCGATGCACACGATCTGCCATCCACCGAACTGGCTCGACATGGCAAGACGGGCGGACAGCTCGCGAACCTGGTCGACCACGATCTCGCTGCGCTGCACGCCATCCTTGCGCAGGCCAAAACTCAACGTGGCGAAATCCGGGTGCGTGCCCGCTGCAAACAACAGGCAGCTGCGGCACTGGCCGCACGGCTCGCCGTGTTGCGGGTGCTGGCACAGCAGGCCTTCGGCGAAGCGACGCATGAAGTCGCGCTTGCCCAGGCCTTCGGGCCCGCACAGCAAGAGCGCGTGCGGCATCGCGTTGCGCTCACGCCTAGCCTGCAGGCGTTCCCAATGCTCGCCATGCCATGGCATCAGATTCATGCCGGAGTCCCAAACAGGTGACGGGTGGCATCGATGGCGGCCGCCAGCACTTCCGGCGGCGTCAGCGTGGCGTCGATGATGCGGAAGCGCGCCGGCTCCGCGGCGGCACGCGCACGATAAGCCGCACGCACGCGCTCAAAAAATGTATCGCCTTCCACTTCGATGCGATCCGCTTCGCCGCGGCCGGCAGCGCGCGCACGCCCGGTCGCCACGGGAAGATCGAGCAATAGGGTCAGGTCAGGCGTCAAACCATGTGTAGCCCACTGCTCCAGCGTGGCGATGCGCTCATTCGGCACCCCGCGACCACCGCCTTGATAGGCGTAGCTCGCATCGGTGAAACGATCGCACAACACCCACTGCCCCGCCGCCAGCGCAGGCTCGATGCATTCGCGCACGAGCTGCGCCCGCGAGGCGAACATCAGCAGCAATTCGGATTCGGCGCCCATGCCGCGATGCGCCGGATCGAGCACGATGGCGCGCACCGCCTCGCCCAGCGGCGTGCCGCCGGGTTCGCGCGTCTGCACCAGATCCACGCCCTGCGCGCGCAAGTGCTGCTGCAGGCCGGCGAGCAGTGTGCTCTTGCCGGCCCCCTCGCCACCTTCGAGCGTGATCAACTTGCCTCGTGTCATTGGCATCGCTTCAGCTGAAAACAGGCCACGTTGTGATTGTGTTCGTCCAGCGTACTGGAGAACACGTGCGTGCCGTCGCCACGCGCGACAAAGTAAAGCTCCGACCCGGTTGCCGGATGCAGCGCCGCCTCGATGGCGGGCTTGCCAGCCATGGCGATCGGCGTCGGCGGCAGGCCGGCGCGGGTATAGGTGTTGTACGGCGTGTCGGTGGTCAGGTCCGACTTGTGGATGTTGCCGGTGTAGGACTCGCCCATGCCATAGATCACGGTGGGGTCGGTCTGCAGCAGCATGTGCTCCTGCAGCCGACGCACGAACACGCCGGCGATGCGCGCACGCTCATCGGCGCGGCCGGTTTCCTTTTCCACGATGGACGCCAGGATCAGCGCGTCATACGGCGTGGCCAGCGGCACATTCTTGTCGCGTTGGGCCCACAGCGTGTCCAGCATCTTGGCCATCGCGGCATGCGCGCGGCGCAGGATGTCCAGGTCGCTGTCGCCCTTCACATAGGCGTAGGTCTCGGGAAGAAAACGTCCCTCGGGCATTTCGCCAGGCGCCCCGATCCTGGCCATCAGCGCGGCGTCGTCGAGACCGGCGCCTTCCTGCTTGAGCCGGTCCGCCTTGGCCAAGGCCTGGCGCAGGTCTCGGAAGTTCCAGCCATCGACGATGGTGAAATTGCGCTGCAGGACCTTGCCCGCAGCCATATTGAGCAACAGCTCGCGCGGCGTCATGCCCGCGCTCAACGCATATTCGCCCGCATGCAGGCGACCGGCCACACGCAACTGCTCGGCCAGCACACGCCAATACAGCGTGCGCGAATTCGTCACGTGCTGCTCGCGCAACTGGCCAACCACATCACGCAGGCTGCTGCCCTTGGCCACATCGACGCTGGGCGTCTGCGGCGACACCGCCAACGGCATGCCGACGAAGCGCTGATAGTCCATCCATCCATAGGCGACGCCGCCGGCTACCGCCAGCAACACCAGCACGATCAGGCTGCGCCAAAGCGCCCGCCCCTGCATCTTGTGTCCACTCATGCCTGCTCCATCGGGAAACCCAGGCCGCGCCAATGCTGCTGCAAAGCGCGGGTGACCGGCCCGGCAACATACACGGTATCGCCCAAGGCCTGAACAGGCAGGATGCCGCGTACGCTGGAACTGAGGAAGACCTCACTGGCCCGGGCGAGCTCCGCCGGGCGCAGTCCCTGGATGCGCACGCCTGGCCGGCTGGCGAGAATCTCGGCGCGAGCCACCCCCGCCACGCCGCAGCGATCCAGCGCCGGTGTGATCAGGACGCCATCGAGCACGGCGAACAGATTAGTCATGGTGCCCGAGATGAGCTGTCCCTCGGCATCGCAAAGCAGGCCCTCGCCCAGCGCGGGGTCGGACCATTCGGCGCGCGCCAGCACCTGCTCCAGCCGGTTGAGGTGCTTCATGCCCGCCAGCACCGGCTGCGCGGCCAGACGCGTGTCGCACCAACGCACGCGCAGGCCTGAGCGATACACATCACCCGCCATGGACGGCGCCTCGAAGCCGGCCACGACACGGGTGGGCGCAGCAGCCTGAGGCGGTGCATAACCGCGCTCTCCAACGCCGCGAGTGAGCGTGATGCGAACGACGGCATCGTGCATGCCCTCGATCACCAGCGCCGCTTCGCGTGCCAGCTGCGGCGCATCGGGCGCAGGCAAGCGCAAGCGGATGCAGCTCTCGCGCAAACGGTCCATGTGTCGCGACCACAGCGGCGCCACGCCATCGACGAAACGGATGGTTTCGAACAAGCCGTCGCCGTAGGACAAGCCTCGATCAAACGCGGAGACGGTGACCGACGGCGCACCGTTGATGAGTACGCGGTCTGCCATCAGCCCTGCACTCCCAGTGCACGCAGCAGGCCGCGCGCCTTGGCACGCGTCTCGTCCAGCTCTTTATCCGACACTGAATCGGCCACGATGCCTGCGCCAGCGCGCAGCGTGACGTCGGAACCGGCCAGCGTGAACGTGCGTATGAGGATATTGAGATCGAGATCGCCGTTGCGGTCCAGATAACCGAGCGCGCCGGTATAGGCGCCACGCGGCGCATCTTCCAGCGCAGCGATGATTTCCATGCAGCGCACCTTGGGGCAGCCGGTGATGGTGCCGCCCGGGAAGGTGGCGGCAATCACTTCGCCCGGCGTCACATTGTCGCGCAGGCGACCGCGCACGTTTGAGACGATGTGGTGCACGTGCGCGTAACTCTCCACCACCATCAGCTCGTTGACTTCGACCGTGCCCGGCACGCAGACGCGGCCCAGGTCATTGCGTTCGAGATCGATCAGCATGACGTGCTCGGCGCGTTCCTTGGGATGCGTGCTGAGCTCAAGGATGCGCGCGGTGTCGTCATCACCCGGTGTGCGCGGCCGCGTGCCGGCGATCGGACGCGTCTGCGCCAGGCCATCGCGTACTTCGACCAGGCGCTCAGGTGATGAACTCACCACTGCCCATTCGGGCTGCTGGAACAAGCCCGCGAACGGCGCCGGATTGGCTTGGCGCAGCGACAAATACAATTGCGCAGGCGTCACAGGATTCGCGTAATGCGCGTGCCAAGCCCGCGAGAGATTTACCTGGAAGATGTCGCCGGCATGCAGATGTTCGTGGATGCGCGCCACGCCATCGAGAAACAGCGCCGGCTCGTCCTCGCTGCAAGCGTCGGGTGCAGGCAACGCAGGCAATTCCATCGGCGCGAAGAGATCAGCCTCCATGACATCGAGCAAGCCTTGATGCCCCTGCTCCGCCACCAACACCGTGCAACCACGCGCATGGTCAACGATAACCGCCGCAGGGCAGCGCAAGGCGATGGCAGTGGGCAAAACATCGGAGGGACGCAGCTGCAGGCGCGTTTCGATCTCGCCAACCAGTTCATAGGCAAGAAACAGCAGCCAGCCACCGTGGAACGGCAAGTCGCTTGCTCCGTCACGCGGCGATCGAACCGCGCACCATGCTTCATCCAGCGCATCGAGAAAGCCGCGCTGCAACGGCTCCCCCCGATCGTCGATGAGCCGCCCATCGGCGCGCAGGGTCAGCGCTTCCTGCGGAAACGCGAAAAGAATGTCGTAGCGCGACTGCGGCGTACCGTGGGTCACGCTCTGCAGCAGGCCCGGATAGCGCTCCGGAAATGCAGCGGCCGGCGCGAGTAGATCGCGCCGGCCGTGCAGGGTCTTGCGATGGAACGTGGTCACTTCGCTCAAATGCGACGGAATGCCAGCGTACCGTTGGTGCCGCCGAAGCCGAACGAGTTGGAGATGGCCACGTCGAACTTCGCTTCGCGCGCGGTGTGCGGCACGAAATCCAGATCGCAGCCTTCGCCCGGCTCGTCCAGGTTGATGGTCGGCGGCAATACCTGGTCGCGCAGGGCGAGGATGGTGAAGATCGCCTCCACGCCGCCAGCGGCACCCAGCAAGTGACCGGTGGCCGACTTGGTCGAGCTCATCGCCAGCTTGTAGGCGTGATCGCCGAACACGCGCTTGGCGGCCAGCACTTCACCCAGGTCGCCCAGCGGCGTGGACGTGCCGTGTGCATTGACGTACTGCACGTCGGTCGGGTTCAGATGACCGTCCTTCAGTGCCGTGTCCATGCTGCGCGCCGCACCTTCGCCACCTTCGCTCGGGGCAGTGATGTGGAAAGCATCGCCGCTCATGCCGAAGCCGACCAGCTCCGCATAGATCTTCGCGCCGCGTGCCTTGGCGTGTTCGTACTCTTCCAGCACCAGCACGCCGGCGCCGTCGGACAGCACGAAACCATCGCGGTCCTTGTCCCACGGACGACTGGCCTTGGTCGGCTCATCGTTGCGGGTGGACATGGCCTTGGCCGAGCAGAAGCCCGCCATCGCCGTGCCGGTGGTGGCGAACTCGGCGCCGCCGGCGATCATCACGTCGGCATCGCCGTACTGGATCATGCGCGCGGCCAGGCCGATGTTGTGCGTACCCGTGGTGCAGGCCGTGACGCAGGCGATGTTCGGGCCCTTCAGGCCGTACATGATCGACAGGTGACCGGACACCATGTTGATGATCGACGAGGGCACGAAGAACGGCGACACGCGACGCGGCCCCTTGTCGTGCAGCTCGATCGACGTATGTTCGATGGTATGCAGGCCGCCGATACCGGCAGCCACGGCCACGCCGATGCGCGGTGCGTTTGCTTCCGTCACTTCCAGGCCGGAATCGCGCAGGGCTTGCGTGCCCGCGGCGATGCCGTAATGGATGAACGGATCCATCTTCTTGATTTCTTTCTGGGCGATCCACTGCGCCGGATCGAAATCACGTACCTGACCGGCGATGCGCGTGGCATAGGCGGTGGCGTCGAAATGGGTAACCTCACCGATGCCGCTGACGCCCTTGAGGATGTTGTCCCAGGCGGTCGCGACTTCGTTGCCGACCGGGGAAATGATGCCCAGCCCGGTTACAACCACACGTCGTTTGCTCATGCTGATCTTCCCTTGTGTATCCGTGGCTCTATCGATGGCGGCAGGCAATCTGCGTCATTCGTGGCCACGTCATCCGGGCCGTGCAGTGCGCCGTGCGCACCATACGGGATCGGACGTTGCAAAATGCAGAAACGAAAACTGCGCCAATGTGGCGCAGCTTCCGGTATCGCTAGTGGACAGACGCATGGCGTCGTCGCAGCAGAGCGATCACTCCTTGGTGTGGGCCTTGATGTAGTCAACAGCCTGCTGCACCGTGGTGATCTTCTCGGCCTCTTCGTCCGGAATCTCGGTCTCGAACTCTTCCTCGAGGGCCATGACCAGCTCGACGGTGTCCAGCGAATCAGCGCCCAGATCGTCCACGAACGAAGCGTTCGCCGTGACTTCCTCTTCCTTCACGCCCAGCTGCTCGATGACGATTTTCTTGACGCGCTCTTCGATGGTGCTCATGTTGCCAATACCTCCCAAGGAGTAGTTACCTGATCAACGCCGGACATAAGGCCGACATATGGCCGGCGGATTGTAGTGGTTAAGCCGCAAGGCCGCCATGATCCGCCAGCAATGGTGATACGCAGGCCACGGGGCCGGCGCGAAAGAAGCAATTGTCGCCTAAAACGATGTAGCTTGCGACAACTCCGTGTTAAGCCGGCCCGCGCCGGCGCACCGGACTGCCCGTCCCCATAGATGGAGGGCAATTCGGCCGTTTCAAACAATTGGGGGCCAACAGAAGGGCTTGCCGCCCTTTCTTGAGGGCTTACGGCATGTACATGCCGCCGTTCACATGCAGCGTCTCGCCGGTGATGTAAGCCGCCGACGGGGACGCCAGAAAGCCCACGGCCTTCGCGATATCGGTCGCCTGACCCAGGTGCCCGAGCGCAATCTGACCCAGCAGCGCCGTACGGGCGTCTTCAGGCAGCGCACGCGTCATATCGGTATCGATGAAGCCCGGCGCCACCACGTTCACGGTGATGCCGCGCGAACCGATCTCGCGCGCCAGCGACTTGGAGAACGCAATGATGCCAGCCTTGGCCGCCGCATAGTTGGACTGGCCCGGGTTGCCGGTGACGCCGACCACCGAAGCGATCGAGATGATGCGGCCCTTGCGCGCCTTCATCATGCCGCGCATCACCGCCTTGGAGGCGCGATACACCGAGGTGAGATTGGTATCGAGAATGGCCTGCCAGTCTTCATCGCGCATGCGCATCAGCAGCTGATCGCGCGTGATGCCGGCATTGTTGACCAGGATCGAGACCGGGCCGAATTCCTTGGCGATGCTGTCGATGAGCGCATCGATGGACGCGCCATCGGTCACATTGAGCATGCGGCCATGGCCGCCGTGCGCGGCAAGACGCTCGCCGATCGCCGCCGCACCGCTGTCGCTGGTGGCGGTGCCGATGACCGTGGCGCCCTGCGCCGCCAGTTCGTCGGCAATCGCCGCACCGATGCCGCGGCTGGCGCCCGTGACGAGGACGATTTCACCTTGCAGTGTCTTGCTCATCTGTTATTTCCTTTGGATGGCTAAACGGCAATCCGTCCAGCCGCATGAATCGGGAAAGTGCCGGGAATCAGGCCCACTCGGTACGGGCGGCTTCCAGCTCGGCCGGCGTACCGATGGCGCGCGCTTCCACGCTCTTGTCGATGCGCTTGATCAGGCCTGCCAGCACTTTGCCCGGACCAGCTTCGGCCATGCGCGTCGCACCGCCTGCGACCAGCGCCTGCACGCATTGCGTCCAGCGCACCGGCAGATACAGCTGGCGCTGCAGCGCGCCGCGAATATCGTCCAGGTTGTCGTAGCTGCGCGCTTCGGCGTTCTGCACGACCGGCACAGACGGCAATGCCCAGTTGATGGACGCCATGCGCTCGCCCAGGCGATCGGCCGCGTCGCGCATCAGTGCGCAATGCGAAGGTACCGACACGGCCAGCTTGATGGCTTTCTTCACGCCCTGCTCCGCCAGCTTGGCCAACGCGCGATCCACCGCTTCGGCATTGCCCGCGATGACGAGCTGGCCGGGCGAATTGAAGTTGGCCGGCGACACGACCTGGCCCTGCGCGACTTCTTCGCACACCGCCGCAATCTGCGCATCGTCGCCACCAAGGATGGCCGCCATCGCGCCCACGCCCGGCGGCACGGCGGCCTGCATCAGGCGACCGCGCTCGGCGACCAGTGCAGCAGCGTCATGCAGCGACAAGGCGCCGGCACATACCAGAGCGCTGTACTCGCCCAGGCTGTGGCCGGACATCTGCGCAGGCGTCGCGCCACCCAGCTTCTGCCACACGCGCCACACCGCCACGCTGGCGGCGAGCAGTGCCGGCTGCGTGTTCTCGGTGCGGTTGAGGTCCTCTTCCGGACCCTGCTGGCTGAGCGCCCACAGGTCGGTGCCCGCGCCCTGCGATGCCTCGTCGAACGTGGCCTTCACTTCCGCATGCGCAGCGGCCAGCTCGGCCAGCATGCCCACGGATTGCGAACCCTGGCCAGGGAAAACGAAAGCTAGCGTGGCGGCGGTATCGGTCATGGATAGGGGTTTTCTGAAATCGAAAAACGGAATGGTGCCAGTAATCAGCGCCATACGCAGCTGTATTCAGTCATTTCGACACGCGACACCTGTAGGAGGGCACCTTGTGCGCGACCACAACGCCCCTCGGTCAGCCCTGAGGCCAGTCGCGCACAGGGTGCGCTCCCACAGGAAAGACAAAGGCCGCCCGGAGGCGGCCTTGTATCTCGTGCAACTGGACAATCAGTAGCGCAACAGCGCCGAAGCCCACGTAAACCCGCCACCAAACGCTTCCAGCAGCAGGTTCTGACCACGCTTGACCTTGCCCGAACGCACGGCGTAATCGAGCGCCAGCGGCACCGAGCCGGACGAGGTATTCGCATGCTCCTGCACGGTGACGATCACCTGCTCCATCGGCATCTTCAGGCGCTTGGCCGTGGCCTCGATGATGCGCAGGTTGGCCTGGTGCGGAATCAGCCAGTCGATCTGCGATTCGTCCATGCCAGCGGCCTGCAACGTTTCGTCGACCAGCGAGTCGAGCGTCTTCACGGCGACCTTGAACACTTCGCGGCCCGCCATGTTGATGCGCACGCCGTGGTTGGGCTCGTCCTTGAAGCCGACCGAGACGCCCACCGGGTTGTACAGCAGATGCTTGAAGCCGCCGTCGGCATGCAGCAGCGTGGCGTAGATGCCCGGCTCTTCCGAGGCTTCCAGCACCACCGCGCCGGCGCCGTCGCCGAACAGCACGCAGGTTTCGCGCTCAGTCCAGTCGACCATGCGGGTCAGCGTTTCCGCGCCGATCACCAGCACTTTCTTGGACTGGCCGCTGCGGATGAACTTGTCGGCAATGCCCAGCGCGTAGACGAAGCCCGAGCAGGCCGCATTGACGTCGAACGCGGCGCAACCGTTGGCGCCCAGGCGATGCTGCACGAGGCAGGCGGTGGACGGAAAAATAATGTCCGGCGTGGTCGTGCCGAGCACGATCAGATCAATCTCTGACGCCTTGACGCCGGCAGCTTCGAGGGCGCGCTCCGCGGCTTCGGTGGCCAGGTCGCCGGTGGTCTGGCCTTCGGCGGCGATGTGGCGGCGCTGAATGCCGGTGCGGCTGACAATCCATTCGTCACTGGTCTCGACGATCTTCTCGAGATCGGCGTTGGTCACCACTCGCTCAGGCAGTGCGCTGCCGGTGCCGGTGATGCGGGCGTAAATCTGGGCCATTAACTTTCCATGCGACGGATTGGGATGAAGCGGCCTCAACAGCTCAAGCCAGCTTCCAAACCGCCAACGTTACGTGGGTGATCGCATAAACGCAAAGCGGCGCGAAATCGCGCCGCCATGCGGAACCGTATCCCTTGCGGGAAACGATTAATCCTCTTCGACCACCGCGCCGGCGGTCTGGATGACCTTCTTGCCGCGGTAGTAGCCGTCCTTGGTGACGTGGTGGCGCAGATGCACCTCGCCGCTGGTCGGATCGGTCGACAGCTGCACGGTCTTCAGCGCATCGTGCGAACGACGCATGCCGCGGGTGGACGGGGTCTTGCGGCTCTTGGCAACGGCCATGGCGAATCTCCAGCTAAATCAGTTTTTCTTGAGTTCGCGCAAAACCGCGAACGGGTTATCGGAACGCCCTTCGCTGGAGACTTCCTCCGGCGTGGGGCCTACTACGTCTTCAGGCAATGTGCTGTCCGGATTGACCGGGACCAGCGGCAGCGCCAACAACAATTCGTCTTCGATGACTTCCAGCAGGTTGAGCTTGCTGTCGTCGGCGATCAGCAGCGGCTCGACGTTGGGCGGCAAGGCCGCTTCATCGCGCTCGGAGCGGATCAATCCCAGCCGGCTATCAACCGCCATGGGCAGTACAAACGGCTCCAGGCTGCGCTGGCAGGTCAGCGTGACAGGAACCTGGACACGCACGTCGAGGTACGCCGTACCAAACTCGTCCCGGCCAAAATCCAGCTCGTAGTGCGCCGTCCCTTCCGTACCGGCCAAGGCCTCGCCCAATCGCTTCATGGCGACTACGGGGAACTCCCCCTGGAACGAACGCCGCGCCGAGACCATGCGCCAAGCGTCCACGGACTCTGGCAGTGTCACGGACATAGACCCGAAATCATAGGATTACAACCCATTGAAGTCAACGGGCTGGCGGGTCCGCGAGCGCTGACTTGGCCAATTTTGCCTGAACGGCCCCGGTACGGCAGACTTTGACCACCTCTCCTGCGAGCTGGCCGCCCGTGAACCCCTACCTGACGCTCGGCATCGCTGCGCTGCTGATCCTTGCCGCTGCCCTGGTCGGGGCCATCCTGGCCTATCGGCGTCGTGCCGATCGCCGGACGCTGAGCCTGCTTCAGTTGCTGGAGCTGGCCGACAAGGTGGAAGCGGATCTCAAGACCTGTCGAGCCGGCCTGCAACAGGCCCACGCCGTCATGTCGCTCAATCCGGATCTGCCCGCCAGCAGCGAACAGGAGGCGCGCCACGCGATCGACGCGGGCCTGCGCTCCCTGCTGCAACAACGCATCTGGATCCGCGACGCCGCACCGAAAGCCTCGCAGGAGGAACTCGATAGAGCCGTCGCATCCATGAATGATACCCGCGATCGCCTGCAGCCGCTGCTGGCAGCCCTGGATCGCGCCCAGCACGATCTGGACAGCGCCATGCGGGAACACCTGCGCCGCGAGCACGACGCATGAGCCTGCCCACCCTGGTGCTGGGCTCGACCTCGCGTTATCGGGCCGAACTTCTACGCCGCATCGTCGACGATTTCGAACAACGCGCTCCCGGCACCGACGAGACCGCCCTGCCCGATGAAACGCCACGCGATCGCGCCAGTCGGCTCGCCATCGCCAAAGCGCGCGCCGCAGCCGCCGGACTGGACGATGCGCTGGTGATTGGTTCCGATCAAGTTGCCGAACTGGGCGGCATGGTGCTCGACAAACCTGGCACGGCCGAGCGCGCCCGCGAACAGCTGCTGGCGAGCTCCGGTCGCGAGGTGCATTTCCATACGGCGCTGTGCCTGCACGACACCCGCACGGGTGAGGATCGCGTGCATGTCGACCACACCGTGGTGATGTTTCGCAGCCTCACCGTGGACGAGATCGATCGCTACATCGAACGCGAGCAGCCGCTCGATTGCGCCGGCAGCTTCAAGTGCGAAGGACTGGGCATCAGCCTGTTCGAGCGGATCGACAACCAGGATCCGTCGGCCTTGATTGGCCTGCCGCTGATTGCACTTGCACGCATGCTGCGCGAAGCAGGCATCGCCCTGCCCTGACTCAGGGTTGTTCGTCGTTCACCGCGGCGATTCGCCAAATCGGGCAGGCATCGCTGGCCGTCGCCATGGCTGGCAGCGACAACGGGACCGTTCCTGCATAAAAAGCGATCCGGCGGCGCCCGTCGAACAGATCCAGCCGCGTCAGCGGTGCTGGCTGGTTGATGCGGCCGCACAGCGCACGCAACCAGTCCGCCCGCTCATGCACGCGCAGCGCTTTTTCATCCACCGCGAGCAACATGAGTTCGCCACCATGCCGTCGGCCCAAGGCGGTTTCGTCCAGTTCCCACCAGACCAGCTGCGGTGCGCGCCCGTGCTTGACGTTGAGTGGACTGTCGAGCACGTAGACCGGCACGCTGCCGCCCAACTGGAAATCGATTTCTGCCGCCAGCATGAAGTTGTCGGCGACCACCACGCCTGGATGCGAGGCGAGCAGTTCGCGCGCCATGTCGCCACTTTCGCGCCAGCCAACGAAACGCGCCGGGAACGCCTTGAAGCCGGCCAACACACGCGCACCGTTGTTGCTGGCGGCCAGGCCGAGATACGCAAGGCCGCCAAGCAGACCCGCCGCCGCCAGCACGAACGCAGCGGTCAACCACGCCTGGCGCCACGGCCGGCGTTCGCGCAGCAAGACAGGCAATGCGGCCAACAGCGGCAGATAGCCGGGCAAAGGCCAGTGCGCCCGAAAGCGTATGTCGTCCGCAAACAGGCCAAGCGCGAAATAGACGACGAGGAAGCAGCCGGACACGATCGCGATGAGGTCCCACGGCCGCCCCTCCTCACGACGCCGCCAGCTCACCCATGCCGCCCACAGCAGCAGCAGGTATAGCAACGGCGTGCAGGCCACCGCCTGCTCCAGCGGCTGCACCAGGGCGTCGGCATGGAATTGCCAGGGATTGCGTTCGACCAGTTGAAAGGCCAGGCCTGCAGCGTGGTGCTGCCAATTGGAAATGACCAGTGGGATCAGGCCCAGCGCAGCCATCGCCATGGCCAGCCACAGACCTGGACGGCGCCACTGCGCCCGACCACGCGGGGTCATCACGCAAAACAGCAGGCCGGCCAACATCGGCATGGCGGCCCGGTAATGGGTCAGCCAGCACACGCCCAGCGAGAGGCCGAGCAGCAGCCAGTCGCGCAAATAGTCGCGATCCAGCGCCCGCACCAGGCCAAGCAGGGCCGCCGTGATCGCCACGGTCAGCGGCACGTCCGGTAAAGCGAGCACGCCCAGACTGCCCGCCAGCGGCAAGACCAGGCACAGCAGGCCGGCCTGCCAGCCGGTGCGTTCGTCGAAGGCCTCGCGGGCAAAGGCTCGCACCAGCCATGGCAGGAGGCTGCCGATCAGCAGGAAAGGCCAGCGCATGCCGAACACGCCGTGCCCGGCGATGTGCTCGCCAAAGTGGATCAGCAGGGCCGTGAGCGGCGGCAAGTCGCTATAGCCCCAGGCCAGGCGGCGACTCTCTTGCCAGTAAAACGCCTCGTCACCAAACGGTGACAGGCTTGCAGCAAGCATGATCTTGAGCACGCAGAGCACTGCGAAGGCGATCACGAACACCGCTCGCCAGCGCGAGAAACCCACGGCTACACTGGGGGTGTCACGCATGAGCTCTGTTCCGCATCACCCTTCCCCGCTGCCAGAAACCCATGTCCGCCATTACTCCGCTACACGAAGAATCACTACGCACGCGGCTGGAGGCCAGCATGGCCCAGGTCAATCGCGTGCTGCTTGGCAAGCCGCGCCAAGTCAAGCTGGCCTTCACCTGCCTGCTTGCTGGCGGCCATCTTCTACTGGAAGACGTGCCCGGCGTTGGCAAGACCACCCTGGCCCATGCCCTGGCCGCCAGCTTTGAGCTGGATTTCCAGCGCGTGCAGTTCACCAGCGACCTGCTGCCCTCGGACATTATCGGGGTGAGCGTCTACGAGCGCGAGACAGGGCAGTTCCGATTCCATCCCGGTCCCATCTTTACCGGCCTGCTGCTGGCCGATGAAATCAATCGCGCCACGCCCAAGACGCAGAGCGCCCTGCTCGAGTCGATGGCGGAAGGCCAGGTCACGGTGGACGGCCAGACGCATATCCTGCCGCAGCCGTTTTTTGTGGTGGCCACGCAGAATCCGCTCGATCTGGCCGGGACCTTCCCGCTGCCGGACTCGCAGCTGGACCGCTTCATGTTGCGTGTGTCGCTGGACTATCCCGACGCTGCCGCAGAACGCGCGCTACTGACCGGCAGCGACCGACGCGACCTGCTAGCCCAACTCACGCCGCAACTGGATGTGGCCGGACTGGCCGAACTGGCGCGGCGAGCGCAATCGGTGACGGCGAGCGCCGCACTGCTGGATTACCTGCAGGCCTTGCTGGCCGCCAGCAGGCGTCATGCGGACGTTCGCGTCGGCCTGTCGCCACGCGCCGGCCTGGCGCTGCTGAGCGCCGCGCGCGCGTGGGCCATGCTGAGCGGCCGCCAACATGTATTGCCGGAGGACATCCAGGCGCTGTTCGTACCGCTGGCGGCGCATCGCCTGGTCACCACCCGGGGCGCGAGCGGCGACAGCCTCGCGCGCAGCCTGCTTGCCGACGTCGCGGTGGATTAATGCTCGCCGCGATTCGTCGCGTCCAGACCTGGGCAGAACGACGCCTGCCCGCACTCACTCGCTACAAGCGCCCCGAATCCCTGCCGATCGTGCTGCATCGGCGGCGCGTCTACATCGTGCCGACCGCCTTTGGCGCTGCCTTTACGGTGCTCCTGCTGATCATGCTGGTGGGTGCGTTGAACTACACCAACAACGCCGCACTGATGCTCACCTGTCTGCTCGGCTCGGCCACCTCGGCGAGCATGCTGATTGCGTTTCGCAGCCTTGATGGACTGAAGCTCACCGGCATCCGGCAAGGCCAGGCGATCGCGGGCGAGCCCATGGCGATCACCCTGGTGTTCAGCGGCAGCGGCCACGCGCATACCTCGGTACACGCGGACATGAACGGCCAGGCCGAAGCCTTTGCCGTCGAGGCACACGGCGAAACCCTGGTCTCCCTGCAGCTGGATACCCGGCGTCGTGGCTGGCGCCCCATGCCGCGCATCAAACTGTGGAGCAACTGGCCGCTCGGGCTGTTCCATGCCTGGAGCTGGATTCATCCCGAGCAGTCCGTGCTGGTGTGGCCGCACCCTGAAACCGGCGGCCCACCGCCGCTGCTGCCCGGTGATGCCAGCAAGCAGCAACGCCTGCATCAGGGCGAGGATATTGCGGCCTTGCGCGCCTATCGCGCCGGCGATCCCCAGCGGCATATCTCGTGGAAGCACAGCGCACGCCACGACAGCTTGCTGGTGAAGGATTTCGAGCAACCCGAGGCGCAGGAGGAGTGGCATCTGGACTGGCGCCAGCTCGCCCAGCTCAGTCCCGAAGCACGCATCGAACGCCTGGCCCGCTGGCTGGGCGAAGCGGAGACGGTGGGACGGCCCACCAGTTTGTGGCTGCCCATCGAAGACATCGGCCTGGGGCATGGCCGCAGCCACTACAGCCACTGCATGAATGCGTTGGCCCGGATGCCGTGATGCGTCTTTCCCTGTTCCGGCACAAACACCAGGCGCCGCTGGAGCGACGCCCGTTCGACCTGTTGTGCATCACCGTCACCGTGGTGCTCGGCGTACATGCTCCCCATCTGCCGGCGTGGTTCACGCTCGCGCTGGCAGTGATGCTTGGACTGCGCTGGTGGCAACGCCGCCAGCGACCGGGACGCGCGCCGGCCTATCTGAAACTGTCGCTGCTGGCGCTGCTGACCGCGGCGGTAATCTCCCAATACAGCACCTTGTTCGGGCGCGAGCCTGGTGCGGCGCTGGTGGCGGGCCTGCTGGTGCTCAAGCTGTTCGAAACGGAGACACCGCGCGACGCGCGCGTCGGTGCGGCATTCTCCTGTTTTGCATTGATGACGGCGCTGCTGTTCGATCAAGGCATGGTGGCCACGGTGCTGGTGGCGCTAGGCTTGCTGCCCGCCTTGGCGACGCTGCGCGCACTGCAGCCCGCAAGGCCGGCAAGCAGTCTTCCGCGCGAACTGCTGCCCGCGCTCAAACTGCTCGCCGCATCGTTGCCGCTCGCCTTGCTGGCCTTTGTCTTCGTTCCGCGCCTGAGTTCGCCGTTATGGGGAGCCCCCGGTAGCACGCAGGGCCGCACTGGCCTGAGTGCTGACATGTCGCCCGGGGACTTCGCCGCACTGTTCGAGGATGAGCGACCCGCCATGCGCGTGGCCTTCGCCGGTACGCCGCCGCCCAATCAGCAGCGCTACTTCCGTGCGTATGTGCTGTGGAATTACGACGGTCGCACCTGGAACGGCAGCGAGCGCAACGGCAGTCCGGCAACCGTCGAACACGGCCCAGTCACCCAGTACACCGTGACCTTGGAAGCGACCGGTCAACGCGTGTTGCCTGCGCTCGACGTGCCGCTGGAAGCGCCGGCCCAGGCAAGCATGAGCGCGGACCGCGAAATGCGTGCCGATCGTCCGGTCAACGATCCCCTCGTCTACTCGCTGCGCTCGGCGCCCAGCTACCGCATGCAGGGGCAGCTCAGCGAACGCGATCGGCGACGGGCCCTGCAATTGCCGCCGGGTTTCGATCCGCAGGCGCGGGCACTGGGGCAACGATGGCGCGGCCAATACGGCAGCAACGATGCCGCGATCGTCCAGGCCGCGATGACGCTGTTCCATGACGGCGGCTTCAGTTACACGCTGACGCCCACCCCGCTGGGACACAACACGGTCGATGATTTCCTGTTCGGCACGCACGAAGGATTCTGCGAGCACTATGCCTCGTCCTTCGTGGTGCTGATGCGTGCGGCCGGCATTCCCGCCCGGGTCGTCACCGGTTACCAGGGCGGCTACTGGAACAGCATGGGCAACTACCTGCTGGTGCGCCAAGCCGATGCCCACGCATGGAGCGAAGTCTGGCTGCCCGAGCGTGGCTGGGTACGCATGGATCCCACCGCGGCCGTGCGTCCGGAACGCGTGAGCCAGGGGTCCGCGGCAGCCAATGCCACGGCAGCTGACTGGGCACCCAACCAGTGGTGGCTGTCATGGCGCAACCGTTGGGACATCGTCAACCAGTGGTGGATCCAAGGCGTTATCGGCTTTGACACGCTGCGGCAGCGCGGCCTGCTGACGCCGTTCGGTGTGCAGGACACCAATGTCGGCATGCTGGGTTTGTTGCTCGCCATCGGCGGTTCGCTATTTGCTGTAGGCGGTTTGCTATGGGCCATGTGGCAACGTCCGGAAGCGGATCGAGCACATACAAGCATGCGGTTGTTGGAGAAACGACTGGCCGCGGCGGGCGTGACCCGTCGCCACAGCGAAGGACCGCAGCACTACTTCAGCCGCGCCGCGCGGGCCCTCCCCAGCCAACGCGACCAGCTGGAACACTTGAAGAGGACGTATCTGGAACTGCGTTACGCGCACGACGAACCGCCAGCTGACTTGCTTAAAAACTTTCGACAGGCTGCGCGGGACTTTCGACCGCGTCGCGTGGTCAAATGATATTGAACCGTGGATGCGCCGCATCCACCACACGATGGAGAAGCGTCATGTCCATGTACAAGCCGTTGATTCTCGCGACCGCCGTGGCCACGCTGGCGGCCTGCGCAACGGTGCCGCAACCGCTGCAGGGCACGTTCACCCAGGTCAACTCCGTTGCCGCCCAGCAGGAAGGCAATGGCGCCGCCGGCGCCCAGGTTCGCTGGGGCGGCCAGATCATCGAGACCAAACCCGGTCCGCAGGAAACCTGCTTCTACGTACTGCAGCGCCCGCTGGATGACCAGGCCCGCCCGGAATCGGCGAGCACGGACGGCCAAACGCAGGGCCGCTTCGTAGCGTGCCGAGCCGGTTTCTACGATCCGGAAGTGTTTACCGCTGGTCGCGACATCACCGTCACCGGCGTCATCCAGGGCACGATGTCGGAGAAGATCGGCGAGTACAACTACGCCTATCCGCGCATCGAAGCCAACGTGGTGTACCTGTGGCCCAAGCGCGTGATCGTGAACTACGGCCCGGGCTACTACGACCCGTTCTGGGGTCCCTACTGGGGTCCGGGCTGGGGCCCGTGGGGTGGCTGGGGTGGTTATTACGGCGGTTACGGTGGTTACTACGGCGGCTACTACCGCACGCGCGTGATCGTGCGTCCGCCTCCGCCGCCGCACCACTGATCGCGTCCAGAGAAAACGCCGGCGCAAGCCGGCGTTTTTTTGTGCCCGCAACCGCGCAGGTTCAGCCCGGCGGCCAATGCATCCGACGTCCGCCCAGCAGGTGCACGTGCAGATGGAACACCGTCTGGCCGCCATGCTCGTTGCAATTGATCACCGTGCGATAGCCCTCATCGGCCAGGCCCTCGTGACGCGCATACGCGGCGGCAGCCAGCAGCAGTTTTCCCAGCAGTTCCGCATCGGCCGCCGTGGCGCCATCGAGCGTGGCGATCGGCTTCTTGGGCACGAACAGCACATGCACCGGCGCCTGCGGATTGAGATCGCGGAATGCCAGCACGTCATCGTCCTCATAGACGATATCGGCGGGAATTTCACGACGGATGATCTTGCCGAAGATGGTGTCGCCCATGACTGGTTCCTTAGCTTTTATGACAGCCGCAACAGCATACCCTGTGCGCCTGGCGCCACCAGCTTGAATCCGAACTTGGCGTAGAGCTCGTGCGCCGTGCCATCAGCGATGAGGGCCACCATGGTGCGCAGCGGAGCGCGCGCATGCACTTCATCCATCAGTGCCTGCATGATGCGCCGCCCCAGGCCCTTGCCCTGCCAAGCCGGCGCTACCGCGATATCGACCACGAACAGGAACAGGCCGCCATCGCCCACGACGCGCCCCATACCGATCAGCTCGCCCTCGTGACGCACGCCCACCGAGCACCAGCTGGCCGGTAGACCGATCGCCGCACCTTCTTCGGACATCATGCTCAGGCCGGCTGCGCTGCGGAGCGCCCGGTATTCCTGGTTGCCGGGAATCTCCAGGCTGAGCGTGGGCGTCATCGCCTCAATCCAGCTGCTGGCGACTGCCGAAAGCGTGGGCCAGCGTGCCGCGATCGACGTACTCCAGCTCGCCACCCAGCGGCACGCCATGGGCCAGTCGCGTCGGCCGCACGTTTGCCGCACGCGCAAGCTGCGCCAGATAGTGCGCGGTGGCTTCGCCTTCGACGGTGGGATTGGTAGCGATGATCAGCTCTTCGATCTCGCCTTCGCCCAGGCGTTCGGCCAGGCGATCCAGACCGAGCTCTTCGGGACCCAGGCCGTCGAGCGGCGACAAACGACCCAGCAGCACAAAGTACTGCCCGCGATAGCCGGTAGCCTGTTCGATGGCGGCCAACTCGGTGGGCGACTCCACCACGCACAACACCTGGCGATCGCGGCTGCTGCTGGAGCACAGGTTGCACACCGGCGTCTCGCTGAAATTGCGGCAGCGCGAGCAGTTGCCGATCTCACGCATGGCCTGTTCCATCACCTGGGCGAGACGCTGGCCACGTTCGCGGTCGCGCTCCAGCAAATGGAAGGCCATACGCTGCGCACTCTTGCCGCCCACGCCAGGCAGGCAACGCAGCGCTTCGATGAGATCGGTGAGTAGCTTGCTCATGATTCCAAAGTCATTGTGGGAGCGCACCCTGTGCGCGACCGCGGCGATGATGCGCAAAACCAGTCATCGGCTTTCGCAACGGCATCCCAGCTCCGTAGGCTGTCGCGCACAGGGTGCGCTCCCACAGAAGAGTGCGTTAGAACGGCATCTTGAAGCCGGGCGGCAGATTCATGCCCGAGGTCACGCCACCGAGCTTGTTCTTGCTGACATCCGCCACCTTGTTCACCGCGTCGTTGATCGCCGCAGCGACCAGGTCTTCGGCCATTTCCGGATCATCGGCAAACAGCTTGCGGTCGATCTGCACGCGGCGCACCTCATGCACGCCCGTCATCAGCACGGTGACCAGGCCACCGCCGGCGCTGCCGGTGACTTCGAGCTTGGCGATCTCTTCCTGCGCACGCTTCATTTCTTCCTGCATGCGCTGGGCCTGCTGCATCAGCTGACCGATCTGTCCTCTCATGGGTAACTCCGCTATCTCGTTCAGTGTTCAAACGGCTTGATCGACTGTGGCACCACTCGCGCGCCGAATTCGCGCTTGAGCGACTGCACCAGGGGATCTTCCTCGATGGCCTGCTCGGCAGCCGACTGGGCTGCGACGCGGGCGGTGGCGGCGCGTGCCGCAGGGGTCTGGCCGGCGGCGCCGTGTTCTTCGACGAAACGCAGCTTGATGCGTTCGCCCAGCGCCTGGCCGACACGATCTTCCATCTGGCCAATCATCGGCTCGACGGCAAGATGCATATGCATGGGCTGCAAGGCCAGCACCAGGGTGTGGCCCTCGCGGTCGCGCAGCACGGCATTCTGGGCAAGCTGCCCCAACGGTCCGCGCAGGTTGGCCTGTTCGATCAGGCTTTCCCAATGCGGCAATCCGCGTGCATCGACGGCCACCGGGGCACGCGGCGCGGGCGCAGCGGCAACCGGTGCAGCCACGGGCGGCGCCGGCGCAGCGCGCGCGGGCGACGGCTCGGCCACGCTKGCCATGTGCATGCGTTCGTTGGCCACCGGTGCGGCGGCACGCGGCGGCGGCGTGGCCACGCGCGCCGCGGCGCCCGCCGAAGGCCGTTCAGCCGGTGCGCCACCGCCATCGGCCGGACGAAACGCCAGCATGCGCAGCAGGGACATTTCAAAACCGGTACGCGCGTCGGGCGCCAAGGCCAGGTCGCGGCGACCGCTGGTGGCGATCTGGTAGTACAGCTGCACGTCTTCCGGCGCCAGCTGCTGGGCCAGATCGACCAGCGCGCTGTCGTCGTTGCCGTTCTCTTCCGGACGATAACCCGGCACCAGCTGGACCAGCTGGATGCGATGCAAGACGCTGGCGAGATCGTCCAGCACGCCGCCGAAATCCGGCGAGAACGAGGCGATGCGCGTGCACTCGGCCATCAGCGTGTCGCCATCACCGGCAGCCAGCGCCTGCAGCAGGCCAAGCACCTGTCCGCGCGCAACGCTGCCCAGCATGGCGCGCACGTCGTCGATGCGCAGCGAACCGCCACCGTAGGCGATGGCCTGGTCGAGCAGCGACAGACCGTCGCGCAGTGAACCATCCGCGCCGCGCGCGAGTTCGACAATGGCTGCGTCTTCGTACGCGATGTTTTCCGCGCCGAGGATGTGGCGCATCTGGCCGGAGATCTGTTCCGGCAGCAGGCGCTTGAGATTGAACTTCAGGCAGCGCGACAGCACCGTCACCGGCAGCTTCTGCGGGTCGGTGGTGGCGAGCAGGAATTTGACGTGCGGCGGCGGCTCTTCCAGCGTCTTCAGCAAGGCGTTGAAAGCCGGCTTGGAGAGCATGTGCACTTCGTCGACCAGGTAAACCTTGAAGCGACCGCGCGCCGGTGCGTACTGCGCGTTCTCGATCACTTCGCGCACATCGTCCACGCCGGTGTTGCTGGCCGCGTCGATTTCCAGCAGATCCACGAAGCGGCCCTGGTCTACCGCCGTGCAGACCGCGCACTCGCCGCAGGGATCGGCCGATTCGCCGCGCTCGCAGTTCAGCGACTTGGCGAAAATGCGTGCAATCGTGGTCTTGCCCACGCCGCGGGTGCCGGTGAACAGATAGGCGTGGTGCATGCGACCGGTGTCGAGCGCATTGGTGAGCGCGCGCACCACATGCTCCTGCCCGACCAGTTCGGCGAACTTGCGGGGGCGCCACTTGCGAGCGAGTACCTGATAAGACATACCGTGCCTATCTTTGGGCGAAAGTCGATTGTGCCAAGTCGCGGACAGCAAGTCAGTAACGGCCGGCTCATCCAGCAGTATGACGCGACGGGATCGAAGGGGACTGAAAGATCGATGGGCCTGAAAAGGCGGCGGCCCTGCCAGCCACACCCCGGCACCCGAATCATTCGCTACCGTTGCTCCCTTCCGGGCCTGGCGGAATTTACGAACTATCGTCGCGGGGGGACCGACAGGGCCACCATAGAGACGTACATTGTGCGTCGGCTCAAGGCCGGCGCCAGGTTTCACTCACTGGCGGAGAGGGCGGGATTCGAACCCGCGATACGGGGATAAGCCGTATACACACTTTCCAGGCGTGCTCCTTCAACCACTCGGACACCTCTCCGCAATGGTGAAACCCCTTGCCAGCACCCTTGGGCCCCGGCAAAGAAGCGAGAGGATAGCGGGGCCGGGCCGTTCATACAAGATATCGACCCACCGCCAGGTTCATTCCTGGGGCACATCCCGGAAGAAAACGGGCAAGTCGGTCGCCGGCGGCTTCACGGGCACCTGGTAGAACATATCCGCCACAAAACCGCGGTGATAGGTGGCGTGATTGACCACGTGCAGCACCATGTCCTCGCGGCTCATGCGCCCTTGCACGCCACCAATGAACTCAAAAGTGACGACCTCGGCGGCTTGCGCCGGCGTGAGCGAACTGGCGTACTCCAGATACCAGGCATTCATGGCCTGCTGGCGCGCCCGCAGCTCGTCGAACGGCAGCGGCTCGGGCGTGTTGCGACTGGTGTAGCCGTGCGGACGCCCCTGCAGGTGGGCCTGGAAGATGTCGTCAACCACCCAGCTATGACTGAGCGTGCGCAACATGTTCCCGAAAATGGTGGCGCGGGGCGCGGTGGAGGCGCCTTCCGGCAGTGCGGCCACGGCGTCATAGATCAGCTCGTCGGCCCAGGCTCGATAACGCAGCAGCTTGCGCAGGTGTGGCGTGGACATGGATCGGAAAGTCCTGCAGTGGGGTCAACCGGCTTCGGGACGCGGTGGCATCGGCGCAGGCAGGGCGACTCGCTCGCCTGTACGAGCCACGGTGTATCCCCGTGCAGCCAGTGCCTGTCCATCGGCCTCGCTGCCGTAGTGATACAACCGCAACCGCGCTTGCCATGCTTGTGGATATTCGCGCTCGATGTCGTCGATGCCGGTATGGGAGGGGTTGCCTACTAGACCGCAATCGTGGGCAATGAGTTCAGTGCCGGCCGCAACGCGAGCAAGCACCTCGGGAATCGGACGCGTATCACCCGTATAGGCAAAACTGCCCGCCAGCGCCACGCCGTAGGACGTGCCAGCCATGTGGTGGCGCGTGCCAAACACATCGAACCACAGCCCATCCAGCCAGAAGCCGCGCGTGCACGGAACCAGCCGGAAAGCCTCCCAGAAATTGACGCCGCCTTCGGCCAGCACGTTCGGATAATCCGCCACGCGCGCCTGCAGCCAGGGCAGCAATGCGGCATGCACGAACACCTGCGTGCGTCCCCGCCACTGCTCGTCGAACCACAGGCGGAAGAACAGCCGCTCCATGCCGCCGATGTGATCCATATGCGTATGCGTGATGTAGAGCGCACGCGGCGGCTCGCCATACGCGGCGACGTAGCGATCCAGCGTGTCCGGACCGCAGTCGATCAGCAGCAGCGGCTTGCCGTCGCGCTCAAGCACGACGGCCGAGGAACCCAGTTCCACGGCGTGCGCCGCACCCACACCCAGGAAATGCAGGGACCAGTTCATGCTCTCAGCGTACGCTCGTAGCGATAGATCAGGGGTTTCCACAACTGCTCGTCGAACGCGGCCTCGCCTTGTGCGGCCGCGCCCAGCTTCAGCAGCGAACGGCGCAGGCGTTGCAGATTGGCCTGCTGCCAGCTCTCGGCGGGCTCGCGCAGACAGCCGCGGTCGAAGTCGATCAGGTACAGCTCATCGCTCGTCACCAGCACATTGTGGGCATTGAGGTCGGCATGCCAGATGCCGGCGCGATGAAAACGCGCCACCAGCGCGCCGACCAGCTCGGCCATTTCACCGTCCAGTTGCCCAGCTGCCAGACACTCGGCCAGCGTTTGCGCATGGGCGATGCGGCGGGTGATCAGGTCGGCGGTATAGAACCAGCCATGACGCTGGTAACGGCAGGCGACCGGCTGCGCGCTAGGCAGTCCGCGCGAGGCAATGAAGCCCAGCAGGCGGAATTCCGCGAAGCAACGCGTGTGCTGCGCGCCGCGCCAGAAGTAGCGGTCGCCCATCAGCTTGGCCACCATGCCGCCGCGCCGATAGTGCCGCAGCACGCACTCACCCGCCGAGGTCTCGATGATGGCCACGCCGCCGCGACCACCTGATTGCTGGCGCAAGCCACCGCGTTCGCGCCATGCTTCGGGCTCGAACCAATCGTCTTCGACTTGTGGGGACACCGCGGCGTCGAACAGAATCACACCAGCGGCGTTCTCGCGAATTCGTTCCTGCATCGCCCTCTGCGCTTCAGACGCCCGCCCCGAGCCCTAAGTCCGATGATTCTAGCCTAATGCCCACGCCTGCCTCGATCTGCCTGCTCCGCACCTCCGCCATCGGCGACGTCACCCACGTCGTGCCGCTGGTGCGCACCCTCCAGGCGGCGTGGCCCCAGGCCGAGCTGAGCTGGATCGTGGGCAAGCTCGAACGCAAGCTGGTGGGCGACCTGCCCGGCGTCAACTTCGTCACCTTCGACAAGGGCGCAGGCCTGGCCGGCATGAGGGCCGTCGGCGCGGCTCTGAAGGGGCAACGCTTTGACGCCCTGCTGCAGATGCAGGTGGCGCTGCGCTCCAACCTGCTGAGCCTGTTCATCAAGGCCGGTCGCCGCATCGGCTATGACCACGCCCGCGCCAAGGATGGTCACGGCCTGGTGATCGGCGAACGCATACCCGCTCGCACCGGCGAACACGTGCTGGACGCGATGGGCAGCTTCTGCGAACCCCTGGGCCTCAAGCAGACCCAAGTGCGCTGGGATATTCCCATCCCCGAGGAAGCCCATGCCTGGGCCGCCGAACAACTGCCCGGCGATCAACCAACCCTGCTGGTCAGCCCCACTTCCAGCCATACGGTGCGCAACTGGCGCCCCGAGCGCTACGCCGCCGTGATGGACCACGCCGCGGCGAAAAACTGGCGCGTAGTGCTGGTAGGCGGGCCATCTGCTCTCGAGCGCAGCATGGCCGACGCCGTGCTCGCGGCCTGCCGCCATGCCCCCCTCGACCTCACCGGCAAGGACACGCTGAAAAAGATGATGGCCATGCTGGTGCGCGCACCGATCCTGCTGACTCCCGACTCCGGCCCCATGCACATGGCCAATGCAGTCGGCTGCAAAGTGCTGGGCCTGCACGCCGCCAGCAACCCGAACCGTTCGGGGCCTTATTCCGACCGCCGATGGTGCGTGGACAAATACAACGAAGCCTCGCTCGCCTTTCTCGGCAAGCCCGCCAGCGACATACCCTGGGGCACCAAGATCGAGAAACCCGGCGTGATGGATCTGATCGCCGTCGATGAGGTGATCGATCGATTCGAGGCGTGTACAGAGCACCTTCGCCTGTCCTGAGGAACCCGCCCCTCCCTTGTAAGAGCGCACCCTGTGCGCGACGGCCCGATCGCGCCCGGCGGTCTGCCCGCAGCGGTCGCGCACAGGGTGCGCTCCTACAAGGGGTGATGTGCGATCCATTGGCGTGGCGGATCCGGGGCATTCTCCGGCAGATCCGCCGGAAATGACTGATGGCGCCGTACGGTCGAGGCAGACAAGGATGTAGCCGCCCAACCTGAAGCTGCCTGCACACCTCATTCCAGAGGTGCTCTGCACCTAGCCAGGGCACCTCACCGTATGGACGAGTCGCACACGGATGTCCCGCATCGCTGTTTTGATCCCCTGCTACAACGAAGTCCTCTCCGTCCCCGTCGTGATACGCGACTTCCAAGCCGCGTTGCCCGAAGCCCGCATCTACGTTTACGACAACAACTCCACCGACGGCACATGGGCCGCCGCGCGTGCAGCCAATGCTGTCGTCCGGCAACAGGACCTGCAGGGCAAGGGACATGTCATCCGCCGCATGTTTGCCGATGTGGACGCCGATATCTACGTGCTGGTCGACGGCGATGCCACCTATGACGCTGCTGATGCGCCCGTCATGATCCGGCGTTTATGCGACGAGCAGCTCGACATGATCGTGGGTTCGCGCGTGAGCGATGAACTGGAGGCCTATCGGCGCGGACATCGCTTCGGCAACTGGCTACTGACCCAGCTGACAGGACACATCTTCGGGCGCACTTTCACCGACATGCTTTCGGGTTACCGGGTGTTCTCGCGGCGCTTCGTGAAATCTTATCCAGCTCACGCCAGCGGATTTGAAGTGGAGACCGAGCTGACGGTTCATGCGCTTGAGCAACATATGCCCGTGGCCGAGCATCCGACCCGCTACGTGTCGCGCATGGATGGATCGCAAAGCAAGCTTAGTACCTGGATGGATGGTGGTCGCATCCTTTGGACCATCGTAAAGCTCACCAAGAACGGCAAACCATTGGCCTTCTTTTCGATAGGCGCTGTCGCCTGTGCCGCGCTGTCGTTGGGTCTGGCCATTCCACTGTTCAGAACATTTCTTGAAACCGGCTTGGTCCCTCGTTTTCCGACGGCCGTGCTATGCGCTGCACTGGCGTTGCTGGCCGGTGGCCTACTCGTCTGTGGGCTCATCCTTGATACGGTGACGCTGGGTCGACGGGAGCGGAAGCACTTGACGTATCTTGCCTATCCGTCGCCCCTTGGTAAGGAAGAGCCGCGCTGAGATGGCCGCCCTGCTGAATCGAGGGCGGCGTCAGCTGCTCGTTTTCGCCTTGTGCCTGGCCTTTGGCGCAGGCCTTTCGGTTGGCCTCGGCCAGGATGCTCTCTGGGACACCAAGAACTATCACCTGTACAACGCCTGGGCCTTCCTTCACGACCGCTATGCCCAGGACATTGCCCCGGCGAGCATGCAGAGCTACTTCAATCCGCTCGCTGATCTGCCTTATTTTTGGCTGGCTCAAGGCCCCCTCCACGCCTGGCCGCGGACGCTTGCTGCCGTACAAGGCCTTTGGTTTGGCGCCTTGGTTTATCTGATTGCTGGAATCGCCCGTCAGCTTGCGCGGTTGCAGGAAAGGCCGTTCGGCCTGGCAGACATCTGTGCCGCACTGATCGGCGCCACAGGCACGATGGCGGTGTCGCAGGCAGGCAGCACCACCAACGAAATCCAGTTGGCGGTGTTGGTGCTGCTGGGTTTGTATGTACTCATCCGGGCACTGCCGCAGTGCGAAAACGCGGTTCGTCTAAAACCGGCGTTGTTCGCGGGCCTTTGCTGCGGCGTGGCCGCGGGCCTCAAGCCTACGGCGATGGTGTATCCACCGGCGCTGGCATTGGCACTGTTGGTCACGCTGGGTGTCCGGTCTCGAGTGGCCTGGCAAGTCACGGTCGTCTTTGGTGCAGGCGTCGTTGCCGCCTTCCTGGTCGCTTATGGCCCCTGGGGTCTACACCTTTATCGGGAGACCGGAAATCCCACTTTCCCCATGTTCAATCAGCTGTTTCATTCGGCACTGACGGCTGCAAGCGACGGGACCGACGGACGATTTCGACCGCGCACCCTGCTGCAATGGCTGTTCTATCCGTTCTTCTGGCTAAAGAAGCAGCGCGATATCGTGACGGAAGCTGCCTTCGCCGACCCGCGTTATGCACTTGCCATGCTTGCGCTGCTTGCCATCGGCCTTGCCCGCTGGTTTCGTCGATCACTTCGTTCAAAACAACACGATCGCGGCCTGCATCTGCTGATCACCTTCACCAGCGCAAGTTATGTCCTCTGGCTAGCTTCGTTTTCCATACTTCGCTATGCGATCCCCATCGAGGCGCTCACCGGCATCCTGATGCTCAGCGCCATGTGGTCCTGGCGCCCTGCGGGAAGCCGCAGGATGGCGCTCCACCCTGCGGCAGGATTGCCACTCCTCCTGGCCATCCTCGCCATGACGACATACCCGAACTGGTGGCGCACCGCCTATGCCCAGCATGTACTGGAAGTCGATACCGGCACGGTCGAGCCGAATAGCCAGATCATCCTGGCGGGAACGCCGGACGCTTATCTCGCCCCCATGTTCCCGGGGAACGAAACGATCAGCTTTGTGGGGCTCAGTTGGTTTGTCCGCACATCACAGGGATATGGCTTGTGGAGCCGGGTTCAGCAACGGCTTCGCGATCACCCGGGTCCACGCTATGTCGTGCTTCGCGACGACCCTTCGAACACGCTGGAGGAGGCTTTGATAGTGGAGATGCTTCCGGACTATCGCATCGCCGACTGCAGGGATATCCCGTCGAACCTGGAGATGGGTCGTAAGGGGAACAGCTACGCCCAGGGGCTGCGCTTGTGTCGGCTGATTCGGGGATGAAGCCAGCGCCTTAAGCGATAGGAGAGGTGCGAACCCCGGTGGCATTAGGCAGATGTAGGAGCGCACCCTGTGCGCGACAGCTGCGGGCGAGCGGCGCGGCGCAGCGGGCCGGTCGCGCACAGGGTGCGCTCCTACAACAAGGCGGAGGCGGATTATTTCGCCTTGTAATCCTGGTACGACTTTTCTTCCACCAGCTGTGAGCCCAGCTTGAGGTTGATCTCACGCTTCACTGCAGCGCGGTCGTCGTTCTGAAAGTACACCGCGCGGGCCAGTTCGATGAACTCGGCGTCGAAGGCCTGGGCTTTTTCCTTCAGGCGGATGCGATCTTCGATGTCCCACAGCGACTCGTTCACGGCCAGAAGGCGGGCGCGTTCGGCGGTGATGTCGGTCTGCGAGGCTGGATGGCTGGCCCAGGTGGTGTTGAGCAGGTCCAGCTCCGTGCGCACGTTGGCCAGCTTGGCCGCGTCGGTGATCTGCTTGGATTTGATTTCCAGGATGGTGATCTTGTCGATCAGCTCGCCGTAAGAAACCGGGACTTGGATAAGGCTCATGACAGCTCCGAGGGTGCAGGGCTTTCGCAACGTGCCGCAGGGGTCACGGCAGTCGGCCGGAAAAGTGCACATGATAGAGGGTCTTTGTCGGATCATTCAGTTCGCCATTCAGCCTGCCTCGCTAGACTGGTGACGCAACGCCCACCCAATGGAGAGAGAGAGTCCATGTTCACCCCCCGTATCGCCGTGTTGTCCCTGGCAGCCCTGCTGGCTATCAGCCCGTTTGCCGCCAGTGCCCAGTCCCAGCAGCCGGCGCGCAACGGCGTGCTGGTTCGCAACGACGGCATCTATATCCGCTGTGACCAGTGCGGCACGGTGGAGTCGATCGACCAGAGCATCACCCAGGGCAACGACCACAGCATGGCCGGCACCATCATCGGCGGCATCGCCGGCGGCGTGCTGGGCAACCAGGTCGGCAAGGGCAAGGGCAACACCCTGGCCACGGTGGCCGGCGCCGTCGGCGGCGGCTACGCGGGCAACCGCATCGGCGCCAACAGCGGCCGTCCGAACGCCAGCTACAGCTTGCGCATCCGCATGGGCAATGGCTCCTACGCCAATGTGACGGTGCCCGATGCCAGCGCGATCCGCACCGGCGATCTGGTGCAGATCGATCCGCAAGGCAATATCACGCGCATCCAGTAAGTCGCTGCACGATTCAAACAAGAAAGCCGGCCTGCGAAGGCCGGCTTTTTTCTTGGCTGACGTCAGTAAGGTCAGCGGCGCAGGCGCGCGTCGATGTCGTCGAAGAAGGCTTTGGGCAATACCGCCCGCACCGGCACCGACCACCAATGGGCCTGCGCGAAGGTCCGGCATTTCACGGCATCCTTTTCCGTCATCAGGACTGGCTTGCCGTCGAACGGAAAATCGTTTGGCACAAAGGCGTGGTGATCGGGAAACGGATGCTCGATCACCTGCAGGCCCTGCGCACGCAGGCTTGCAAAAAATCGCGCCGGGTTTCCGATCGCGGCGACGGCATGCACGGTCTGGTCGGCGAAATCCGCCAGTGGCTGCGCGTGATCGTCGACCAATGCGCGTGCCATGCCGCCGCGCAATTCCATTGCGATATCGCCGGGCGCCACGGCACCACCGTTGCAGACGCGATAGTCGACCTGCTGCAGACGCGACATCGGCTCGCGCAAAGGACCGGCCGGCAACAGGCGGCCGTTGCCGAAGCGGCGCACGCCGTCGATCACGCAGATCTCCAGGTCGCGCGCCAACGCATAGTGCTGCAGGCCGTCATCGGCGATCACGATGTCGCAACCGGCGTCGATCAGCAGCTTCGCCGCTGCGGGTCGATCGCGACCTACCGCCACCGGCACGCCGCTGGTGCGGATCAGGCAGGGCTCATCGCCGACTTGCGACGGCTCGGCCGATGCATCCAACAAGAGGGGAAGTTTTTGCGTGCCGCCGTAGCCGCGACTGACCACGCCAGGCGTGTAGCCGCGCTCGCGCAGCCCTTCGGCCAGAGCGATCGTCAACGGCGTCTTGCCGGTACCGCCTACGCTCAGATTGCCGATCACGATCACCGGCACAGTCAACCGTGTGCTGCGCAGAATGCCCGCGCGATACAACGCACGCCGCAACGCGGTGATCGCGCCATAGAGCCATGACAGCGGCCCCGTCCACCATGGCGCAGGCGCTCCGCCGTACCAAGCCGATTGGAGACGTTCGGCCGTCGTCATGCCATGGCCTCAGTCACTGGCCTGGCTGTGGAACTGCATGCGATGCAGCGCTGCATAGTGGCCGTTCAAGGCCAGCAGGTCGGCGTGCGTGCCGCGCTCGACGATGCGGCCCTGGTCCATCACGGCAATCTGGTCGGCGTGTTCGATGGTGGACAGGCGATGCGCGATCACCAGCGTGGTGCGGTCCTTCATCAGGCCCTGCAGCGCTTGCTGGATCAATCGCTCGGATTCGGTATCCAGCGCGCTGGTCGCTTCGTCCAGCACGAGGATGGGTGCGTTCTTGAGGATCGCACGGGCGATGGCCAGGCGCTGACGCTGACCGCCGGAAAGCAGATTGCCGCCCTGCCCGATCACGCTATGAATGCCTTGCGGCATTTTCTGGATGAATTCCCACGCATTGGCGGCCTGCGCGGCCGCGATGATGTCGGCCTCGCTTGCACCGGCAAGTTCGCCGTACGCGATGTTTTCCGCGACGGTGCCGTCGAACAAGACCACGCTCTGCCCCACCCAGGCAATCTGCCGGCGCAACGACGCCAGCGTGATGCTCTCGTAGTCAGCGCCATCAAGGAGGATGCGCCCCGTCGTGGGCGCATTGAAGCGAGGCAGCAGGCTGACCAGGCTGCTCTTGCCGCTGCCCGATCGCCCCACCAAGGCGGTGACCGTGCCCGGCGCGCAGTGCAGGTTGATGCCGCGCAAGGCTTCGAACTCGCCGCGCGGATATACCAGTCCCACGTTTTCGAAACGGATATCGCCCTGGGTGCGTTCCAGCACACGCGTGCCCGCGTCCACCTCGGGCGCCGTATCGATGATCTCGAACAGGTTTTCGGCCGCGGAAATGCCGCTCTGGATATTCGACTGGATATTCGCCAGCCGCTTCAGCGACGGCATCATGCCGCCCATGGCGGTCAGCACGGTGATGAACACACCGGCCGACATATGCTGGATTTCGAATGGCCGCGTCGCCAGAAACACCATCACCGCAAGCGCCAGCGCGGCCACGGTCTGGATCGCCGTGCTCGACTGCGCATTGGTGGAGGCAATCTTGAGGTTCAGTCGTCGCGTGCTGTCGGTGACGTCCCTGAAGCGCGCAGCCGCCTGCTCCTGGCCACCGTAGATGCGGATTTCGCGATGCGCCTCGACCGATTCTTCCACCGTACCGGTGACCGAACCCATCATGCCCTGGATGCGGCGACTGATCGAACGATAGCGACGGCTGACGATGCCAGCGATCAGCATGATCAGCGGCACCATCACGAACAAGGCCAGCGTGAGGTACGCACTGGTGCTCAGCATCACGTAGATGAAGCCGATCACGGTGACGCCTTCGGTCACCACCACCTTCACCGAGTCGGTCGAGGCGGATGCGACCTGTTCACTGGTATAGGTGATGCGCGAAACCTGGTGCCCGGAATGCTCCTGGCCGAAGAACGTCGCCGGCAGGCGCAGATAGGCGCCAAACACGTCGCGCTGCATCGCGTTGACGACGTTGCGGCCGATGTAGGACACGCCGTAACTGCTGGCGAAGGTGCCAACACCGCGCACCAGGAAGATCAGCACGATCCAGATCGGCATCCAGAAAATCAGCACCGGATCCTTATCGACAAACAGCTTGTCGATCATCGGCTTCAGCAGCTTGGTGAACACGGCCAAGCCGCCGCCGTCAACGATCATGCCGACGATGGCGATCACGCCCACCACCCAGAAGCGCCGGGTGTAGCCGAACAGGCGCTTGTAGATCTGGCGCGTGTGCGCGTCCCAGATCTTGACCTTGCCGTTGCTCACTGAGCGCTATCCGCCTGGCTGGGGGTCGTGGCGATGGACAACTTGGTGAAGCCGAGCTGGCCCAGCGCGTCCATGGCGGTGACCACGTTCTGATGCGGGGTCATGGCATCCGCGCGGATGGTGACCTGGCGCTCGCGATCGTCGCCGGCCACGTTGCCGATGGCCTGCTTGAGCGGCTCGACGCCTTCGCCGTGCACTTCATCGCTGCCCACGAAGAAGTGGCCGTCGCGGTCCACCACCACGGTGAGCGCGGGTGCCTGCATGTCGCGTTCTTCCGCGCTGGCCTTGGGCAGGGTCACCTGCAGCCGCGAGTGCTGGATAAACGTGGTGGTCAACACGAAAAACATCAGCAGGGTAAGCAGCACGTCGATCAGCGAGATCACGTTGATCTCGAAGTCGTCTTGCCGACGGTCGTTGCCGATACGCATGCGTCAGCTCGCGCTCGACTCGGCAGCGGCAGCGCGCGGCGCACGCGTGCGGGGCGCAGGAGCCGGTTGGTTGATGGTGAGCTCGTCGAGCAGTTCGGTGGCCTGCTTTTCCATTTCAACGCAGTAGCCAGCGACCTTGGAGCGGAAATAGCGATGCAGCACGTACGCGGGAATGGCGACGATCAGGCCAGTGGCGGTACAGATCAGCGCTTCGCCGATGCCGCCGGCCATCTTCATGGGATCACCCACGCCACCGTGCAGCACTTCCATGAACATGCGGATCAGGCCGATCACCGTGCCGAGCAGGCCGAGCAGCGGGCCGATCAGTGCGATCGTGCCCAGCGTATTGAGATAGCGCTCCATGCGATGGACCACATGGCGACCGGTGTCCTCGATGCGCTCCTTGATGAGTTCACGCGGACGGTTGCGCACAGCCAGCGCCGAGGCCAGCAGCTCGCCCAGCGGCGAACCGTTGGCGAGGGTGGTGAGATGGCTCGGATCGAGCTGGCCCGAGCGGGCCCAGTTGCGTACTTCCTCGCCCAGGCCGGGCGGCAGCACCGACTTGCGGCGCAGGGTCCAGCAACGCTCCAGCACGATCGCCAGGGCGACCGCCGAACAGATCAGGATGGGCAGCATCGCCCAGCCACCAGCCATCAAGATATCCAGCACAACGACTCCGAGCCACTTCGCCAGTCAGGAGGGACGCATCATAACAGTCTCGTCCGGCCGTTCCGCGGCACCGGTGGCAGTTGCGAAAGTCGCCTTTTTGGGGCCTCCGGTGACGTCCGGCAAGGTCCCGGGCTCATTCGCGCCAGTAGCGAGACTGGCGCTGCCGCCAGGTGGCCGCGACATGGGGCGGTCGATCCGGCGGCGCATCGACCTGGATGGCCCCGGCGGTCGCCGTGTTCATCCATGGCACGCCGGCCTCGTCGTAGCGCTTGATCACGACCGGGCTGGGATGGTGGAAGCGATTGCGCCAGCCCGCCGAGACCAGCGCCAGCTCGGGCGAGATCGCCTGAATGAAGCTCGCACTGGATGAAGTCTTGCTGCCGTGGTGCGGCACCGTCATCACCAAAGGAGGTCCCGGCCGCAGTGACAAGGCCACTGTGGGCTCGACGGCTGCCGTGATGTCGCCGGTCAGCAGCGCCCGGCCGGCCGCCCCTTCCACGAGCAGGACGCAGGAGCGGTCATTGGCCGGGCCACCGCTCCCGCCCGAGGGCAATACACGCAGGCTCACGCCGTCCCACTGCCAGCGCCTGCCAACCTCGCATGCCGCCATCGGCACAGGCGATCGCTCAGGCTCACCCGAGATGCGTTCCGCTGCGGGAAATGCAGCGGCAACGGCTGGAATGCCGCCTGCGTGGTCGTTGTCGGCATGACTGGCAACGATCAAGTCGAGGTGCCTGATGCCGAGCGCGTGCAATGAAGGAAGCACCGCCGCCTCGCCCAGGTCGAAATCCGACGGATAGCGCGCACCCGCGTCATAGACGAGTACGTGGTGCTCGGTGCGAATCACCACCGACAGGCCCTGCCCCACGTCCAGCATCCACAGCTGGAAGCCGCCCTGCGTGGGCAGCGTTCGCTGCGGAAACAACAGTGGCAGGAACAACAGACCGGCGAGCCATCGCATGGGCAAGCCTCGCGGCGCGAACAGCCACAGCGCGCCCAAGGTCGCCAGCACCAGCGCCCATGCGCTGACTTCGGGCAGATACCAATGGGCGCCCGGCCAGGTTGCCATCCGCTCCAGCAGCCACCATTGCCCATGCGCCATCCACGCCGCGCAGCGGAACACGGGCTGCGCCAGCGGGGGGCAGATCCCCAACATGATCATGCCAATCAGCGCGGCGGGCACGATGACGAAGCTCACGAAGGGCACGGCGATCAGGTTCGAGAATGCACCAACGAGCGACGATTCGCCGAAGAACCACATCGTCAAAGGCAACAGTGACAGCGTCATCACCAACTGACCGGCGGACAGCTCGTGCAGGAAGCCGCGCAGTCCTTTGCCGTGTATCGACAGGCTCACCATCAGGAACGCCACGCCGATAAACGACAACCAGAAGCCTGCCGACAATACCGACAAGGGATCCATCAGCAACACGGCCAACAGCGCGAGCGAGAGTGTCTGCGCGCCCGTCGGATGACGCCGGGAACATCGCGCCAGCGCCACGATGGCGATCATCAACAAGGTGCGCACCGTCGGCAGGCCAAACCCCGCCAATGCGCTGTACACCCCTGCCGCTGCCAGCGCGGCCATGGCCTGCGCCTGCACTCTCGGAAGTCGCCATCCGCAACGCGGCACCAGCAGATAGATCAGGCGCGCGAACCACACGCCAAACAACGCCGATACGCCGACATGAAAACCTGAGATAGCGATGAGGTGTGGAATGCCGTTTGCACGAGCCACTTCCCAATCGTGCTGGCTCAAACCTCGCGTATCACCCACGGAGAATGTCTGCAGCAAGGCCACATCGTGTGGATCGCTCACACGCGCAGCGATCCCGCGACTGATCGCAGCGCGAACGCGGTTGATGCAGAAACCTGGACTTTCGAGTGGCCGATTATCCTCGCCGTCACGCACGTAACCCACCGCCACGATGTGGCGCTCGAGTGCGCTGCGTTCGCCGTCGGCGCCGCCGGGATTAACCAACCCGCGTGGACGCTTGAGGCGCAAGCTGAGCTGCCAGCGGCTGCATGGTGGTATCTGGGGAGCGTCGCGATACCAATTCACGCGCACGCGTCCGTGCAAGGGCAACGGCGTATCGCCGAATGCGGCATGTTCGATGTTGAGCAAAAAGCCGGTGGCGTCGTTGCCGACGATTGGCAGATCGTCGACACGACCCACGACGGTGATGTCCTGCCCTTCCCGCTCGCGCGGCAGACGCGCGTCCATCGCGGCGCCGCCACGCCAGCACGCCCAGGCGATGCCGAACAGGCACCAGGCCAGTGCACGCCCATAGGCGCCCAGACGAAGCACGATGCATGCAAGTACGGCGAGTGCGCCGCAGAACCAGGCCGACGGCAACACCACCAGCCACTGCACGACCAGCACGCCGAGCAGCAACATGATCGCCGGTACCAGCGCGCCGTCCTTGCGCAATGCCGTCCCCTTTCCTGCGGAAGGGATCAGGTTAATGCGTGCGAGGCAACGACGGCGCCGAAAAACCTGTAGGCCTCAAACACGAAGGCCGCCTTGCGGCGGCCTCGGTCGTCATGCGTGGATCTTCTCCACCAGGCTGCCGTTGTGCAGCTCAAGCGTGCGATCCATGCGCTTGGCGAGGCGGTTATCGTGAGTGACCAGGATGAAGCTGGTGCCGATCTCGCGGTTGAGCTCGATCATCAAGTCGTAGACCTGCGCCGCATTGGTTTCGTCGAGATTGCCGGTGGGTTCGTCGCCCAGCACCACGGCCGGACGCGTCACCAGGGCGCGCGCCACCGCACTGCGCTGGCGCTCGCCGCCCGAGAGTTCGGACGGTTTGTGATTCAAGCGCTGGCCCAGTCCCACCCGACCCAGCAACGACGCCGCCTGGCGTTCCGCTTCACTGATGGCCACGCCGCGGATCAACAGCGGCATGCACACGTTTTCCAGCGCGGTGAATTCCGGCAACAGATGGTGGAACTGGTAGATGAAACCCATCGAGCGATTGCGCACACGGCCGCGCTCGGCGTCGGAAAGGCTGGACAGGTTGCGTCCCTCCACTTCCACGTCGCCACGCGTCAACGTGTCCAGGCCGCCGAGGATGTGCAACAACGTGCTCTTGCCCGAGCCCGAAGCACCCACGATGGCCAGCGTCTCGCTGCGCTTCAGGGTGAAGCTCACGTCGGACAGCACGTCGGTTTTCAGATCGCCTTCTTCATACGTCTTGGCGATATGGCTTGCGCGCATCACCACGTCATTGGCGGAGTTCATCGGCTTATTCATAACGCAGCGCCTGCGCGGGCTGGGTGCGCGACGCACGCCAAGCGGGATAGAGGGTGGCCAGCAAGGAGAACAGGAAGGTGATCAGCGCCACCCAGCCCACGTCGCTCGCCAGCAGTTTGCTCGGCAGCTCGCTGATGTAATAGACGTCCGGCGAGAGGAAGGTGACGCCGGTGACATGTTCGATCCACTTCACGATGCCAGGCAGCTTCCACGACAGCAGCGAACCCAGGCCCACGCCGAAACCGATGCCGACAAAGCCGACCAGCACGCCTTGCACCATGAACATGCCCATGATGCTGCGCGGAGTGGATCCGAGCGTGCGCAGGATGGCGATATCGGCCTGCTTATCCGTCACCAGCATCATCAACATCGAGATGAGGTTGATCACGGCCACCAGGATGATCAGCGAGAGGATGATGAACATCACCTTTTTCTCCATCGAGATGGCGGAGAAGAAGTTGGCGTGGCTGTCCATCCAGGTATCCACGCGGTAGACCTGGCCCAGCTGATCGGCAAGTTCGCGTGCCACTTCGCGCGCGTTGAACATGTCGTCGAGCTTCAAACGGATGCCGGTGGGACCGCCCAAACGATTGAGTCGCTCGGCGTCGGTCATGTTGACCAGCGCAAGACCCGAATCGAATTCCTGCATGCCCATTTCGAACACGCCCGACACCGTGAACGTGCGCAGGTTCGGCACGCTGCCGGTGATCGGCGAAGACTGGAATGCCGGCACGGCCACGATGACCTTGTCGCCCACCGACACGCCCAGCTGCATGGCCAGTTCGCGACCGAGCACGATGTGCCAGCTGCCCGGCGTCAGCTCGGTGAGCTTGCCTTCCACCATGTGCTGATCGAGGTCGGAGACTTTGGGCTCCTGCGCCGGTTCGATGCCGCGCAGCAAGCCGCCGGTGGAACGGCGTGCCTGCAGGAAGGCTTCGCTCTCCACGTAAGGCGCGGCGCCGAGCACATGCTTGTTGGCGCCAGCGATCTTCACCGCCCGCGGCCAGTCCTGCACGGCTTCGCCCGGCATGCCGGAAACCGTGGCATGAGAAATGGCACCGAGGATGCGCGAGCGCAGCTCGTCGTCGAAGCCGTTCATCACCGACATCACCGTGATCAGCGCGGTCACGCTGATGGCGATGCAGACGATGGAGACGGTCGAGATGAAGGAGATGAATTGATTGCGACGCTTGGCGCGGGTGTAACGCAGGCCAATAAAAAGCTCTAGCGGTCGGAACATTAGGGCGGTCGCTTGTGGGTATCGAAGGGGCTGGCCGCCCGAATGCTGACGATTATCGCCTGTAACGCGGCTAAACCGTAGGACCGCGGCCAGAGGCGTAAGTGCCCGATGCCTCGACCTGGGCCAGCCGCATGCGCAGCCGGCGGCGGATATCGGCGTCGCTGTTGTCCGGCGCCAGCAGCAGGTTGGCGTGGCCCCCGTCGGCCAGCGACAGCCGCAACCAAACGAGCTGCTCGCCGATCACCCGAAACGATGCCAGGGTCGCCGCCCCGTCCTGCTCACCCCGCAATCTCAGGCTCCAGCCGCCATCACGCCCCCAGCCAGCCGCCTGCAGCGGTGCGTCGGACCAGCGCGCAAGCGTGCGCCAGAGGGCAAGGCCAATGGCGAAGCTGATGGCGAGCCTGGCCGGCCACGGCGCGGCGCACATCCACACGGCCAGTGTGGCGAGGGCACAGAGGAACCAGAGAAGCCGCCCCAGCCAGCGCGAGGGCCGGTATTCAAAGCCGATGGCGGGAGCGGATGTCATCGATGATCGCCTGCCAGTCCGGACGCGTCGCCTTGGCGTGCCCCATCACCCAGTCCCAAAGGTCCGGGTCCTGCACGTCGAGCAGTTCATCGAAGGCCTGGCGCTGGGCTTCGTCGGCGCTGGCGAAGCGTTCGTCGAGCCAGCCACCGAACAGCGCGTCGAGCTCGCGGGTGCCGCGGCGCGTGCGCCAGCGGAGGCGTTTGATGCGGGCTTCGTCCATTGCAACACGCCTCCTAGTTACTTCCTCTCCCCTCCGGGCGACCAGAAGGTAGTCCCTGTGGGAGAGAGGATTGAGGTGAGGAGTCAATCTTGGCCCAGTTTATCTAGAGCCAGATTGGAGGTTCTTCCGCGAGCACCCGCCCCTCACCCTAGCCCTCTCCCCGTCGGGGAGAGGGAACAAAAGCATCAGGTCCGACGCTCGACGATCAACTTCTTGATCTCCGCAATCGCCTTCGCCGGGTTCAGACCCTTGGGGCAGGTGCGGGCGCAATTCATGATCGTGTGGCAGCGATACAGCTTGAACGGATCTTCCAGATCGTCCAGACGCGCACCGGTGTCCTCATCGCGGCTGTCGATGATCCAGCGATAGGCCTGCAGCAGGATGGCCGGACCGAGGTAGCGGTCGCCGTTCCACCAGTAGCTCGGGCAGCTGGTCGAGCAGCAGGCGCACAGGATGCACTCGTACAAGCCGTCGAGCTTCTTGCGGTCTTCCGGCGACTGCAGGCGCTCCTTGTCGGCCGGTGCCGGGCTCTGCGTGCGCAGCCACGGCTTGATCGAGGCGAACTGGGCGTAGAAGTGCGTGAGGTCGGGCACCAGATCCTTCACCACCGGCATATGCGGCAGCGGATAGATCTTCACGTCGCCCGAAGCGCAATCCTCGATCGCCTTGGTGCAGGCCAGCGTGTTGGTGCCGTCGATGTTCATCGCGCACGAACCGCAGATGCCTTCACGGCACGAACGGCGCAGGGTGAGCGTCGAGTCGATCTCGTTCTTGATCTTCAGCAGCGCGTCCAGAACCATCGGGCCGCACGAAGCCATGTCGACTTCATACGTATCGATGCGCGGGTTCTGGCCGTCGTCCGGGCTCCAGCGATAGATGCGGAACGTGCGCGGCTTCTTGGCGTCCTTCGCGGGAAAGTGCTTGCCCGGCTGGACCTTGGAATTTTTGGGAAGCGAAAACTCAGCCACAGTGGCTCTCCAGTCCGGGTATCAGTAAGTGCGCTTTTTCGGCGGCACGACGTCGACGTCTTTCGTCATGGTGTACATGTGCACCGGACGGAAATCGAAGTTGGTCTTGCCAGCTTCATCGACCGACACCATCGTGTGCTTCTGCCACACATGGTCGTCGCGATCGGGGAAGTCCTCGCGGGCATGCGCGCCGCGGCTCTCGTGACGCTGCTCGGCCGAATACATGGTGGCCACGGCCTGGTCGAGCAGGTTGGCCAGTTCCAGCGTTTCGATCAGGTCGGAGTTCCACACCAGCGAACGATCGCTGACGCCCACGTCCTTGAACGACTCGCGCACCTTGGAGATCTTCTCGCAACCTTCCTTGAGCGACTCACCGGTGCGGAACACGGCCGCATCGGACTGCATGGTGCGCTGCATTTCAGCGCGGATCTTCGCGGTCGGCAGGCTGCCCTTGGCGTTGCGCAGGCCGTCGAAACGGGCCAAGGCCTTGTCCAGCACGCTGGCCGGCAGGTCCTTGTGGGCCGTGTCCGGCTTGATGATCTCGGCGCAGCGATGCGACACCGCGCGACCAAACACCACCAGGTCGAGCAGCGAGTTGGAGCCCAGGCGGTTGGCGCCATGCACGGATACGCAAGCCGCTTCGCCGATGGCGAACAGGCCCGGCACCACCGCATCGACGTCGTCGCCGCGCTTCTGCACCACTTCGCCGTGATAGTTGGTGGGGATGCCGCCCATG
Source organism: Dyella sp. 2YAF14 (assembly GCF_052114725.1). Lineage (NCBI taxonomy): Bacteria > Pseudomonadati > Pseudomonadota > Gammaproteobacteria > Lysobacterales > Rhodanobacteraceae > Dyella > Dyella sp. 2YAF14. The sequence continues at coordinate 30,186 of NZ_JBFRFH010000006.1, read as the reverse complement.
TTGTAGTGCACGGTCGGGATCACCGGGATCGGTTCCTTGGTCACGTCCACGCCGGCAAAGATGCGCGCCGATTCGGCGATGCCGGGCAGGCGTTCGTGGATCACGTTCGCGCCCAGGTGCATCAGGTTGATGTGGATGTGGTCCTTGTGTTCGCCCACGCCGCGGCCTTCACGGATTTCCATCGTCATGGCGCGGCTGACCACGTCACGCGAAGCGAGATCCTTCGCGTTGGGCGCATAGCGCTCCATGAAACGCTCGCCGTTGGAGTTGGTGAGGTAGCCACCTTCGCCACGCACGCCTTCGGTGATCAGGCAGCCCGAACCGTAGATGCCGGTCGGGTGGAACTGCACGAACTCCATGTCCTGCAGCGCGAGACCCGCGCGCAGCACCATGCCGCCACCGTCGCCGGTGCAGGTATGCGCCGAGGTGGCGCTGAAGTAGGCGCGGCCGTAACCGCCGGTTGCCAGCACCACCGCGTGACCGCGGAAGAAGTGCAAGGTGCCTTCGTTCATGTCCAGCGCAAGCACGCCGCGGCACACACCTTCTTCATCGAAGATGAGGTCGATGGCGAAGTACTCGATGAAGAACGTGGCGTCATGCGCCAGCGCCTGCTGGTACAGCGTGTGCAGGATGGCGTGGCCGGTACGGTCGGCCGCGGCGCAGGTGCGCTGCGCGGTGCCCTTGCCGTAGTGCGTGGTCATGCCGCCGAACGGACGCTGGTAGATCTTGCCTTCCTCGGTGCGCGAGAACGGCACGCCGTAGTGTTCCAGCTCGATGATGGCCGGAATCGCCTCGCGGCACATGTATTCGATCGCGTCCTGGTCGCCGAGCCAGTCCGAACCCTTGATCGTGTCGTAGAAGTGGAAGCGCCAGTCGTCCTCGCCCATGTTGCCGAGCGCGGCCGAGATGCCGCCCTGCGCCGCCACGGTGTGCGAACGGGTCGGGAACACCTTGGTGATGCACGCGGCCTTGAGGCCCTTCTCGGCCAGGCCGAAGGTGGCGCGCAGGCCAGCGCCGCCGGCGCCGACCACGATCACGTCGTACTTATGCTGTTGGATCTTGTAGCTTTCCATCGAATCAGGCTCCCAGCGCCACGCGCAGCACGGCCATCAACGTGGCCAACGTGCCGAGCACTGCAATGAACTTCACCAGCACCAGGAGGGACACCTCCACCCAGCGGGTATGGACGTAATCTTCGATCACCACCTGCAGGCCGAGCACCGCGTGCCAGCACATGGCCAGCACGAAGGCGACCAGCAGCAGGGCGTTCCACGGCTTGGCGATCATGGCGCGGGCGGTGGCGTAGTCGGCGTGCAAGGCGCCCAGCACCGTCACCACAAACCAGATGCCGAGGAACACCAGCGCCGCGGCGGTGATGCGCTGTGTCCACCAATGACCGACACCGGATTGCGCCGAGCCGAGGCCGCGGGCGCGCTTCAAGGGGGTGCGCAATTGCTTGCGCACGTCGTACTGCGGACCGTTGGCGCTCATGCGGCACCTCCGGCAGTCAGCACGTAAGCCCACACGATGATGGTCAGCACCACGCTGCCAATGATCGAAAGCCAGCTGGAACGGACGAACTGCGGAATGGCGTAGCCCATGCCGCCGTCCTGGATCAGGTGGCGGATGCCGTTGAGCAGGTGGAAAAACAGCGCCCAGCTCCAGCCGATCAGCAGGATCATGCCGATCGGGCTGCCGATGCAGGTCTTGAACTGGTTATAGCTGTCTTCGCCGCTGGCGAGGGAGAACACACCCCACAACACGAGCAAGGTTCCGACGGAAAGGGCGATACCGGTAGCGCGGTGCACGATGGAGGTCACCATCTGCACTTGCCACTTATATATGCCCATGTGGGGAGAGAGCGGTCGTTGCGTGTCTGCCATGGCGGCTATCCTGGGTGGAATCGCTGATGCCCTTTACCGCCCTTCCCGCTCCGACGACGCCGACCCGAGCCGGCGCGGCGAATCAGAAGTCGATACAGCGCCCGTTCTTTTCCCAATCGCCGTAGCGGGTGGGATCGGGGGCCGCTCGCTCCGTCGAAGTCTTGTCCGTGGCCGGAACCGCGGGCACGGGAACCTGCTCCACCGGAGCGGACGCGGGCTTGGACTCAGTTTGGGAGGAGGTATCGGACATGGTGTTTGAAAGCCGTAAAAGCGTAATACCTGCGTTAATGCAGCACAACCTTGACGACGGTGCGCTGCTCTGCCAGTAGGGCAGCGGCCCTTGTGACTTCCCCTGCCCGCCCTTACCTCCCTTTCTTATGCCTACCGACCTCTCCGCCCAGACCCTGTTGATCGAAGGCACCGACGCCGCGGCCTTTGCGCAAGCCCAGTTCACCAGCGATGTCCAGTCGCTTGCCGTCGGCCACTGGCAGTTCAGCGCGTGGCTCGATGCCCAGGGCCGCGTGCTTGCCTTGTTCCAGCTCGCACGTATCGCCGATGACTCGTTGCTGCTGCTGTTGCGCGGCGGCGATGCATCGTCGATGGCGGCATCGCTGCAACGTTTCGTGTTTCGCTCCAAGCTCAAACTGAGCGTGCCCGAACCGCGCGCACTTGCCACCGGCGCAGCACTCACGACGTACGCCGTGCATCGTGAAGGTGATGCGTACGTGTTCGGTTGCGGTGATCACAGCGTAATCGTCGGCGCTGCAACTGCCGACGATGCGTGGCGAGTGTTGCAGGTACGCGCGGGCTGGCCGTGGTTGCCAAATGAAGCACTAAGCGCATTGCTGCCGCCTGCTATTTCGCTCGAGCGTCTGCAAGCGGTTGCATTCGACAAAGGCTGTTATCCCGGCCAGGAGATCGTGGCGCGCCTGCACTACCGCGGTGGACACAAGCGGCATATGCATTGCGTCGTATTGTCGCAGTTTGTGAGCGGGGGCACCGTGCTGCACCGTAACGGTGACAACAGCATTCAATTGCTGGATGTGGCCAATGACGATGCAACCTTTCGAGCGCTTGCAGTCATAGACGATGGTCTAATGAATTCGCTTGATGATGCATCGCGTATCGACACTGACGAAGGCATTCGTTTGCATGTCGTGCAGAGTTGGTCTGCATGATGAAACAAACAGGCGCAAAGATTCACGAAGCGAGACGACAATGTGAGTGTGACGTGAACCTGAACTGCGAGGCACTTGCCAGATCAGAAATCGGCCACTAGTCTCGCCAACCAATTCGATAGACACCCACTGCCCTGGGTGTCCACATACGCGACGAACCGGAGGGGTCCGGATCAGCGCGACCCGACAGAGATGTCGGTGTATCCAATGCCGCCCCTTGGCGCGGCTGACGTTGCAGGCAACGCGGTCCTTAGTACCCGATCTATGCCCTTGCAGCACCACAAGTTTTGAGCGGCACCGGAACAGCCGCTCGACTGGCCACAATCCCGTGGCAAACCGCCTGACCACAAGTTTCGGTCGCGGCGATCAATCCAGGTGGAACGGCCTGCCCGCCCGTCCACCGCAACGGCGCGTGAAGTCAGCAGTACCGACCTCACGCGTACAGCACGTTGGAGGCAGACTCAATGAAACTTTCCATGCTGTTGTGGTTAGCGTCCGTGCTACCCCAGCCCCTCGCGGACCAGACCTGCCTGGCCACGACGGTGTATCTCGAGGCACGCAGTGAATCGACCCTCGGCCAGTACGCCGTGGCCGAAGTTGCTCTTCGTCGTCGCGACCGCGGTACGTGGGGCGACAATGTTTGTGAGGTGGTCAAGTCGCCGCGGCAATTCGCATTGACAACCACCGCAAGCACGTTCGAAGTGACCGATCTGAACTCCTGGACCAAGGCGTGGAAGATTGCTGGTGATTCGATCAGCAATTGGAGCCTGCCAAAGGGAGAGCGCACCGTGTACGTGCCGCAAGCAGATCACTTCGCCACGCTTGCCGTCACCACCGCGTGGTCGACGAAACGCGTCAAGACCATCGGCGAACATGCGTTCTACGCCGTCAGCAACTAAACACACCCCACCCCATAGAGAATAAAAAAAGGCCCTCTCGCGAGGGCCTTTTCATTTGGACGTCCAGACGTCTTTACGTCAGAGCCGATACACGAGGTTGTTGCGGATCTGCACGTAGTCGCCGGGGCGAACCTGCGGATCAGCTGCCTGCGTCACCGTGGCATAGCGACCGTCGTCGAGCTTGACGGTGACCTGCCATGCGACATCGGGACCGCTATTGTTCTTGCCGACCTGATTGCCGATGGCGCCGCCCGCCACCGCACCAGCCACGGTGGTCAGGGCCTTGCCGCTGCCGCCACCGAACTGGTTGCCGATCACGCCGCCAGCGATGCCGCCGATGACCATGCCCAGCGGCGACGATTCCTTCTGGGTCTGGATCTGCCGCACGTCACTGACCACGCCACACTGCTCGCAACGGTTGGAAGCGCCGCTGTAAGCCACCTGGCGCTGCGGTGGCGTCTGGCAACCGGAAAGCAGCGCAACAGCGGAAACAAGTCCTACGACAGCCAAATGTCTAAGCAGTGTTTGCATGGCGTGAATCCTCAGTGAGCGTCGGAAACGGCTACCACACCTTCCTGTACCTGCAGCCTGTCACCCGGATCGTGATCCATTCGTACAGTGCGGGTCACGCCGTTGTACTCGTAACTCACATCGTATGCCACCACCTTGTCGCCACCGCTGCCGGCCACTGTGGTGCATTTACGCTGCGTGGTTTGCTGGGTGGCGTTTGCCTGGTGATTGGCCTGGATTTCATGGCCTGCATAGCCACCACCGACCGCGCCCGCCACCGTTGCCAAGGTGCGGCCCTTGCCGCCGCCGACCTGGTTGCCGAGCAAGCCACCCGCCACGGCACCAATGGCCGTACCAGCAATCTGGTGGGTGTCCTGCACCGGCTTGTGCGTGGTCACCACCTCGTCATGACATACCTGCTGCGGCGCACTCGCGGCCTCACGGACCGGCGTCACGCTCGTCACGCGCGCGTACTTGGCACCATCGGCAGCCCCTTGCTGCTGCGCAGCGGCGCCCACGCCACCGTCAGCATTCGCGTCCCGATTACACGCCGAAAGACCCAACACCAATACACCGGCGAAACCGACATGCAGCGCCGAAACGACCAACCTGTTCATAATGCTCTCCTAGTGGGACCAGCGGAGCGCCCCCGCTCCTGCTTGAATTCGATCCCAGCGCAATCATTGAACCTCTGGGTCACTGAATGCTCGCTTAGACCGAAGCCGCGCATTGTTTCAAATTCAGGAAGCCCCGTACTGTGCTCGAACTCACCGACAGCCATGCGCACATCGATGATGCGAGTTTTGCATCCGACCGGGACGCCATGTTCCAGCGTGCCCGCGACGCCGGCATCAGGCACATCGTGGTTCCGGCGATCGACCATACATCATGGCCGCGCATTGCCTCGCTGGCGGCCGACCAAACCTGCGTACTCCCCGCGTATGGCATGCATCCGATCTATCTCGACGAACATCGTCCCGAGCATCTCGATGAGCTGAGCACTTGGCTGAAGACGCATCGTGCTGTGGCCGTGGGCGAAATCGGACTGGACTATTTCCTGCCCGAACTCGACGTCGAGCAGCAGCGGTTTTACTTCCAGCAGCAGTTGCAGATAGCGCGCGAGTTCGATCTGCCGGTGATCGTCCATGCGCGCCGCGCCATGGATGAAGTCACCTCCACCATGCGCCGCATGGGCGGATTACGTGGCGTGGTTCACAGTTTCTCCGGCAGCCAGCAACAGGCAGAGCGGCTATGGGAGCTGGGCTTCTACCTGGGCATCGGCGGGCCGGTTACGTATGAACGCGCACAACGACTTCGTCAGATCGTCGCGACCATGCCCGTCGAACGCTTGCTGCTGGAAACGGACGCACCCGACCAGCCCGGCGCCTGCCATCGCGGCGAGCGCAACGAGCCGTCGAACATGGTCGAAGTGCTGCACGTGATCGCCGACCTCCGCGGCGTCAGCCCCGAGGCCATCGCCGAAGCCACCACCCGCAACGCCCGGAATCTGTTCCGGTTCGATTGACCCTTGCGGGTCGCTCGAACCCAGTGCTAGCCTAATTACTTCACTGGCGAACTATTCTTTGGTGAAATGAAGCGCATGCATGAATGCCTCGACCATATGGACGAGGGAATTGGTCGCGTCAGCGAGATCTTCCCGGACCTTCCCGTCCAGGAAGTGGTACTCACGCGCCTGTTGCTGCTAGTCGGCGGCACCCTGCTCGGCGAGCTGGAAAGCAAACTCAAGCCGCACGGCTTGAACGACAGCGATTTCCGCACGCTGATGATGATCTACAGCAGCCCGACCGGCAGCGCGACGCCCACCGAGTTGTGCGAGTACGCGCAGCAAGGCGCCACCAATATGACGCGCATCGCCAACGTGCTGGTCAAGGGCGGCCTGATCACGCGGGCCACCAGCGCAGAAGATCGCCGCCGCGTCGTGCTCAGCATCACCACGGCCGGCAAGCGTCTCGTGCGAAAGATTCTCCCTCCGCTCTTCCCCAACGTTCATGGCGCTTTCGCCTCGCTCAGTGCCGCCGACAAGCGCACGCTCGACCGCCTGCTGCGCCAGATCGCCGTCAACATCGATTCGCTCACTCAGCCGGACGCTGGTCCATGACTCCTCACTCCCTCTTACGCCACGGACTCGGCCGTCGCGCGCTGCTTGCCTGCGCGATCGCTGTTGCTGTTGCGGGCTGCTCCATCCCTGCCAAATTGAATCGCCCACCGGTGCGCGACGACGTTCCGCTGGCCGGCCTTCAAACCGGCCATCGCGCCGGCTGGCCCGATGCCGCGTGGTGGAAGCAGTACAACGATCCGCAACTCGATCAGCTGATCGACCTGGCGATGCAGGATTCGCCGGATCTGGCCCAGGCCAAGTCGCGCGTCGATTCGGCGCAGCAGAATATCCGTGCAGCCACGGCACAGGCCGGACTCAGCGTGAACGGCAGCGCGCAGGTGGAACGTCAGCGCCTCAGCGAAACCGGCCTGATCCCGCCGAAATTCCTCGGTTTCACCTGGTACAACCAGGGCGATATCGGCGTGCAGGCGCAGTACGACTTCGACTGGTGGGGCAAGAAACGCAACACCATCGAGTCGGCGGTGGATCAGGCGCATGCAGCCGAAGCGCAGCACAGCGCGGCGGCACTCGCCATCCAAAGCAACGTCGCTGACACGTACTTCGGCTGGCTCGCCGATCAGAGCCGCATCGCCCTGGCCAGGCAAACCGTAAAGACGGCCGAACAGCTCGAGCAGATCGCGCAGCTGCGCGTGAAGCAAGGCGTGGATCGTCCGGACACGGTGCAGTCGGCCAAGGCGCAGACCGCGTCCGCACGGCAGATGCTGGTGGTGCTCGAAAGCTCCGCGCGCATTCGTGAGGCCGCGCTCGCCAGCCTGTGTGGCGTGTCTCCCGCGCAATTGCCGGCCCTGCAGCCGCGTGCGCTGCCGGAGGTCACCACCGGACTGCCGGACAACGTCGGCGTCGACCTGATCGCGCGCCGTCCGGATATCGCCGCCAGTCTCTGGCAGGTGGAATCGGCGCTGCGCCAGACCGATGTGGCACGTGCGGAATTCTTTCCCGACATCAGCATCAGCGCGATGGCGGGCCTGTCCAGTATCGATCTCGACAAGATGTTCAACGCCGGCAGCCGCGTGTTCGGCCTGACCCCGGCCCTGCACCTGCCGATCTTCACCGGCGGTCTGCTGGAGGCGAACTACGGGGTGAGCAAGGCTCAGCTTGAAGCGTCCGCGGCTCAATACAACAGCACGGTGCTGAGCGCTGCGCGCGACGTCGCCACGCAAAGCCTGACCGCGGATCAGATCCAGAATCGCCGCAAGGAACAGGCCCGCGAAATCGCCGCCAACCAGCAGCTGCTCGCCAACGCGCAATCGCGCGTCAAGCGTGGCGTGAGCGACAGCCGCGAATCGCTGAGTGCGCAGGCAGACCTTCTGCAACAGCAGGACAGCGACGTGACCCTGCAAGGCCAGGCGCTTTCCACCGATATCTCGCTGATCAAGGCGCTGGGCGGCGGTTACCGCGCCAGCCTGCCGGCACAGGCATCCAGCGATCGCCCCTCTTCCCCTTTGAACCTTTCCGGAGACGCCCCGAATGAGCGCCACTGATTCCGACGTCAAGAAGAACAACAACGACGACAACGACAGCGGCATGGCGGCAAAGGATCCCGCCAAGCGCCGTCGCGCGTTGTTCATCGTCGCCGCGGTCTTTGTGCTGGGCGCCGTTGCATGGCTGCTGCTGTGGCTGTTCGTGTTCTCCACCCGCGAGAAGACCGACAACGCCTATGTCGGCGGCAACCAGGTGGCGATTTCAGCGCAGGTGCCCGGCATCGTGGTGGCGATCCTGGCTGACGACACGCAGCGCGTCGAAGCCGGCCAGGTGCTGGTGAAGCTCGACAACACCGACGCCGACGTGCGCCTGCAGCAGACCAGCAGCGCGCTCGCGCAGGCCGTGCGCCAGGTGCGCCAGCAGACCGAGTCGGCGACCAGCGCCGACGCCCAGGTGGCCAAGGCCCGCGTCGATCTCAAGAAGGCGCAGGCGGATCTTGCCCGTCGCGCACCGCTGGTGGCCGCCCAGGCCGAAGCGCCGGAAACGGTGCAGCACCTGCGCGATGCCGTCGACCAGGCGCAGGCCTCGCTCGACGCGGCGCAGGCACAGGCCGCGGCTTCGCACGCCGCCATCGAAGGCACCCGCATCGCCACCAATCCGGCGGTGGAGCAGGCGCGCGCCAATTACCGTTCGGCCTGGATCGCTGCACAGCGCAACAACATCTACGCGCCGGTCACCGGCTACGTCGCCCAGCGCAGCGTTCAGGTGGGCAACAGCGTGCAGCCGGGCCAGCAGCTGATGGCGGTGGTGCCACTGCACGACCTGTGGGTGGACGCGAACTTCAAGGAAAACCAGCTTCGCCATATCCGCGTGGGTCAGCCGGCGAAGGTCGAGGCAGACGTCTACGGCGGCAGCGTCGAATTCCACGGCAAGGTGATCGGACTGGGCGCGGGTACCGGCAGCGTGTTCTCCCTGCTGCCGGCGCAGAACGCCACCGGCAACTGGATCAAGGTAGTGCAGCGCGTGCCTGTGCGCATTGCGTTGGACGACAAGGAACTCGACCAGCATCCGCTGCGCGTAGGCCTGTCCACCGATGTCACCGTCAATATCAGCGATGACAAGGGCGCCATGAATGCGGCGCTCGGCAACGGTCAGCCGATCGCGGCAACTTCCGTGTATGACCAGATGGCCAGCAAGGCCGACGAAGAGGCCGAGAAGATCATCAAGGCCAACCTCGGCCAGCAAGACGCGAACTGACAAAGCACCCACATGGCCGCCAACCCCTCCGAAGACAAGCCGCTACCGCCTTTGCACGGTACCGCGCTGGTCTTGCTGACCATCGCCGTCGCCTTCAGCACCTTCATGGAAGTGCTGGACATGACCATCGTCAACGTGGCTGTGCCGCATATCGCAGGCAGCCTTGGCGTGAGCGCGAGCGAAGGCACCTGGACGATCAGTTCGTACTCACTGGCCAGCGCCATCATGCAGCCGCTGACCGGCTGGATCGCCCGCCGCTTCGGCGAGGTGAAGACCTTTGTCGTATCGGTCGGCCTGTTCGTGGTGTTCTCCATGTTGTGCGGCCTGGCCACTTCGATGCCGATGCTGGTGTTTGCGCGCCTGATGCAGGGCGCCGGCTCCGGCCCGATGGTGGCGTTGTCGCTCACGTTGCTGCTGGCGAGTTATCCCAAGACCAAGCAAGGCGTCGCGCTCGCGCTATGGGCGATGACCGTGGTGGTGGCGCCGATCTTCGGACCGATCCTGGGCGGCTGGATCACCGACAACTTCTCGTGGCCGTGGATTTTCTACATCAACCTGCCGGTGGGCATCCTCGCCGGTGTGATCACCTGGGCACTGCTGCGCAAGCGCGAGACCAAGACCTACCAGTCGCCGATCGATGTGATCGGCCTGGTGCTGCTGGTGGTCGGCGTGGGCTCATTGCAGTTCATGCTGGACAACGGCAATGACCACGACTGGTTCTCCTCGCCCATGATCACCACGCTGGGCCTGATCGCGCTGATCTGCCTGGTCTTCCTGGTGGTGTGGGAACTGCACGCCAAACACCCGGTGGTGGAACTGAGCCTGTTCAAGGAGCGCAATTTCACCGCGGGCGTGGTGGCGTTGTCGCTGGGCATGTTCGCGTTCTTCGGCATCAACGTGGTGTTTCCGCTGTGGCTGCAGACCACCCTGGGCTACACCGCCACGTGGGCCGGCCTGGCCACGGCGCCGGTGGGCATCCTGGCCTTCCTGCTCTCGCCCATCCTGGGCCGCAATATGCACAAGCTGGAACTGCGGGCGGTGGTGACCTTCGCCTTCGTGGTGTTCGCCGCCACCTCGTACTGGTTTTCCACCTACGACAGCTCGGCGTCGTTCAACTCGCTGGTGTGGCCGCGCTTCGTGATGGGTATTGCCATCCCCTGCTTCTTCATCCCGCTCAACCAGATTTATCTGGCGGGACTGCCGGCAAATGAAATCGCCAGCGCCAGCGGCCTGGCCAACTTCTTCCGCACACTGGGCTCGAGCGTGTCCACGGCGGTGACGGTGACGCTGTGGCAGCACCGCGGCATCCTGCATCACGCCACGCTGAGCGAGAACGTGACCAGCGCCAGCCAGCCGGCCACCCAGGTCCTGTCGCAGCTCACCCATGCCGGCAACAGCCAGACCCAGGCGCTGGGCATCGTCGATCAGCTGGTTAACCGCGAAGCCCTCACCCTGGCGGTGAACGACATCTTCCTGCTCTGCGCCGTCCTGTTCCTGGTGCTGATCCCGGTGATATGGCTGGCCAAGCCGCCGTTTGGCTCGGCAGGAGGCCCTGGCGGGCATTAACCGGTGCCGGAACGTTCTTAATCCGGCACAAACCTGCAACAACCAGCAGGTATTTGATCTAACAGGAATTGCTGCGACTGGCCAGTGCAGCAATTAATACCACTTGGGCGACTGGTGCGCCGCAATACCTTCTGTTAGTTTGTGTGCATGGCACAAACGATGCGCACCATTAAGAAGTATCCGAACCGTCGACTCTACGACACGGAAATCTCCAGCTACATCACGCTGGAGGAAGTCCGTCAGCTCGTGCTCGACAACGAAACCTTCGAAGTCCGTGACGCCAAGAGCGGCGAGGATCTCACCCGCTCGGTGCTGTTGCAGATCATCTCTGAGCATGAGGAAAAGGGGCAGCCGATGCTCTCTCCTCAGCTGCTCAGCCAGATCATCCGCTTCTACGGCGACTCGCTGCAGGGTTTCATGGGGCCTTACCTGGAGCGCAGCCTGCAGGTCTTCCTCGACCAGCAGCAGCAGTTCCGCACCCAGCTGAACAGCCTGCTGGGCCAGACGCCCTGGTCCATGCTCAATGACCTGACCGAGCGCAACATGGATGCCTGGCGCAACATGCAGCGCGGCCTGATCGACGCCGCCACGCAGGGCCAGCCGCCGCGCAGCGGCACCAAGAAGCCCGGTTAATCCGCTGCGGTCGGCGCCGACGCGCCGACCTTCCTGCCGTCTCATTCGCCGCTGCAGCACAACACGTGCTGCCCTGCGGCATGTGCACGAGTCCTTCACATGAATTCCCACACTCGCAACTCACGCGTTGCCATCGTCACTGGCGGCATTGGCGGGCTCGGCACCGAAATCTGCCGACAGCTGGCTCAGGCAGGTCGACAGGTCATTGCCGTCGACCTGGCAGGGCGCGAGGAACGGCTGCACGCATTCCAGACTGAGCTGGCCGACCTCAATGGTGCGGTGAAATTCGAGCCTGCCGACGTCAGCCATTTCGACGGGTGCGCCGAGTTGATTGGGCGGGTGGAACGGCAACACGGCAGCGTCGACATCCTGGTCAACGCCGCCGGCATCACCCGTGACACCAGCCTGCGCAAGATGACGCCGCAGCAATGGCATGAGTTGATGCGCGTGAACCTGGATGGCGTCTTCAATATGTGCCGCAACGTGGTGGAAGGCATGACCACACGCGGTTTTGGCCGCATCGTGAACCTGAGCTCGGTCAACGGGCAGACCGGGCAGTTCGGCCAGACCAACTATTCCGCTGCCAAGGCTGGCGTGCACGGCTTCGGCATGGCGCTGGCGCGCGAGACGGCGCGCAAGGGCGTGACGGTGAATACGGTATCGCCGGGCTATTGCGATACAGCGCTCGTGGCCGCTGTGCCGCAGGATATCCGCGAGCAGATCATCTCGGATATTCCGGTGGGCCGGCTTGGTTCGCCGGGGGACATTGCCCGCGCGGTGGCCTTCCTGACCGCCGACGACGCCGGCTATATCACGGGCGCGAACCTGCCGGTCAACGGCGGGTATTTCATGAGTTTCTGAGGGGTCGCCACCGCCTTGCCGCACTGCGCATCGCCCACCCGAACGCGACACGCTACTCTCAGCCCTTTAAGCGTTGCGACCTGACAGCGGGACTCCATGGCGAAGCACCTCACTCTTATCGGCGGCGGCCTGGTCGGCGCCTTGCTGGCGCAGCAATTGGCGGGACGCGGTTTCGTCGTCGACGTCTTCGAAAAACGCCCTGACCCACGAATCGCCGGCTTCACCGGTGGTCGCTCGATCAATCTCGCGCTGGCCGAGCGTGGCCTGCAGGCGCTGCGCAAGGCCGGCCTCGCCGACGACGTGCTGCAGCGTGCGGTGATGATGCGCGGCCGCATGGTGCACACCACCGACGGTCGCTCCGGCCTGCAACGCTACGGCGTCGACGACAGCGAAGTGATCTGGTCCGTCTCTCGCGGCGCGCTCAATATGTTGCTGCTGGATGCTGCCGAAGCCGCGGGCGTCAAATTCCATTTCGGACAGTCGCTGGCCAATGCCGATTTTGATCGGCAGCGCCTGCAGTTGGTCGACGAACAAGGCGTATCGCGCGAGCTAGATGCCCCGATCGTGATCGGCGCCGACGGCGCGGGTTCCTCGCTGCGTGCCGCGATGAACGCGTACTCGCCGCTGGGCGAGCGGGTGGAATCGCTGGGTCACGCCTATAAGGAGCTGGAAATCCCCTCCGCCGGCGGACTCAGCGCCGAACTGATCAACCGCAGCGGCGGTCACGACCAGTTCGCCCTGGAGCCGCATGCGCTGCATATCTGGCCGCGCGGCGGCTATATGTGCATCGCGCTGCCCAATACCGAAGGCAGCTTCACCGTGACCTTGTTCCTGCCGGCGCAAGGCCCGCATCCGAGCTTCGCCACGCTGGGCGACGCTCATCATGCGCGAGCCTTCTTCGAGGAAGACTTCCCCGACCTGCTGCCGCTGATCCCGGATTTCGCCAACGATTACGACGGCCACCCAGTCGGCACGCTGTCCACGCTCTACCTGCAACGCTGGCATCTGGACGGTCGCGCGCTGCTGATCGGCGATGCTGCGCACGCCATCGTGCCCTTCCACGGCCAGGGCATGAATTGCGGCTTTGAAGACACCGTGGTGCTCGCCTCGTTGCTGGCCCAATCGCCGGACGACACGGGCGAGGTGTTCGCCGAATTCCAGCGCATCCGCCAGCCAAACAGCGACGCCATCGCGGCGATGGCGCTGGAAAACTACGTGGAAATGCGCGACTCGGTGGCCGATCCGCACTATCTCGCCAAGCGCGCGCTGGGCGCCTTGCTGGCCGAGCGCGCACCGGAACATTTCATGGCGCGCTATCGCATGGTCACCTTCACCCATCTGCCGTACGCATATGCCTATGAGCGCGGTCGAGCGCAGGACGTGCTGCTGGACCAGCTGCTGCGTGGCTCGGCTGACGCAGCATCGGTCGATCTGAACGCCGCCGTCGCCGCCCTGCGCGCCACGCTTCCCGCCCTGCCCGATCTGCGGCATGGATGAGGCACTGCTTGCCGCGTACCGGGCCACCGATTATCGGGTGCGCCTGGCACGTGGCGGCTGGGTGACCATCCATATCGATCAATCCTTGCCAGCGGAACTGCGCGATCTCGCGCGGAACTTGCCATGGGGTTTCATCACGGCATGGCATCCATTTTCCAAGCGGGTGCCTCGCCCGGACAACCGGATCGCGCAGCGCGCCCTGCTGTTCGAGTTGCGCGCGCTGCCCGAAATCGTGGTCATTCGCGCCGGAACGGGCGCGAGCCCCGATGGTCTGTGGAAGGAGGCCAGCCTCTGGGTGGTCGGACCGGGCGTCCCGGCACTCGACACGCTGGCCCGGCGATTTGGACAAATGGGCTACGTCCACGGCGGAGGCGCGACGATGGCTCAGCTCCGTCTCACACCGCCGGCCTGAGCCATGCCCGCCACGCCAGAAATGCACCCTGATATCGCTGATTTGGCTGGCGTCACCCCGCCGCATGGACAAGCCTGCCGGGCATTGCGGACAATCGAGGGATGACCGCTTCCACCGCCGTCGCCCCGCCTCTGCTCGAGGCCCGGGCGCTCTCGTTTTACCGCCAGGACGAACCCGTGTTCGGCCCGCTGGACTTCTGCCTCCACGAGGGTGAAGTGGCCTTGGTGGAGGGCGACAACGGCAGCGGCAAGACCACCTTGCTGCGCATCCTCGCCGGATTGCTGCATATCGACGAAGGTTCGCTGGAGTGGCGCGGCCAGGCTTGGCGACGCGACGAACACCTGGGCGACACGCAGTTCCTCGGCCACCACCTGGGCCTGAAGTCTGATCTCAGCGCACGGGAGAATCTCGCCGTGGCGGCCGGCCTGTACGGCGCCCGCGATGGACGCAGCGTTGATGGCGTGCTCGCCGACATCGGCCTCGCCGGCTATGAAGACGAACCCGTGCGCCGACTTTCCGCCGGTCAGAAGAAACGCGCGGCGCTCGCGCGCCTGCTGTTGCTGCCGGCCACCCTGTGGCTGCTGGACGAGCCGTACGCCAACCTCGATCGCACCGGCATCGAACTGGTAAATCGCCTGCTCACCCAGCACGCTGCCGAAGGCGGCGCCGCGCTTGTCACCAGTCATGGCGCGGTGAGCTTTCTCAACGGCGAGCCGAAACGGGTGCGCATGCACGCATGAATCACGCGCCGCTCGGTCCCGCCTGCGTCGCCGTCCTGCGCCGCGATCTCACCCTGGCCTGGCGTCGTCGTGGCGACATCGTCATGCCGGTGCTGTATGCGCTGATCGTCATCACATTGTTTCCCTTCGCGCTGGGACCGGAGGAGGCGCTGCTGCAGCGTATTGCCGGCGGCGCGGTGCTGGTGACCATGCTGCTGGCCATGCTGCTGGCGCTCGATGCCATGTTCCGCAGCGATATCGAAGACGGATCGCTCGAACAACTCATCCTTTCACCCCAGCCGCTGGCACTCATGCTTGGCATGAAAATTCTTGCGCACTGGATCACCACGGCTTTGCCGCTCATCGTCATCGCGCCTTTACTGGCGGGCATGCTGCATCTGCCGACCGCGGTGATGCCCGTGCTGGTCTACGCGCTGCTGCTCTCCACACCACTGCTGAGCCTGCTCGGCGCCGTGCTGGTGGCGCTCACGGCCGGCAGCAGGCGCTCTGGTATGCTGCTGGCGCTGATGCTGCTGCCGCTGTGCGTACCCGTGGTGATCTTTGCCGCCGGCGCTGTCGCCGCGGCTCAACAAGGGCTGCCGTGGCTCGCGCCCATCGCCTGGCTGGGCGCCGCGCTGGTCATGGCCCTGGTGCTTGCCCCCCTGGCGTGCGCCACCGCCCTCCGCATAGCTCTGGACGCTTAAGACAATGGCCAACTGGATACCCTTGTGGGTACACAAGCTCAGCTCGCCACCGAACTTCTATCGGTTTGCCGGCACGCTGCGACCCTGGGCCCTGGGCCTCGCCCTGTTGACGGGTGCAGTTGCGCTATACGGCGGCCTGGTGCTCGCGCCCGCCGACTATCAGCAAGGTGACGCCTACCGCATCATCTTCATCCATGTGCCCTGCGCGTGGATGAGCCTGTTCATCTATGGACTGATGGCGGTGGCCTCGTTTATTTTGCTGGTATGGCGCATCAAGCTGGCCGAAGTGGTGGCGATGGAATCGGCGCCGATCGGCGCAGCCTTCACTTTCATCACGCTGGTCACCGGTTCGCTGTGGGGCAAGCCCATGTGGGGCACCTGGTGGACCTGGGATGCACGCCTCACCTCCGAGCTCGTGCTGCTGTTTCTTTATCTGGGTGTGATCGGCCTGTATCACTCCTTCGAAGATCGTCGCCAGGGCGCGCGCGCCGCAGCTTTCCTCGCCATCATCGGCATCATCAATGTGCCGATCGTGCATTTCTCGGTGAACTGGTGGAACACGCTGCACCAGGGTTCCACGATTCGCATTCTCGGTCCGTCCAAGATCAGCACCGCCATGCTGTGGCCGCTGCTCACCATGATGGCCGCCACCAAGTTCTATTACGTCGCCAGCCTGTTCGGTCGCGTGCGTACCGACCTGCTGTCGATGGAGAGCGGCAAGGACTGGGTGAAGCAGATCGCACAACGCGAGGGACAGGCATGAGCGCGTTCTTCGCCATGGGCGGCTACGCCATGTACGTATGGCCTGCCTACGCGGTGTTCTTCATCGTGCTGATCGCCGACTACATCAATCCGTGGCTGCGCCGCCGCCGCAACCTGCGCGAGCTGCGCGGCCGCATGGCGCGCCAGGCGGCACGCCAGCAACGCAACCCTTCAGCGCCCTAAGACGCACCTACGCGAATGAGCATGAACCCCACACGCAAGCGCAGGCTTACCATTGTTCTACTCGTGATAGCCGCCGCCGTGGTGGCGGTGGCGCTGATCGTGTTCGCCCTGCAGCAGAACATGAACTACCTGTTCACGCCGAGCCAGGTGCAGACCGGACAAGCCACCAGCTACAAGACCTTCCGCCTTGGCGGCATGGTCAAATCCGGGTCGATCCAGCGCAGCAAGGAATCGCTGAAGGTCACCTTCACCGTGGTCGATGCAAGCGGCTCGATGCCAGTGGAATACACCGGCATCCTGCC
The DNA here is from genome assembly GCF_052114725.1 of Dyella sp. 2YAF14. Lineage (NCBI taxonomy): Bacteria > Pseudomonadati > Pseudomonadota > Gammaproteobacteria > Lysobacterales > Rhodanobacteraceae > Dyella > Dyella sp. 2YAF14. The sequence goes on along the minus strand of NZ_JBFRFH010000006.1, from coordinate 13,258 downwards.
CGACCTGTTTCGCGACAACCAATCCGTGATCGCCACCGGCCACATGGACAACGCCCGCTTCATCGCCACCGAAGTGCTGGCCAAGCATGACGAAACCTATATGCCCAAAGAGCTGAAGGACGCCATGGCCAAAGCCCATGTAGGCAAGAAAGTGAACGAGGAAGCCGGACAGGACAAACCGCAATGACGCCCGAACTTGGCCAACTCGCGCTGATCCTCGCGCTGCTGCTCGCGCTCGCGCAGGGTGTTCTGCCGCTGATCGGCGCCTGGAGCGGCAGCCGCGCATTCATGTCGGTGGCACGCCCGGCCGCAGCTGGACAGGCCGTGTTCGTGTCGCTCGCGTTCGGACTGCTGGTGTGGTCGTTCCTGTCGTTCGACTTTTCGGTGCAGTACGTCGCCGACAACTCCAACCTCGCCTTGCCGTGGTACTACCGCGTCGCCGCCGTGTGGGGTGCGCACGAAGGTTCGCTGCTGCTGTGGATCTTCATCCTCAACCTGTGGACGCTCGCGCTCGCGGTGCTTAGCCGCAACCTACCCGAAGTGTTCGTGGCGCGCGTGCTCGGCGTGCTGGGTCTGGTGGCGGTCGGCTTCCTCGCTTTCATCATCTTCACGTCCAATCCGTTTGCGCGCCTGTTGCCGATGCCGCCCGATGGCGGCGATCTCAATCCGGTGCTGCAGGATCCAGGCATGACCTTCCATCCGCCGGTGCTCTATATGGGCTACGTCGGATTCTCCGTCGCGTTCGCCTTCTCCATCGCCGCGCTGCTTGGTGGCGAACTGGAACAGGCCTGGGTGCGCTGGGCGCGTCCGTGGACGAACGTGGCGTGGGGCTTTCTCACCGCCGGCATCGTCGCGGGCAGCTGGTGGGCGTATGCCGAGCTTGGCTGGGGCGGCTGGTGGTTCTGGGATCCGGTGGAAAACGCGAGCTTCATGCCGTGGCTGGTCGGCGCCGCGCTGATTCATGCGCAGGCGGTGACGGAGAAGCGCGGCGGTCTGCGCGCGTGGACCATCCTGCTTTCCATCTTTGCGTTCTCGCTTTCGTTGCTGGGTACCTTCCTGGTGCGTTCGGGCGTACTCACCTCGGTGCACGCGTTTGCTTCGGATCCGCGTCGTGGCCTGTTCATCCTCTGCTTCCTCGCCATTGTGGTGGGCGGTTCGCTGCTGCTCTATGCGATACGCGCACCGAAAGTGGCGGGCGGCAAGCCGTTTGCCGTGGTGTCGCGCGAAACAGCCATCCTCATCGGCAACCTGATGTTTACCGTTGCCGCGGCCATGGTGCTGCTGGGCACGTTGTTCCCCTTGCTCGGCGATGCGCTGAATCTCGGCAAGATTTCGGTGGGCCCGCCGTATTTCGGTTTCCTGTTTACCCTGCTGATGCTGCCTGTGGTGCTGCTGCTGCCGTTCGGCCCGTACCTGCGCTGGGGTAAGAGCGATGTGCCGGTACTGAAGAAGGTGATGTGGCGTGCAGGTCTTGCGGCCATCGCCTGCGCCATCGTCGCGGCATTTGTCACCAGCGGCGAGAGCAAGGCGATCGCCGGCACTGCGGCGGCAGTGTGGTGCTGCTTCGGCACCCTGCTTTACGTGTTCAAGCGTTGGCGCGAGATGCCCGCCGGCCGACGTTATCCTGCCGAGATGGCCGGCATGCTGCTCGCCCATTTCGGCGCGGGCGTGTTCCTTGCCGGCGTATTGCTCACCAACGCGCTGAGCGTAGAGCGTGACGTGCGCGTGGCGCCGGGGCAGACCGAAAGCATCGGCGGCTACGAATTCCGCTTCGACGGCGTGCAGCACACGCAAGGCCCGAACTGGCAAGGTGATCAAGGCACGGTCACCGTGACGCGCGGCGGCAGCACCGTCGCCGTGATGCACCCGCAGAAGCGCACCTACCTGCGCGGCCAGGTGCAGACGGAATCGGCAATCAACCCCGGCCTGTTCCGTGATCTGTATGTGGCGCTCGGCGAGCCGATGGATGCCAAGCAGCCGGAAGGCGCGTGGGCACTTCGCCTTTACGACAAGCCGTTCGTGCGCTGGATCTGGGCGGGTGGCCTGTTGATGATGCTGGGCGGCTTCTTCGCAGCTGCCGATCGTCGCTTCCGCACCAAGCGTGTGGCCGAAACTGCAGCGATTCCCGCCACCGCGCTGCAGGAGTCGCGCGCATGAGCCGCTTGATTCCCTTCTTCGGCTTCCTGCTGCTGGTGGCCTTGTTTGGCTTCGGCATCTGGTGGAATACCCAGCACGACCAGCGCGAAGTGCCGTCGCCGCTGATCAACAAACCGGCGCCGGCGTTCGTGCTGCCCAAGCTGGACGATCCCGCGCAGACCGTCAGCCGCGACGCCATGCTTGGCAAGCCCTACCTGATCAACGTATTCGCCAGCTGGTGCATCGCATGTGGCGAGGAACACCCCGTGCTGATGACCGAAGGCAAGACCATCGGCGTGCCGGTGGTCGGCTATAACTACAAAGACGCGCCGGACGATGCCAAGGATTGGCTGGCCAAGCACGGCAACCCGTACGACATGATCATCGTCGATCGCGAAGGTCGCACCGCGATCGATTTTGGCGTGTATGGCGCACCGGAAAGCTTTCTGGTCGATGGCAAGGGCGTGATTCGCTACAAGCGGATTGGACCCTTGACGCCTGAGGTGATTGCGAAGGAATTGAAGCCGGCCATTGCGGCGTTGTCCAAGGAACAGCCATGATCCGCCGCCTTTTTGTGGGAGCGCACCCTGTGCGTGACTATCCTACGAAGCGGCCAGCCTGGCGTCGCGCACAGGGTGCGCTCCCACAGGTTCTGCTGTTGCTGTTGTTCTTCATGGCGACGGTCGCCTTTGCCCAGGCGATCGACCCCCTGCCCTTCAAAGACCACGCCCAGGAAGTGCGCTTCCAAAGCCTCACGCGCGAACTGCGTTGCCTGGTCTGCCAGAACGAAAACCTCGCCGACTCCAACGCCGACCTCGCACGCGACCTGCGGCACGAGGTCTTCAACCTGATGCAACAGGGCAAGAGCGACGAGGAGATCAAACAATACCTGGTCGATCGCTATTCCGATTTCGTGTTGTATGACCCACCGGTGAAAACCAGCACGCTGCTGCTGTGGTTTGGACCGTTGGTGATCTTGCTGGCCGGTGCGGCCGTGGTGGTGGTGACAGTGCGCCGGCGCGGTCGCGCTGCGCTCGCCGTCGCCAACGACAAGCCGACCGATGAAGGGGACGACTGGTGAGGCTGGCTTTTTATCTGATCGCCGCGGCGATGATCGTTGCGGCGCTGTTGCTGGTGTTGCTGCCACTGGTCCGTCACGGACGACGACTCGGCCGCCCACGTGGCCTCTTCGCACTCTCCATGATCGTGGCCTTCTGTCTGCCCGTGGCTGCCATCGGCCTCTACCTCGCCGTAGGCACGCCCGTCGTGCTCGATGGAGTGCCCAAGTCCGACGCTGGCATGAGCATCGACCAGGCGGTCGACGAATTGAACGCACACCTCGTGCAGAAACCCGACGACCTGCAGGGCTGGATGCTGTTGGGCCAGACCTATAGCGTGATGCACCGCGCCTCCGATGCGCGCCATGCGTACGACGAAGCCCTGCGCATCGATCCCGACAACAGCGTCGCGATGGTCGGCTGGGCCGAAGCCGATTCGCTGCTGCGCGAGGATCACCGCATCGAAGGCCGCGCTCAGGAACTGCTCGAACGCGCGGTGAAGATCGACCCGCAAAGCCAGCGTGGCCTGTGGCTGCTCGGCATCAGCCAGTTCCAGCACGACAAGTACGCAGAAGCTGCAGCCACCTGGCGCCAGCTGCAGCCGCAACTGGACCCGGATTCCAGCGTGGCCAAGGCCGTGGCCGAGCAGATCGCCGTCGCCGATGCGCGCGTCAACAGCCCGGGCAAGACCGCGGCGGAAACGCCAGCCGCAGCCGCTGCGCAGCCCTCGCTGCAAGTGCAAGTGGCGTTGTCGCCGGCACTCAAGAGCAAGCTTGCAGCGGGCGATACGCTGTTCGTCTACGCGCGCGCCGAGCACGGTCCGCCAATGCCGCTGGCGGTGGCCAGGCTGGACGCCAACGCCCTGCCCGCCACCGTCACCTTGAACGATGCGATGGGCATGACGCCGCAACTCAAACTATCCTCGGTGCCGCGCGTGTTCGTGGGCGCCCGCATCAGCAAGAGCGGCCAGGCCATCGCCCAGCCGGGCGACCTGGAAGGCGATGCCGGCGTGGTCGCGGTAAGCACGCAGTCGCCGATCAAGATCAGCATCGACAAGGTTCACGAATGACACATGACGCCCGCTGCTACTGCGCCCTGCCCTCGCCCTTTGCGATGAAACGAGGCGGAGTATTGCGCGAGGCCCGCGTGGCGTACGAAACCTGGGGCGAGTTGAACAGCGCGCGCGACAACGCCGTGCTCATCCTCACCGGCCTCTCGCCCAGCGCGCACGCCGCATCCAACGCGGAAGATCCGTCCGACGGCTGGTGGGAAGCGATGATCGGCCCGGGCAAGGCGATCGATAGCTCACGCTGGTTCGTCATCTGCGTGAACTCGCTGGGCAGCGACAAGGGTTCCACCTGCGCCCGATCGATCAATCCCGCCACGGGCGAAGCCTATCGCCTGGACTTTCCCGAGCTGTCGCTGGAAGACGTGGCCAACGCCGCGCACGTCGCCGTGCAAAGCCTCGGCATCGAACAGCTTGCCTGTCTGATCGGCTGCTCGATGGGCGGCATGAGCGCGCTGGCGTACATGGTGCTGCACCCGGGCAGCGTGCGTGCGCACATCAGCGTGGACACCGCCCCGCAGGCGCAGCCGTTCGCCATCGCCATCCGCTCGCTGCAGCGCGAAGCCATCCGGCTCGATCCACACTGGAACAACGGTCGCTATGCCGATGACGACTATCCCGTCGACGGCATGAGCATCGCGCGCAAACTCGGCGTGATCACCTACCGCTCCGCGATGGAATGGAACGGCCGCTTTGCACGCATCCGGCTCGATCCCGAGCAGCGCGACGACAATCCGTTCGGTCTCGAATTCGAGGTGGAGTCCTACCTCGAAGGCCACGCTCAACGCTTCGTGCACACCTTCGATCCGAACAGCTATCTCTACCTCTCGCGCGCCAGCGACTGGTTCGACATGGCCGAGTACGGCAACGGCAACGTGATGGAAGGCCTCAAGCGCATCAGCGTGGAAAAGGCCATGGTGATCGGCGTGAGCACCGACATCCTGTTCCCGCTGGAACAGCAGGAGCAGATCGCCGATGGCCTGCGCGCGGCCGGCGCCGCGGTGGAATTCGTGGCGCTCAATTCGCCGCAGGGACATGATGCATTCCTGGTTGACATCCCCAACTACAGCCGTGCCATAGGCGGCTTCCTCGGCGGACTCTGAACGAGCCGCCTGCGGCGCCCCGCCGGCGCTGCTAAGATGGCCGCGTAGCACGAACCTCGAGAACACCATGCTTACCCTGGACTTCCCCGGCTCCCGCAAGCTCATCGACGCCATCGACGCGGCCGTGTCTCAGGACACCACGCGCGCCGTCACCGACAGCCTGCGCAACAGCCTGTGCAGCCTCATCCGCAGCCAGCAGGTGACGCTGCCCGAGTGCGTCTTCGAGACCGCCGAGGGCCGTTACGCCCGCCGCGAGCTCTACCGCAGCGAGGATCACGGCTATTGCGTGGTCGCCATGACCTGGGGGCCCGGCCAGGGCACCCCGATCCACGACCACTGCGGCATGTGGTGCGTGGAAGGCGTCTGGAGCGGCGCGCTGGAAGTGGTCCAGTACGAGCGCCTCGCCGACGAAGACGGCAACTACTGCTTCCAGCCCGTGGGCTCCATCCAGGCCGGCCCCGGCTCCGCCGGCAGCCTGATCCCGCCCCACGAGTACCACACCATCCGCAACCCCAGCGACGACGCCGTCGCCGTGAGCCTGCACATCTATTCGGGCGCCATGACCCACTGCGCCGTGTTCCAGCCCCTGGGCCACAACCAGTACCAGCGCTCCGACCGCCAACTGGGGCTCGACCCGGTCCACTGAACCCGGCATAATGCGTCGCTGCAATGCCGGTGTGGCGGAATGGTAGACGCGGTGGACTCAAAATCCACTGGCAGCGATGTCGTGTAGGTTCGAGTCCTATCACCGGTACCAGATTTGATTTCAAAGAAAAGGCCCGACTATGTCGGGCCTTTTTTTGTTTTACGGCGTTTACTCGGGCCACTTCCTCTCGGACATCTGTCGATCACGGCATAAGTCCGCTCTGACCCCGTTTTGCCAGCACCACGCTGAGTGACCAACCTGGCCTCGCGGGACCTACTGGATTCTCATCCCCGTTCATTTGCCGTGAGCAATCCGGATCTAAGGTGTATGTCACCATCATCCCTAAGGAGTATTGCGGCGCAAAATGTGAACTTGCTCACGCAAGCAAGCTGGTGGGCATCCGACTTAATTTGATAGAACCCTAATGACTGCGTTCAAAAGAACGCGAGCGAAGACAGATTGGAAGTCTTACAGGGGAAATGCATGAAGCTCTTTCGCATCGCCATGCTAATGATGATCTTGTGCTGTGTATGGCTGGCTAGTAAAGACATCGAAGCATCGGCTCAAGGTTCCCCCCCCTATCCGACAGCCACCTATCCTAGCCGCGCAGCAGCCACCGCAGCCTGCGAAGGCGACAAACCCTGGGCCATTGCATATTTTAACTTCCCTGCTCCTCATCCAGACGCAGGCTACATCGTCACTGGACAAGCCTGCTACGAAGTCTCCGCCGGCAATTGGGAAAACGCCTTCACTGTCCAGACAACTTGGTTCTTTGTGCCCAACCCACAAGAGGTCGCCGGTTACATAACTCTGAACGTACTGTCGCTGTACTACTTCAAAACCTATTGGTGTGGCGATCCGAATCTACCAGGAGGCGCAACTTGCGACTTCTTTTCTCACCCCAAAAGTTTGGGTTGCCCTTGCAACAACAAAAACGGTCCAAACTTCGCGGGCGACCCGATCAACATCGCTACCGGCAGTGAATATCAGGCTGAAGAGGACTTCGCCAGAGGTGATCTCAGTTTCGTGAGGTACTACAACAGCGACCAATCAGTACGGTCGTCGCATATGGGAATCGCTTGGCTAAATACCTTCGATAGAAGCATCACCATCAGCAACACTTCGACGAACGGCACAATCCCTTCGCCGAACCAAGTCACGGTGACGCGCCCCGATGGGCAAGAACTGTCGTTTTCAAAGTCAAATGGCGTTTGGGTCAGCGACAAAGATGTCCCCGCATCTCTCATCGAAACGGATAACAGCAATGGAACTGTCGCATCTTGGCTCTACTTTGACGCAGACGTGCGTCGCTATGAGGCGTACTCGGCCGCAGGCGTTCTTCGTACGATAAGCGACGAGAGTCGTATCCTGGTGAGTCTCACCTACACGGACGGATCCCAGACTTCGGATAGCGGCACCGCTTTGCCTCCTGCTTTGCTGTGGAAGGCTACCGATGCGAATGGCCGTTCGCTGACGTTTGGCTATGACAACCATTTTCGCATTACCTCTGCAACGCAGCCCGATGGCGGGATCATTCACTACGGCTATAACGCCAATAACTTGATCTCCAACATCACGTTTCCCGATCAGTCCGTGCGGCAATATGTCTACGATGAGTCGGCTTATAGCGCCGCCGGATCAAGCGGCGGAAAGCTTACAGGGATAGTAGACGAAGCGAACGCTCGCTTTGCGACCTACAGCTACCAGGCTGACGGCCGGGCCATATCGAGCTCACGCGCCGGAGGCGCAGAGCAATTGTCAGTGCACTACGGGAACGCCGGCGTGACCACTGTGACGTATCCACTTGGTCAGTCGATTGTTACCAACTTCAGCGCCCCTCAGGGCACAGCTCATTTGGACACAGTCAGCGGGCTCTGTGGAAAGAACTGCGGCCAAAATTACCGCAGCCAAACTCTCGACGTTAACGGCTATCCGGCGGCAACAACAGACTTCAACAACGGCGTCTCCAATACCACCTACAGCTCCTCAGGATTGTTGTCTCAGCAGATCGAGGCCGTAGGACAGAATACGCAGCGTACGACTAACTTCACTTGGGACGCGACGCTCCGCGTCCCACTCAATCGCAGCGTCCTTGACAACAACGGCAACACCGTCGCCTACGACGCATGGGTCTACAACAACGCGGGTCAAGCCACCGCCCGTTGCACGGCTGATCCTTCCATCGCCGGAGCTACCAGTTACACCTGCGGCAGCAGCGCCAATGCGCCTTCCGGTGTGCGCCAATGGCGCTACACCTACTGTGCCACCGTCGACACCACGCAATGTCCGCTCGTCGGCCTGCCGCTCTCCGTCGATGGTCCGCGCACCGATGTCTCCGACATCACCAACTACAACTACTACCTGGCCACTGACGAATCTGGCTGCGGCACGCCTGGCGCCGCTTGCCATCGCGCCGGTGACCTGTATCAGGTAACCAACGCGCTGGGCCAAGTCACCACACTTGCGGCTTACGACAAGAACGGGCGCATCATTCGCCAATCAGATGCCAACGGCGTCATCACCGACCTCACCTACAGTCCGCGCGGCTGGCTGCTGACGCGCACAATTCGCGCCACTACTAATGGCACGCCCTCCTCTAGCGACGCGCTTACCACGATCGGCTACACGCCCTATGGTTCAGTAGCGTCGATCACCGATGCTGATGGAGTCAAGGTGAGCTACACCTACGACGCCGCCCATCGCCTCACCGACATCACCGATGCCCTGGGCGATCGCATCCACTACACGCTGGATGCAGCGGGCAACAAGACGCAGGAGCAGACGTTCGATCCCAGTGGGACGGTACGTCGCATGTTGTCGCGCACGTACAACACGCTGGGCCAGCTCACCAAGGTGACGGACGGCCTGAGCCACGCCGTGTTCAACGCCACCTATAGCGACAGCTACGACCCCAACGGCAACCTGGTGCACACCGCCGATGCGCTGGGCGTCCAGCGCAAACAGGGTTATGACGGGCTGAACCGCCTGGTCAGCACCATCGACAACTACAACGGCACGGATACCGCCACGCAGAACACACAAAGCGTGTTTGCCTACGACGCCAATGATCGCCTGGAAGGCGTGGGCGATCCGGACGGGCTCAACACCACCTACAGCTACGACGGCCTGGGCAACGCGACCGGCGTGCAGAGCCCCGATACGGGCGGTACCACGTACGTCTACGATGCCGCGGGCAACGTCACTCAGCGCACGGACGCCAAGGGCGTGGTAAGCAACAGCACCTACGACGCGCTCAACCGTCGCACCGCCACCACCTATGCCGATGGCACGCTCAACGTGGCCTATGGTTACGACGAGCCCAACAGCGTCACAGGTTGCCCGGCCTCGTACCCGATCGGTCGCCTCACCCGCATCATCGAGACAGCTGTCACCACCGTGTACTGCTACGACGCGCACGGCAACGTCACGCGCAAGAGCCAGACGCAGGGCACCGTCACCGACGTCACCAGCTACGGCTACACGTTGGCCGACCGCCTCGCCAGCACGGTGACGCCCGCCGGCACGTCCATCCAGTACAGCCGCGACGCAGCCGGCCGTATCAGCGGCGTCACCACCCTGCCCCCAGGCACCAGCGGCGCGGGCGCCGGCAACGTAGTCACCGCCATCAGCTACCTGCCCTTCGGCCCCATCGCCAGCTACACGCTGGGCAATGGCCAAACCATCACCCGCACCTACGACGCCAACTACGCCCTCACCGACGTCGTAAGCCCGGCGCTGAACCTGCATTTCGCCCGCGACGCGATGGGCAACATTACGGCGCTCGGCAATGCCGCGGGCGTCAATCCGCCCCTGGAGACCTACAACTACGACCCGCTGTATCGCCTCACCGACTTGACCGATGGCAGCGGCAATGTCGAAGAGGCCTATACGTACAGAAAGTCCGGCGACCGTTTGAGCAAGACTGCCAGCGGCCTTGCAACAGGCGTCTACACCTATCAGACCGGAACACATCACCTGGCCAGCATCGGCAACGCCTCGCGCGCTTATGACGCCGATGGCAATACCACGGGCAGCGCGATCGGCGGCAGCACGTTTGGTTACGGCTACAACGGTCGTAACCGCATGACAGTCGTGCAGCGAGATGGCAGCACGGTGGGAACGTATACGTACAACGCGCTGGGGCAGCGTACGGCGAAGGTGGTGACGTTCCCTGCCGCTAGCAGCCAGCGTTTTGCGTACGACGAAGCCAGTCAGCTAGTTGGCGAGTACGGTAGCACCGCGCGTGACTATATTTGGCTCGGTGATCTGCCTGTCGCCGTGGTGGACACGACCAGCGGTGTCAGCACGGTGAACTACGTGCATGCTGACGGACTCAGTACGCCCAGAGCGGTCGCGGACGCAACAGGGGCTTCTGTCTGGCAGCTCGCCTACCAAGGGAATGCCTTTGGTGAGCAGCAGCCCTCAAGTGCGAGTGGCTACTCCTACAATCTGCGGTTCCCCGGCCAGTACTTCGATGTGGAGACGGGCCTCAATTACAACGGCGCGCGCTACTACGAATCGACGACGGGACAGTTTCCGCAGCCTGATCCGTCGGGCATCAATGGCGGTATGGGACTGTACGTCTACGGGTTGAACAACCCGTTGCTGTACTTCGATCCCGATGGTCAACAAGCAACCACTGCGCAACAAGGTGGGTTTGCGGTTCCAGTTGCTTCGCCTGGGCCAATGAGTCCCGGTGTACGTCCGGTGCCAATCACCGATCCGATTACAGGGCCGCGTGTGCCGAGCCCCGTTGGAGTTATGTCGGCGGTCGCCACCTTCTGTGGCTCAAACCCGTTCTCTGGTGCAGCATGCGTAATTGCCGGGTGCATCATTCCGCGTAGTACGGCAGATTCATGTGCGGATGAACCGAATCCACCTCCGGGGCAGTGCCCACGCGGCGATGAGAGTAAATGCAATGCGCTCTATGCAACCGATACGCAGACGTGCAATGGCATATCGCGCAGGCGAGGTGCAGCCGCTGGAGCAGCGTGTCATGCGTCAGCATCGGAGCGTTACGCAGCTTGCTTGAGAGGTGCGCCAATTCCCCCATTGAATACTTGGAATAACTAACGATGAACTCAGCTCACGACCACCTAGTAACTATTGATCCAGATAAACGATGCGTGCGCCTTTTTCGCGTCATGCCAGATGGAGAGAAAGTTCTTTATACCGAGCTAGAACTTCCCAAGGGTGATGCTCCCGGATGGACTGATGATGTGGTTAGGCTTGCTCAGCGCCTCGGTGAGGATTTGCTGATGGATTCACCGACGGCGCGGAACCTTCTCGCGCTTTAGGAAAACCCAAGAACGAAGAAACAAAACTGGGGTCAGAGTACACATTTAGGAGCATGACTCCTTGCGCGGCCGGCCCATCTTGGCCGGTCCCACGCGGCGCGCTAGTTGCGCTTCGATTGCGTCGCGGAATCGATGGGTTCCGAGCGCATGCTGTCGCTGAACATGACCGCGGATAGCCTCAAGGTCATCCTCAGAGAGAGCCTACGCTACGAGTGCGCGATAAGCGGCGCACCGTTCCTCCTGCGACACGCCAAGTGCCAAATAGTTGGCGTGAGGGCGTAGCAGGATGCTTTGCGTCCCCTCGGCATTGCTCCGATAGCTGGACCATCGATACTCGGCGGGCGTGGCGACCATGCATGCCCGCACTGGATTGAGTTCGATATAGCGATAGCAACGCAGGAGGTAACTATCGCTGTCGACGAGGCACGACTTGTACCGGCCCTCCCACAAAGTACCGCTGCGGCGATACTGGTCGTTGATATATCGTACATAGCGCCGCCCCAGTGACTGCATGATTCGTGCGATCTGGCCCGGCAAAGACGGCGTGGCAAGTAAATGCACGTGATTGGTCATCAGCACGTAGGCATGGATTTGGCATCCTTCACGAGAACAGATCTCCCGAAGATCCATTAGATATCGTTGGTAGTCTTGCTCTGTGAAAAAGCATGGTTGCCGATCGTTACCGCGCTGAACGATGTGTTGCGGGATATCGGGCAGATCGATGCGAGGTTGTCGGGCCATGGCAGACACCATAAGTCGGAGCTTTCATGGTCAGCCAATCAAGGCACCATGCATGCCGGCTCAGATCGTCCGATCACGAAGGAAAAGTGCACTCTGACCCCAGTTTCGTACAACCCCCGGTTCCCCGGCCAATACTTTGATTCAGAAAGTGGCCTCGCGTACAACGTCAATCGTGACTATGAAGCAGCAACCGGGCGCTACGTCCAGAGCGACCCCATCGGCCTTGATGGTGGAATGAGCACGTATGGATATGTGACTGGCAATCCACTGGCGTACATCGATGCATTAGGGTTGGCTGATCCAGTAGGTACAGTTCTCTGCGACGGCAAAGGTGGCTTCAAGATCATTAACAACGATCAGACCTCTACACGGGGATGCACTCAGCAGCACGAACAAAGTCATGTCGATGACTTCAAGAAATGGGCGCCAGATATCTGCAAAGGTGCGCCTGAAAACTATGCTCCGGGAGCCGATCTTGACCGAATGTCAAGACAATCAAACTCCACTGTGCCTAACTATCCGCTGCAGCGGAGTGAGTGCTCGGCCTACCGAAAGTCTCTTCAGTGCGATTCAAAATGCCCAGGCGCCGATGCACAGGTGAAGAGAGACAAGCGAGAACTTCAGCTCTATAAATGTGATGCGTGGGGGTGGTAAATGAAGATTCTTATCCTTTTTCTACTTAGTTTTTTCTGCTTCGGTTGTCACGCTGACGTTGATGGTTGCGTTCCGATGCAAAAGTCTCAAGAAGACGCTCTATTGCCACGCATAAAGGAGGCGTTCGCCAACGCGCATCGCCTCCCTCTCGATCAAGTAACAATCTCTCACGGCAGAGACTGTGGCGATGAGGTCTATTTTGGAGTCGAGGCCAAGCCGGAAGTGGCCAACGTGGGTTCGCATTGGATTATCACGATGAAAAAGGCTAGCGGGAAGATCGAAATTCAGGATGGAATCTAGGCCTTCCCGGCCAGTACTACGAAGCCGAGAGTGGGCTGAATTACAACGTCAGCGCAGTAACGCGCCGCAGTAACGGGGTCAGGTTGAGATGGCCTGGAGTTACCAGGATTTAGTGGACAAGTCCTAGTATCCACACGATCCGCTGAGGGTTTCGGCTATGTCCCCAGGCAAGCCCCTAAGTAAGGTCAGACAGGCATACAAGTTCATCGAAGCCCATAGGAACGAGTTCAGCATCCAGGCCATGTGTCGAGTTCTCG